>DBXO01000001.1 GCA_002309635.1 Ruminococcus flavefaciens | reverse complement strand
TTAGGATTTGCAAGAGCCTGCATGATAAGAACTGCATCCGCCATATCGACTGAACCGTCGCAGTTGGCATCACCATATTTTACATCAATCGGTACGAACTTGAAACCATTTGAATTTGCAAAATATTCAGCTTCAGTATTACTGTATCCTTTAATAATACAGTCGTCGTCAGCAATTCCAATTCTATCAAGCATAAGCGGATCAATAAGCTTTCCATTTTTTATGTAAGGATCTCTCAGTATGCCGATTATCTCAACGCTGTTTGGTATAGTAAGTTCTGTTACATCAGTATTTACAAACGCATCCTGTCCGATATATTTAAGATTATCAGGAAGTGTTACTTCGTTCAATGCAGGCAAATCCGAGAATGCACAACATGCAATTTCTTCTGCTCCATTTATTTCAACTTTATAGAGTTGAGGACATTCAACAAATGTTCCTGTACCGACAGATTTTACATTAAGCTTAACACATTCCAGATCTGGACAAGATAAAAAACACGGTGATACAAGATTCAATTCAGGCGAATTAATCTCAACCTCTTTAAGATACTTCATATTAACAAATCTCTCAATATGGCTGTAATTTTCAGGTATCACGAGTTTTGTAATGCAACTATCGGAAAAAGAACAGGATATACTGGTAACCTGATGCCCATCGAGTTCCTTTGGAAAAAAAATAGTCTCAGTAATTGGTTCAACGTCACTTCCTCTTGGTAGTGTACAGTCTGTAATAACAGCAGTACCGTCATCTTTGATAATATACTTCCATATATCAGCAGTATATATTTCAAAAGTTTTGTTTTCTTTATATTTGCTACCGTTTATCATTCCTGCGTAAATAAAGCTTCCGTCATCATTATCTATAAGACTTCCACCTTTGTCACAAAATTCGATAACTTTATCAAGTTCTGCGTAATCAGGTGCTTTATCATAGTAGATCTGATAATATGGACCTCCCATTCCTGCCTGTGCTATCACACGCTCATTGCCGTTGTCATCCAGCCAGTATTCAACGACCTCAGAAGGTTGCCCCATGTTATATGCATCATATATATCATAGTATACAATATCAGGGCATATATCTATTGTATTGTATCCACTCATATCTGCGAGAAATTGCTTATCATCTATTGAACCTCTCTTTGTTTTTTCACCGGATTTAATATTCTCTCTTGCATAAGGACATCGTAAAATGTGTGGGCTGTTACGTTCAGTTGTAAAAATTGTTTTACACAAATCAAGTTGTTCTGGAGTAAGGGATTCTTTATCAGAGACATAAAGGCTATACTTTAGAAAACGATCAAATGAATCATTATCGACTTCAAGGGGAGCTGCTTTTTTTGAAAGAGAATTTGATAAATAAACTGAAAGAGGAAACAAATGATTTTTTTCTTCTGCTATTGAAGATTGACCTAAAACAGTTTCAGCACCACCTGCAGTAAACGTAACTGCAATACAACTTGTCAATATTGAAGCTGTAAGTAATATACTAACAACCTTTTTCATAAACTCAACTCCCTTTATAGTTAAAAAGCTATACTGAATAGAAGCTGCATTTTCCGCTTTTCTTACTTTCAGTATAGCAAATTATTATGAAAAGTCAATATCTGTGTCCTAAACAGCAGGTTTTTGTCCTAAACAGCAGGTAACAATAATAGTTACTTAATTATTAATCTCTGAAATCAATATTCCTGAACATAGTTCCTTGTATACCATCAAGTCCTAATCTACCTGTTTTTTTATTATTTAAACTATCAAGAACAGTTATTAGTTCATCGTTTATGAATACTTCTATACCGCTGTCTATTACATTCAATGTACAATGATTCCATATTGTCGGATCATAATTTTCAACTGTGATGAAATTACCGTCACTGCTACAGATATGCTTTGAATTCTTTCCAAAAGTAGTACATATATTGAGCCTTCCATTTGCAAGAAGTTCATACCAATAATATTCTTCACCAAGCTGCTCGTTGGCATAAACAGTATCAGAAGCATCGTACATCATAAAAAACAATGGTCCTTTATCAGGTATACAATAATCAAAAGACACTGAATAATTTCCGTTATGTTCATCTCCGATACGCAGACTTGGCGGAGGATTACCTGCTGGCATTGGCTTTCCCACAGGATCAGTTCTCGAAATAGCATATATTCCTTTTTCAACTGTATTTCCGTTATAGTCTACCATCTCTTGAGTTGTCTGAATAATCTCCCATTTTTTTGCATTTGAACTGTTTGTAAATGTCGGCAATCCAGATACAAAAGAGTCTGATTTTGTATTAACGTGTTCCGTGGGCTCAGGAATATCAGATTCAACTAATTCAGCAAAAGGGTTATTATATAATGGTATCATACGTATACCATTTTTATCCTCTACACATGCTTGAAAAAGAGGTATCCCCCATAATCTGATAGTAATTTCACCGCTATAATATTCAAATACATTTTCGTTTGTTTCTTTTACGTAAAAGGGCTCTTTCCCGAAAAGTTTAATTATTTCATCAAGAGTCTGGTCTTTATATAGAGCAGAGAGCTTTGTTTCCAGTTCAGCTGAATCCATCGGTTCAATAATGCCGTCAGATTCCAATACCTTGTTGTCTATTCCTTTTAGTGTAGGTTGTTCAGTAACAACGATTTTATTCTCATCAACAGATATACTTTCGCTCTCTGAATTGCCTTTTCCGCAACCATACATTGTAAAAGCAAGAAGTCCAAGTAAAATAGGCACATAAAACCTTTTCATAATATCAACTCCTTTTATAGTCAAAAAGCTATATTGAATAGAAGCTGCATTTTTGCTTTTCTTACTCTCAGTATAACAATTCATTACAAAAAGTCAATATCTGTGTCCTAAACAGCAGGTTTTTGTCCTAAACGGCAGATTTCAGCAGCATTATTTCAACGGTGAACCATTCTCCGTTCTGTGAAATATTAAAAATTCCGTCATGCTTTTCGATTATCTCACGGACGGATTTGAGTCCTACACCGTGTGATTGCTTATCGTCCTTTGTCGTATTCAGCTCGGGATTGAGTGAAAGAATGTCCTTATCCACGACGTTCTCAATTTTGAAGCAGGTATACGCTGCTTTCTGGAATATAGTGAATCTTATCATAGGATTGCTGACATTCTTCTCAGCTTCAACCGCATTTTCAAGTAAGTTAAGGAAGATAAGGCACAGCTCGATATCCTCCATGCCTCTGAAATCTGCAAGATCATCGTATATAAAGCATTCAACCTTTATATCAGCACTATCCGCTTCATTCATTTTCTGATTTATAATGGCATTGAACATCTTGTTCTGAGTATTGATATAAGCTTTTGAGCTGCCGAGCTTGTTCTCCTGAAATGATCTCAGAAACTCCCCAAGCTTATCATATTCTTTCTCATTGAGCATTTCAATGGCTATATTAACGTATTTCTTTATATCATGGCGGAGCGTAAGCGTTTCATAATACTTATTTATAATGCTCTCAACGTCTTTTTGTTGCTGCTGTATGGTCAGTTCCTGCATCTTTATGTCCATTTTCCTGCGGTTCAGCTCAGAATACAGCCATATAAGGCAATAGGTTCCGATATCAACAATAATAACAGCAATGGTCGTATAAATGCAGAAATATGTATTGATATCACCTTTCAGCAGTGCATTGCTTGTGAATATTACGGCAATTATCGAGAGAAACATTATCGCAGCAAAGGTTAGTATCTGTGGTTTGGAGATACTGTTTTTCTCTTTTTTCATTATCCTGACAACTGCATGAATAATAGCAAACTGTAAAAGCTTGCTCAGGACGTTAGTCAATATCTTCAGATGATCGTTTTTGCTTATCAAAGCCGCATAATTGACATTTGAAGCCGATGATATAATGTAAATTATCAGAAGACTCGGTATTATAGTCAGCAATATCGTTATAATTATAGTGTAGCTCTTTTTCAGCAGGCTTCCGTTATAGAATACTCCCAGGACTGCACCGCACAGTATTATAAATACAGCAAGCTGTACGAATAAAGGCACTTTCAGAAATGTAATGCCCAGGTCTGCCATAAGCAGTATCAGAAATGCAGGCACTAAAGACGTTAATGTGTTCGGTTTTCTTCTATTAAATACCGATTCAAAGAAATATGTGATTATAAACGTATCTATAATGCAAAATATGCTGTCGATAATTATATCTTTCATGATTGCTCCTTCATAATAAGGGATTGATACTGTAATTTGAACTTCTTAACGTCACGCTGAGTTATAAAAGCTGTTCCGCCGTTAGTGAAGTATATCTTGTTTTCCATTATCTTGTAAATATGCCTGTAATTGACAAGATAGGACTTGTTTGACCTTATGAAGCCTTTTGAGCTGTACATTTCCTCAAGGGAATTAAGTGACAGATTATTGCTCCTCTTTATAACAAAATGTTCTCCCTTAGCATCCAAAAGACAAATATCATGGCTGTATGATTCGAAATAGACGATATCGTTGAACCTTATCCTTACCTCGGTATTGTTTTCTCTGTCGGTGAATTTGAAGTAATCATTGGAATTCTCACGTTTTTCAATGTATGCCTTTATGGCTTCGGGGAGATCTGTGTCCAATAAGCTTTTTCTGACAAATCTGAACGGAGAGTGCTTTATTGACTCAAACACATAGTTATCGTGACTTGAGATGTATATGAGAGTAGTTCCCTGTACAGACAAGCGTTCGTCTATCCTTTCAGTAAGCTCAAAGCCGTTAATATGCGGCATATCTATGTCAAGAAGCAGTACATCATAAGATGAATTATCCCTTAAAAACGTCGAACCGTCAGTAAATTTCGAAATATCATACTGGAAATAGCCTGTTTCTTCCATAATACCTGCTATTTTTATTTTTATAATGTCTATATACTCCTGACTGTCGTCTACTATCGCAATTCTTATCATGTTCTCACCACCAAAGCCTTTTTTATTAATTTTACCATAATAATGCTCCCAAATCAACAGATTATCCTTGAACAAATCTGCTGTTTAGGACAAAAATCTGCGATTCAGGACAAAAACCTGCGTTTCAGGACACAGATATTGACTTTTTATAATGATTTGCTATAATGAACGTAAGAAAAGCGGAAAAATGCAGCTTCTATTCAGTATAGCTTTTTAACTATAACAAAGGAGTTGATTTTATGAAAAAGAGAGTTTTGACAGCGGCAATTGCTGCAATGTGCTTCGTGGGTACAGCTCCGGTTTCAGCTGTTCCGATAACAGGTGTGGCAGAGAATTTGCAGGAGCAAACTGTGCTGACAGAAAACGATGATGCTGTTACTACAACTATCGCAGTTACTGGCACACAGCCTGTCACAACCATTACTATGCCAGTTGTTGATGATCCGACTATGCAAATATCAGTTGTTACAGTTACAATCATGGACATAAATGGTGATATTGTCTTAGTAAAGCCTGTGGACGGTTCGCCTGAACTGAAGTCCTCGTCTAAGTTTTCTTTATCGGCAAAGCAGCTTTCTGCCGATATCAATCCAAAAGTTGGTATGAAGCTCAAGGTCACCTACAGCGGCGGTATTCTCGAAACTTATCCAGCACAGTTCGGAAATGTACAGAAAGTTACTATAGTTTCTGAAACTGCAAATAACAAGGAAGCTCAGAAGCCCCTTATTTCAGAAGATGATATTCTTGAATTATCTAAGAAAGGTGACGAGCTTACTTGGAGCGACTTTGAGAAATATGAGTTTACGGACGTTGGTGATGGAACTAATATATGGCAGTTTGTTATTAAAAATAGCGGTTCCAAGCTGTTGGTCATCGGAAGAAATTTAAAGGAAAAACCAGAACATATTAACTGCGTTTGGGGTAATGGCGCTGAGTTCGATATTAGAACAGAAGACTTAACTCCATGGTTTTACGATGGTGCTATTACAACAACGATTGCAGTTACCGAAACAAAGCCTGTCACAACAATTACTATACCTGTTTTAGATGATCCGACTATACAAACCGAAGTTGTTACAGTTACAGTCATGGATGTGAGCGGTGATAATATCTTGGTAAAGCCTGTTGACGGTTCGCCTGAGCTGAATTCTTCCGATAAGTTTTATTTATCATCGAAGAAGCTTCCGGACGATATAAAACCAAAGGTAGGCATGAAGCTTGAGATTACCTATAAAGGCGGTATTCTTGTAACTTTTCCTGGACAGTTCGCAAATGTACAGAACGTTGTTGTAGTTAAAGAGGATACTGTAAAGGAAGATCCGACACTGCTTAAAGGCACAAAGGACATGACTCTTAACGATGTTATGAGACTTGCCGAATTGGGCGACGAACTTGACTGGGCAGACTTCAGGGACTACAATGGCAGAGATGTTGGTTCAGGTCTGTACATCTGGGAATACAAGCTTGAAGGCGGTTTTGTTCTCGATGTCGGCGGTGATATACAAAAGAAACCGATTTATATTCTGCTTTCGCACGATAATGACAAGGGTATCGATATTCGCACAGAGGATGTTAAGGAATACATAGCATCTACAGTGACTCCTGTTGTTGATGATCCAAGCATAATGACATCTGATTATACCATGACGGTCACAGTTATAGAAATAAACGGAAGTAGCCTGTTGGTAAAGAATGTCGAGAGCAGTGGAGATGTTCTCACCCTGCCTGCTAATAAACTTGACAATGGTATTAAACCCGTTGTTGGCATGAAGCTTGAGGTCACTTATAATGGCGGCATTCTTGAAGATTATCCTGCCATGTTCGGCAACATACAAAAGGTTACCGTACTTTCCGAAACTACTGAAATAGTAGCGGGCGATGCAAACTGCGACGGTTCAGTCGATATGGCAGATGCAGTAATGATAATGCAGGCTCTTGCAAATCCCAATAAATATGGTATAAACGGCACAGCAGAGCATCATCTTACCGAACAGGGCAAGCTCAACGGTGATATGGACGGCGACGGACTTACAGTCGGCGACGCTCAGGCGATACAGATAAAACTGTTGGGGCTTGATAGTGAAAGTAGTGAAATTGAGCCTGAACTGGGAGATATCGTATCAATAAAAACTCCATATCGCCCAGCAATGAGTGACTGGTCAGGAATAGGTATTTTATTAGAATTTGATTCGTCGGACTATCAGATAACACTTTTTGCTGAAGACGGTCACTTCACTTACTGGGATATAAATAAAGGCAGCGGTCCGATAAAAGACGTGGGAACAACATATGAAGTTGGCAAAAACGGCTATATCTTCTGGACTCCCGATGACTTAAAATATCCTGAGGACTTTGAAACGGAGATAATAGTTAAGGGTACAAGCAGCAATAAGTCCGTTGAACTGGGCAGGATATATGTAACCAGAGGTGAAAGATCAACGCTTATCGCTTCTCTGGAAAAGCCTGATTCTGCAAAAGATCCTATGCAGCCTGAAATACAGCCTTTAGGTGTAGGCGGAATTGATGAAGCTATCACGCTTATAAGCAATTACGATCTCAATAACTACGATAAAGTCTACCATGACAGTTATAAAAAAATGTTTGAGCGTTTCAAAAATGACGGATTTATCTATCAGGTAACAGAAAATGAAACAATCAAAGAAAATAATAATCGTGGAGTTGCACTGTTCCCTTACGCAAAATACGAAGATATCGGCGTAGGATACTATGTAACATTTAAGGAAAAGAATTATCATATTATGTTCTACTATGCAGATGCAGAAGTGCTTACTGAAACAGAAGGAATTGCTGAATATCTTAAAAAGCGTATGGGACGTAGTTCCGACAAAATAGTCAAAATTCAGGATAAGGATGTAAGTTTGTTATTCCCTGAAAACGGACAGTGTTATGCTAATGCTTTTATAGACGAAAATCACTATTTTGATATAATTGGTGCTGTATCTGAAGATGAATTGATAGAGTTCCTGAATGCATTTGAGTATGGAAAACTTAATTTAAAAAGTGATAAACGGCTCAAACTGATAGACAACACTATAAAAAGTGTAAATGTAACATCTCTTCCCAAAGGGTATGATTTTACCTTTACAGACAGTAAGGCGCAGAAATTCATTGATTTTCTGTCGGATATGGAACTGACTGACGATTTTTCAGAAGATCCCGGTCAATTAAACGGTATGACATGGGTAATCAAGCTTGAATATCAGAATAACGAAACTATGACGTTATACGATATAGGCGGCTATATTAGGTCGGAAAACGATTCGTGGCTAAAATACGAATATGACTATGATAGCCCATTAGATACCCTGATATGGGAATTGAGCAAATAAGTGTAAAAGCTCCGTTGATTGTAGCGGAGCTTACTTATTTTCATGTGCATAGAATGGTTGGCGCTTACGTTTAAATGTTAACAGAAATAGCGACGCCACAGTTAGCGAATAACCAACAGTGGCGTTTATCTTTCAGCTATGAATAATAAGACCGATTCTCTCATTGAAGACACTATCGGGAACAAAATACAGTGAACCGGGATATGGTATTTCTTCCCCTTCAATGTCCATTATAAAGTATGGACGGCTGGATATTTGCTGCATACTTCGTAAGGTCAATTGTGGAAAGGTCCTCGTTGTTCATTATCATGTTATAGACCTTTTTCTGAACTTCGAGTACGCTTTTATCCTGTCTCTGAGGAAAGGCTTTCAGCGCTTAATGGCTTTATTCAGCACAGGATAAAGCGACTGCTTGAACTATATAACGAATAATATAATAACGCTTGTAGCTAAAAAAGCCTTGCCTCATTATGGCAGGGCTTTTTTCAGTGTTTCATATACTATGTCACAAACGCACATTGTTATGCATATTTAACTTTACATTTTATCATAAAAGAATCACCTTATTTTTTATATTTTCTAATCAATTATTCAATTCTATATCGGTATTGTATCATAGTGTTTTACAATTAACACCTAAAATTCTTAGATTCCGACCTGAATATAGTATGTATACACCACTTGGTGTCCCATCGATTTCACGTTATTTCGCGGAATTTCCCATTGTTGTTCTGGACTAATCATATTGACCATGCTGCCGCCGATAGAACCGGCCTCACGAGAAGTAAGGTCACCGTTGTAGCCCTGCTTGAGGTTGATACCGAGCTCGCTTGCCGACTCCATCTTGAATCTTTCGAGAGTCTCTCTGCCCTTCTGTGTCATTTCGCCTTTATTGCTATTGCTGTTATTGCTCATTGCGATTTCTCCTTAAAAAGAATTATTGATGCCGTGATAGTATTATTACGCGAAATGCAGCATTAAAACATGGAAATTAATGTTCAGAGATGAAAAAACAGACTGAGTACCAAAGTATCAGTCTGTTTTTTTATCATAATTATCAAGAAAACGATGAACTCCTCCGTTGTCCTTATAGGCTATGACCGTATTCACGTTCACATTCTCGACACTTCGGAAAATGTTCTTCTCAACCTGCGGATTGACCTTTTTCAGCTCTGCTATGAGATTCTTTATCTCCATTCTCTTCGATACCGTTCTGCTGTCGGGAGCGCAGGTAGTGCAGGTATCCGTAAACTTGCATGCGCACTGTATGAAATGCAGGCCGTTATAGTCGCGCCAGTGCTTTATATCCGCTTCACGGACGAGGTAAAGCGGTCTTATCAGCTCCATTCCGTCGAAATTCGTACTGTGAAGTTTCGGCATCATGGTCTGCACCTGTCCGCCGTAAAGCATACCCATGAGTATAGTTTCGATAACATCGTCGAAGTGATGTCCAAGAGCTATCTTGTTGCAGCCCAGTTCCTTTGCATGATTATACAGATAGCCGCGTCTCATGCGGGCGCATATGTAGCAGGGATTCTTTTCAATATTGTACACCGAATCAAAAATGTCCGACTCGAATATATGCACCGGTATATCCAGAGAGCGGGCATTATCCTCGATAACGCGGCGGTTTTCGGGACTGTAGCCCGGGTCCATGACAAGAAACTTCACTTCAAACGGAAACTTATCGTGCCTTTTCAGCTCCTGAAACAGCTTTGCCATGAGCATAGAGTCCTTGCCGCCGGAAATACAGACCGCTATTCTGTCGTTTGGCTTTACAAGCTCATATTCATTGATAGCTTTTGTGAATTTACACCATATGGACTTCTTGAACTTCTTCCGCAGGCTCAGCTCCACGTCCTCCGCAGCCCGTCTGTTTTCCATTTTCGCTCTCAGCCACTCTACGTAGCCGCCGGTGAGTTCATAGGCATCAAATCCCCTTTCGCAGAGCTCTTCCGCATATTCGCCGCTTATGATACCGCCCCTGCAATAGACTATGAGCTTCTTGTCGCGGGGAAGCTCTGCACTTCCCAGCTTATCCTGCGGTATATTTACCGCCCCGTCTATATGACCGTATTCAAACGCCGAACCGTCGCGTATATCTATAAGTAGATACTCCGAGCCGTCAAGTTCTTCAAGCTCTCCGGCAGTAATGCCTCTGCTCATCAAAACACTCCTTGCTATTCATTATGCTGCTTTTTTTCAATGGGAAGCTCCACTGTAAACACAGTGCCCTTTCCCTCTTCGCTTTCCACCTTTACGGTACCGTTATGATATATAACGCCGTGCTTTACAATTGACAGTCCCAGTCCTGTGCCCTTTATCCTGCTTGAGCGGCTCTTGTCCACACGGTAAAACCGTTCAAAAATGCGGTTCAGATACTGCTTAGGTATACCCATGCCCGTATCGCTGACCATTATAATGACTCTCTGAGGAACATGTGATATCTTAACGCTGAGATGTCCGCCCTTAACGTTATATTTAATACCGTTATCGCAGAGATTATACAGCACCTCGCTGAGTATGGTCCTGCTGCCTACAAGCGAAACCCTTTCTCCAGAAAGTGACGTAACAACGCCCTTTTCCTCTGCACTGAGCTTAAGTCTGCCGAGTATCTCCTCCGCAAGGCTGTACAGCTCAACGCTCTCGTTCTCATGCGGGACAGCGTCCTCGTCAAGCTTTGAAAGTGAAACGATATCGTTAATAAGGTTTATGAGTCTCTCCGCCTCGCTGCGGATATTTCCTCCGAACTCGGCAACATCACCGCTCTGTACCATTCCGTTTGCCAGCATGTCAGCAATGCCGTATATAGTAGTCAGAGGCGTTTTCAGTTCGTGCGAAACATTGGACGTAAACTCCCGGCGCATTGCTTCAAGCTCCTGCTTTTCAGTAACGTCCATAATGAATACCACAAGTCCGCAGACCATATCTATACTGTTTGCGGGACTGGCTATCACCTCACGCTGACCTCCGCCGGTGCGGAGTATGCACTCTGAGCGCCTGCCGCCCAGTGCATTCAGCAGACAGCGCCGGAACACATCGGAGTTGTTAAGCGCATATATGCTCTGTCCCTCTGTGAACGAGCCCGCACCGAGAAGCTTTAATGCGCTTGAATTGCAGGTAAGCACCATGAGCTTCGGGTCTGCGATTATAAGTCCTTCGGTCATGCTTTCCGTCATAAGGCTGAACTGCTCACGGCTGCTTTGCAGCTCGTCCATCTGACGGCTGACCTTGTTGTTCTGAGTACGCAGCTTTTCGAGAAGCGGCGCAAGCTCCTTGTAGTTCTTTTCTATCTTCGGGTGAGCAAGGTCGATATCGTTTATAGGCTTTACGATGTTCCTTGACACCATAGAAGCCGCAAGCACCGAGAAAAGCACCACGGCGGCAAGTATGGCGAGCATTGGATTTACGCCTTTCACAAGCTCTGCCGTCAGGGAGCTGTGGACCCCCGAAACTCTTATTACCGAACCGTCTCTCAGCCTTACTGCGTGGTTAACGGTCTTTTTCATTATGGTATGTGAGTACCTTGACGAACTGCCCTCACCTATTTCAAGCGCCTGCGATACCTCCTCGCGGTCCGAGTGGTTCCCGAGAGAATCAGGGTCTCCGTTTGTGTCGTAGATCACGCTTCCGTCGGGAGCTATCCACGTTACGCGGATATTTTTACCTATATCCGTCTTATCAAGGTAACCCATGCCGTTCTGCTCAACAGCTGAGGCAATGAGACGCGCGTCGGTCCTCACCTCTGCCTCAGCTATCTCCGCGGACCTTCCGTAGATTATGGCAGTAACAAGGATTATCGCCGCAAGAACGGATATGGTGCAGATAGAGACTATGCTCAGGAATATCTTCTTAGTCACTCACATCGTCACCTGCCTTGTAGCCTACTCCGCGGATAGTCTGTATCAGCTCGCCGCAGCCGCCGAGCTTCTGCCTGAGAGTTCTTATATGAACATCGACCGTGCGGCTCTCTCCCGAGAAGTCATATCCCCATATCTCCTTGAGAAGGCAGTCGCGGGAGTATACCTCGCCCCTGTTCTTTACAAGGAAGAGCAGCATATCGTATTCCTTCAGCGTCAGCGCCACCTTTTCACCCTCTGCAAAGACCTCATGCTTTGATGGATATATGCAAAGTCCGCCCAGCTCCAGCTTTCCGCTCTCAGCGGCAGTATCAGAGGTCCGGCGCAGGAGCGCCTTGATCCTTGATATGAGCTCCAGCATGCCGAAGGGCTTTGCCAGATAGTCGTCCGCGCCGCTGTCCAGCCCCTCCACCTTGTCAAGCTCAGAGCCCTTTGCAGTCAGCATTATCACAGGAAGCTTTCTCGTTTCGGGAGCGCTTCTCAGCTTTTTCAGCACTGACATGCCGTCCTCCTCGGGGAGCATACGATCCAGCAGCAGAAGATCGGGAAGGGCCTCGGACATAGCCTCCCTGAGAGCGGATGGCGTCTCAAAGCCGCGAGCCTCCAGCCCCGAGGTCTTAAGTCCGTATAGCACGAAATTTCTTATCCCGTCCTCGTCCTCAAGCATATATATCATTATCGGCACCTCCCTGTTCCTGAACGCACTGAGTCATGCGGGCGGCTGAATGCCGCCCCTGCATTTTATCAACGCAAAATATTATTTATAATATTATACGATGAAACAAGGAAAAATTCAAGTCCCTGTTAAAAACAGCCGAAAATACGCAGAAATACATCATAAATTTTTTGTGTATTTTTTAAAAAATAGTTGAATTCCTGCGCTGTTTGTGTTATACTGTAATGTGCAGACTTTTGCATAAATTTATAATTCCGCCACGGAACGAAGCGTAAAAGCTCCCGAAAAAGGCGGAGGATCGGAGTAAATAATGCTTTTTACAGATATGCTTTCAACACTGGCAAAGATCTCGGATGTTAAGGATCCCTCTATATTCCCATTCCCCTCGCCAATGCTTATCGGAGTGGTGATCCTTTCGGTAATATTCTTCGGCTACAGATTCGCTGTACAGAAGAAGCCATTTCAGCTTATTTTCGCTATAGCGGCTCCTATATCGCTCCTGCTCCTCGTATCAAAAAGCAAGACCGTTTTCTACGCTGTGGGACTTATCGAGTTCCTTCTCATTCTTGCGGCTTTCATCTCCACTATCATATGCAAGCCGAAAAAGGCTGAGGAAAAGGCAGCTGCCGACAAGGACAGCAGCAAGGAGGACTGAGCCTTGAAGATAGCCGTCCTCGACTGGTATACAGTCAATATCAGCGGCGATATCCCTGTCACTCAGCTTGAAGAGCTGGGCGATGTGAAGATCATTCCCCTCACCAAGCCGGAGGAGACCGCTGAAAATATAGGCGATGCAGATATAGTACTCTGCAACAAGGTGCTCATAACCAGAGAGGTCATGGACGCCTGCCCAAGCATTAAATATGTGGGACTGTTCGCAACGGGCTTCAACAACGTCGATATCGAATACGCCGCAAAGAAAGGCATAACCGTATGCAATGCGGGACAGTATTCCACAAATTCCGTTGCACAGCAGACCTTTGCATACATACTCGACCGCTTCAGCCGTATCAGGGACTACGACACCGCAGTAAAGAACGGCGAATGGGAGCGTTCCCCTGCATTTTCGTACTTTCCCGTGCCCACCTCTGAGCTTGCGGGAAAAACTCTTTCCATAGTAGGCTTCGGCTCTATCGGACGAAAGGTAGCCGAGATAGGCTCAGCTTTCGGCATGGATATAGTCATAAGCACAAGAACTCAGCCAAAGGACTGCCCCTATGAGGTGACGGATATATACACGGCTGCCGAAAAAGCAGATGTGCTCACTTTCCACTGTCCCCTCACCGAGAAGACAGCAGGCATTGTCAACAGCGAACTGCTCTCACATATGAAGTCCTCGGCAATACTGATAAACACATCACGCGGCGGAGTTGTGAACGAAGCCGACCTCGCTCAGGCTCTCAACAGCGGAAAGATAGCTGCCGCTTATCTCGACGTGCTGGAAAAGGAGCCGATGTCACCGGATACCCCCCTCAAAGGCGCAAGGAACTGCGTTATCACTCCCCATACCGCATGGGCTCCCCTTGAAACCAGACAGCGCCTTGTGGACATCGTCTGCGATAACATCAGAGCATGGCAGAACGGCACTCCACGCAACAAAGTCAACTAAACGGAGACTGACCTATGAGAAATATATCAGAAAAAAAGCGTATCGTCATAAAGCTCGGTACCTCGACCCTTGCTCACAGTACGGGCAAGCTGAATATACGGCGCATGACAAATCTTGTCCGCGTTATTTCCGATCTTCACAACTCGGGACGTGAGATAATCATGGTCTCATCGGGAGCTGTGGGCCTTGGCGCAGGAAAGCTCGGACTGCCCGAAAAGCCGAAGGATACCAAGACCAAGCAGGCAGTAGCCGCTATAGGTCAGTGCGAGCTCATGCACGTATATGACGATATGTTCGCGAAATACAGCGTCACGGTGGCACAGATACTGCTCACCAAGACAATTATCAATAACCCCAATCACTGCGAGAACTTCATGAATACCGTGGAGAAACTGGTGAATATGGACGTTATCCCCATAGTTAACGAGAACGATACCATAGCTATCGACGAGCTGGAGCTCGAGATCGGCGAGAACGACTCGCTTTCCGCCCTCGTTGCGGAGCTTTCAAGAGCCGATCTGCTGCTGATACTCTCGGATATCGACTCTCTCTACGATGACGATCCGCGCTCCAATCCCGACGCAAAGCCTATCCCCATAGTTGAAAAGATAACTCCCGAGATAGAAGCAATGGCAGGCGGCGCAGGAACAAGTCTCGGCACAGGCGGCATGTCCACAAAGATAAACGCTGCCAAAATAGCTACAAGCGCAGGCATAGACATGATAATAATGAACGGAAGAGATCCTGAAAGGCTCTACGACCTCTTTGAGGACAAGGAGATAGGCACTCTCTTCAAGGCACAGTAAAGATATTATTCAGATTGAACACGAGGTGTAAACAATGAGCTATACAGAGGAACTGGGAAAAAGAGCCAAGGCTGCCGAGGCAGCAGCGGCAGTCGCTTCAACTTCACAGAAGGACAGGGCGCTTGCCGAGATATCAAAGGCTCTCCTTGAAAACAAAGAGCTTATAATAGCTGAAAACGCAAAGGATATAGCCGCTGCACAGGCCAACGGCATGACCGAAGCCAAGCAGGACAGGCTCAGGCTTGACGAAAAGCGCATAGAGGGCATAGCAAAGGGCGTTGACGAGCTCATCGCTCTGAAGGATCCGATCGGACAGGTCATCGACGGATGCACACGCCCCAATGGCTTGCAGATAATAAAGACAAGAGTACCTCTCGGCGTTATCGGCATAATCTACGAATCACGCCCCAACGTTACCGTTGACGCAGCTGCTCTCTGCCTCAAGGCAGGAAACGTTGTTATCCTCAAGGGCGGCAAGGAGGCTATAAACTCCAACATCTGCCTCGGAAAGATAATGCGCGGCGCAGTTGAAAAAGCAGGTCTTCCCACCGACATCATTCAGGTAGTTGACAATACCGACCGTGAGACCACGAATGAGCTTATGCGCCTAAACGGCTATGTTGACGTAATAATCCCCAGAGGAAGCGCAAACCTCATACAGGCTGTAGTAAAGACAGCAACTGTTCCCGTTATCGAAACAGGCGCAGGCAACTGCCACGTATACGTTGACGCCTCCGCAGACCTTGACATGGCTGTTGAGATCACAGACAACGCCAAAACTCAGCGTCCCTCGGTATGCAACGCTATCGAGAGCCTTCTCGTACACAAGGATATCGCAGACAGATTCCTCCCCATGATAGCAGAGCGCTTCAAGTCACACAATGTAAAGCTATACGGCTGTGACAGGACTATATCTATCCTCGGTGATACCGTTGAAAAAGCAACTGAGACCGAGTATGCAACAGAATTCAACGATTTCATAATAGCGATAAAGGTAGTCGATGATACAGACGAGGCTATCGCCCATATAAGAAAATACAGCACAAAGCATTCTGAGTGTATCGTTACAAGCTCACTCGAAAGCGCACAGAAATTCCAGAAGCAGATAGACGCAGCAGCTGTCTACGTAAACGCTTCAACCCGTTTCACAGACGGCGGAGAATTCGGCTTCGGCGCAGAAATAGGCATTTCCACACAGAAGCTCCATGCAAGAGGACCCATGGGCCTCACAGAACTTACTACTGTTAAATACCTGATCAACGGAAACGGACAGATCAGATAAAGTTTTTCATTTGATTTTTGGAGGTCGAAATGGCTATTAGAAAAGATCTTGACGATATGCTCAACAGCCTTATGGACGGCGGCGGAAGCAGCGGAAGTACTCCTGCAAGAAGCCACAATACTCCACGTGCCGCAAGAAAGAGCAAGTTCGACGATATGTCCGTCGATGATCTGCTCCACGCACTGGAGGAGGAAAAGCAGCACACAGAGGACGACGCTGTAATTGCCGACGATACACCGCCTTCGGTATGGGAATTCGCTCCCCCGTCTGATGATATTCCCGCAGAGGAAGAGGAGGTACCCAACATCATTTCCGAGGTGATGCATACAGAAGCGTCAGCAGAAGTGACAAGGGTATTCGATACCATCCCCGTTAATGAGGATATCCCGAAGCCTGTCAAGAAAAAGAAAATAGTTATAACAGGCGAGCTGCCCGACTATGAAGCCCTGCGCCGTGAGGAAATGGAACGGGAAAAGCAGGCTCAGAGAGCAGCTGAGGCTGCTGCCGAGGAGGCGCATGCAGCCGAAAGAGCCCGCAGAGCCGCAGAAGCGGCCGCTGAAAGAGCACGCCTTGAAGAAGAAGCAAAGCAGCGCAGACTGGCAAGAGAGGAAGCCGAAAGGCAGCAGCTTGAACAGGAAGAAGCTGAAAGACAGCTCCGCATAGCTCAGATAGAAGCTGAAAAGCAGCGCAGAGCCGAGGAGGCTGAGAGAGCCCGTCTTGTAGAAGAAGCCGAGAAAGCCCGTCTTGCAGAAGAAGCCGAAAGAGCTCGTCTTGCAGAGGAAGCCGAAAGAGCACGTCTTGCGGAAGAGGCCGAAAGAGCCCGTCTTGCAGAGGAGGCCGAAAGAGCACGTCTTGCGGAAGAGGCTGAGAGAGCCCGCCTTGCCGCAGAAGCAGATCAGCAGAACAGGATAGCAGAAATGCAGCGCCTTGCTGAAGAAGCTGCCGCAGCAGCCGCTCCCGAAGCTGTTCCCGACGAAGTTGACAGCGCAATAGAAGCGCTCGGCAGTTCAGCAGCTCCCACCGATATTTCCGGAGAGACAGAAAAGCCAAAGAAGCTGGGATTTTTCAAGAAGCTCATAAACAAAGCCAAGGAAGATACCGAGACCGCAGAGGAAAAAGCTCCCGAGGACGGTCTCTTTGAAGCCGACAACAGTACGGTTTCGGCTACAGATCTTATAGACGCAGCTATCGCAGCCATCAATCACCCTGAGGAGGCTCCCGTTCCCGACAGCGACCCTGTGGGGAATATGCTTGACAATATCCGCGAGGGCGCCGCAGAAGCAATAGCCGATATCGAAACTCCCGAACCAAAGCAGCTCATACTCACAGACGAGGATATAATCGCAGGTCTCTCACCCGAGCTCAAGCTCCGTTTCGACGAGCTTTCGCCCGATAAGCAGAGACAGGTCATCGATATGAGGCGCTCGCAGATGGGCGCAATAGCTCCCCCTGCCGTGGAAGAAGCTCCCGCAGAGGATATTATCCCCGAGGAGGAATTCATTCCGGAGCCCGCTGTGGAGGAACTCAGCGAAGCACTTGCGGAAGCTGACACTTCAGCAGATATCGCAGGGGAACAGACCTACGGTATCGAAGAAGCAGCCGAAACAGCTGGCGAGCCTGAGGAACAGCCTCAGGAAAAGCCTGCCTCCGCTCTTGAGAACATACTCAAGGAGGATCCCGCAGAGCTTGTGGCTCAGCGCAGCGAACATACTGAAATAAGCGCAGCCGACACCACAGCCGATACAGTCAGCAGAAAACGCCTTTATACCATACTCGGCGCTGTCCTCACAGTATTTGCCGTTATAGGCATCATCGCCTCGGTATTCAAGACAGTTGGATTTTTCCGCAGCTTTACATCGGGCGAGGTCAAGAAGGACAGCTTCACACAGATGATATATCCTGCTGCTATTATGGATATAGAGCCATTCAGCGATCCCTCACAGCTCACCTCGGAGCAGATAATCACAGCTACGATATGGTCTATAATCATGGACAAGAACAAGGTCTCAAACTACGAGCCAACACTTGATACCATATCTATCCCCGATGTTGATATAGAGAAGTATGCAGTAGAGCTCTTCGGCGAGAATCTGCCTCCCTTCAACCACACCACCGTCGGACCGATAGAGTCCCGATTCTACTATTCCGACGGCGCTTACAACGTCAAGATAAAGACCATTACCCACACATACGCTCCCGAGATAAAGTCCATAGTAAAAAGCGGAAAGGAGTATACCCTCACCGTTGACTATATCGCAGAGCTCCCGCAGTGGATGGAAAAGAACGTGGCAAAGCAGGCAGAATATAAACTCACGGAAAAGGAAGACGGCACATTCCGCTTCAATTCCATGAAGATACTCTCTGTAAACAACGGAAATCTTTAAATAGTATTAACACAGGAACAAAAATCAGAAAAAATGCATCAGGCTCGGAAAGGGTACTTGCCTTTTCCGAGCCTGTTTTTCTCCAAATGTTACAATTAAGAAAATTTAGCCGTGAAAATATTACAAAAAAAATACAAATTCACGGTAATTAAGAATATAGAGCCTTAAACAGTTGACATTTTATGATTTTATTGATAAAATAGATATGATGCCTATTTTGTGCATATAATTATTTTTAGGAGGAGGAGCTGCTTTGGGAGACAGTAAATATTGTAACAAATGCATGGAACAATATGACGCTTCGCTCCATGTATGTCCGTCCTGCGGATATGTGGAAAGCTCTGAGTATAACCCTATGTACGTTCCACCGGGGACGATACTCCACAGCAAGTACGTCTGCGGTATTCTTCTTGAATACAACGGCGAAGGTGCAACATATGTCGGCTGCGACATATCAACAGGCAAAAAGGTCTTCATAAGAGAATATATGCCCATAAACCTTTGTACCCGTGTAAAAGGCAAACCAACTATCAGCGTAAACTACAACAACCTTGCAAAATACAAGGCTTTCATGGCTGAATATACCGAGCTGAACAAGTCTCTCGCAAGACTCAGGAACAGCTCAAATATCCCGCCCGTTCTCGATATGTTCGCCGAGAACAACACCACCTACACTATCTTCGAGTACATCGAGGGCGTGAAAATGCTTGACTACCTCAAGGAAAACGCAGGAGAGCTCAGCTGGGAACAGGTATCAAAGATATTCCCTCCCCTTTTCACAACTATCGGTATACTTCATAACGCAGGTATAATACACAGAGCCATAAGCCCCGATACAGTGTATATCACCGACAAGGGCGAGCTCAAGCTCTCGGGATTCTGTGTATCGGCAGTAAGAACTGCCAATGCAGGGCTTGAATACGAGCTTTTCAAGGGCTATGCAGCCCCCGAACAGTACTCGGCAAGCAGCAGCAGCCGTCAGGGCTCATGGACAGACGTTTACGGAGTATGCGCACTTCTCTACAGAGCGCTTACAGGCTGTATGCCCGTTGATTCCGTAAGCCGTCAGAACCACGACGACCTCCACGACCCGTATATGCTTGACTCAAGCATACCCAGGCACGTTTCCCGCGTTATAATGGAGGGTATGAACCTAAACGGCAGAGACCGTATACAGACTATCACTGAGCTTGTAACCAAGCTCTTCGAGCAGCCCGCAGAGGAGACCGAGGAGGAAGAAGAGTTCGACAGCACACTCTTCCTTAATGACCGTCCCGCGGCAAGACCTCCTATGGAAGAGGAGCCCTCCGCTCCTGCATATCATGCAGTAAAGCCCGTACAGCCCCTTCCCGAGACAGAGGTCATACATCAGCGCACTTCTCCCGTCTACAAAAAGCCGAACCGTGACACAAGCTACAGCTACGAAAAGGTAAATACAGTAGACCGTATAAAGGTGCCTATCATAATAGGTATACTCTTCCTTGCCATACTTCTTGCACTGGTAGTGTTCATAATGAACCTGCTGCCAAAGGCTGAGGAGAGCCCTGTTCCCGCAAAGAGCAGACGCTCCAAGGTATCGAGCAATATCGTTGACGAGGTAGTAGTAACCACCAAGGAAAAGAATATCGAAATGCCCGACCTTATCGGCAGATTCTACGAGCACGAAAAGGAAAAATGGAAGGATTCCTTCAAGATCGAGGCTAAATACGCTTATAACGACGAATACGACAATGATATGATCTTCGAGCAGAGCGTCAAAAAGGGCGAAATGATCGCAGAGGGCGACACTATCATCGTAACCGTCAGCAAGGGCAAGGGCTCCGCAACTATCCCGGATTATACGGGACTTACAGTGGAGCAGTACAAGAACGCTCTTGAAAAGGCCGGTATATCGTCACATAACTATCAGTTCGTAGAGTCCAACAGCTCCTACGGCAAGCCGAATTCGATCATAGAGCTCCAGGCAGAGGGCAAAAAGGTATCTTCCGGAACCGTATTCACCTGTGCAGGCGGCAATAAGCTCACAGTATACTATATTTCAGAAAACGGCTCAGCAAATCCCCCTGCTACAACAGAGGCTGCAACAACAACAGCTGCACCTGCAACAACTCACGCAGCTACTACAGCAGCTCCTGCAACCACACAGGCACCTGCAACGACTCATGCAGCTACAACAGCAGCTCCTACGACCACACAGGCACCTGTAACAACACAGCCGCCTACAGAACCACCAACTGAGCCGCAAACGGAGCCTCCGACAGCTCCCCCACCTGTTGTGGAACCCACAACTATTGACGACGGCGGTCAGGGCTGATAAAAATCAAAAACGCCATAGCTTATAAAAGCTATGGCGTTTTTATGTTTAATCCTTAGACAGGGAAATGCGCCGCAGTAGGGGATACTGTGGCGCGTTTTGAGAAAAGGATCTGAATGATCATGAAGATGTCGTTTTGATTCAGCCTGTCTCCCCGACGTTCTCACGTCGGGTGACAGTACAGCTATTTATAATAATTTGCTTTTAAGCCTTTGGTTCTTCAGAAGTCGGTATTACACCCATCGGGTCTACCTTATCATAGGTGTTTACGCCTGCCTTGACCTCAAACACTGTTGATTTATCATCACCGTGAGTTATCTGTCTGCTGTAGCCTTCTGATTCCAAGAGTGCGGTATGTATAAAGGTCTGTTTCTCATCTGCGGCAATATCGTTCTTGCAGCTTATAAGAACATACTTGTACTTCTTCTGGAACTTATATACCGTATGGGATGCAGAGCTTTCAGGAGCCTTTACTGCCCAGTTGAAGCTGTAATCCTTCTTCCATGTACCGTCCTTCTCGTTTGTGGCGTCGTCGATACAGTTAAAGAGGAGAACAGGCTGTCCCTCGGCCTTGATGAGCTCTGAAGCCACCTGCTTGTCGGTAGCAGTAGCAATAACGGTACCGCCTGTGATATTTACAGCCGTAACAGCCGTTAATCCGCGGTCTCCGCCTGCAATTACGATGCCATCGCTGATATCGATAGTAGTCTCAGCCTGTACAGCATCGTTGCCTGCCTTGATCTTCGCAGAGCCGCCCTCGAAGGAAACAGCGTCCTTGCTGGATCTGATACCGTCGCCTGTAGCGTCTATCTTGACAGTTCCGTTTTTCACGGTAACAGACTTCTTAGCCTTGATACCATCGGTCTTACTGTCCTCATTCTTAGTATCTATCTTTATCACACCGCCGTTTATCTTGATATCGTTGTTGCATGAAACGGCGTCCTGTTTATTGGCAGTGACAGTGAGAGTTCCGTCACTCTTTTCACCGCCCTTTATAGTGATATCGTCCTTGGCTTCGATAACGGCTGCCTTTGCGAAGTCGCCTGCATAAGCTGTATCACCGTCAGAAATAGTATTCTCGGTGCCGTCAACGATATTGATAGAAGTATTCTCGGCATTGGTCACAAGTATCGCGGGAGCGCTCCTGCCTGTGATATTGGCATTGTTGAGGAAAAGCTTTACAGTCTCAGCGTCCGCCTTCTCATCAGGGATATTGACGTTTATCTGACCGTCGTCGAGAGAACCGTCGATGTAGTACTCACCCGACTTGGTGATAGTTACCGTTGTGCCCTCAACAGTGGCATTTTCTCCCTCTACCTCGATAGAGGTATTCCTGAGGTGTATCTTTACCGCGTCAGCGACAGGCTGCTCGGGAGGAGTATCGGTCTTACCGCTGCTGAGCTCCCCTTTGCCCAGAAGATACATCTGTATAGCGAGTGCGTCGTTGTTGGAAACACCGTCGTTAGCACCGTTGCAGTCGGCATTCTGCCAGCCCTGATCGGTGATAGCTGTCTTGTCGGTACCTCCCCTGCCGTACTTGTTTGGATTGGAGAGTGCCTGCATTATCATAACAGCGTCGGACATATCCACGCCGCCGTCGCAGTTAGCGTCGCCAACCACTTTTGAGACCTCAGTCTCAGCTGCAAAGCTCACAGCAGGCATTGCCGCAGCTGCCAGACAAGCAGCTGAAAGTCCTGCAAAGAGCTTCTTTAAGCCATTGCTTTTCATAGTGATCAATCTCCTTTTTTAGTTTTGCCCGATCATTATTCAAAGCCGTTTGTGACTATGGTTAAATTATAACGGCTTCACCTTGAAATAATCTTAAAATTAACTTAAGAAAGCTTTAAAATTACTATATCGGGCATAATTTTAATATGTCGCTATTATTTTGTCTGTACTTCCATTATACTCTATTAAATGTATTTACGCAATTTAGAATAAAGCACAAAAAAATCCTTTTTAATTTGGACATCTTGCCAAATCCTTTTATTTGATGTATAATATAGTAAATAGTGATCAGTTATTGGCAGCAGCTTACATCGGCGTCGTCTGAAACGGTAAGTCATTTAGCCGGCAGAATTATTCTCTGCTCACTGCTTACTACTCAATCAAATCATAATTATGCAGATTATAATTATGATTTACGGAAGGAGATGCAGCCTTGAAGACAGACAAAAACACAGAACAGGTGCTGAACGAGCTTGAAAAACACGGCTTTGAGGCATACATGGTAGGCGGCTGCGTCCGTGACAGCATAATGGGCAGAGAATGCCATGATATCGATATTACCACAAACGCCCGTCCTAAGGAGATACTGGCGGTTTTCAGCAGCTTCAAAGTGGTCCCCACGGGCATAAAACACGGAACTGTCACCGTTTTCTGCGGAGACGTTCCCTTTGAGATAACAACATACCGTATCGACGGCGAGTATACCGACTGCCGTCGCCCCGAAAACGTTGAATTCACTGCTGATATCACAACTGACCTTGCGCGCCGCGATTTCACAATAAATGCGGTTGCTATGGACAGAAACGGCTGTCTCGTTGACCCCTTTGACGGCATTTCCGACATGAAAGCAGGTATAATACGCTGTGTGGGAGCCCCCGAAAAGCGTTTCGGCGAGGACGCCCTCCGCATTATGAGAGCTGTCCGCTTTGCTTCGCAGCTCGGCTTCACTATAGAGGAGGAGACCTCTGCGGCAGTTCACCGCATGAAGGACCTTTTGCAGAAAATATCCCACGAGCGTATCAGAGACGAGCTTGACAAGCTTGTCTGCGGCAGAAGCTGTATAAGCGTACTCCTGGAGTACAGTGATGTCATAACCGCGGTTATACCCGAATTCAAGCCAAGTATCGGGCTCGACCAGTGTACGCCCTACCATAAATACAATGTCTGGGAGCATACTGTCCGCGCTGTGAGCTTTGCACCCGAAAACGATGTAAAAATGCGGAGGACTCTGCTTTTCCACGATATCGGAAAACCTGCCTGCCTTAAATTTGACGAAACAGGCAGGGGGCACTTCAAGCAGCACGACCGGGTAGGCGCGGAAATAACCGAAAAGGTCATGAAACGGCTCCGCTATGATACAAAGTCGATCTCCTACTCCACTGCTCTTATTGCAAATCACAGCAAAAAGCTCAGAAGCAGAGCCGACGTAAAAAAAATGATGTACCGGATCGGCGACGAGCTCTTCTTAGCCCTGACTGAAATGAAAAAGTGCGATAATTCAGCAAAAAACGACTTTGTCATTGAGGAGAACGCCGTGTTTGACAGGCTTGCCGGAATCGGCAGGGAGATAATTGCAAATAACGAGTGCCGCAGTCTGAAAGGGCTTGCGGTAAACGGCTCCGATTTGCTGGGATTAGGGCTTAAAGGTGCGGAAATAGGCAAAATGCAGCAGAGGCTCCTTGAGCTTGTCATGGAGGACGAGCTCCCCAACGAAAAGGACAAGCTGCTTAAATATGCGGAACAGGAGTGCGGAAAATGAAAGGCAGGATACATTCTACAGAGAGCTTCGGAACTGTTGACGGTCCCGGTATACGCTTCGTTGTATTCTTTCAGGGCTGCCCACTCAGGTGCAGATATTGCCACAACCCCGATACATGGGACTTTTCGGGAGGTACAGAAACTACTGCCGAAGAACTCATGCGCGAGTACGACTCCTACAAGGAGTTCCTGAGATCGGGAGGTATCACCGCAACAGGCGGAGAACCGCTGGCACAGCCCGGATTTCTTGCAGAGCTTTTCGCTCTCGCTAAGAGCAAGGGAGTTCACACCTGCCTTGACACTTCGGCGGGAGTTTACGATCCCGCTCACCCTGAAAAGACCGACGAGGTGCTAAAAAACACCGACCTTGTCATGCTTGACATAAAACACATCGACAACGAGCTCCACAAGGAGCTGACAGGTACCGGGAACCGTAATATACTGGCTTTTGCGGAGCATATCCGCGATATGGGCATACCTGTATGGATACGTCACGTTGTCGTTCCCGGTATTACCGATAAGTATGAGGAGCTTTTCGCTCTCGGCGAATACCTTTCCACACTCAGCAATCTGAAAGCGCTGGACGTGCTTCCCTATCATGATATGGCCAGACAGAAATACGCCGAACTCGGACTTGAATATCCACTCGGTGATACTCCGCCTCTCACGAAAGAAGAAGCCATAAAGGCGCGCGAGACCATTATTGCAGGAATAAGATCAGGACTTAAAAAACAAAAATAGTGTATTAACGACCTCCGTAACATTACGGGGGTCTTTTTCATATACTATCTTAGCCGTTAGCCCTTAACCAATGTATAACGGATAATGGCCGGAAATCGGCGTGCCGTATGCCGAAAAGCGGTGGAGATTTGCCATGTGCGGAATTGCAGGTGCTGTCAGTTTCATTGAGGATATGCGCGAGGATATGAAGGTATACGAAAAAATGCAGAGAGCCCTCCTGCGACGGGGCCCCGATCAGCACGGAATGTCACTTTTCCGTGAAGCCGCTCTCATTCATACCCGCCTTGCCGTCATCGACATCAACGGCGGCAGACAGCCTATGAGCTTCGGAAAATACACTATTATATATAACGGTGAGCTCTACAATACCGAGGAGCTCCGCAGGGAGCTTGCAGACGAGTTCAGCTTCTCCTCACGCTCCGATACTGAGGTAGTTCTGAAAAGCTACATAAAATGGGGAAGCTCCTGTGTAGAACGGTTCAACGGCATTTTCGCCTTTGCAATTTACGACGAAGACGAACACCGCATATTCCTTGCCCGCGACAGGATAGGAGTAAAGCCCCTGTTTTACTGTCTGACCCGCAATAAGCTCATATTCGCCTCTGAGCTGCCCGCTCTCCTTGAACACCCGGATATTCCTCACGAGATAGACGAAAAAGGCGCGGCCGAGCTTCTGCTCATGGCTCCGGGACGCACTATGGGCTGCGGCATCATACGGGGCGTGGAGGAACTGAAAGCAGGCTGGTGCGGTTACTACTCTGCGAATGGCCTTAAACTGCGTGAGTACTGGCGGCTCCGCGCTTATGAGCTCCGCGAGAGCTTTGAGGAAACCGCAGAACACGTACGTGAGCTGGTCCTCGACGCCATAAGGAGACAGCTGGTCTCCGACGTGCCTGTGTGTACATTCCTTTCGGGAGGGCTTGATTCAAGCCTCATATCTTCCGTGGCGGCTGCTGAATTGAAAAAACAGGGAAAGCAATTAATCACCTTTTCTGTGGACTACCGCGACAATGACAGGTTCTTCCGCTCCAGCCGCTTCCAGCCTGACAGCGATCCCGAGTATATCGCCTGTATGGCTGAATACCTCGGTTCCGACCACCACCGGACAGTGATAGATACTCCCGAGCTGATCAAAGCTCTCGATGAAGCCACAGAAGCCCGCGGACTGCCGGGAATGGCAGACGTGGACGCATCTCTGATGCTGTTCTGCCGAGATATAAAGGAATACGGAAGTGTTGCGCTGTCAGGAGAGTGCGCCGACGAGATATTCGGCGGCTACCCTTGGTACAGGGATAAGGACATACGCATGACGGACGGCTTTCCCTGGGCGCAGAGCACCGCGTACCGAAAGCGTTTCCTGTGCGATGAATACACAGAAAGGCTCAATGCCGACAAATACGTGTACTCCGCATACAAAACTACTGCCGACTATGCTGACAAACTCAGCGGCGACAGTGCCCTTGAGTACCGCATGCGGGAGATGACACAGCTCAACTTCCACTGGTTCATGCAGACTCTCCTCGACCGTAAGGACAGAATGTCCATGTACTGCGGTCTTGAAGTAAGAGTGCCATTCTGCGACTACCGCATTGCGGAATACCTATACAACGTGCCATGGGAATACAAGGACTATATGGGCAGAGAAAAAGGACTTCTCCGCGAAGCCATGAAGGAATGGCTGCCCGAAAAAGTCCTTTGGCGCAAGAAAAGTCCATATCCCAAAACACATAATCCTGCATTCCTGGCAGGAGTTACGGAAAAGCTCCGTGATATACTGGATAACGGAGGGGATAAGCTGACACAGCTCGTGAAGCGCGAGGAACTGGAAAAGCTTCTGCGCCACGAAGAAAACGTCCAGTGGTACGGTCAGCTTATGAATCTTCCGCAGACTATAGCCTACTTTATACAGCTGAACTACTGGTTGGAAAGGTTTGATATACAGTTTAAATAGCAAAAAATATTTTATGTAAATAAATCCTTGAGCCATTGCCAAAAACTTCGGTGTTTAGGCTTAATCGACTCTTTGGGAGTATACGGATAATGATTATACTGTATCGGCGGTGCAGGTTCAGAAGATTTGTTATTAAACTGCTTGTACAGCGGTGACAAAGGCTTTTGAACAGGCTTGACCTGCTGATGTTTAATTGTTTCTTCAGCTCTAATAAGCTTTGCCATAGGATCCTCAGCTGAAAACAATCTGTCACGAAATCCTTCAAGCCAATAATAATCCTTTTCCTCGCAAATGTCTGAATCATAATCCACATCATGTGCAAGCTGATTCCTTATCCAGCGCAAATGCTTCAATTCATCATAATCCGACTGCCAACTGCTGATACTTCTTCTGCCTTGTAAAAACTTTAATTCCATGTTCTGAATATAATTGGTTACCCCTGTATCTGATGAATAAGCATCTTTTAAGAAACGGTCAACACTTTTATATAAATCCATAAAATCTATATTCAGTTCACGCATGACCTTTATCTCCTTTCCTTAATTTGAAAGTAGCTCATTCTATTTATATTATACATGATTTTTTCAACCAAAACAATACAGAAATACACTTTTTAAATCTACTATTTATACGTAATTATAAGAAAAAGCTTCCTTACGGAAGCTTTTTCTTTACTTAAGGTCTGATTTTTTGAAGAGAAGTGCGCCGCCGATCGTCGATACTACAGTTATGATGACCATAAAGAGTATCATACGCATGCTGTGGTCGTGTGATTCGTTGTAGCCCTGCTGCACGATATTCATTTGCAGGCTGGGTACGGCTTCACTAACTATCTCCTGCACCTTCGGGTGCTTGTTGAGGAGCATGAGTGCAAGTGAGAACATATCCACGATATAATGCATGGTTATGGCAAGCACAAAGCCTCCCGTGTTCTTCATAGTGTTACACAGGAACACTATGAGGGAGGTCATTGCAAGCTCGATGAAGAAGAAGTGAACGAGGTTCACAGTCATCTCCTTAGTTGGAAATTCCTCAAAGCCGAGGATAATTCCTCCGAGAGCTGCGGCAACAACAAGATATACAGCCATGTATATTATCATTACCGTTACGGAAACGATCCAGTTTGCAAGGTATATCTTAACTCTGGAATGGCCGATGATGACCTTGTTCCTGATAGTGTTGTTCTTGAAATCCTGAACGATGAGCATACCTGCGGCAATGCCTATCAAAAGCGGCAGAATGCCGATAGCGTCAAAAAGGAGCGGGTCCGCGGGCATCCTGATACCTGAAGTGTTGCCGATTCCGCCTGACATGGAGTTTATGAATTTGTACAGTACCGTGAACATTACAGCGATAGCGGCAATAACTCCCATTACGATATAGAAGCGCTTGCCCTTGAAAAGTCGTCTGTAGCCCTCTGCAAGAAGCTCAGCCATTATTAACACCTCCTACAAGTCCCATGAAGTAGCTTTCAAGGCTCTCATGACGCTCGGACATGGAGTTTACAAAGCAATTCTTCTCATTGAGTGCAAGAACAAGCGGAGTTACCTGCACGGGGGTAAAGATATCGGCTTCATTGGGCGAATACAGCTTGAACTCGGCGCCCATGCCGTTGAGGACCTCGGCAAGAACTGAGGTATCGCTGACGTTGACGTGTACCGACTTGCGGCATACCCTTTCAAGCTCCTCTGCGCTCATTTCCTTTATAAGGTGACCGCGCTCGATAAAGCCGTAATGCGTAGCAAGACGTGAGAGCTCGTCAAGGATATGGCTGGAAATAAGTATGGTAATGCCCTTTTCCTTGTTGAGGCGGAGTATCATCTCACGCACCTCCATGATGCCCTGCGGGTCAAGACCGTTTATCGGCTCGTCAAGTACGAGAAACTCAGGGTCGCCTACCAGTGAAAATGCAATGCCAAGCCTCTGGCGCATACCGAGAGAGAAGTCCCTCGCCTTTTTCTTTCCTGTATTTGCAAGTCCTACGAGCCTGAGTATACCGTCAAGCTTTTCATCGGAGATTCCGAGAGCCTTTGTCTGCTGGATAAGGTTATCCTTTGCGCTCATATTCGGGTGAAGTGAGGGAGTTTCGACTACTGCGCCCATTTTTCTGCGTGCTTTAAGTATCTTTCCGTCTGAATGCTTTACTCCCATGAGGGAATACTCGCCGGTCGTAGGATTGTTAAGTCCTGTGATTATACGTATAAGTGTTGTCTTTCCTGCGCCGTTTCTGCCGACCATACCGTATATTGAGCCCTTGGGTACATTTATCGTAAGGTCGTCCAGTGCCTTGAATTTGCCGTAGGATTTGGACAAATGCTGCGTTTGCAGAATGTGATCCATAGAGTCACCTTCCTGTTTGTTTATTATATAACAAAGTATATTTATGCAAAAAGGCGGCCCTGCATAAAGCACGACCGCCTGATAGTCGTTATATCAAATGATTACGAAACAAATTATTCGTTGATCTTTGTAACAACGCCTGAACCAACTGTTCTACCACCCTCACGGATAGCGAAACGGAGTCCCTCTTCAATAGCGATAGGAGTGATGAGCTCAACGTCCATAGCAACGTTATCGCCGGGCATGCACATTTCCTTATCAGCAGGAAGAGTTACAACACCTGTAACGTCAGTTGTTCTGAAGTAGAANNTAGTTGTTGAAGAAAGGAGTATGACGACCGCCCTCTTCCTTCTTCAGTACGTATACCTGACCTGAGAACTTTGTGTGGGGGTGAATTGAGCCGGGCTTACAAAGAACCTGTCCACGCTCAACCTGATCTCTTGTGATACCACGGAGAAGAGCACCAACGTTATCACCAGCCTCACAGAAGTCAAGAGTCTTTCTGAACATTTCAAGACCTGTAACAACTGTGTTGAGCTTCTCGTCAGAAAGACCAACGATCTCAACAGGCTCGTTTACGTTGAGCTTTCCACGCTCTACTCTACCTGTAACAACAGTACCACGGCCAGAGATAGTCATAGTATCCTCGATAGGCATAAGGAAAGGCTTAGCATCGTCTCTCTCAGGGCTGGGGATGAACTCATCTACAGCGTCCATGAGGTCGAGGATAGGCTTGTAAGCAGGATCATTAAGATCATCGGGAGCTTCGAGAGCCTTAAGAGCAGAACCCTTGATGATAGGTGTATCATCTCCGGGGAAGTCATAGCTTGAGAGAAGGTCACGGATGTCCATCTCAACGAGCTCGAGGAGCTC
>DBXO01000029.1:21636-24492 GCA_002309635.1 Ruminococcus flavefaciens | reverse complement strand
AAGAAGGAAGACAATCTTGCTGACGAAGTAGCAAAGATGATCAAGTAATCAAAGCTTTACAGACAGCGGCGGAGTATTCTGCCGCTGCTTTTCTTAGCATTAATATAGAGTACATAAAATTGACAATTATTCCACATCGACAGGCTTGTATTATTGTAGAATGTTACAATAATACAAGCTTTTTTTCGTTGGGTTTTCACTTGAAGTCGTTGACAAAATATGTTATAATATATTTAATTGGATTAATATGCTCAGAAAATGAGGTAAAATGTATGAATGGAAATATAAGTAAGCTTGCAGGTACGGTTGGGAAAGTCATCGTCGGCAAGAAGGATACTGTTATCAAGCTCATTGCGGCTCTGCTTTGCGAAGGTCACGTGCTGCTTGAGGATGTTCCCGGAGTTGGAAAAACCCAGCTGATAACAGCTCTTTCCCGCTCAATAGGCGGAAAATTCAACCGTATCCAGCTCACTCCTGATATAATGCCGTCGGATATAGCAGGTTTTACAATGCTTGACTCGTCAAAAGGGGATTTCGTTTACCGCGACGGTGCTGTAATGTGTAATTTTCTCCTTGCAGATGAGATAAACCGTGCTTCGCCGAAGGTACAGTCTGCACTTCTTGAAGCTATGGAGGAACGTCAGATAAGCCTTGACGGTGTTACACACAAGCTTCCTAAGCCTTTCCTTGTTATGGCTACACAGAATCCGGTTGAAACCTACGGTACATTCCATCTTCCCGAAGCACAGATGGACCGTTTCTTCATGAAGCTTTCGATGGGATATCCCTCAACAGAAGAGGAGATGGAGATACTCGGCAGAACCGAGAGGTATAATCCCATTGCCAATATATCCGAGCCTGTAATGCATGTTGACGATATAATAGCAATGCAGGAGGAGGTAAAAAACGTCAGGGTCACCGATGAGGTTAAGGAGTATATCATAAATATAGTATCCTCCACCCGTGCAGACAGAAATACCGTACTCGGAATCAGTCCTCGAGGAAGTATTGCGCTTTTCAAGGCTGCAAAGGCTTTTGCATACATCAACGAGAGAGATTATGTCAATCCCGACGATGTGAAATTCGCTGCAGTTCCTGTGCTTTCACACAGGATAATCCTCTCTCCGCAGGGCAAAACAGCATTCGGGACAGGCGAGGCATATGTTGAAAATATCCTAAGGACCTGTGCCGTACCCTCGATGACGAAATGATAAAGCACATAAAAAGTATTGTAAGCGTCGTTGCAGTTGCTTTCCTCGTGTACATATTCACCTTCTATATAGACGGGGAAATGGGAATAATTCTTCTTGCGTTCGTGGCATTCGCTCCCCTTGTGTCGCTTTTCTTCATGTTATATGCGAGAAAGAGGGTTAAGGTCGAGTTTACGTGCGACGCATACGTCGCAAAGGGAAGTACCCTTACGGTAACTGTAAATATACGAAAAAAAGGCTCTTTTCCCATCGGAATACTTGAAATATGTCCTTATGCCACCGAAATATTCGGTCAGGACATAAAGAACCGCAAGCTTACAATGCTTAATGAGGAGAAAAAGAGCTTTAAGATAGACCTGCGGGCCGTTATCGGCGGAAACGGGGAGGTCGGCATAAGTGCTGTCTATTCATGCGGCTTTCTCGGCTTTATGAAGAGAAAGATACTTACTCCGCTGCCGCAGCCTGTTTCTGTTGGCGTAATACCGCAGATACCAGATATAAAAGCTTCTTCTCAGCTTTTCCGTACTATAGCAAATGTGGTACGCACAAGCGATGAGGAGGAAGAAAAGGAAACACAGATGATGTTTTCAATGAACACATCTCCGGGATACGAGCACCGCGAATATGAGCACGGCGACCCTCTCAAGCGGATAAACTGGAAGCTTTCGTCAAAAAAGGCCAAGCTTATGGTACGCCTTGACGAAGCTGCTGCGTCGGTACAGCCATTCCTTGTTCTCGATCTTTTCCGAAGGAGCCATATACCTACGGAAAATGCTGTCAGAGGTGAGGAACAGCTGCTCAGATCGGCTTTCGGACTGCTTAACCTGCTTGTAAGGCAGGGAATTGCCTGTAATTTTGTGTATCGTTCCGCAGACGGTACAAGTGTGACCGAGAGTGTCGATAATCCCGACTATCCCGATCAGCTTCTGCTCAAGGTGCTTGCTGTAAAGGTCGTTCCCGATACCCGTGTCGATCTCAGCCAGAACAGCGGTTCCATGTGCTCATGCATTATCGCAACGACTGATGCGGGAGAGGGCTTTTCGGAGATCACAAGCTGTGTAGACGATCCTGATAATGTTAGTATTATCGGACTTTCGGTAGCTTCTGCAAATTCTACGTCGCTGCCGCTATGGTATCTTGATGAGGATAATAACTTTAAAATGGTATAAATAATGAAAGAGACCAATAACAAAAAACAATTTAGTCTGAAGGAATTCGGACTGAGAACCCTCGCTGATCCTGTTCTGTGGTATTTTGTGCTTATAATGTCAGCGCTGATGTACCACTACAGTGACCGTGAGGAATCGGAGACACATGCTTTTGTGTTTGCACTGGGCTGGGGAGCTGCCACCTTTGTGATAGGCTGGTTCCTGTTTAGGGTTTTTGACTTTATGCAGAAACACCATTTGCTTGGAAGTCTTGCCTATGTTCTTGTAGGCGGGGGCTTCGTCTGGTGTGTCCGTGCCGTCATCGACAAGGGAAGCGTAAACTATCCTATCACATGGGGATTGTGGTTTCTGACCCCTCAGGAATCCCTTAACTACAACAAGTGGTATGCGGTCGGCTTTTATCTGCTTTTTGCAATGTTCATGGGTTCGGTCATCTATTACTTCACGAGAGTAAGATACAGGATATTCATGAATTT
>DBXO01000029.1:0-21624 GCA_002309635.1 Ruminococcus flavefaciens | reverse complement strand
ATACCCTTTGCCATATACGGCAAGGAATATGAAAAGATGCCTACTGTTTTCATAGTTCTTCTTGCTGTAGGATATATACTCCTCATGGTATACTACCGTCAGCTCAGGGACGACGAGAAAACTGTTTTTGTGGAAAGGCGCAGGTCGTGGAAGACAATAGCCGTTTATGCGGCGGCTTTTGCGGCTATTTCCGCGATAATCCCGAAGCCTGCCGTTGAAGCGGACAGAACTATCCTTGAGAACCTCATCTCAGCCGAGGATCTTACCGACCGACTGAATGCGATGCTCAATGTTTTCAGAGATACCTCTACCGGTGAACAGTTCAGAGACAGATCGCAGAACAGAATGGTGTATGAAGCTACTGCGCAGGAGAACCTGCGTATAAAGACCGCTACCCGTTCTACATATAATTTTGTGAACGATCAGTGGTCGATACAGGATATCGACGCGAATTACGGAAAAAAAGTCAAAGGAACTCCCTTTAATATAGGCTGCCGTATGGGAATAGCCGACGCATTCCTTGCTGCTGCTAAATATGACAGTGACTTTGCCGAAAAATACGGCTTGGAAAAATATCTGGACGAGGGACTTAACGAGCCTGAGATACGCCATGCTTCATTCTATCTCCTCAACGGTCTGATTGGTCTGCCGCAGGGAGCTGATATGGCACCCGTTCCTCAGGGGGCGCTGACGCTGACGAACTGCTCGGTGAACAATACGATGTCACGCCTTGTGGGAGGAACGGTCTATTCCATAAACAAGCAGTTTCCGTCCAATGCTTCCTTTGAATTCGATTACAGCGCGGATACATTCTTTGCAAGTCCCAGGAACCGTGAGTTCATAGGAGATGTTGTGAAAAATGATTACGAGAGAATGCTCAGCGACGCATATTATGTACTGTGGCTTGAGATAGAAGACGGAAATGACGATGAGGAGCTTGCCAGTATCTTTGATTATCTCACTGTTGATTATTTCTATTACAGCGATTACCTTGAATATCTGCTGGATTACGGCAACAGGGAGCGTATAAAGTCGCTTTCGGACAAGATCACTGCCGGCTGTACTACCGAATATGAAAAAGCTCTTGCCCTTGAGTCGTATTTTTACAATAATGATTACGTCTACGATCTTACATATGACAAGAAGCCGGGTGAAAACGCCGAGGACTTCATGTTTGTAACAAAGAGGGGCGTCTGCTATGAATATGCAACGTCCATGGTGCTCCTTGCAAGAGCGGCGGGTATCCCAGCAAGGTACTGCGAGGGCTATAATATGACCCAGAGGATAGACAGGGGAAATATGCCGAATACCAATTATGCCATAACGCTTCAGGACAAGCATGGATTCCCAGAGTTGTACCTCAGGGGGTACGGCTGGCTAAGCTTCGAGCCTACCATGTCGGATAACCCCATACTTAAGAGGAACAATGCTTCCGCAACGGATATGCTTTCGCGGGCGGGAAGGATAATCCTTCTGTGCTCAGCCGTAATACTTCTGTTTGCACTTGCATATCCGTGGCTGTCACATAACCTCTTCCTTTTACTGAACAGAAAGCGTCAGCCGGATGAAGTTGTAAAGGCTATAATACACAGGCTCTGCAAGGTATATGATATCGAGGAGTTTAATACTGTCAGCGAGGTCAGTGATCTCATACATGAGAGAACTGGCGCTGATATATCAATTACCGCCGGGCTTTTCGACAGATCTGTATACGGCGGCGAAACACTGGATACCAATGAAAAAGAAAAAGCTCTGAATGAGTACTTAGCAGCATATGAGGCGTTCAGAGAATCCAGGAAAAGGAGACGCATAGCGAACCGAAACCGATGAACGGAGGTTGAGTATGCGAAAAATCAAGTTTAAAGGAATAACGGCTGTTCTGATAGTATTATTTGCTGTAATGGCAGTTATTTCAGGAGCATTTGCTCCTGGACTGAGTGTCAATGCTGCCGAAGATTTTCGTCTGTGGCGGCAGAACGATGAACGCTGGGGCAGTGAACCTATAGGCGGTTCCACTATAAGGCAGTCGGGTTGCTACATGACTTCAATAGCCATGGTGGCTGCTGCTTCTGGCGCAAGAGATACGGAAAGCTTTGATCCCGGTATTTTTGCACGGGAGCTTAACAAAATAAACGCTTTCAATCAGTGGGGCGGACTTGCCTCATGGGGCTCGATAAACAAGGTGGTCGAAGAAGTGAGCATCACATCGAAGAACCTCAGCTTCACGTCCGCTGATCAGAGCGGAAAGGCTGCGGAGATCAAAAAGTGCCTTGACGAGGGAAGCTACGTTATATGCAACGTTGGCGGACACTGGGTCTACATTGACGGCGTTATAGGCGACGATGTATATATGGCTGATCCCGCAAAGGATGAGATACTGATGTTTGAAGCCTATAGAAACGAGAATATCACTATCTATCAGACCCTTAAGGGAAAAGAGCCATACAGCGGCTTTGAACCTCTTTATGATCCGCGAAAAGAAGTTGAGGAGGGTACTGTTTCCGTACCTGACGCCTTAAAGGTCAGTGACGGGGCAGATACCGAAAAGGTTTACAAAACCGGTGAATACTGCTGTAAGGAGAGCAATGCTCTTGTTTATGCGGAATCAGGCAGTAAGAGCAGGTCAGTGGCAGTCCTTTCCAGAGGCAATGTGGTAAATGTTGTTAAGGTAAGCGGCGGCTTCGGCGAGATAAAAATCGACGGCAGGGCAGGATGGATAGAGCTTGACTGCTTCGGGGCTTCCAATAATAAGGTGCTGGAGGTAGGCGATATAAACGACGACGGCGTCTCGGACGAATACGATCTTGCGGTCATAAACGAATATCTCAGCAGTTTGGACGAGCTCCCCGAGGGAGTTTCTGTTCTGACAGAAAGCGAGGTAGCTGCTGCTGATATAAACGGCGACGGAGCTGTTGATAATACGGACGTGCTTATGTTTTTAATGCTCGTCTGCAATTAAGGAGTAAAATTTAACATGGAATGGACAGAGGTCAATATTTACACGACAACAGATGGCATTGAGCTGCTGTGCTCAAAACTCGGGGATATAGGCATAAAAGGCTTTTCAATAAAAGATTCCGAGGATTTCAAGGAGTTCCTCGAGAACAAGAACGGTCAGTGGGATTATATCGACGACGATCTTATGGGACTATCCGAGTGCGAGACATGTATCACGGTGTATATACCTACAAACGGTCAGGGAGCCGAAATGCTTGTTGCCATAAAGTCAATGCTGGCTGAGATGAAGGCTGCCGATACGGAAGGAATGTACGGACGTCTCGAAGCTGAAATGTCAAGTATCCGCGAGGAAGACTGGGCAAACAACTGGAAGCAGTACTTCAAGCCCTTCAAGGTCGGTGAAAAGCTTGTTATAAAGCCATCATGGGAGGATTATGACAACTCCGACGGACGTATAATCCTTGAGATAGACCCTGCTTCGAGCTTCGGTACAGGAAAGCATCACACCACGAGGCTTTGCCTTGAAGTGCTGGAAAAGTACCTGAATAAAGGTGACAAGCTTCTCGATATGGGCTGCGGAAGCGGTATCCTTTCAATAGGAGCCATGCTTCTCGGAGCAGGCAGCGCAGTTGCTGTTGATATCGAGGAAAACGCAGCTGTTACGGCTATGGAGAATGCGGTAAAGAACAACATTTCTCCCGATAAGTACAGGACCTATTTCGGAAATATCCTTACAGATGAGGAGCTTGCAGACGAAATAGACGATAAATACGATATTATTGCTGCAAATATCGTTGCGGACGTGCTTATCGCCATGAAGGACAGCTTCCGCAGATATCTCAGGAGCGGCGGCATACTTATAGTTTCGGGTATAATCGAGGAGCGGATGAATGAGGTGATCGACGCGCTGATCTCGGCAGGCTTCAGGGATCCCGAACCCGAGGTGCGCGAAGGCTGGGCAGCAGTCAAATTTACAGTTTAATATTATGCAAAGCATATATTGATATAACAAATCATATTTTAAGGAGAATAGAACATGGGACTTTTTAAAAAGAAGAACAATCAAACTGAAGAGACAGCTGCTGTAGCTGCCGATCCGAGACTTGAGGTCAAGAAGCTCGTGCTTGACGCGCTCAACGCAAAGCTTAACGGTACTCTTTACGATGACTGCGTTATCATGCCCAAGGGCTTTACTATCGATGTACAGATCGGCAGGATAGAGGACGCTGAGAACATCAAGATACTACAGGCTGTATTCATCGTAAGACATGATGATTTTGACGAGCCTCTCATCGAGCCTGTAGACGCTCAGGGCAAGGACGAAGCCGAGGCTGCAAATATGGCTGTTGAGATTTTCCACGGCGGAGTATGGCATCCTCTGGATCAGTCAATGACAAAGAAGAACCCTATACACGTACCTGTTGATTTCCTCAGACAGCACTATGATTTTGATATGTACTGCCAGTCTGTTGTAAGAATAGGCGTAAAGAACAAGCAGCCCACAATGCTCGTAAACTTCCTGAGAAACGAAGTACCGAAGTATCTCGGCTCGAAGAAGTATTACTGGCTCAGGATATATCTTGCAAAGTACAAGGAGAAGAAGGTAATAGAGGTTCGCATGAACGGCTCTGTTCTCGTTGAGCTTCCGAAGTACTTTGAGGAGTATGTTGAAAAGGAAATGGACGCCGAGGAGACATTCGTTTCCGAGAAGCAGTATGCTATATTCGTACAGCGTGAGGACGATCAGTGTCCTTTCAAGAAAGAGCTTGTTATGGACGCTGCAAAAGAGACCATAAAGATGATGGAGGAGATCAAGAACCACGAAGAGTATGTCGAGATGTGCAACAAGATCGAAGAGCTTGTTGGTGGAGACAAGAATCTTGCTGCCGAGATAAGAGTATTTATCCCTGAAATATTTGCAAAGCTCACACTTGGCTACCGTGAGGGTGACAGTCTGTTTCTCCTTGAGGGTGAGGGCGATGAGCAGCAGAGCATCGAGTTCAAGAAAACACAGCTCCGTTCTTATTTCTACCTTCAGCAGGCTATCCTCGAGTATCTCAGCACAAAGCCCGAGCAGGAGAAGGTGTCGCGCATAATCACAAACAGCGTTGCTTTCAGAGAGCTCAGAAAGGCTATAGAGGGATCAAAAGAGAACGGCAAGGAGCTCAAGCCCGACGATCTATATGTTCCCGGTACTTCCTATAAGATAGGCCACGAGGGCTACAGAGTCTGGTAATAATAAGATCTTTCCCCTGTTCCGTACTGGGGAAAGTTTTTTCTAAATATTGAAAAAATGCTTGACAAAGGTGAATGTTTGTGATAAAATATTATTGCCGCTTGTAAACAGGCTTTAAAGTTGTGCGTTCACACGCCTGTAACAGCGAGTTTATTGAAAAGGCAGGTGCCACAATATGTACGCAGTTATCGAAACCGGCGGAAAGCAGTATCAGGTAAACGAGGGAGATATCATCTTCATTGAGAAGCTCACAGCTGAGGCTGATGAAACAGTTACTTTTGACAAGGTAGTAGCTCTCGGAGCAGACGATGGTCTCAAGATCGGTACACCTTATGTTGACGGTGCAGCAGTAAGCGCAAAGGTTATTAAGAACGGCAAGGCTAAGAAGATCACTGTTTTCACTTACAAGCCTAAGAAGGGCGAGAAGAAGAAGCAGGGTCACAGACAGCCTTATACTCAGGTTAAGATCGAAGCTATCAAGGCATGATCCGAGCTGAGATTTACAAGTCAAAAAATCAATTCCGAGGATTTCGCGTGACAGGTCATGCAGGATATGCAGAAAGCGGACATGATATTGTCTGTGCTGCTGTGACTTCAGCATGTATGCTTGCAGCAAATATCATTACTGATGGCTTCCATATAGGTGCAAAGGCAGGCGCAGAGGATAACGTTATGCTCTGTATTGCCGATAATGCCGATGAAAGAGTCAATGCGGTGGTGGATATGCTCGTTCAGCAGCTTGATATTATACGCGAGGAGCACCCGGAAACAATCAAAATCTCATTTTCGGAGGTGTAAATAATGATTAAGGTTAGCATTCAGTTCTTCGCTCATAAGAAGGGTGTTGGTTCTACCAAGAACGGCCGTGATTCTGAGGCTAAGAGACTTGGCGTCAAGAGAGCAGACGGTCAGTTCGTTAAGGCAGGCAATATCATCGTTCGTCAGAGAGGTACACATATCCATCCCGGTGACGGTGTTGGTATCGGTTCAGATGATACATTATTCGCAACAGTAAGCGGTAAGGTTAAGTTTGAGCGTTACGGCCGTGACCGTAAGAAGGTTTCTGTTTACGAGATTGAGCAGTAACAGCCATAACGTGACAATAAATCCCGAGCATTTGCTTGGGATTTTTCTTTAGAAACGGAGGACAGAAATGTTCGTTGATCAGGCGAAAATAAAGATCAAAGCCGGCGACGGCGGCGACGGTGCGGTGTCCTTTCACCGAGAGAAGTATGTAGCGGCGGGCGGTCCCGACGGCGGTGACGGCGGACGCGGCGGAGATGTGGTTTTTCAGGTCGATGATAATTTCTCGACTCTCATTGACTTCAGATACAAAAGGAAATATGTGGCAGAGCGCGGCGAAAACGGCAGCGGAAGAAACTGTACGGGCAAGAGCGCACCGCCGCTTATCATAAAGGTACCGAGAGGTACTGTAATCCGTGACGCCAAGAGCGGAAGGATAATGGCTGATATGTCATCAGACGAGCCGAAGGTCCTTGCAAGAGGAGGTCAGGGCGGAAAGGGAAACGTGCATTTTGCAACCTCTACCCGTCAGATACCGAGATTTGCTAAACCCGGCTATCCCGGAGAGGAGTTCGAGGTTACTCTTGAGCTCAAGCTTTTGGCTGACGTTGGCCTGGTAGGATATCCGAATGTTGGAAAATCAACGTTTATCTCAGTTGTGAGCGCTGCCAAGCCGAAGATAGCAAATTACCATTTTACAACTCTTACCCCTGTGCTCGGTGTAGTAAGGGTTGACGATGAAAAGTCGTTTGTAATGGCGGATATCCCCGGACTTATAGAGGGTGCGGGAGACGGCGTGGGACTCGGGCATGAGTTCCTGAGACACGTTGAAAGATGCCGCCTTATCGTTCATGTTGTAGATGTTTCTGGAATTGAGGGACGTGATCCCTGCGATGATTTCGAGGTCATCAATGCTGAGCTTGCAAAGTTCAACGAGGAGCTTGCACAGCGCCCGCAGATAGTGGCTGCCAACAAATCGGATATGGCTACGGATGAACAGATAGAAAAGTTCAGAAAATACATAGAGGATAAGGATATACCATTTTTCTGTATCTCGGCTGCGACCACGCAGGGTACAGATGCTCTTATTAACAAGGTGTCTGAGGTACTGGATACTCTTCCGCCCATACGCGAATTTGAGGCTGAACCCATACCGCAGGCAGAGCTTGACGAGATGCTGGGCGTTGACAAGAAGTTTGAGATAACTGTCGAGGACGATATATATTATGTTGAAGCGCCGTGGATACAGCCTATAATGCGTACCGTTGACCCCGATGACTATTCATCGCTGCAATACTTCCAGCGTGTTCTCATCAACAGCGGTATTATTGCCAAGCTTGAGGAAATGGGCATTCAGGAGGGCGACACAGTAAGCCTTGAGGGCTTTGAGTTCGACTTTGTAAACTGATATGAGTACAGAAAAATTGACAGAGCGTGAAGCTAATTCTTACAGTCCGCTTACTCTGGCTTTTCTCGGAGACAGCGTGTACGATACTCTTGTGAGAGAATATCTGCTTTTAAAGGCAAATATGCCTGTTGCTAAGCTGCATTCGGCAAAGATAAAACTTGTCTGCGCCGAATTCCAGTCGAATGCATACGAGCTTATATCGGAAAAGCTCACTGAGCATGAATTTGCCGTACTTAAAAGAGGCAGAAATGCTACAGGCAATACTGTGCCGAAGCATGCAGACGCTGCCGAGTACCGCAGAGCTACCGCTCTTGAGTGCCTGTTCGGATATCTTTTCATAACAGGCGAAAACGGGCGTATACGCGAGCTGTTTGAAATTATCATAAATTCAGATCTTAATAATAATGAACAGATAGGAGTGTAAAAAAACATGTCAGGTCATTCAAAATGGAATAATATCAAACGTAAGAAGGAAGCTACCGATGCTGCAAAGGGCAAGATCTTTACAAAAATCGGCAGAGAGATCACCGTAGTTGTAAAGGAAGGCGGTCCGGACCCGAACAATAACGCAAAGCTTCGTGATCTTATCGCAAAGGCAAAGGCAAACAACGTGCCCAACGATAACATCGACCGTATTATCAAAAAGGCGGCAGGTGACGGCGACAAGAACAATTACGAGAACATCACATATGAGGGATACGGTCCTAACGGTGTAGCTGTTATCGTTGAGTGCCTTACAGACAACAGAAACCGTACAGCAGGTGAGGTGCGTCACTACTTCGACAAGTTCGGCGGTAACCTTGGAACGATCGGCTGCGTATCATTCATGTTCACAAACAAGGGTATCGTAATACTCGAGAATACAGGCCTTGATGAAGACAAGGTCATGGAGGACGTGTTCGAGTGCGGCGGCGATGATCTTGATATCAACGACGAGACAGTAGAGATCGAATGCGCTCCCGAAAATGTACACGCTCTCCGCGAGGGTCTTACTGAAAAGGGATACAATGTTATATCAGCCGAGTCAGAGATGATACCTTCTACTTATACAACTCTTACAGACGAAGAGCATATCAAGAAGATGAATCTTCTCCTTGAGCACCTCGAAGATAACGATGACGTTCAGAATGTATACCATAACTGGGAAATGCCTGACGAAGAATAATGACGCAAAAAGAAGAATAGGGAGTATATCTTTATTCTTCTTTTTTCAATAAGGAGCGATTAATGGCTGTTACTATCAGAAAGGTGAGCAGTGACACTGAAATCAGTGAAATAGCTGCTCTTGCGGATAAAATTTGGCATGAATGCTTCACAGATATAATAAGTGCCGGACAGATCGCCTATATGCTGGAGAAATTCCAGTCATACTCTGCCATGTTCAGGCAGATAACAGAACAGGACTACTGTTATTATGCTGTAAGGGACGATGGTGAGCTTTGCGGCTATATCGTCGTCAAGCCGGAAAATGATGACCGTTTCTTCCTTAGCAAGCTTTATCTCCGCAGCGATAAGCGGGGCAGAGGTATCGCTTCGGAAATGCTGGAAAAGGTCATTGAAGAGGCGGAAAAATCAGGAAAGAAGAAAGTATATCTTACCGTTAACAAGCATAATGCACATGCCATCGCGGTCTACAAAAAGACGGGCTTCGTAATAGCTGACGAGGTCGTTACAGGCATAGGCGCAGGATATGTAATGGACGATTATATAATGGAGTATAATCTTTGAAGTTATAATATACAAACTATTATTTATTGACTTGCTACCTCATATAGTATATAATAAGCTTGTTATGTGAGGGAGTAGTTAACACGCACGCGCGTGCGGCAAGCCGACATACTAACGCTTATGCGTTCGGTTTTGCCTTAAATAATGAGACTCATGTACGGCTTTATTGTCGTGCCTGAGTATTGTCGGGTACGATGAGTATCCGATATTTTTTTTGAGAGGATGTTGTATTTATGACCATTGCTGATCTTATGCTCATTTCGATAGGACTTGCTATGGACGCATTTGCGGTCTCTGTCTGTAAGGGGCTCAGCATGAAAAAGCTGGACCTGAAAGGCGGTATCATCACCGCGCTGTTCTTTGGAGTTTTTCAGGGTGTTATGCCGATGATAGGTTATTTTCTCGGTACGCGCTTTGCAAATCTCATAAGCTCGTTCAGCCATTGGGTGTCTTTTGGACTTCTTGCATTTATCGGCGGAAAAATGATATTTGAAGCTTTCAGCGGCGACACAGAGGAAGAGGGCGGCAAGGAATACAAACTTGATTTGAAGGAGCTTACACTTCTTGCAATAGCTACCAGTATAGACGCACTCGCTGTAGGAATAGTATTTGCGGCAGAAAAAACTAATCTTATTTTTTCAGTAACAATGATAGGCGTTATAACTTTTGCACTTTCTCTTTTAGGAGTATATATAGGTCATAGGTTCGGCAGCAAATATGAGAAAGGCGCTGAGATAGCAGGAGGAGCAGTACTCATACTCATAGGAGTGAAGCTTCTTCTTGGCGGACTTGGAGTGTTATGAACAAAAAACCGAGGACATGATGGACTTCCTCATATCCTCGGTGATTTTTTATGTGCTATGTATTAGCCCGATGTCATTTGTTGGTAATTTATTGACCAACCCGAGCAGATAAAGCTGGATTGCAAGTGCATCTCCTGTTGTGATGCCGGTCGAGGTAAGATCAACATCTGCGTTGAGCTTGCCCTGTTCGGTCATATGATTCGGAGCAGTTCCGTTTAAAGAGTATTTGTTCGGATTTGCGAGAGCCTGCATTATAAGTACTGCGTCAGACATATCGATTATACCGTCACAGTTTGTATCGCCGTATTTTGTCTCGGTATTATCCTTTGTAAGGTAAACAATGAAATATGTGATGTCATTCTCGTCGTCGCTCTCTGCAGTGAAGTCGCTACCATTGTAGGTGTAGGGAGATCCTTCCATTGTACCTGTAAAAGAAAAGCTGAGCTTCTTGGCGTTTTTGTACTTCTCGTAGCTTATAACAGCAGGGTTTGCAACAGATGTGTCGATCTGCTCGATAGGACCGGTGTAGACCTCACGTCCTTCTACCACATAAGTGATATTCCAGCTTGCAAGCAGAACAGTATCATTGACAAGTTCATTGGTAGCTTTGTCGCGCACGTAAACAACGAATGAGTGTGGCTTGACATTAAGTTCTGATGTTGTAACAGGGATTGTTGTTGAAGCGGTAGATGTTGTTGAAACAGTTGCAGCAGCTGTTGAAGTAGTTGTTGTTGCTGATACGGTAGTAGTAGTTGTTGTTGTTGTTGTTGCAGTTGATGCTGTAGTTACCTGTTCGCCGCTGCCTTCATTCCAGATCGCCGTGAAAGAAATACCGATTCCTGGTTTTGAACCAGGGATAACGAACTCATCGCCGGGCTGGCAGACAGTATCCTGATACTGCCATCCTGCAAAGGTATAACCTTCCTTGACGTAGTTGCACTCAGGAACTGTTATTGCAGTATCGGTATAGCCCTTGATCTTGATATTATCAGCGGAGTTACCGGAAGGCTTGAAGCTGATAGTGTAATATATCGGCTCCCAAATAGGAGTCATAAGAACGTCCTCTGAGGGCATTGTAAACGGAGCAACAGGACCGTAATCCTTGCCGTCGTTCTCGCAGTGCCAGCCGCTTATCCTGAAACCGTTTCTTGAGAAACGGTCGTTGTTCTGAAGATTGGTAGGCTCGCCCTCGGCAATCTCAAAAAGTAGCTCTGTAACACCGTTGATCCTGTCAGCGTCGCCGACGGAATACTTAAGGGTGTAAAGCTTTTTCAGATTAGGGTAAAGAGTAACGTCCTCGTTGTGAACTATCATGTACTCCTCGCTTGCGAACTCATTTGTACCGTCAGTCCAGCCGCGCTGCTTATAACCCTCGCGGGGGAAGCTGTAAGCAGATACGGAAAGGAATTTACCTGCCTGCCTTTTTGCAGGCGGAACGAGCTTTTCGGCATCCTTGTCGATCTCGCCGTTCCATTCAACTCTGTATGTGACAGTGTGGAATTCCTTGTCGCCTGCAACGGACCAAACAGGCTTAAGGGTGATATCATGATCCTTTATCCTGAAAACATCTCCGGGTACGTACCCCTTTATATCGTCCTCAGTCCATCCCGAGAAGCTGTAACCTTCTCTTTTTAGGGTGGCGTCGGGAATAAAGAAAGTACCGCTGCCTTTCTTGGTGATATCTGTAATCTCGGGGATATTTCCGTCTTCGTCGGGAGCAATGGAAACTCCCTCCTCGCTGAGGTCGAAGTGGACAGTGTATGATTTTTCCTCTGTGGTGTCAGCTCCGGTAACAATTCCTGTTGAAGCGGAGCAAACAGCGATAACAGCCGAAGCGGTGAACGCTGTCAGTTTTCTGATGATTTGTTTCATAAAGCCCTCCCATACGGCGCCAAAAAGCGCCTCCTCAGTATCCTCGTCAGAGGATACTATCTGAATGAATTAGTGTTTGGATCGTAAACATATCCGATACCGTTCAGCTTTTTCTCGATATCATCCGCAGAAACGCAGAGACTCTTGCAAAGCTCCTCATAAGACGGATATTTGTCTCTGAGAAGTGTGTTGACATAACTGAGCAGAATGACAGGATCATTTGGCAAACTCATATTTACTCCTTTTCCGTACACGGTGACAAATTTATGAGAACGCAGTGCAGGACATTCTCACAGCCGAGCGGAAACAGCGTAGCTACGCTGTTTATTCATATGTTATAATTTTAATATACAATAATATATTTCATTTGTCAATAAGTATTGAGAGATAAAGGGTTTGAATTTTTTGAAAATAAGTATAATCTTATATATTTAATAAGACAATTATGATTAATTATTAATATTAATTTCTGCGACATCTCTTTTTATGCTACAGCAAAGGAAAAAGTGCCTTCACATAAATAAATATATAATTTATCAAATTAATATTATTTCAAAACTTTGACACCTATGTTTTTCAAATGTAATTTAATTAAAACCTATCGGCAAACTAAGAGCCTTTACAACTGTAAGAGTTAAAAAGTCATAAACTGATATAATGTGCTGCCTTTGTACATGTTATACAGTAATACAAGGTCGAATTAGGCGAAAATAACGATAGAAATATTTATTTATATATGGTATAATATTTAGGATATGTGAGATAGGGCATTGTCTCATATTTTTATGCTTGACATTGTTACATTTTTCACAGCTAATATAAGGAGGTTCATTTAATGAATTCAGCTAAATCAACTGTTCCCTTCAAGGGCACTCCAGAGCAGGAGGCTGAGCTTCTTAAGGTCATCGAAGAGAAAAAAGGTGACAAGGGTTCGCTTATGCCTATCCTTCAGAAGGCTCAGGAAATCTACGGCTACCTTCCGATTGAGGTACAGGCAATTATTTCCGATAACACAGGTATCCCGCTGGAGAAGATCTACGGCGTTGTTACATTCTACGCTCAGTTCTCACTCTATCCAAAGGGAGAGTACACAATTTCTGTCTGTCTTGGTACAGCCTGCTATGTAAAGGGTTCCGGAGATATTTACAATAAGCTTCAGGAAAAGCTTGGAATTGGCGGAGGCGAATGCACTCCCGACGGTAAGTTCTCTCTTGACGCTTGCCGCTGCATAGGCGCCTGCGGTCTTGCACCTGTTCTTACAGTAAACGAAGATGTTTACGGTCGTCTCACTGTTGACGACGTTGACAAGATCATCGAAAAATACGCTTGATTCCAAACATTACCATTTAGGAGGTTAACTTATGAAGACTCTTGAAGAACTCAAGGTTGTCAGAGACAGCATGAAGGGCGAGGTTGCTCTCAGAACACATGGCAATGCTTCTTCAAAATATGAAAGACACGTTCTTGTCTGCGGCGGTACAGGATGTACTTCTTCGGGCTCACCCAAGATCATTGCTGAGCTTGAAAAGGAATTCGCAGAAAAGGGACTTACAGATAAAGTACAGATCGTTAAGACAGGCTGCTTCGGTCTCTGTGAGCGCGGACCTATCATGATCGTATATCCCGAGGGTTCATTCTACTCACGTGTAAAGGTAGACGAGATCCCCAGAATCGTTGACGAGCACCTCATCGGCGGCAACCCTGTTAAGGAATTCCTCTATGAGGAAACAGTTGCAGGTGACGAGATAAAGTCTCTCGATGATACATCATTCTACAAAAAGCAGCACCGTGTTGCTCTCAGAAACTGCGGTGTTATCAACCCTGAGAATATCAACGAGTACATCGGTCGTGACGGTTATGCAGCTCTCGGCAAGGTACTTACAGAGATGACTCCCGAGGACGTTATCCAGACTATCCTTGATTCAGGACTTCGCGGACGCGGAGGCGGCGGATTCCCTACAGGTATGAAGTGGAAGCTCGCAAGAAATATCGTTCCCAATGCAGATCAGAAGTATGTTTGCTGTAACGCCGACGAGGGCGATCCGGGTGCATTCATGGACCGTTCAGTTCTCGAGGGCGATCCTCATGTTGTACTTGAGGCTATGACCATTGCAGGTTATGCTATCGGTGCTTCACAGGGTTACATATATGTACGTGCTGAGTATCCTATTGCTGTTGAGCGTCTTAATATCGCTATCAAGCAGGCTCGTGAGAACGGTATGCTCGGCAAGAACATTTTCGGTACGGATTTCAACTTCGATATTGATCTTCGTCTCGGTGCAGGCGCTTTCGTCTGCGGTGAGGAGACAGCTCTTATGACATCTATCGAGGGCAACCGCGGCGAGCCCCGTCCGAGACCTCCTTTCCCTGCTGAAAAAGGTCTTTTCCAGAAGCCTACTATCCTCAACAATGTTGAGACATATGCTAATATTCCTCAGATCATACTCAACGGTGCACAGTGGTTCGCATCAATGGGTACCGAGAAGTCAAAGGGTACCAAGGTATTCGCTCTCGGCGGAAAGATCAAGAACACAGGTCTTGTTGAAGTTCCTATGGGTACAACCCTCCGCGAAGTTATCGAAGAGATCGGCGGCGGTATCCCCAACGGCAAGAAGTTCAAGGCTGCTCAGACAGGCGGTCCTTCAGGCGGATGTATCGACGCTTCAAACTTCGATATTCCGATTGACTACGATAACCTCATCGGTATCGGCTCAATGATGGGCTCAGGCGGACTTATCGTTATGGACGAAGACAACTGTATGGTTGATATTGCTAAGTTCTTCCTCGAATTCACTGTTGACGAGTCATGCGGTAAGTGTACACCATGCCGTATCGGTACAAAGAGAATGTGGGAGATCCTTGACAAGATCACTAAGGGCAAGGGAACTCTTGAGGACCTCGACAAGCTCGAGGAGCTCGCTTACCATATAAAGGCCAACTCACTCTGCGGTCTCGGACAGACAGCTCCGAACCCTGTACTTTCAACACTCAGATGCTTCCGCGACGAGTATATCGCTCACGTTGTTGACAAGAAGTGTCCCGCAGGCGTATGTAAGGACCTCCTCAGCTTCGAGATTGAAAAGGATAAGTGTATCGGCTGCGGTATGTGTGCTAAGCAGTGTCCTGCTTCCGCTATCTCAAGGACTGATTACATCGCTCCCGGCAAGAAGCTTGCTGCAATGGAGATCGACAAGACTAAGTGCGTGAAGTGCGGCGCTTGTATCGCAACATGTAAGTTCAAGGCAATCATCAAGAAGTAAGCGGAGGAATAGTGATGGAAAATATTACAGTTAAAATCAACGGTGTTGAATTAGAAGTTCCCAAGGGCACCACTGTTCTTGAGGCTGCTCACATGGCAGGCTTTGAAATTCCTACACTTTGCTATATGAAAGAGATTAACGAGATCGGTGCCTGCCGTATCTGCGTTACAGAGGTAAACGAGGGCAGAGGCTTCCGTCTGGTAGCAGGCTGCGTATATCCCTGTTCCAATAATATGGAGATCCTCACAAGCTCACCCAAGGTAATCGAGTCAAGAAAGAGAACTCTCGAGCTCATTCTTTCAACTCATGACAGAAAGTGCCTCTCCTGCGTAAGAAGCGGCAACTGTGAGCTCCAGAAGCTCGCTAAGGATTACGGCGTTGAAGACGCAACAGTTTATGACGGCGTAAAGAACGAGTATGAGGTAGACAATTCCGCTCCTCATATGTACCGTGACAATAACAAGTGTATCCTTTGCCGTCGCTGCGTAGCAGTATGTGCAAAGACACAGGGAATCGGTGTTATCGGCGCAAACGAGCGTGGATTCAAGACATATATCGGCTCTGCATTCGATATGGGCCTCGGCGAAACAAGCTGTGTATCCTGCGGTCAGTGTATTGCAGTATGTCCTGTTGGTGCTCTCTCTGAGAAGGACTACACTAAGGAAGTTCTTGCAGCTATCGCTGATCCTGAGAAGACAGTTCTCGTTCAGACAGCTCCTGCTGTTCGTGCAGGTCTCGGCGAGTGCTTTGGCAATCCTATCGGCACAAATGCAGAGGGTAAAATGGCAGCAGCTCTCAGAAGACTTGGCTTCGACAAGGTATTCGATACAGACTTTGCTGCTGACCTTACGATCATGGAAGAGGCTAACGAGTTCCTCGATCGTTTCACAAACGGCGGAACACTTCCTCTTATCACATCATGTTCACCCGGATGGGTCAAGTTCTGCGAGCACTACTACCCTGATCTTCTTGATCATCTTTCAACATGTAAGTCGCCTCAGCAGATGTTCGGTGCAACTGCCAAGACATACTGGGCTCAGAAGATGGGCATTGATCCCAAGAACATCGTTATGGTATCAATCATGCCTTGTACAGCTAAGAAGTTCGAGATCGGCAGACCTGATCAGAGCGCTGCAGGCGTACCTGATGTTGACTATGCTCTCACAACACGCGAGCTCGGCAGAATGATAGAGCGTGCAGGTATACTCTTCAACTCACTTCCCGAGGAGAAGTTTGACGATCCGCTGGGAATCTCAACAGGTGCCGGTGTTATCTTCGGTGCTACAGGCGGTGTTATGGAGGCTGCTCTCAGAACAGCTGTATACACACTCACAGGCGAGAACGTAACAGATCTTCCCGAGGTACGTGGTACAAAGGATATCAAGGAAGCAACATACAACGTTGCAGGCAATGAGGTTAACGTTATCGTTACAAGCGGTCTTGCTAACGCAAGAAAGGTACTTGACAGCATCAGAGACGGCAGCTGCAAGGCACAGTTCATCGAAGTCATGGCTTGTCCCGGCGGTTGTGTAAACGGCGGCGGTCAGCCTCAGGTTCCTATGGGCGTAAGAAACTTTGTTGACATCAGAGAAGAGAGAGCTAAGGTACTTTATAACCTCGACAAGTCAATGCCTCTCAGACAGTCACATGAGAATCCTGCTATCAAGAAGGTTTACGAGGAATTCTTCGAGAAGCCCGGCAGCCATAAGGCACATGAGGTTCTCCACACTTCTTATATTAAGAGAAAAGTTAACGAAATATAATCAAAAGCTGAATTCATTGAAGAGCGGACATCAAGTCCGCTCTTTTTTTGTTGACATATAATGTATAAAGTGATATAATGATATAAAAGAATGATATGAGATCAGGAGGATGATTATGGATAATGTATGTGAATTCTGTGCAGCAAAAGTTGTCAGGGGAACTCTTATAACCCCTTACTCTGTTCAGTTCTATCCCGAGGGCGAGGAGAAGAAACTCAAACCAAAGAGAAGTGCGGTAATGTGCGATGCCTGCCCGCAGTGCGGTCATATTCAGAATATACGTTTAAAAAATCCTGAAAACATAATGCAGTACCGTTATACTATTCTCGATGAATAATTAAGTCGTAAGAGCAGATACTATCTCTGAAAGGGAGGCAGTATCAATGCAGAAAGATTTTGAAAGAAGTCAGACGAGGATCAATCTTATGCGCTCATTTGCAGGCGAGTGTCAGTCGCGGCAGCGTTATTATCAGGCAGCGCTTATAGCACAGCAGCAGAAGCTTGTGGGCATTGAGCGTTTGTTCCGATTTACTGCAGAGCAGGAGGAGCGCCATGCTATGGTCTTCTGGAAGCTGTTAAATGATCCGTCGGGCGGTAATATTGAGATCACAGCAGGTTTTCCGGCTGACGTTTCCGATGATATTCAGCAGCTCCTTGACTCTTCAGCAGGCGAAGAAGAAAAGGAATACAGTATAGTCTATCCCGACTTTGCACGTATCGCAGCAGATGAGGGCTATACAGATATTGTGTCAAAGTTCCGTTTGGTGGCAGATATAGAACGGAGCCATAATGTGAGGTTCAGGTATTATGCTGATCTTATGCGCAGCGGCAATCTGTTCAGATCGGATGATACCGAGCAGACATGGATATGTCTTAACTGCGGTCATGTCCATAAGGGAAGCGAGCCGCCGCAGGAGTGTCCTGTGTGCAGAGCAGCGCAGGGGTATTTTATACGTGAGTGCGAGGCAGCATTCACTTCATCGCAGATCATACAGAAATAACAAGGGCGGCTTTGAGCCGCCCTGTTTATATATAACATTATGTCTTATTTTTTTGCAGCTTTCGCAAGATGAAAAGGAACACTGCCAGCTCAACAACGAAGGTGGCTATCCATGAGATAGTGTATGAAAAGTACAGGCTTTGCAGTGTATGGTATTTCTCTATCCTGAACACGCCGAATATCCAACCAAGTCTTATGCCTACAACGCCGATAACGGTTATGAGCATAGGCAGTACTGACCTTCCGAGACCGCGTATGAGACCTGTTGTGACGTCCATTAGGCCGCAGAGGAAGTAAGGGAGCATTATGTAGGTCATACGGATCAAACCGTACTTTATGCTTTCTTCTGAGTTATGGAGGTAGATGGACAGAAGAGGTTTGCCGAAGAACAGTGCCGTCAGCCCCAGCAGTGCTCCCGTGCAGAAAACAGAAATCAGACATATCCACATTATCCTGCGGATACGGTCGAACTTTCTTGCACCATAGTTCTGACTTGTGAAGTTAAGAGAGGTCTGACTGTAGGAATTCATGGAGGTATAGACGAAGCCCTCGATATTCTGAGCTGCCGAATTGCCTGAAAGCACCTCGTGACCCAGGATGTTTCCGAATTCGTTTATGGACGACTGTATGATAACATTTGATATAGCGAAGATAGAAGACTGAAGTCCGGCAGGGAAGCCTATCTGAATGATACGTCTGAGCTGTCTGCCGTAGATCTTCATTTTTTTTAGCTCAAGCCTGCACGCGTCATTGCGGCGCATTAGCTCGCGGACTATCAGAAGTCCTGACAGCGTTTGGGAAAGAGAAGTAGCAAGAGCAACTCCTGCAACGTCCATTTTCAGTACAACAACAAAGAACAGATTGAGTATAACGTTGAGTATACCCGCTGCCGTAAGGAAATACAGTGGACTTTTGGTATCGCCGGCGGCACGGAGAATAGCCGAGCCGAAGTTGTACAGCATACTGGGTATGGTACCGCAGAAGTATATTTTCATATATGAAGAAGCAAGTGGAAGAACGTTTGATGGAGTATCCATCATTTCAAGAAAACTGCCCGAGAAAAAAACGCCGATAACTGTCAGAAAGGCTCCGCTGATAAGTGCGGCAGGTATAGCTGTATGGACAGTTCTTTTTACGTCCTCAGTCCTTCCTGCGCCTATGCTATGGGCGACGGTAACGCCTGCCCCAACTGAAAGACCTATGAACAGGTTTACGATCAGGTTTATGAGTGCTCCGGTAGCTCCAACGGCGGCAACTGAGATATCTCCGCAGCACCGGCCCACAACGACAAGGTCGGCTGCATTGAACAGAAGCTGAAGAATGCCTGTGAGGATAATGGGTATGGTATATAGGATGATCTTGCCGACAAGAGGTCCTTCACACATATCCGGTGATTTGCTTTGCATAAAATTACTCCTAACTGCCGCTGAATGGAGCGCTGCGGCGTGCGCACAATGGCATAAAAAAGCCCCCGAAGGGACTTTTTTCAATCGTTGGTGTTTTTCTTGATGCGAGCGATCTCCTGTTCTTTTTTCCACAGGAAACTGATATGAGCTTCTGTGCCGTTTTGTATCCGTTTAAAGTTTTGAATATGTTTGAAAAGTATTATGACCGAAACGCACGAAAGGATCAGGGTACCCCAAGGGTCACCTGTAAGCAGGGCGTATATAAGGGTGAAGATTACCGAGCCTGTAACAGGTACAACGCAGACGTAATCCAGAGAAAAACCAAGCACTATCTCGAACAACAGGAGAAGTAAGAATATCCATGGATTAAAGGCAAGTATGGTACCGCCGAGGGAAGCCAGCCCCTTTCCGCCGTGGAATCTCATCAGCACTGGGAAAATATGACCGAGTATGCAACAGGAACCCGAAAGTATCTTTGCGAATTTTATCTCGGGGAAAAGGTAAACCGCTATAAGAGAAGCGGCCACAGCCTTAAGTATGTCGAAGACAGCCACAAGCAGTCCCGCTTTTTTTCCGATAGTAATAACAGTATTTGAAGCGCCTGCATTTCCCGAGCCTCTTTCGCGTATGTCAAAGCCCTTGAACTTAGCCATAATAAAAGCAGGATTGATATTCCCGAAGAAGTAACCCAGCAGAGCACAAAGTAATATCTGCATAAAAATGATCCCCCCAATACAATAGCAGCAAAGCTGCCAATAAAATGACGATGCGTTTTTAGCACTATTTATAATATCATATTTACGCGAAAAAGTAAAGACCCTGCTGAAATTTTTTGTTATACCAAAGAATTTAGTCTCACATATAGATGATTTATAAGAAACAATCCCCTTTGCATGAGCAAAGGGGATTGCATTTACAGAAGCTTTATAAGCTCCGGACGTACAGTATCCAGTCTTGAATCCGACAGACCGAAATCCATAGCCTTGTAGTTCCATGCAGCCCTGCCGATACCGTGCTTTTCAAAGACAGAGTTGATGGTTCTGTACCATTTTATGGTATCCATTGGAGTTACAACGTCGATACAGCCGTATTCGCCGCAGTAGAGGCTGCTGCCGAATTCCTCGGCCTTAGCGATAGCTGTGGAGAAAAGCTTTTCAAAGTATTCCGCTGAAGTAACGCTTTCTTCAAAGGGTATACGTTCATCGGGAATTATAGCCGTAGTCCAGTAAGCGCCCTGATGTGTGAACTTAAGAGGCTCATAGCAGTGCATATTGTAAATAACATTTTTATCAAAAGGAGCGTCAAGGAACTGAACGGTATCAGCGCTGTTGTTGTGGTAGCTTCCGACAAGAATAAGTATCTCGGGAGCAATCTTTCTTATCCTGCTGATACATTCCCTGGCTATTCTGTTCCAGGCGTCGATGAACTCAGCGTCTGTGACCTCATTCAGGAGTTCAAAGGCAACATTTGGAGTCATTGAACCATAGTGTCTTGCTATTTCTTCCCAGAGACGGTAGAAGCGTTCCTGATACTCGGCGCTGTCGAAGAAACCGCTCTCGTTCTCACCATAATAGTCGAAGGAGAAACCCGCGGTCTTATGAAGATCCAGTATTATATTCAGCCCGTTGCGTTTTGCGGCCTCTATAGCCATATCAAGGTATATGAAGCCGTCATCGATGAAAGTGCCGTCGTTGTTTTCGATAATATTATAGTCAAATGGAACACGGACATGGTCAACGCCCCATGAAGCTGCGATCCTGAAATCATTCTCTGTAATGAAGGTGTCAAGGTGAAGCTTTTCGTAGCTGCACTGCGAGAGCCAGCCTCCGAAATTTACGCCCTTGTTGAATCCGTTTATCTTTCTCATTGTTTAATCGCCTCCTGTGATAGATTATAGCACGCTTACAGTAATAAATATACTTGTATTATGTGAAAAATGGCAAATTTATGATATATAAGCAAAAGATTATCAGGCTTCTGCCGGGAGTATACAAAGCAGTAATAAAATAAACCTCACTGCAAAAGCAATGAGGTTTTATTGGCGCGGATTGAGAGATTTGAACTCTCGCGCCGGTTTCCCGACCTACTCCCTTAGCAGGGGAGCCCCTTCACCACTTGGGTAAATCCGCAAACCGACGAGCGAAAGCTCACCGATAAAAAAATTGGC
>DBXO01000044.1 GCA_002309635.1 Ruminococcus flavefaciens | reverse complement strand
ACTCTTTGACCTTGCGGCAAAACGCCTTTCGGTAAGGCGATACACAAATGAACATATCTCCGATGAAGTGCTGAATGAGATCATGAAGGTGGCACTCGCTGCTCCCTGTTCCTTCGGTCACAGACCTGTTGAGTTCGTAATCGTTAGGGATAAGATAAGAGAGCTTGCGGAGTGCAAAAGTCTCGGCGGTTCGCAGATCATTGGTGCTGACGCTGTTATCGTTGTCATGGTGAAGCTCGACAGAGGCGAGTTCTGGATTGAGGACGGTGCTATCGCTTCTTCCTACATTCTGCTTGCTGCCGAGCAGTATGACCTCGGTGCTTGCTGGATGCATATCCGCAACAGAACCGGAAAATGCAAGTCCTCTGATGAAGAAATCCGCAAACTGCTCGGTGTGCCGGACGGTTATGCTGTCCTGAACCTGATCGCACTCGGCGGCAAGGGCGAAATTAAGCGTGGCTATACTGAAAAAGACTTTGATTTTGGCAAAGTTCACTATGTAAAATATTGATAACGAAAGGACGGCTCAATTGAACCGTCCTTTTTCCGTTATTTCTATTTTCACTTTTCAATGCTGATCGTCACGCCGGACTTGAACTGGAACTCCAGAAAGAACTAGCAGACCTTGACGCTTTCCAGCAGCTTCTTCACCAGAGCCCCATCAAACTCCGTGATGGTAAAATGTGTTGGATTCCACACTTCCTTTTCAGACATAGGTTACAGGAGCTCCTCCTTTAGTTCAAACCAAGGGATACCATTTTGTGAAATATCTTTTATATGTCAATAGCTCTGGTTTTCTGAACATTTTAAGAGTTATCGAAAATACGGATATTTTTTATGCTGTAACAATACTGTCAGCCTTATGTAGCTTGAGCTTCTCAACTGCCTGCTCTCTCATCTTGTATTTCAGTATCTTTCCTGCGGCATTCATCGGGAAGCCGTCAACGAAATCAACATATCTCGGACACTTGTGCTTTGCCATTCTTGCAAGGCAGAAATCCTTTATCTCCTGCTCAGTAGCTGTCTCGCCGTCCTGCAGTACGATACAAGCCATAATTTCCTCACCGTAGTCCTCGTCGGGCACGCCAATGACCTGTACGTCCTTGACCTTGGGATAAGTGTAGAGAAAATCCTCGATCTCCTTGGGGTAGATGTTTTCACCGCCGCGGATTATCATATCCTTGATACGGCCTGTTATCTTGAAGTATCCGTCCTCTGAACGGCGTCTTGCGAGGTCACCTGTGTGGAGCCAGCCTTCGCTGTCGATAGCTGCTGCAGTTGCTTCGGGCATCTTGTAATAGCCTTTCATGATGTTATATCCTCTTGCTACGAACTCGCCGTCAACGTCATCAGGTACTTCCTGATTTGTCTCAGGATCAACTATACGGCACTCTACGCCGAAAATAGGTCCGCCGACTGTATTGACACGCTGCTCCAATGAGTCAGTTGTCTTGCTCATGGTAGTTGCGGGAGAAGCTTCGGTCTGACCGTAGGTTATGCAGATCTCGCTCATGTGCATCTTCTCAACGACCTCTTCCATTGTCTTGATAGGACAAGGAGAGCCTGCCATGATACCTGTTCTCATGTAAGAGAAATCTGTCTTCGGGAAGTCCTCATGTCCAAGCATAGCGATGAACATTGTAGGAACTCCGTGGAAACAGGTTATCTTCTCCTTGTTGATGCAAGCAAGTCCCTTTCTCGGTGAGAAACGTGTTATAGGAGACATAGTTGTACCATGAGTCATGGAAGCTGTCATAGCCAGAACCATGCCGAAGCAGTGGAACATAGGCACCTGTATCATCATGCGGTCAGCTGTGGAGAGATCCATGCAGTCTCCGATAGCCTTACCGTTGTTTACAACGTTATAGTGTGTAAGCATTACGCCCTTGGGGAAGCCTGTTGTTCCTGAGGTGTACTGCATATTTGCAACATCGTGGATATCAATGGTCTTTCTTACGCGCTCTACCTCGCTGTATGGAACATTCTTTGAAAGCTCCACAGCCTGCTCCCATGTGAAGCAGCCCTTGTTCTCGGAGTCAACAGTGATAACATTCTTGAGGTAAGGAAGCTTTGCAGAATAGAGCTTTCCGGGTTCGCAGGTCTCAAGCTCGGGACAGAGCTCCTTGATGATATCTACATAGTTTATATTCTTGATACCGTCGATCATAACGAGAGTCATGGTATCGGACTGTCTCAGAAGATACTCTGCCTCATGGATACGGTATTCTGTATTCATTGTAACAAGAACAGCACCGATCTTTGTGGTAGCCCAGAAAGTGATATACCACTGAGGTACATTTGTAGCCCAGATAGCAACATGGTCGCCCTTCTTTACACCCATTGCAAGGAGTGAACGTGCGAAGTTATCAACATCGTCGCGGAACTCCGGGTAGGTTCTTGTATAGTCAAGTTCTGTATAACGGAATGCATACTGATTAGGAAACTGCTCACAGATTCGGTCAAGTATGTCGGGGAAGGTGTAATTGATGATACGTTCCTTAGGCCATGGATACTGACCGTCACCTCTCATGTTTGACTGGAGAGGGTGCTTGTGTTTCTTCTTGTATGGAGCCATATACTCAGCAAACTGAGGGATAACGATACCTGCGTCGCTGAGGTCGCGTGCCCAGCGCTTTACCCATTCAAGTGAGATATAGCCGTTATAGTTGATAGTGTCAAGGGCTTCTATCATAGCCTTGACAGGTATATCACCTGAGCCCATGATACGGTACTCTACAGTGCCGTCCTCACGCATAACACTGTCCTTGACCTGTATGTATTTGATATACTCACCGAGATTTGAAACTGTTGTCTCGGGAGATTCATTGTTGTAGCGATAAGGATGATGCATATCCCAGAGAGCAGCAACCTTGCGGCTCTTTACGCTGTCAAGCACCTTTGCAAGTCTTGCTGTATCGGAGTAAACACCGTTTGTCTCAACGAGAAGAGTTACATTGTACTCCACTGCAATTGGTACAAGCTTCTTAAGAGCTTCAACGATATAGTCATCGTCAACATCGCCGCCCGGAGCAGGCTCAAGATCGCCGAGTATTCTTATGTAAGAAGCTCCGAGCTTGCTTGCAAGCTGTGCATATGCCGTTATTTCTGCTTCGGCTTCGCTGTACTTATCCTTGAACTTCAGACAAGCGCCTGATGACAAACATGGTATCTCAAGTCCCAGCGACTGTAGCTTGGCAATGGTATTAGGTAGCTGTGCCTCTGTAAAAGGCTGAGCCTTGACGGAGAATATCTCATTGCCGAGACCCCTGATCTCGATACCGTCAAATTTAAAATCCTTTGCCATTGAATAAATGTCTGTCCACGACCATTCAGGACAGGCAAGTGTTGAGAATCCTATTTTCACATTTATCATTCCTTTTTAAGTATAAATATATATGTATAAAGGTGTACACATAAAATGAACAAAACAATTCTGACAAGAAAAACGGGTTAAAGTATCGTCTCCATACAGATTTTCTGCGGCTTCAAGCCGAGACTTTCATAAAATTTCATTGCACCCGGATTGCAAGTCCATACATTCAGTGTGATGTTGTAAAAGTCGCTTTTCTTCGCATATTCCAGAACGTGTTCATAGAGCAGCTTACCTATATGCTTACCTCTGTTATTTTCATCCACGCAGATATCATCAATGTACAGCGTTTTTATATCTGTCAGGACGGAATTACCAACTACTTGTTTGTGAATACAGAAAGCGTGTCCTAAAACTTTCTCCTTGTCAACACAAACAAATACAGGCGTCATGGAATCTTCAATGATTTTCAGTAATTCCTCTGCGTTATATTTTGTAGCCGGTCCTTTGAAAAGATCAGGTCTGCCGTTGTGGTGAACCATATCGACCTGAAGCAGAAGATTCAGAATCCCGGGAATATCTGTACTTATAGCTTTTCTTATCAGCATTAGTCTATCCTTCCGTTTAATCACAAAATATCAGCAGTGCGAAGCAACATATCCTCTGTCTTTTCCCAACCAAGGCATGGATCGGTGATAGACTTTCCGAATACTCCGTCATTAATGCCCTGTGAACCGTCCTCCAGATAGCTTTCGACCATGAACCCCTTTATCATACGGCGAATGTCTTTATTGTGACGGCAGCAGTGCATAACTTCAGAAAGTATACGAGGCTGTTCAAGATACTGCTTACCTGAATTAGCGTGGTTTGTATCAATGATAGCAGAAGGATTTACAAGACCTTTTTCTGTATAAAGGCGATATGTGAGAAGAAGATCCTCGTAATGATAATTCGGCAGCGACTCGCCGTGCTTATTTACAAATCCACGGAGAATAGCATGAGCGAGAGGATTTCCATCCGTGTGAACCTCCCAGCCTCGATACAGGAAGGTATGTGATGATTGTGCTGCATAAATCGAATTGAACATTACAGAAAGATCACCACTGGTAGGATTCTTCATTCCTGCCGGTATATCCATTCCGGAAACTGTAAGACGATGCTGCTGATCTTCAACTGAACGAGCACCGACCGCTACATAAGACAGAAGATCGGAAAGATAGCGATAGTTTTCAGGATAAAGCATTTCGTCAGCGCATACGAAACCAGTGTCTTCAATAGCGCGGCGGTGTAGCTTGCGTATTGAAATTAGTCCTTCAAGCATATCTTCACCCTTCGTAGGATCTGGCTGATGAACCATTCCCTTATATCCCGTACCGTTTGTACGAGGCTTATTTGTGTAAATACGTGGTATTATAAAAATCTTGTCCTTGATCTGCTCCTGCACACGGGCAAGACGATAGATATA
>DBXO01000042.1 GCA_002309635.1 Ruminococcus flavefaciens | reverse complement strand
TACACATGGGGCGGTCCTGACGCAGAGCTTGGCTACTATCAGGATACCACGGGAGAACTTGACGTTTCTATCAGCGGAAGCGGCAGCTTCACTATCTGGGGCATGGGTCTTATAAAGTAAAACTTAACAATAAAAGCTCCGGCAGTGAGTCGGAGCTTTTTGTGTCAAAAGATATTAATAAGCACAAAAAACTATTGATTTTTTGGAGAAAATAGGTTAAAATGTTCTTGGAATAATTTGAAACGAAATGTGTTCGTATACACAGAAATTGCTCAGAATGAAAAGAGGTTTTGAAATGAACAGACTGAAAAAAGTGCTTGCAGCTGCAAGCACGGCAGCATTGATCATAGCTGCCTGTCCTGTGCCTGTCCGTGCTGTGGTCACAGCCGACTTTGCCGACAGTTACGGCGAGGTCATAAGCGGAGCCGATTATACTATCATGGTGCGGCTCAGCGGCAAGTACATTACGGCTGCAAGTGACGGAAATGTACAGCAGTGGGAGAAAAAGGGCGACAGCTCACAGATATGGCACATAGAGAGCGCAGGAAACGAAAAATGCTGCATACTCTCGGGAAGTGACAGAAGAATGGCTCTTACCGTTGAAAACGGGGACAATACCAACGGAAACAACATATATCTCTCGGAGTACAGGGACACAGCGGCTCAGCACTTCATACTTCACCGAACCGATGATGCATACTATATCACCGGGGAGTGCTCGGGAAATTCCGCACTTGACGTTTACGATATAAGCTACGAGAACGGTGCCAATATCGACCAGTGGGACTACTGGGCAGGCGAGGGACAGAAGTTCTATATCCGTCCCGTCGGCGGCGATTTCAAGTTTGTACGCGGTGATCTTAATTTTGACGGAAATACCGATGTTTTTGATCGCAGCATCATGCAGCGCGGAGTGATAAGCGGTTTTGATGATACCATGACAGCTGTTGCGGACATGAACGGCGACGGAACAGTGAATGTCTCAGACCTTGTGCTGCTCACAGGCTTTCTTGCAGGAAAAGACGTGAATATCGAGACCTACAGCACTATTTCCGCTGAAAAGCCGTATGTAGCATATCTTTTCGCCTACTTTCTCGGCAATTCTCCCGAGCAGGAGCGTCTTTCCTATGCTGTCAGCACCGACGGCTACAACTTCAGGGCGTTGAACGGCGGCAAGGCGGTATGGAAGTCGGGAGTAGGCACGGAATGTCTCCGCGACCCATATATTTTCAAGGGCGAGGACGACTTCTACTATATGCTTGCTACGGATATGAAGTCCTCACTCGGCTGGAACAGCAATCGCAATCTTCTCAGTGCGAAATCTACCGACCTTGTACACTGGTTCGATGAGACAAGCATAGAAATCGCCAACAAGTACCCGCTCATGCAGGGCGCTGACCGCGCATGGGCTCCGCAGGCAATATACGATCCCGAAAAGCAGTCCTACATGATATACTATGCGGCGAGAGTGCCCGGACGTGATGACAGGACTATCATGTACTACGCATACAGCAGAGACATGAAGAAGCTCGACACCGAGCCGAAGATGCTCTTTGCCCCTGCAAACGGCAATGATGCTATAGATTCCGATATTATTTTCCGGAACGGCAAGTATTATATGTACTATAAGAACGAGACAAATAAGCGTATTTATCTTGCCACCTCCGACCATGCAAGCGGTCCCTACACGGAAGTAAAGCAGGTCTCCGAGGGAGATATCGGTGTTGAGGGTCCGAATATCTACAATCTAATCGGCACAGACAAGTGGCTTATGATGTCTGATGCATACGGTGACGGCTACTATGTAATGCAGGAGACAACGGACCTGGTAAACTTCAGAACAGTCAGCAGGAGCAGCTACAGCTTCAACTTCACGCCGCGTCACGGCTATGTTATACCCATTAATGGCGACCAGTACACAGCTCTTATAAACGCCTATCCTTCAGACGGCCTTTCGCCTGTAAACACAAGAATGAGAGCTCCCGCAGTGAATATTGTTACCGGCTGCGAAAAGGATATGCCGGATACGGTTATTGCCGAGTATACAGGCGGCGGTGTATGCGAGATGAGCGTGGACTGGGACAGCTCTGATGTGGCCCGCATAGATACCTCAAAGGCAGGAGTTTACAGCGTGAGCGGTACGGTAAGGTCAAGTTCAGAGCTCTATGCTGACCCTTTCATAAAGGAAAGAGCCGACCCATATATAGTTGACGGCTGCAACGGCTACTACTATTTTACAGCCTCCTATCCCGCTTACGGAAGCGTTGACAAGGGCTATGACCGCATAATCCTCAGGCGTAGCAATACCGTAGGAGGACTTGCTTCCGCGGAGGAAAAAACAATATGGAAGGCTCATTCAAGCGGCATACTTGCAAAGCACATATGGGCTCCCGAAATGCACTATATAGGCGGCTCGTGGTATATATTCTTTGCGGCGGGAGCAAGCGATGATATCTGGGCTATACGCCCATATGTGCTGAAATGCGACGGAGACCCGTACACAGGCAGCTGGACGGAGTGCGGACAGATGCAGGCTTCGGCAGGGGACAGCGAGTCATTTCAAAGCTTTTCACTGGATATGACCTATTTCGAGAATAAAGGCAGACATTATGTGATATGGGCTGAGATTAAGGGAGATTCCTCACTTTTTATGGCTGAGATAGACCCTGCGCAGCCGTGGAAGCTCATTTCGCAGCCGATAATGCTTACAAAGCCGGAATACAGCTGGGAGCTGGTAAATAACCGCGTAAATGAAGGAGCGGCAGTACTCAAAACAGGCAGCAAGGTCTATGTTTTCTTCTCGGCTTCGGGAACAGGCTCGGAGTACTGCGTAGGCAGAATAGAGGCAGATATCGATTCTGACCTTATGGATATAAAGAACTGGAAAAAAATCAGCAGCCCTGTGCTTTCAACAGCAGATGTCAAGGGCTGTGCGGGACCGGGGCATAACTGCTTTGTACGAGACGAGCTGGGGAACCTGCTTATAGTATACCATGCCCGTCCCGATTCTCATTCTTCGGGAAACTGCGGCACCTACAACAAGGACCCGCTGTATGACCCGTGCAGGCATACACGCATAAGGCGCGTGGCTTTTGACGGTAACGGCGATCCTGTCATAAATCTTGCCGGCGAAGCAGAGCTTGCCGAAAAGAACAAAAAAATAACGGCCAGGGTAACGGTCGGCTGATATAAAGAAAAAAGCTTCACCCTTCGGTGAAGCTTTTTTCAATTAATTGTATATGAGAAGTTTCCTGATAGCGATAACATCGAAGATATCGATAACCTTATCCTCGCACAAATCTGCGGCTTCCCACGCCTCCAGCTGTCCATTTCCGAGAATGAACTGCTGGAGGGCTACAAGGTCAGCAACGTTAAAAGAGCCGTCCTTGTTTAAATCTCCCCTGAGAGGCTGTTTTTCCGTTGTCATAGCTGTAGTTTGTGGTGAAGCTGTTGTTGTATCTGGAATAGTAGTTGTTGTAGTAACGGTTTGCTTTGGTTCAAAGCCTGATATCTCATTCAGAAGCTTTTTCAGCTCCTGATCTGCCATCTGACATTTTTCGCGGTCATAGTGTCCGCCTGGAGTTGACCATAATACGGGACATAATCCTCTTTCGTAAGCAGCCTTGCATACGGAGCTGATGAAAAGTCTGACAGAATCGGGTTCCTTGCCCTTTGAAGGACAGCCGTATTCACCAACGATGACCGGGATACCTTTATCGATATATCCCTTTTTCATCATGTCCATATTATCGTAAAGTTCCTTATAGTCTGCGTCGGTGCCCCATGTGGGACGAGCCTTTGCCCAGTCTGCGTCCTCGTCCTCGAGTATGGCAAATCCTGCGGGAGTGTAGTAATGGACAGATACTGCCATTCTGTCTGCGGGATCGGAAGGCATTTTGAACAGGGGATCGCAGGTGCGGTCAAAGCCTGTGTTGTAGCCTGATATGAGCAGATGACGTTTAGGATTGTTTCCGCCGGAACTGCGGACAACGTCAACGAATTTCTGATTTATCTCGTTTACAAGAGCATATGATTCAGCCTTGCCGTCTGTGCTGCCCCACGGATTCCAGAGCTTTTCCCAGCCGAGCTCCTCGTTCTGAGACTCGAACATGAGTCTGTCGCCGTACTCCTTGAAGCTGTCGGCTATCTGCGTCCACATGGTTTGATATCTGAGCATACATTCGTCCTTGTTGTCAGGAAAGGTATTTACCCAGCCGTTATCCCAGTGGATATTGATGATAGCATACATATCGCACTCGATTATCCAGTCAACGACCTCATGGACTCTTGCGTCGAGGTCCTTGTTTATCTTGTAGCCGTCCTCCATAAGGTTGGACCATGCAACGGGAACTCTGACAACTCCGAATCCCTCATCTGCCATACCCTTTATCATTTCCTTTGTGATAACAGGGCTGCCCCAGGCGGTCTCGTATTCTTCCACTGTGAGTATGCCGTCGCCCCACTGCCTGTCCACATCGGCTATCCAGTCGCCGCAGGCTTCAAGCGTGTTTCCGAGGTTTATGCCCACTCCCATGTCTCTGACTATTTCCATAGTTGTCATATCACGCATTTCCGAGTCGGCGGCAGACGTGCAGGTGAAGCTGTTACCGGCAGCCGGAATTACTGACGCGAGCATGACAGCTGACAGACTGATGCTTATGAATTGTTTTTTCATAACGATTCCTCCATAGTATTTTAATATCCCAAGAAACAAAATAATTTTCTATAGTTATTATACCATAAGTAGCATGAAAGTGCAACATAATTTTGCTATAATATAATATTTTAGGTATTAATAATACTATTTAGGTCGAAAACAGTGCTTTTTGTACACTTAAAGTGCAAAAAACGGCGCAGCCTTGGCTGCACCGTACAATAATTATCAGCTTTTATATTCGTCGCATATGGTAAGTTCGCCTTTTGCTATCCTTTCTCTCAGCGTTTCGATCGGAACGGGCTTGCTGAAAAGATAGCCCTGAACGCGGTCACAGCCGATGGAAGTAAGAAATTCGCATTGCTCATTTGTTTCTACGCCCTCGGTAAGAGACAGCATATCAAGCTGCTTGGAAAGGCTCACAATATTTTCAAGGATTGGCCGTGTTTTGTTGTTATTGCTGAATCCCGAAAGGAACTTCATATCTATCTTCAGCACGTCAAAATGATAATCCTTAAGAACATTGAGTGAGGAATAGCCGCTTCCGAAGTCGTCCAGCCATACCCTGTAACCGAATTCACGCAGATTCTTTATAGCATTCGGCAGAAATTCATGCTGGTCGGTAAGAGCGCTTTCAGTGATCTCAACGTCGATGAATTCCTTTGGAACGTTGTATTTCTTAACAGCTTCACATAGGAAACCGACTATATCGCAGAGCTCAAAATCGAGCCTTGAAAAGTTAAGTGATACGGGGGCAAACGGCTTATTGCTGTCCACTGCTTCACGGTAATCCCTGCAAACAGATTCGATTATGCACTGATCAAGCTTGTAGATCTGCCGGTATTCCTCCAGTATTTCTATGAAGATACCCGGAGAGAGCAGACCATAGTTCGGATCCTGCCATCTTGCAAGGGCTTCAAGTCCGCATATCTCTTTATTCTTTGTAAGTAGAATAGGCTGATAATATACCTTTATATATCCGTTTGCAATAGCGTTGTCGATGTTGTTTACAATGTACTGCTTGAGCTGGAACTTGTCCTCCAGTGTTTTGTCGTAAAGCCTGAGAGTACGGTCAAAGTGCTTTTTTATGCTGTTGCAGGCAAATCGTGCACGGTCACAGGCAAGGCTTATGTCAGCTTCGTTGCCAATTGGCTTGTATGCACCGCATTTGAGCTCAAGGTGTACTTCTTTCTGGAGCTTCTTTATCTCTCCCGAAAGCTTTCCTATTATGTTCTTGGCTCCGTCTATGCTTGTCAGCACTACGAAATGGTCATCCGAAAACCTTGAAACAAGAGAGTTGTTAAAGGCGTCATCTATCATGTGAGCGATCTTGATGAGCAGATCGTTTCCTGCATGAAATCCGTATTTTTCGTTGTAGGATTTGAAGTTTTCAATATCAAAGAAGAGGAAAACTATATTATCCCTGTCAGTAGTGACGTAATTGAGCACCTTTTCGGCTTCATTGCGGAAGTATACCATGTTGTGTATGCCCGTGAGCTCATCTTCAACAGAGAGCTTTGAAAGGTAGTTGTTGACCTCCTGCAAATTCTCGGCTTTCAGAGCCTGAGCCCTTATGCCGTTGTAATTTGCTATGCATACCATTATAGTGGATATCCACATGAAGAAAAAGTTGATCTTTGTCGCTTCCGTAACGCCTGTATCGCTTATGTTTGCAATCGAGAGCGTATTGCGGTTTATCATGGTGCTTACGGCGATCATCTGATTCATTTTGTAGTAAAAGTACATGAATGACGCTCCCGAAATGATAAACGCCGAAAACGGCCTCCACGTCAGGAGACACAGGGCAAAGAGCTCCATAGTAATGAAGGTGAGTATCTGTTCACCCTTGTAATAGTCGTTAAGTGATACTTTTATGCCAAAATAGATGCATACTACCATGAATACGATCTTTGTAAGGATTATCATTGCACGGTTCCTGCATTTTCCGCGGATAAACCTTATTGAGTATATGAGCATTATCAGTCCCATGAACAGCAGGATAAGATAGTTTGAGTAGTATTTCTCAAATAAATGCATGAACTGACTGTGCAGACTATCTTTAAAAATTTTCCTGGTAAGACGGATTATCATCCATAATTCAAGAACTATTATAACAGTCGACATATATATGCATTTACGCATATTGACGTTGTCAAAGTAATCACGGACATAATCGCTGTGTTTTTCCAAACCAAGCGCATTCAGAATAGCTCTCATATCATACCCCCCCTGAAATGAATTAAAAATAATTACATTTCACATCAATTCTAACATAATAACCTTTTTTTGTCAATGGATATAATATGAATATAGTATTTTTTACTATAAAATAAAACCATATGTGACCGTCATAGTTTAGTGAATATTTTATCATTCGGCGTTGCAGTATGGTGATCGTGAGTTTTTCTCTGCAAATATTGCTCTTTTCGCAGCTTTATGTTATAATATTAATAATAATTCGGAAGGGAGGGAGCTTTATAAAGAAAACGGCAATAAAAAACCTCGCACTGTCCATAAGAGAAAGGCTCACGTCATTATTTTGTGGAGATGACAGAGAGGAGCTTTTATTTGAAGCCTTTCTGCGTGGGGCAGTTTCTGTCTATATGTCCAAAAATGCGCTGACAGAGGAGTATACCGGGGCGGAGCTGACACGTCTTATGCCCTGTGTGTTCCGTGAACATGAGGCGGAGCAGGATATAGCTGCGGGTGCTGCTGTGGTAAAGGAACTTCTTTCGGAAATACCCTCCGGAATGTGGAAAAGCAATGTCAGGTTTATCGGGCAGCTGTATCAGTACTGCAACAGCGTGAAAAAAGACAGTATACTCGGCGGTCTCAGGAACAGTTCAAGAGTTGGTAACGAGAATATGGCTACGGCAACTCAGATATTCACCCCCGACTGGATAGCACGTTATATGACAGAAAATACACTCGGGCGGCTGTTTTCAGCTCACTGCGGCTTTGATATTTCAAAGCTTGAGTACTATATCACGCGAAAAACGGATAAAAGCAAGCTCCCGCCAGAAAAAATAACTCTCCTTGATCCATGTGTCGGCAGCGGAAATATACTGGTCTGCGCCTTTGATATGTTCATGGAGCTTTACAGGGCGCAGGGGAGATCTGAAGAGGAAGCGGCGGTGCTGATACTCGAAAACAATCTTTTCGGCATAGATATCGACAGTAAGGTTTGCAGGATAGCCCGCGCTGCCCTGCTGCTCAAGGCAGCTGATTACAGCCGGAATATACTCGGCAGCGCTGTCGTTCCGCAGGTATATGATACGGAAAGGCTTGACGGCTGTTCGGAGAGTTTCAGTGGTGCGGAGCTATTTGGAAGTCTGATACGTCCAGGTCTGCCGCTCAGTAAAAATGAAGCTGCAAATGGGGCTTGCAGGATCCTTTCAAGGAAATACAGCGCTGTGGTCACCAATCCGCCCTATATGTCGTGCAGTAACATGAATAAGGAGCTTCTCGGCTACCTGAAAAGAGAATATGCGGATTATCATGCTGATCTGTTCTCGGCGTTTATCGTCCGCTGCTGCGAGCTGGCGGAGGAGGGCGGCTATCTCGGCTTTCTTACTCCTTATGTATGGATGTTCATACGCAGCTATGAGAAGCTGCGCAGAATGATGTTCAATGAAAAAACTCTCGAAACACTGGTGCATTTTGAGTATTCTTCCTTTGAGGACGCCACTGTCCCTGTCTGCGCATTTACATTGAGGAACTGCCGAACTGACGTCATGGGCGTTTATATCCGCCTGACGGATTTCAGAGGTGGACTTGCCTTGCAGCGTGAAAAGTTTCTTGCAGCTATAACTGACAAAGATTCTGCAAATGTTTATGAGACCTCATCGAAGGAATTTGAGAAGATACCAAATGCTCCCGCAGCCTACTGGATAAGCGGCAGAGTGAGGGAGCTCTACAGCAAGTATCCGCCCCTCGGCAGCATTTCAGCTCCGCGAAAGGGCAATTCCACCTCCGACAACGACCGTTTCCTGCGCCTGTGGCATGAAGTTGACAAGCATAAGATGAACCTCGGCAGCAGTTCAATTGACAGGGAGGATACTCTCACAAGGCGGTGGTTCCCCTATAATAAGGGAGGAGGCTATCAGAAGTGGTATGGTTTCAATGACTATCTCATAGACTGGTACGATGACGCAGCTGAGATACGCAGAATACCGACTGCGGTAATAGCCAACTATCAGTACTTTACAAAAGCGGGGCTCACATGGTCTACGGTCACAAGCGGAAAATTCAGCATAAGGCAGTTCGGTGAGGGATATATATTTGATAACGGCGGCTGCTGCATATTCGGGCTCGGTGAAAAGAAAAACTTTATCTGCGCCCTGCTCAATTCAAAGGTGTTTGAGTATATTTTCGGCCAGCTTAATCCCACACTTAATTTTCAGTCGGGAGAGGTTGCAAAGTTTCCCGTGATATATGAAAAGTCGGAGGAAGTTGACCGACTTGCGGAAGAATGCACGGCAATAGCAAAGGCGGAATACGATTCATACGAAACGAGCCGTGATTTTAAACGGCACCCGCTGATATAAAAACGACAAAAGCTCCGATATCCGGAGCTTTTGTCGTTTGAAAGGAATAAAGATAATAACTGAATGGTCAAATAAGCAGTTTTCTCATGAATATCACATCGAAAACATCGTCTGTTCCATCGTTGTTTGCGTCACAGGAATACTCGGGCCTGATTTTGCCGAGAAGTGAGCCCTGACAGTATACAAGGTCGGCAACGTTTACGTTTCCGTCGCGGTTAAGGTCGCCTACAAGCGGCTTAGGCGGCTGAGTTGTTGTAGTGGCAGTAGTAGTTTTGGTAGTCGTTTTAACGGTCGTAGTGGTAGTAGTAGTTGTTGTTGTTGTTGTTGTTGTTGCCGTTGTACCTGCGGATGCTCCTAAAACGTAGTCGTATTCGGGGATCTCGGGATATACCAGCTGAGTTATCTTGTAATCACTTTCCGGTGTATGCTTTATGTAGAAGCTCTTGGAGCCTTTCAGGAAGTACTCATACTTCACTTCCTTACCTCCCGAGCCGTCAAGATCGTCCCATGTAACGTCCATGCCGTACCATTTTCCGTCCTCCATCTTGACATAATTCCACATATGACCTGCGTTGTCCTCCTCAATGAGGTTTCCGAACACGCAGACGCAGGGGATATTAAGCCTGTCGCATATGAGCTTGAAGGCTTCGGAATAGCCCTCGCAGACAACGCCCGGCTCAACAAGAGCGCCGAGAGCGGAACTGCTGAACTTTGCATTGAGGTCGTAATATGTTGTTTTTGATATGTAATCATGTATATTTTTCAGTATCTCATACCTGTTAGCGCCGGTAACGGGTACCTTTTCCAGTGCCTCATCAAGCAGCCTGCCATAGTTTTCGGCATCCGCAACGGATTTAAAGCCGTCGAGCAGCTTTGGAACTATAAGCAGAGAACGTATCTTTACCGTATATCCATCAGAGAACATATTGCGGGTAACAGTTGTGTCTCTGCCTACGGAAATGGCCATACCCGTGGGCTCGATCCAGTATAGCTCGGGGCGGTCGAAAAGAGCGCAGTCTATACCAGGTTTGCAGTTTTCAAACAGAGCGTTCTGATAGGCTTCGCCGTCGCTGCTGCTGAAATCCGAGGAGTTTGGCAGAGTTTTGAGAGAAAGCGTAACAGATTCGGGGAGCTTTATGGTCAGCTGATCTGTAGTAGGACCGTCAAGCTTCATTATAGCGTTGTACACGGCAAGGTTGTTGCCGGTGAGTGTGTCGCCGTAGTTGTAGGAGCCCTCATTGAAATTTGACAGTATTTTCGGGCTGCCTGCCATAGAGAGATCGAGCGCGTCTATGTCGCTAAGGTATATCTCTGCCGATTCGGGATCAAAGTATACAGGCTCTTCTGCTGCCGCGAAAGCCGTGCAGAGGCAGGAACACATAAGTACAGCGGCTGATGTCACAGCTGAAATTGTCGATGAGATCAATTTTTTCATACATAGCCCTCCTATGAAGCGGTTTATACCAATTCCCGATTGATATCTATATATTTATTATACACAAAATGACCTAAAAAGTCAATCCTTTTCGCTTTTTATTCATCTAAAATTAACAAGAGCTTTTTAGTGAAAATAACTATTCCAAAAGAGAATATCGCTATATATAGGCGTTAGTGCTGAAAGCACTAAAAAAGGGAGTTTTCCTGATATATAATTTGTTATATTGTCTCTTGAAAATGTCGTAATGCTGTGTTATACTTTTATTTGGAGATTTTGTGCTGTTTTTCAGCACTTAATAATTTTTGAAAGGTGAGATCCGGAGAATGAATTTATCTCAGATGACAAAAGAGGAAATCAGCGCGTTCAAGAGCGAAAATGAAAAGCTTTACAGCGATTTCAAGGGTAAAGGTCTCTGCCTCAATATGGCAAGAGGAAACCCCTGCAAGGAGCAGCTCCAGCTTAGTGTGGATATGCTCAGAGTTTTCGACAACGGGGATTTTATGAGCGAATGCGGTGCAGATGTCCGTAACTATGGTGTGCCAGACGGTATACCCGAGGCCAAGAAGCTCTTTTCGGATATGATCGGAGTAAACACCGATGAGATAATCATTTTTGGAAATTCAAGCCTCAGTGCTATGTTCTTTGCAGTTCAGTGCGCATACAACAAGGGCGTGCTCGGCAGCAAGCCGTGGTCACAGTGCGGTAGGGTAAAGTTCCTTTGCCCTGTTCCGGGATATGACAGACATTTCAAAGTAACTCAGTTCTTCGGTATCGAAATGATAAATATACCAATGACTCCCACAGGTCCCGATATGGACATGATCGAGGAGCTCGTAAAGAATGATGATTCTATAAAGGGTATATGGTGCGTGCCTCAGTATTCAAATCCTGACGGTATATGCTACAGCGACGATACAGTCAGGCGATTTGCTGCTCTTAAGCCTGCGGCTGAGGACTTCCGTATCTTCTGGGACAATGCTTACTGCATACACCATCTCACAGATGAGCCTAAGTATGTACTCAACATACTTGATGAAGCCAAAAAGGCAGGCAATGAGGATATCGTATACGTATTCGGTTCGACCTCAAAGATCACATTCCCGGGTGCCGGTGTAGCCGTAATGGGCGGAAGCAAAAAGAATATCGATGAGCTCAGGCAGTTCCTCGGCATCAGTATTATCAGTTATGATAAGATGAATCAGCTCCGTCACGTAAAATTCTTCGGAAACTTTGACAATATGCTGGCACACATGAAGAAGCATATGGCTATCATTGCTCCTAAGTTCAGGCTTGTCATAGATAAGCTTGATAAGGAAATAGCTCCTCTCGGCATCGGCAGCTGGACCGATCCAAAGGGCGGTTACTTCATATCGTTCAATGCGCCTGACGGCTGTGCAAAGAGGATCGTTCAGCTTTGCAGCGAGGCAGGAGTAACTCTTACAGGTGCGGGAGCGACCTTCCCCTACGGAAAGGATCCCTACGATAAAAATATAAGAATAGCTCCTACATATCCTCCAATAGAGGATCTCGAAAAGGCAATGGAGCTCTTCACTATCTGCGTTAAAATAGCAGCTGCTGAAAAGCTGCTCGCTGAATAAAAGGTTAAGCCCTCTCAATATGAGAGGGCTTTTCTGTCAGCCTTGTGAGAATACTTCTCTTTCAATTAAATCGCTGTTTGCGTCTCTGTCGACCTGCAGAACGTTTCCTACGTCCACATCGTCTCCGTAGTAGGTACCCTCTGCGGGTATCTGTATCTGCTTTGTATCATATCTCAGCGCGAAAGGAACTCTCAGGGAGAGAAGGTACATTTTCAGGTCGGTCATATTTGTGCTTACATCGGGTATTACGTCTGAGGCAAGATTCTTGAACATTGAGGGTTTGAATGACTTGAGCTTTGCGAATATAAGGGACATTACCCTGCGCTGGCGCTCTGTGCGCTCGAAGTCGTTGTTTCCTACGTTGCGTATACGTGAATAGGAGAGTGCCTGCTTTCCGTTCAGGTGGAGCTTTCCGCCTCCGCTGAGAAGATCGGCGTTCCTGTCGTCGCCCATGAGTTCATTTACTTCTGATATGAGGATAATATTTATCTGCTCTGCTTCAGGATCGGAAACCTCGATATCTATACCTCCGACAGCGTCTACAACCGATACGAACGAGGCGAAGTCAACTGATACGTAATCGTCTATGCGCACATCGAAATTGTACTCCAGCGTTTCCATAAGCAGGTCCGGACCGCCGTATGCGTATGCGGCATTTAGCTTGTCCCAGCCGTTGTCGGGTATCTCAACATAGCAGTCGCGCATGAACGAGGTCATTATTATCTCATTGGTCTTACTGTTCATTGAAACAAGTATCATAGAGTCGGAGCGTCCGCGGTCATCGGCGGTTCTGCCGTCGGTGCCTATGACGAGCACGCTTCTTACATGTCCTCGGCCCACGGAATCCGCATAGTGAGTCCTGTTATCGGAGGGAACGTGATTGACCTTTCTTATAAGACACACTGAGGTGCATGAGTATATACCGAAAACTAACAGGAAAAGTACAAGCACTATTCTGAATATCCTGCCGGTTATCCTCCTGAGCAGCGACTTATGGTGCTTCTTTTTTTTCTTTTGCGGCTGCTCGGGCTCTGCTGCGGGAGGGGGAGCAGTTTTTTTCTTCGGCTCCGTTTTTTGGTGCGGTGCTTCTGGAGCGGGGGGCGGGGGATAGCAGTCTCCGCTGTTCTGAGGTGGCTGCTGAGCGTAATCGTAGTAGTTCACGTCGTTATGATCATACCGGTGAGGCGGCGGTGGCGGAGTTGTATGCGGGAACTGCGGGAGCTCCTCCGGCTGAGACTGATCGTTGCGGTAAAAGTCCTCATTGCTTTGCTGAGCGGTGCGTCGGTTGACGCGTCTGAGGGGCGGCAGCTCCTGTCTGTACTGAGCTTCTTCATCGGGGATACCCGATATCAGCATAGTTTCCTCATTGTCAGTGTTTGGTATCTCGTTTTCATCTCTGCCGTTATATCTGTGTGGCATTATGATCTCCTTTCTATGCTTTAAGAACCTGTACCGTTACGGGTACAGGTTCTTTTGCTTATGTCATGTTTTTTTCAGCTTTACTGCGATATATGTGAGCAAGGTCCATGCGAGATTATAAACTGTCAGGGCAGTTGCCGACATATAGACGTAATTGTATCTGAATGCCTTTGAGAGTATCAGAAGCATACATAGCACAAAGCCGAGAAGGATCGAGGCGGTTTGCAGTATAAGTCCGATTATAGCTGAGATATGGACTACCTTTGTGCCGATAAGAAGCTCTGCAAGTGATGAGAACTTACCTGTTGTAGCCATTGATGCGCTGAGACGCACTGCTTTTTTAGTCTCCTCGTAGAAGTCCTCGTGGTGCTTCTTGGGGATTATCCTTGCCATTTCCTCGGGTATACCGAAGAGCTTGTTGAGCTTTTTCACGGTTATGCAGGGGTCTATGCACTTTATGAACATGCATATCTTGTTTTTGCACAGCTTTTTAGCCCAGCGCTTGACATATCTGTCAGCTACGATATCGACAACGAACATAGCAGCAAGATTTCCCGAAATTGAAAGGTAAAGAGCCTCCTTGCCGCTGTCAACGGACTCAGCTTCCTGAGCCTTTGTGGGAACTCCCTCGATATTATGGCTGGTCATGAGCTCACGGTTGCCGAAAAGAACTCGTTTGTTGTTTATCCAGCCGCACATGCCCATGCCTTCCTCATAGGAGTAGTTCTCGATAGGATAAAGGGCGCCGTTTCTGCCTGCTATGACATCGGCAAAAAGCTGGGACATGATACTTCCCGCAGTAGATGTAAGACTTGCAGCTTCAAGGAATGCTTCGTCAAGCTTTGTATTGGAAAATACCTTTATGCCGTCAAGTCGGACCGTTCCGTCGGGAAACAATGTATTGGCGTCGATAAGTATGGAATTTGTGTCGTAGAAGTCGTCAACGCTCTGATATCCAAGCATTATTCCCTTATTCCTGATAGCACTCTTTGAAACTTTTTCAAGGGGGATATTTACCACGAAAGGCATTGCAATACATGAGGTTGCGCATATTATCATGCTGAATATTGAAAAGCCGAAGGCTGCCGAGTCAAGGGTGAAGAGATTGCCCTTACAGAAGAGAGTAAGGAACAGCGATACGACTATTGAAGCTATAAGACAGAGCGGAGAAGCCTTGCGGCAGAAATCGTCGGTCATATCCGAGGAATATGTATACCTCAGGAAGTCAGTAAGGAAGTCGGTCCTGCGCATTGAAGCAAGAATGGGGAAATCCCCGAGAGTACCTCTTGTAATGCGCTCGGCGCGGTCCTCGTCAGTGACGTAGGTAACGCCGTGACGGTCGAAGTTCTTGGAAACGAATCTGAAATTACGTGCCGCTCTCCTGATTATGAGAAGCTTTCCGAGAGCATTGATGAACAGCGCAAGTATTCCCACAGGCATATATATATGGATATTTTCCGTTCTGACAAGCTGCGGGCTCAGAAACGCAGGGATTATGGCGATTAGGCAGGAAAGCGCGGTAACAGCGGTCATAGAGTCGCTGTCTGCTTTCATTGTAAACAGCTTTCGCACGCCCTTTGTTATTACTGCCATAGACGAGAGTATTGAAAGAGCTCCGAGTATAAGGTGTACTGAAAGGTATGTCTTGATATGCGACATACTGAAAGCGTCTATGATCGGGATATTGAACTGGTTAGCCAGTGTAATGAACAGGCTGAGGAATGAGGTCATTGCAAGAATGACCACTCTTGCCGCAATAGTGCTTTTCAGCTCATAGATATCTCTGCCAACATCCTCGACGTCGCCGTAATAGTTGAAATCGACTATCCTTTTGGTACGCTTGTTTTTTGAGTGTACAGACATATATTCGTCAGCTTCCTGAGTGATATGTACGTCAAGCTGGCCGGCGTCGATATCAGGCTTTTCACTTAGATTTATGCTTGTGAGCTCTGCTCTCGGAGCCGGCTCAACAGGCTTTGCGGCTTCAACAGCTGCAGGCGAGGGGACGATATCGGTTATCTGTTTCTTGCCCTCGGGACTTTCAGCTTCGTTGATTATCTGTATACGGCTGCGCTTTTTCTTCTTGAACTCGGGAGGTGTATACATATACTCTCCGTCGGGAGTTTCCTTTGCGTAGGTATAGTCATTGTCTTTCCCGCGGCGTTTTTTCTTGTTCTTTTTGCTTTCCATCTCCTTGGCCCGGGTAGACTCGCTCATACGCCTTATCTTCGGCGCTTCGTCGGGAGTCATCTGAACGGGAGTGATGGTGCCTGACGGTACGGCCTTCCTCTGCGGATTGGCACGTATCTCGCTCATTGCGTCGGAGCTTACCACGGCTATTTTATGCCGCGATATATCGGCAGGCTTGAATTCGTCTGCGGGTTTGTCGTTTCGCAGCGCATTGTCGAAGAGCGCTGATTTCTCATGTGATATTGGAGGTCTGGACTTTGCTTTCTGCACGATATCAGGGGTATCAACGGTCGAATTGAGCACCTTCTGTGTATCGACCCTGCCTGCCGCCCTGGTATGGCTGCTGTTCGGAGAATACTCGTCCAGAATATCCTCAAGCGATGGTTTCTGATCCGACATGATTATCTCCTTATTTACATGCTTCTGCGCTGACGGAGTACTTCGTACATGAAGATGCCTGCCGCAACGGAAGCGTTGAGTGAATTAATTTTTCCAAGCATTGGAAGCTTTATCATAAAATCGCATTTTTTCTGAATGATCTGGCTCATTCCGAAGCCCTCGGAGCCAATAACGAGACCGACACCGTCTGTAAAGTCAGTGGAGCTGTAATCGCTGCCGGAGGCGTCGGTGCCATATATCCATACGCCGTTTTCCTTGAGTGTATCGATACAAGCGGCAAGATTGGAGACCCTTGCAACCGGCACATAGCTTGCTGCGCCTGCAGAGGTCTTGAATACTGTTGAGTTCAGTGAGGCGCTCCTGCGTTTTGGGATAATAACTCCGTCAGCACCGGAGGTTTCGGCAGTACGGATAATAGCGCCCAGGTTGTGAGGATCCTCGATCTCATCGCAGATGATTATAAAAGGCTTTGTACCCTTTCTGCGGGATACCTCAAGTATATCCTCCACAGACACATATTCGCCGCAGGCACCTTCTGCCACTACGCCCTGATGCGAAGCGCCGTCGGAAAGCCTTGAAAGCTTCTTGTCGTCTGCGTCCTTGACAACGATGCCGTTATCCTTTGCAAGCCGTCGGATAAGCCCGAGACTGCCGCCGTTGCCGTTTATATATATCGTATCGATGTTGGCGCCTGATTTCAGCGCCTCGATGACGGGGTTGCGTCCGCAGATGATATTGGCGGACTTTTCGGCTGAAATTTTCTCTTTTTCCATATTTTACAGTGGGCGCAAGGTGCCCAAGCTCCTTTTGTTCTGTATTTTTTAGTGTTTTTCCGTCGGGGAAACGATATTTTTATTATACCATTATTGATATGAAATTACAAGTATTTTTTATCCGTGGACTTTTCCGTCACTTTTCTATATTGATTACAGACAGCTCGGGACGGTTGAAAATACGGGGAATGAATATCATTCTCAGCGGTCTTGCAAGTCCGCGGCTGATTATATGGGTCGTTCTGCCGTAGGTGTACATACCTGTTGTATAGTCGGGGAGTATTCCCTGATCGGGAGCATACAGTCCCTGATCCAGTATCTTCGGCAGCCTCCACTGTCCTCCGTGAGCATGTCCGGAGAGTATGAGGTCGAAGTACTTATCATCATCGCCGAGAAAGCTGTTTATCTGTTCCGGCTGGTGTGCGAGAAGTATATTGAAGCATCTGCTGTCGAGGGTATCGAAGCATTCTTCAATCTGTGCCTTGCTTTTCCCCCAGGCAGTATCGTCGAGGACTCCGTAAATGCGGACAGCCTGCCCTTTTATGTTTATCTCACTGTACTCTCCGAGAAGCATTGGGCAGTATTTCTGAACCTCACTGTAGAACTCCTCCTTGTCGTCACGCATTTCCTCATGGTTTCCCGGAGCGTAGAAGCATGGATACTCCATGCTGAGCTTCGAGATAAGGCGGAGAGCATATTTAGTACCGCCCCATGCGTCGATGACGTCTCCGCCGAATATGACGATATCGGGGGAGCTGTTCTCAACTTCCTGTATGAGCTTGGACTGTGAACTGTCTCCGTAGAAGCAGTTATGCAGGTCAGAGATGAACGCTATCCTTATATTGCTGTCAGACTTGTCTGACTTTACTGTATATCTTACAGTTTTCATGACAAAGCCCCATGCTGACAGAACCGACAGTACAATTATAACAGCGGCAGCAATGAGCAGCTTTCGTTTCTTTTTTGACATCAGCTGCCTCTTTCGGCAATAATGTTTATCATATCCCCCACATTTTTCATTGAGGAGACCTCTCTCATCCTGAAGCGCAGTCCGAACTCATGTTCAACAGCTTCAACGAGGGTTATATGTGCAAGACTGTCCCAGTCATCGATGTCGTCGGCTGTAGTCTTTGCGGAAACGGAAATGCTGTCATCTCCGAAAACATCTCTGAAAACCGAATTAAGACGCGGGATTATTTCATTTGCATTCATTTTGTATCTCCTTATCAAGTATTTTTATGACTTTATTTTTGTTTTTATAGTTTTTTATATCAAGGTGCCATACGGAATCGCCGTTTTCAAGCTTTTCTTTGAGTTCAAAGCCAAGAGAGCCGTAAAACTCCGAGACCATGCTGTTTTTCAGCGATTTATAGTAATAGCCGTTTATTCCTGCAAGTCCCTTTTCGGCTGCGTGTCTTACAAGCTCGTCGAGCATGGCAAGCTCCATGTCCCTTTTGAGAACGCGGCAGCTCATGAGCCACAGCTCCATATCAAGGACATTTCCGTTTATCCTGCCGATAACTACGGAAACAATGCCGTTATCGCCGAATTTGTCAACCAAGCGTCCGCAAAGGCAGATATGGTCTGTACTTGTACTTACGTCTGTTATCTCGTTTTCGTTATAGCGGCGTGTAGTGAGGTTGAACTGGTTGCTCTTGTTGGTGAGCTGGGTTATACGCTGGATATATACAGGTTTAAAGCCGCAGATCACAGCCTTCATTTCAAGGCTGACAAGGTAGTCCTCATAGCTGTCGAAGCTCTTTCGCTGAGCGGCTCTCTGAGCATTTGCAGCGTACATTTCCGAGCGGTGCATATCGTCGTCGGAAACAGTAGTCACCTCAAAATAGCCTCCGCGTGTGAGTTTGTACATAGCATCATGTACATTGCTGAGGTTCACGGTCTGCACCATGGGGAGCTGTCCCTCAACGATAGCGCATTCTGCTGGATTATCGTCAATGAAAACAAAGCTGTCGAGACCGAGGCTGAGGTCCTGAGAGGACTCAACGATATTGCGGTCCTTGGGCTCCCAGTTGGCCTTTATGGAGACAAAATCCGACTTTTTCAGTACGCTGCTTGGGTGTTCGAGACCAAGCAGGGCGTTTTCTTCATCATTTTTCGAGCATACCGCAAGGACCACGCCGTAGTCCTTATAGCCCTTGATAAAGCTCTGGAATTCGCTGAATGACTGACCGATAGCCGTTTCCGGACCTATCTCTATGCCGTCCTGACCGTCATCACCGATAACTCCGCCCCAGAGGGTGTTGTCGAGGTCAAGGTCAATGACTTTATGGTTCTTGCCGTAGAGAGATTTTATTATACATGCGAGACTGTAGGCAAGATCAGGGATAACAGATGTGCTCATGGCGTACTTGTAAAGATACCATGCCTCAGCGTCATGCCAGTTGGAAAGGCCGCATACGGCCGAAAGGTAATTGATATCGTGTATGTAAAGTCCATGTACGGAGCGCGCGTAGTCCGAGAACATCACGTTCAGCCTTTCAATAAAAGCCGCATGTCCGGTAACGCTCCAGCCGTCGTAGCTTCCCGTGCGACGGAAAAGGGGAAGCTCAAAATTGTTCTGTATTACGGGACAGCTGAATCTCTGCATGAGGCTCTCCCATACCTGCTTGAAGCAGGCAAACTGTTCATTCAGGTCGTTCTGAACCTGCTCGGCCCTTACTGCAGGACCAGCGGGTAGCTTGGTAATATTTCGCGAAGTGGTATGTATATATATCACATCGGGATCGAAGCTGTCAAGCTCCGGATTGCCGAAAACCGCATCCTCATAGAATTTATTGTACTCTGACTGATAGAAAACCGGCTCTATGCCGAAATTCAGCAGGAAAAGCTCCAGTGCCGATATAACATGATTGGTGGTGGAGCCGCCGAGAACGGCTATCCTCTTTTTTACGCGGGCAGTACCGTCGGAAAGGAGCTCCTTTTTAATAGCCAGCCGCCTGCGTATTATATCTTTGCTGTCAAAAGGAAAATTGAGTTCTTTCATATGCTCTCCTTATCTTATGAGATTATTGTAAATGCTGTATTTGTTCCCGCCAACAGCAGAGAACGAACACATGGCGAACAGGAGATCGGTCGCCTGAACACTTCTTATGAACTCGGGAGCGTTGAGTTCAAAGTATCTTATGTCGCAAAGATAGATATTCTCGAATGAGCTTGTAAGCATTGGCAGGAGAGCGTTTCCGTAGCTGTCCTTGAATATGACAAGGGTCCTGCCGTTCTTGCACTCCGTATTTACATGGACTATCCTTTCATCCGCGCCGAATACCATATAATATCCCGAATTTGGCATCTGAGACGTGTCAAACAGAAGACTGGCCGCCACAGGATTGGCGAAGCGGGTATCGTACTGCGTAACGGTAACATTGGTCTTCGGCTTGTAGTAAACGAAGTCCTCGGGATTGTTCAGAAGCGTGGCGCTCTGAGTGTACATATAGAGAGTTCCGACATAGTTGGGCAGAGTGACCTTTTCGTATTCCGAAAGCTCGGGGAAGGGAACTCCCGCTGTCAGCGCGAACTGCTTAGCCGCATAGTAAGCTCCCAGGGGCTGCCAGTGGTGGTCGGTGCGGGAGTAGATAGGCTCGTCCTTGTGAGCTTCAAGAATATTGTATGCGTCAACCGGAAGAACGTTCCTGAGCGAGGCTTCAAGGCTGTCAAAGTCCGCCTTTTCACTCTGGGAAAGGTCCTTATACTTGTCGGGCAGATAGAATGAGCTCGCTGTAGGCAGCACCATTGAGTATACATTTATATCGGGGAGAGCCTCCTTGTAGGCATTGACGTATGAAGCGTACTCCTGTTCGCCGCCCCATGCTCCGCCGTAAAGGTTTATACCGCGCTTGTTTACGATGAGGATATTGTTTGTGAGTTCTCCGTCTCCTGCGTTATCCTCCTCGGGGGCAGCAGTAGTGACCTCCTGAGGTTCTGTGGTTACAGCTGTAGTCGTTACTCTTGATGTAGTAACAGCAGTGACAACAGGAGAAGTATTCTTTTCAAAGCCGCTGCCGAAAAGCTCTGCTTTGTCTCCGCCGTACTTCATACCCTTGAGCGGCATGATCATATCGGCAATGAACTGCTTGATATCGGTACGATTATGCACCGTATCGTCAAAGTAATCAGCAACTCCCTCAGTGAATTCGCCGCTTGCATAGGCTTTTGCACTGAACCTCGGGAACTTTGCAAGGTAGCGGTTCTCGTCGTCGGCTCTTGTTTCATGGGGGAGCAGGGTGACATATACGAACCCGCCGGCGAATACAGCTCCGAGGAGCATGATATTGGCAAGGGCGATACTGTTCATGGTCTTTTTTCTGCGCTGCTTTTTGGTCTTTTTGTTCTTTATGGGAATATCTATAGCCGTACCCTTGCGATCGGAGGCCTCTATGGAAATCGCGGGCTCGGGACGGCAGGTATCTGCGGTATTGTTTTTATCCTTTTCGGCAGCGCCGCTTAATTTATTAGTATTCATTTTGCATGCCTCGTATCAGAATCTGAAATAAAGAAAGGGATTGGTCGTAGAGTCAACAAGCATTATACTTGTTATCAGCAGCAGGAGAGCCGAAGCTACAGCTGCGGCAGACGACATGGTCGCCTTTGTTACAAAGTGCTTGTCCGTAACGTCCTTTATAGTCTTTATAATCGGGAAACAGCATATCACGGCAGCTGCCAGCAGAAAAACGTTGTTCACAAGAGATATCTTGTCCTGCACGGCAATAAAGCCGTTTCTGCCTAATCCAAAAGCTGTTTTGAAGAATGTGCCCAGCTTTCCCATATCCTCGAAATAGAAAATGGCAAAGCCGGTGATAATCACGAATTTGCTGTAGATATGGCGTATTGCCACAGGGACTTTCTTCATTCTCTTTTTGCCTATGAGCATCTCGATAAAGATGAAAAGTCCGTAGTAAAGTCCCCATATTACAAAGTTCCAGCTTGCTCCGTGCCAGATTCCCGTACAAAGCCATACGAGGAGGAGTCCGCCGTATTTTCTGCGCTTGCCGAATATGGGGATATAGAGGACGTAGTCGCGGAAAAAGGTTCCGAGTGAGATATGCCAGCGCTGCCAAAATTCAGTGATATCCCTGCACATAAACGGATGGTCAAAGTTCTCGTCAAAGTGAAAGCCGAATATCCTGCCGAGACCGATAGCGATATCGGAGTATCCCGAAAAGTCAAAATAGAGCTGCAAGCCGTAAGCGATAGCTCCGTACCAAGCTCCAAGCATTGTTGAGCTGCCGATATTGCCAAGGAATTTATCGGAAATAAGGCTTATCTGATTGGCAAGGAGCACCTTTTTGGCAAGACCCAGCGCTACTCTGTTAAGACCGTAGGAAACATCGCTGAGCTGCACAGTGCGCTCGTTTATCTCTTTTTCTATGGTGCTGTATCTTACGATAGGACCTGCAACGAGCTGCGGGAATAAAGAAATGTACAGCAGAAAGTTCCTGAAGCTCCTCTGTGGCTCCACCTTTTCCCAGTGGCAGTCGATTATGTAGGATATTGTCTGGAAGGTATAGAAGCTGATACCGATAGGCAGTCTTATATCGGGAACTGGTATGGACGACGAAAAAACGGCGTTGATATTTTCCACGATAAAGCCGCTGTACTTGAATACGCCAAGCATGAGAAGATCATACACGACAGCAGTGACCGTCGCGGCGGTATCTCCTCCTTTGCCTCTATACTTCCCGATGAACAGCGCCGCGGCATAGTTCACCGCAGCTGTAGCCAGCATAAGGAAGATATAGACAGGTTCGCCCCAAGCGTAAAAAATCAGCGAGAAAAATATCAGCACCGTATTTTTATGTTTGGTCCCTCTTGCCAGCCCATAGCACAACAGGCAGACAGGGAGAAAAATATATATGAAGAAAAGTCTCGAAAATACCATTTGTTCTACCGCCTTGCTGCAAATTTTATATATGTATACCGCGTAAAAGCAGTCGCAGCAAAAAATATTATATTTATATGATCTTATTTCTGTAAAAGCATACAATAATGCCTATATAATCAATTATACAACAATATCGGAGCAATTGCAAGAGGAAAAGACAGGTATTTTCAATTTTTGCTTTCTTTTTTGCAGCCTTTGAAAAAAACATTCCGGAGGAAAAAGAGGGGAGAGCAGAAATAGGAGCATTATTGATAGTGCGCTCCGGCGCAGCTGAAGGTTCAGGAAAATTCTTTTTTCACTTGACCGGATCAAAAAGCTGTTTTGAATGTGGGGATCAAACGGATCATTCTGCCGCATTTCCGGGTAAATGCGCCGGATACTGATCTCGGCGGATTGTCTTTAAGCAAGAAAAAGCTCCCCGAAAGGGGAGCTTTGGCGTTATGACATTATTCACTGTCCTTTTCAACAAGAGCCTTAAGACCTGTTGCAAGACCTGCAAGGCCCTGGATTTCACTGGGGATAATGATCTTTGTGGCCTTGCCGTCAGCAGCCTTGGCAAACGACTCAAGTGACTTGAGCTGTATAACTCTTTCGTTAGGATTAGCGTCATTGAGCTTTACGATACTCTCGGCAAGAGCCTGCTGTACCATTTCGATAGCCTTTGCTTCACCGGTAGCCTCCAGTATCTTCTGCTCTCTTACGGCGTCGGCTCTGAGGACCATAGCCTGCTTCTGAGCCTCTGCCTCGAGGATCTGAGCTTCCTTCTTAGCCTGAGCACGAAGTATCTGAGATTCCTTTTCACCTTCTGCAACGAGGATCTGAGACTTCTTGTCACCCTCTGCCTGAAGTATCTTTTCACGGCGCTCACGCTCAGCCTTCATCTGCTTCTCCATAGCGTCCTGTATCTCACGGGGCGGGAGAATGTTCTTGAGCTCAACGCGGTTTACCTTGATACCCCAGCGGTCGGTAGCCTGATCGAGGATAGAAGTGATCTTTGTATTGATTACGTCTCTTGAAGTAAGAGTAGCGTCCAGTTCCATTTCACCGATGATGTTACGGAGAGTTGTTGCCGAAAGGTTCTCGATAGCTGCGAGAGGTCTTTCAACGCCGTAGATGTACTGCTTTGCGTCCGTTACCTGATAGAATACAACAGTATCTATCTGCATAGTAACGTTATCCTTTGTGATAACTGGCTGCGGCTTGAAGTCAACGACCTTTTCCTTGAGTGATACCTTGCCTGCGATCCTGTCGATGAAGGGAACGAGGATATGAAGTCCCGTATCCCACTCAGCGTGGAATGAGCCCAGTCGCTCGATAACGAAAACATGAGCCTGAGGAACTATCCTGAAGCATCTGATGATGATGAAAAGCAGGAAGATTATAACTAAAAAAACAATAAATACGCCGGGATTATCCATTGCCATAAACAAGCTTAATTTGTTAAACATTTTTAAGTACCTCCAGATAAAATAAATAGATTGTCTGATATGTAATTATTTTTCGGGTGCGACCAGTAATTTTGCACCCATGACCTTTTTCACGATAACGACAGTACCCTCTGATATGACATCGTTTTCGTTTTCAGGAACAGCACTCCAGTTTACCCCACCTAAAGTGACTCGTCCTGTACCTTTGTCACAGTTTATTTCTTCAATAACTGTGGCGTGCTTGCCGACGTCAAGATCGGCATTTGTGGCAACTGCCCTGTTTTTCTTCCGCTTTCTTATTAGCGGCAGGCTCATGATAAGGAATACAGTTGAAGCAGCTATGAATACACCCAGCTGCTCGATCCATGACAGCTCGAAGAAATAGGTCATAAGCAGCGTTACAAGCGCGCCTGCCGCAAACCATATGGATACGAGCTGTATCGTCATTACCTCTGCGATCACAAAAGCGACAACAGCCAATGCCCAGAACAGTATCTCCATGGCGAGACCCCCTTTCTGCAATATTTGTAGTAATCCCTACATAAAAACATTATACCATCAAAGTATGAACTTTTCAAGTACGAGCGGCAATATTTCGACAAATATTTTTATACGGAAAGTACTGCTTGCCTTGGCTGTTAACAATTTGTAAACATAAAATGATCATATGCTGTTTTTTATTCTGCTGATAGCGCTTTTTTCAAGACGTGACACCTGTGCCTGAGAGATGCCGATCTCTCCAGCCACTTCCGTCTGAGTTTTTCCACGGAAAAATCTGAGGTAGAGTATATTGCGTTCACGCTCGTCGAGACCGTTAATGGCGTCACGGATCGTGAGCTCATCCATACGGCTCTCAACGCCGTTCATATCGCTTATCTGATCCATGATATACAGCGTATCATCAGAGTCGGAATAAACAGGCTCATAGAGCGAAACAGGGTCGCTTATGCTTTCGAGGGCAATTACCACATCTGAGCGCTTTTCACCTATTTCCTTTGCTATTTCGTCCATATTCGGCTCGCGGCCAAGCGAAAATGTAAGCTTTTCCTTGGCCTGTATAGCTTTATAGGCAAGGTCCCGCAGAGAGCGGCTGACCTTTACGTGACTGTTGTCCCTGAGATATCGTCTCAGCTCACCGCTTATCATGGGAACGCAGTATGTTGAGAAGCGCACCTCCTTTGAGAGGTCGAAATTGTTTATCGCTTTGATAAGTCCGATGACACCTATCTGGAACAGGTCGTCGATATCCTCACCACGCCCGGTAAAGCGCTGTATAACGCTGAGAACGAGCCTGAGGTTTCCGTTTACCAGTCTGTCCCTGGCAGCCTTGCTGCCCGTAGCGCGTATCTCCTTGAGCAGACTTATCTTTTCGCTTTCCCTGAGGACCTCCAGCTCTGAGGTATTTATTCCTGCGATAACGACTTTGTTATATGCCATACAATATCCTCCGTTTTTGATAACAAGGATATTATTGCCCTCTGTCTTCACAGTAATCACAGGGAATAAATGGCATAAAAAAGAGCAGCTCACAGCTGCTCTTTCATACTATTAACGGGAGCTTTATCCCGTGTTTTTTTTTGAACGGCGCTATATAAGTCCTGTTAAAGTCGGAAACCGCTCTTTTGTCCGTCAAATAAACCTTTTCGGGCAGAGCCTGCAAAATATCGGCAATATCATAAGCAGTACCGGGTTCATCAGCTCTGAGAGCCTTTTGCAGCTCCCTGACTGCATTCACCGCAAAAGCCGTAGCACCGTTCGGAACGCAGTCCCTGACAAGGAATTCCCTGCCAAGAAGTGAGGATATAACAGAAACTGCTGAGGTAAGGGAAATAGCTCCGTCAATTGCATTTGCAAGAGCGTCGGAAGCCTTTAAAGCTTCCTCAGAGCCTGTATTCGCCCTTATAAAAACGGACGTTGCCTTTATAAGCTCAGTCATGGCATTATTTCTCCTTAACGTAGCCGATAAGCTTTCCGAGACAGAGCTCGAAGCAGCTTCCGTACCATGTTTCTTCAATATTAGGAACAGTTGCCTCGATACAGTCAAGAGTGAATTTTACGGCTATGTCAAGGCATTGCTGGAGACTCATACCCAGGGCGCATGCGCCTGTGAATACGCTGCTGAAAATATCCCCCGTACCGTGAAAGCGATGATCAACATTCTTGTCAAAGGAAAAATAGAACTCGTCCTTTTCGGAGTCGTAAGCCGCAGCTCCCTGCATGAGACTGTCAAAGTGTACACCAGTGATAACCGGCACCCTGCACCCGAGCCCGGCAAGTCTGCGGAGCACGTCCTTTACGTAAGCCTCGTCGTAGCTGTCGGTATATGGTATCCCCAGCAGGAACGACACCTCTGTCATATTTGGAATAATAAAATCTGCTTTCGCGCAGAGCTTTTTCATTTTCTCCACAAATGATGAAGTAAAGCCTGCATAGAGCCTTCCTGCGTCGCCAAGGACGGGGTCTACGATTATATGGTTATCTCTTCTGCCGAAACTGTCAAAAAAGTCGGAAATAATATCCACCTGCTCGGGAGAGCCGAGATATCCCGTATAAAGGGCGTCAAATCTCAGTTCCATGCTTTTCCAGTGCGCAGCTATCGCAGGAATATCGCTTGTAAGGTCGCGGAAGGTATAGTCCGTGAAGCCCTCGCCTGTATGAGTGGAGAGCACCGCAGTGGGTATAACGGCTGTTTCGATACCCATAGCCGAGATTATGGGCAGAGCAACCGTAAGAGAGCATTTGCCGAAACAGGAAATATCCTGTATGGTAACAACTTTTTTCATCATCATCATTCTTTCAAAAATAACGTTTATCAGGTTATAATTATACAACAAACCCATACCTTTGTCAATAAGGATAGCAGTATTATGCTGCACATATATGTAAACAGTCATGATAATATAATAAATATGTCATTAAATTATCTGAAATGACATGAAATTGATATTATCGGTTTGACACCTTTGTGCTATCATGATAGAATAGCGGTAGAGGTATTACTGCTCGTTTTGGAGGGCAGTTTTTAAGGAGCGGTTTTATGAGAATTGTGAATATAGCTTCCGATCACAAAAGGGAGCGGAATTTTAATTATGAGCGCAGAACAGGCAGCGATTGCTGGGAGCTGCTTGTAGTCAAGGCGAAGGCGGTGTTCAATATCGGTGACAGGGAGATACCGTCTCCCGAGCATTCTTTCGTTGTACTTACACCACGGCAGCCCTTCGGCTACCGCAGCGACGATATGAGCTTCACTGAGGACAGTATCAGCTTTATACCGACAGCCGATGAGGAAAAGCTCATCAGCGAGCTCAATATCCCGCTGAACAGAATAGTACCTGCAGCCGATCTCATGCAGATATCGGATATGATAAAGAGCATGAGCATGGAGTACTATTCCACAAACAAAAACAGGGAGGACTCCATAGACCTTTATTTCAGGCTGCTCCTGCGCAAGCTCAACGAGAGCGTATCCGACCTGAGAAGGTTCAACACCGTCCATGAGGGACTTTACGTTGAGAAGCTCCTGTGGCTGCGCGAGAGCATTTACCGCTGGCCGTCAAGATCGTGGACGATAGACGAGATGGCAGCGGATATATCACTTAGCCGTTCACGCTTGCAGCACCTTTATTCCGAGACATTCGGCGTAAGTATATCCAAGGATATAATCACCAGCCGTCTCGACAAGGCGGCGGAGCTGCTGAAAAAGCCTGAATATTCCATAAACAAGGTGGCCGAGCTTGTAGGCTATCCCAATGCCTCCTATTTCAACAGGCAGTTCAAGAACGGCCTCGGCATGACCCCTACTGAGTTCCGCAGGGAATGGCAGGAAAAAGAAGCAATATAAAAATAAGCCCGTGAGCTGTCGGTAATTGACAGCTCACGGGCTGAAATGTTTATTCAGTCATATCTTAAAAAGCTTGATGAATCATTTACCATTCTTCCAGTATTCGTCGAAAAGTGCTTTGGAGCCTTCTTCCCTTGATCTTTGCGTGATAAGCTTTAAATCGTTTTCGGTCATTGTCCCACCTCCCCGCAAAAGCTTTGCGTATACGTTGTGCTTTCATTATACACATACGGAGCGCAAATGTAAAGTGTTGCAAAGTATGGTATTATAAAATGTAAATTAAATAAGTTATTGTTATCATTTTTGCGGCATTAACAATTAGTTAAGTTTTATTTTTGGAATAAATGTTGCTTTTAAACAAAAAATATGGTATAATACATTTTGAGGTCATTAGATTTTTTAAAGTCTTAATGATATACAATAAGGAGTGAGATTTATGAAAGAGATCCAGAATGAGCATTTTTCGGGGGAAAGAGCTCTTTATCAGGCAAACGGACTCAAAATAAGCGGTACTTCATTCGGCTACGGCGAATCGCCGCTTAAGCGAAGCAGCTACATCAAGCTGTCGGACAGTACCTTTTCATCAAAGTTCCCGTTATGGCACAGTGAGATGATAAAGCTGAAAAACTGCATGATGACTGAGGACGGACGTGCCGCAATATGGTATTCAAAGGAGGTAGGCGCCGATGATATCATCGTTGAAGCGCCGAAGTGCTTCCGCCGCTGCAGCGGTCTCAGCCTGAGAAATGTAAGCTTTCCAAATGGTGACGAGGTTTTATGGAAGTGCAACAACGTTCGTCTTGACAGAGTAAAGGTAAACGGCGATTATTTCGCAATGGACTGCGACGGCATGGAGATCAGCGGACTTGAGCTGACAGGAGGTTATGCCTTCGACGGCGTAAAAAACGTTACGGTGCGCGATTCCGTTATAAACTGCCGCGACGCTTTCTGGAACTGCGAAAACGTTATCATATACAATTCCACGATCAAGGGCAAGTGCTTCGGCTGGCATTCAAAGAATATATCCCTTGTGAACTGTACGGTAGAGAGCCGTGAGGGATTGTGCGGTATCGACAATCTTATGATGAAGAACTGCAAGATGCCGAATACTTCCTTTGCTTTCGAGTATTCTACCATAAATGTTGATATTGTGGGAAATATCGACAGCGTAAGAAATCCGCGCGGAGGTATCATCAAGGCTGATTCCATAGGCGTCATTATCCTTGAGCAGGAGAAGATAGACCCGAGTCAGACCACGATAATCTGCGAAGACCAGCTTGTCGGACACCGTATATGAAATAAAAACCTGCACTGAAAAGTGCAGGTTTTTATTGCTATTATTTAATATTTGTGTTATAATTACTTGGAAATGAGAGCAAGCGTATCTCTTGCGATGAGGAGTTCCTCGTTTGTGGGAACGATCCATACCTCGATCTTTGAATCGGGTGTGGAGATCTTGGTGAGCTTGCCTCTGATAGTGCGGTTGAGAGCCTCGTCGATCTTGATTCCGAAGTAGTCCATATTCTGGCATACCTGCTCTCTTACTTCCCATGAGTTCTCGCCGATACCGCCTGTGAAGAGAACAGCGTCGATACCGTTCATTGCAGCAGCATATGCGCCTATATACTTCTGTATCTCGTATGCGAGCATGTCGGAAACGAGCTGAGCCTTCTGGTTGCCGTTGTTAGCAGCTTCCTGAATGTCTCTGTTGTCTGAGCCTACGCCCGATACTCCCAGGAAGCCTGACTTCTTGTTCATGTACTCGCTCATCTGTGAAGGAGTAAAGCCATGCTTGTCAGCTACGAATGTAACTGCGGAGGGGTCTACGGAACCTGTTCTTGTGCCCATTACAACACCGTCGAGAGGTGTGAAGCCCATTGAAGTATCTACAGACTTACCGCCGTCAACAGCTGTGATTGATGAACCGTTTCCGAGGTGACATGAAACGATCTTGAGGTCCTTAACGTCCCTGCCCATTGCCTCTGCAAGAGCCTTGGACACGAATCTGTGGGATGTACCGTGGAAGCCGTACTTTCTTACGTGGAGCTTCTCATAGTCATCATAGGGAAGACCGAACATGAAAGCCTTGGGGGGCATTGTCTGGTGGAATGCTGTATCGAATACAACTACCTGAGGTACGTTTGCGGGGATAACGCTCTTGCATGCTCTGAGAGCGAGAGCGTGAGCATGGTTGTGAACGGGAGCAAGCTCGCGGAGCTCGTCTATCTTATCGATGACCTCATCTGTTACGAGTACAGATTTGTCGAAAACGTCTGCACCCTGTACTATTCTGTGACCAACAGCAGAAATAGCGTCCATGCTGTCGATAACCTTTGCGTCGCCCTTTGTGAGGCACTCAACGAGCTTCATGAAAGCCTCTGTGTGAGTCGGGAACGCGCAGTCCTCGTCAAGCTTTCTTCCGTCAGCAGTCTTGTGGCTGATATGTCCGTCGATACCGATACGGTCACAGTTACCCTTTGCGATAACGCTCTCATCGCTCATGTCGATGAGCTGATACTTCAGGGAGGAGCTTCCCGCATTAACAACTAAGATGATCATATATTAAAAATCCTTTCAAAAAATATTTTGCATATATTATTATATACTATTTTTGGAAAATTGCAAGTATTTTTTTGAAAAAAGGTTCATTACGGGGCAAATGCCCGTGAAAAAAGCGCATTTTATGCATACACATCAGCAAAATATGAGGGGTTCCTTTTGCAAAACGCCCAAAACATAAGAAAAAACCGTTAATATTATGTAGAGTAAATAAAAAATCAGCCAAAATCATTGAAATTTGACAGGAGAGGTAGTAAAATGAAAGTCAGCGGTATAGTTTGCGAGTACAATCCGTTTCATAACGGACATCTTTATCACATCAGGAAGACCCGTGAAAACGGTGCGACACATATTGCTGCTGTAATGAGCGGTAATTTCGTACAGCGCGGCGACGCTGCGGTGATAGACAAGCTTGAAAGAGCGCGTCTTGCCGTGCGTTCGGGAGCAGATCTGGTTATAGAGCTCCCTGTGCAGTACTGCCTTGCTTCTGCGGAGAATTTCGCAGCGGGAGCAGTATACCTGCTCGATTCGCTGGGGGCTGTGGACGAGATATCATTCGGCAGCGAATGCGGTGATACGGACAGGCTACTGAAAGCTATGGAGACCGTGGATACTGCCGCTCTGACACATGCCGACGAGATAAAAAGCATCATGGAAAAGGGCTATACCTACCCGAGAGCGCTGAATTCCGTTGTTAACGGGTACGATCCCGGGGCTGCGGCGATAATAGCCGAGCCCAACAATACCCTCGCTGTGGAGTATTTGCGTGCGTTGAAAAGGTTCGGCTCGGATATGAAGCCCTTTACAGTAAAGCGTGTCAATGCGCGGCATGACGGCTCCGAGACGGAGAACGGATTTGCCAGTGCTTCAAATATTCGTGATATGATAGAACGGGGAGCCGATACGTCTGAGTTCATGACGCCCGAGTGGGCGGAGGCTATACGCTCAGCTGCAAAAAATGGCGAAATAGCTGCGCTAAGCCGTCTTGAGAGAGTAATGCTCTATAAGCTGAGAAGCAGCACTGCCGAGGAGATAGGGCAGATATGTGACGTGGGTCAGGGGCTTGAACACAGGATATACGGTGCAAGAATGGCAGGTTCTATTGACGAGCTGCTGTTTACCGTAAAGACCAAGAGATACACTATGGCGCGTATCAGGAGAATAATGCTGGCTCTCCTTATCGGTATAACCAAGGAAGATATGAAGCACCTTCCCCCCTATGGCAGGATACTTGCCTTCAACGAGCGGGGCAGGGAGATACTCGCCCGTGCCAAGGAAAGGGCGAAGATCCCTTACGGGTCATCTATTGCAAAGCTTTCTCAGCTCAGCGATACTGCAGAGCGGTTTGCAGAGCTGGAGATAAGAGCCTCTGATGTTTACGGGCTCGCCCTCGAGACGGTAACGTCCGCAGAAAAGGACTACAGGGCGAAGATAATGATAGATATGGAATAATTACAGGAGAATAAATGATAAAGGGAATTATTTTTGATCTTGACGGTACGCTGCTTGATTCCATGAGCGTATGGAGCAGCATAGACCGTGAGTTTTTAATAGAAAACGGCATTTCCGACCCGCCGCCTGAGGTCTCTGACGTAGTGAAGAAAATGACTGTTGACGAGTCTTCTCAGTACTTTATCGACCGTTTCGGTCTGAGCTGTACCAAGGATTATGTCATATGGCGCATTGAGGATATGGTCAGGCAGCGCTATGAGGAGCAGATTCCCCTTAAGCCCTGCGCCAAGGAGCTTCTTGACTTCCTTGACAGCCGCGGTATCCCTTACGGCATAGCCACGGCTACATACAAGAGGCTTGCAGAGGCAGCGCTCAGGCGCTGCGGAGTGTATGAGCGGTTCCGCTTTCTGTTTACGGATACGGAATATCCCTCAGGAAAGAACTTTCCAGATATATTTCTTGGCGGTGCGGAGCGCTTGAACGCGGCTCCTGAAGAGGTGCTCGTGGCGGAGGATTCACTTCACTGTATAGAGACGGCAAAGGCTGCGGGCTTTAAGGTCTGCGGAGTTTACGACAGCGCGGCTGATGCCGACAGGAGCCGTATCATGGAGCTTTGCGACTATTACGTAAACGGTCTTGATGAAATTATGAGAATAGTTTAGGGCGAACCGGGTTCGCCCGTGCTGTTTTTCAGAAGGAGCAGATAAATGAAAAAGGTTATGGTTGGAATGAGCGGAGGAGTAGACAGCTCCGTAGCGGCAATGCTGCTCCGCAGGAGCGGATATGACGTTATGGGCGTTACTCTCAAGCTCTTTTCCGATGAGGATATATCCGAGGCAAAAAAGGAGGGCAGGACCTGCTGTGCGCTTTCGGATGTTGAGGACGCAAGGAGCGTTGCCTACAGGCTGGGCTTCGAGCATCTTGTTTTCAACTTCCGCGAAAACTTCCGCGAATACGTCATGAAGCAGTTTGCGGACAGCTATCTCTACGGAAGGACGCCGAATCCATGTATCGAGTGCAACCGCCATGTGAAGTTCGATAAAATGCTTCGCAGAGCTCTGGAACTTGGCTATGACTATATCGCCACCGGACACTATGCAGTAAATGAGTATGACGAATCGAGTGGAAGATATCTGCTGAAGCGTCCGAAGGACCGCAGCAAGGACCAGACGTATGTGTTGTATGCTCTCACTCAGGAGCAGCTCGCTCATACGCTTTTCCCTCTCGGAGGACTTGAAAAGTCTCAGGTAAGGGAGCTTGCCGAGGAGGCAGGGCTTGTGAACTCGAACAAGCCCGACAGTCAGGACATCTGCTTCGTACCCGACGGTGATTATTCAGGCTTTATCCGCAGATTTTCAGGCTGTGATGCTCCCTGCGGACATTTCGTGGATATGGACGGAAAAGTCATCGGAGAGCATAAGGGGATCATAAACTACACTATCGGTCAGCGCAAGGGACTTGGCATTGCTCTCGGACATCCTGCCTATGTGGTGAAAAAGGACATAGAAGCAAATACGGTTACTATAGGCGAAGAGAGCGACCTTTACACCAAAAGCCTTGTGGCAGATGATTTCAACCTCATTTCCGTCGAAAAGCTTGAAGGACCAATGAGGGTTACGGCGAAAACAAGATATTCCCAGCACGAACAGCCTGCCGTGGTATCGTATATCGGAAACGGCGGGTATATGGTGGAGTTCGACCGGCCGCAGAGAGCTGTTACGAGCGGTCAGGCAGTCGTTCTCTATGACGGGGATATCGTTGTGGGCGGAGGTACTATAAAATAATGAAAACGGCGCTTCTTGTCATAGACGCACAGGAGCTTATAACAAATGAAAGGCTCTATGCTTATGAAAAATATATTGAAAACGTCCGCAGGCTCATATCCGAAGCACGAAAAAACGGCACCGAGGTCATTTATGTCCGCCATGATGACGGCGTGGGACAGCCGCTTTCCAAGGGCAATGAGGGCTTTGATGTGTGCAGTGAGTTTGCTCCCGAGGCAGGGGAGCGTATTTTCGACAAGTCCGTGAACAGTCCATTCCGCGACAGCGGACTGTTAGAATATCTGTGTTCAAATGGCGTGAAAAGGCTTATTATCACGGGCTTGCAGACGGATTTCTGCATAGACGCCACTGTGAAATGCGGCTTTGAGCACGGTTTTGAGATAATAGTGCCTGAGCACTGCAATTCCACCTTTGACAACGATTTTATGACGGCGGAACAGACCTGCCGCTATTACAACGAGTTCATGTGGAAAAACAGGTATGCAGACTGCGTTTCTATTGCGGAAGCCCTTGAAATGATACAGAATAACAAATATGAGCTGAAAAGTATTAAGCCTAAAAAGACTAATATCATCAGAAGAGCCACAGAAGAAGACGTTTCGAGAATTGCGGAGATACTTGTTTTTGCAAAACGAATGAAGTATCGTTCAATTTTTAAGGACGATGTGTACTCGTTTTGCGAACTTCAGGTGCTTTCTGTGGCTGAAAAGTACATTGAAAACGGATTCCTTAACAATATGTTCCTGTATGATGACGGGATAATAAAAGGACTTATCCGCATTGATAAAGAAGAGATCCTTGAATTGTATGTTGATCATTTTTTCCAGGGGCAGGGAATAGGCTCGGAATTAATAGAATATGCCAAAGAAAACTTTCAGGTCGGTTTTCTTTGGACAATTGAAAAGAACACCGATGCTATACGTTTCTATGAATCACATGGTTTTCATCTTACAGACAACAGGAAGTTGGAGCAAGGAACTACAGAATATCTTGTAATGATGAGAATCTGATTGTTTATTTATGAAAAAAGGAACACTATGGAATATAAGTACGAAAAACTTACGGATAAGATATATGTCTGCGCCAGCAGCGATCACCGCTTCGGTACGGACGCATTTCTGCTGGCGGACTTCTCGCAGTATCGCGCAAAGGACAAGGTATGCGACCTTGGTACGGGCTGCGGCATAATACCGCTCATAATGCAGAAGAAAATGCCGCCGCAGATAACCTATGCGGTGGATATACAGGAGGGCGCCATCGAGCAGCTCCGTCTCGGACTGGAAAAGAGTGAGACCACGGGGATAGTTCCCGTATGTGCTGACCTGAAAGAGCTGTGGGAAAATGCTCCGCTCGGACAGCTTGACCTTGTTATCTGCAATCCGCCGTATAAGGTGAACAATGCAGGATTTCAGAGTGTGATCACAGCTCAGAAAATAGCCCGCCACGAGATACTCTGCACCATTGACGACGTTTGTGCGGCAGCTCAGAAGCTGCTGAAATTCGGCGGCAGGTTATGCGTCTGCAACCGTCCCGAGCGGCTCAGCGATGTGATATTCGCCATGAAAAGCCATGATATCGAGCCGAAAAGACTTCGCTTCGTATCGAAAAATGCTGATGAAGCGCCGTGGCTGTTCCTGATAGAGGGCAAAAAGGGCTCAAAGCCGTTTATGAAGGTGGAGCCACAGCTCTATATTCGCAGTGAAAACGGCTTTTCCGAGGAATTGCAGAAAATATACAACACAGGAAAGGAGCAGCTATGAGCGGTACATTTTACGTTATCGGAACTCCCATAGGAAACCTTGAGGATATTACCCTGAGACAGCTTGATACCCTTAGTGCGGTGGATTTTATATGCGCCGAGGATACGAGGGTCACTCTTAAGCTGCTCAATCGCTTTGAAATAAAAAAGCAGCTGGTGAGCTTCCATGAGCACAGCTCGAAAGCTGACGCACAGCGAATAATAGACAGGCTGATCGCAGGTGAGAGCTGCGGCATAGTAACAGACGCGGGAATGCCCTGTATATCAGATCCCGGCGAGGTGCTTGTAAAGCTATGCGCCGAGAGCGGTATCGACATAAAGGTAGTTCCCGGTCCAAGCGCTGTTGTTTCGGCAGTCGCTGTTTCGGGACTAAGCACTCGACGCTTTACCTTTGAGGGCTTTTTGCCTGTCCCGAAAAAGGAGCGAAGCGAGCGCCTTGAAAAGCTGAGGAATGAGACAGCGGTTATGGTATTCTATGAAGCGCCTCACAAGCTTAAGACCACTCTTGCTGATCTTGCGCAGTTTTTTGGCGGAGACCGCAGGATATCACTTTGCCGTGAGCTTACCAAGATACACGAGGAGGTGCTGAGGCTCACTCTTGCGGAGGCTGTTGCCTATTACAGCGTCAATGAGCCGAAAGGGGAGTTTGTGCTCGTTCTTGAGGGGGCGCAGGAGACCAGCGGCGGAGAGGCGACGATAGAACAGGCTATGGAGCAGGTAAGCAGGCTGATAGCTATGGGTGAGAAGCCGACCGACGCCTGCAAGGCGGTCGCCAGGGAGACAGGTTTCCGTAAGAGCGACCTGTACGCAAAACTACAGTAAAACAGCAGGTCACGCAGTACACCATTATATAATAAAATGTATTAAAAACAGAAAATTTGTGAAAAAGCTTGAAATTATATTTGATTTGTGATATAATTATTAGCGTTATTATTACAGTTGTGGCAAAAACTGCAATTCTGTTCTAAAAAAAGCGTTTTTTTAATACCATGATATTAAATATTCTGCCGCGAATGAAGCGGTGAAAGAAGGTACTGTATGATTTGCGATCTGCACTGTCACACCACGCTTTCCGACGGCTCGCTGGGTATTGAGGATGTCATTGCACAGGCGAAGCGAATGAATATCGATTGGCTCTCCATAACCGATCATGATACTATGGCGTCTTTTTCAAGAGCTGACGTACTCGGTGAACGCGCAGGCATTAAAATGCTTCACGGCGTAGAGCTTTCAGCGTGGGACAAAGAAAGAAACAGCAAGGTGCATATACTATGCTATGCACCCTCAAAGCCCAACCGGCTTGAAGGGCTTTGCCTCAAATCCTGTGAGATAAGGAAGGAATGCTCAAAGGAAATGATCGAAAAGGTCATGGCCAAGTTCCCCATAACTCAGGAAAGCATACTGAAGCGCACCACAGCTTCAAAAAGTATTTTCAAGCAGCATATCATGAGAGCCCTCATCGATTACGGATATGCTCTTGAATTCTACGGTGACCTCGACCGTGAGCTGTTCAATCCGGAGAACGGCTCATGCTATGTGGAAAGAGAATACCCCGATGTAAATTTTGTTGTAGACCTTATACATATCGCAAGGGGCGTGGCTGTTATGGCTCACCCTGCACAATACAACAATCTTGAGCTCCTTGAGGAGCTTGCCAGGAACGGAAAGATAGACGGTGTCGAGGTCGGTCACTTCTCGGCTGACGCAAAGTGCCGCAAGGAGCTTTCCGCTATCGCCAAGAAATATGACCTTATCGAGACCGGCGGTTCGGACTTCCACGGACTTTACAATAAGGTCCCCACTCACCTCGGAAGCGAGTCCACCACAAAGGAGAATCTTGACAGGATACTCAAGCTTGCTACTTCAAGGAGCAAGGAAGCTTAATGGCTGCAAGATTTATTTCTGCGGCTGCATTCCTCGGGCTTTTTCTGATATTCCTGCTGCCTGTTTCAAGAGGCATAATCAATGTGGGAAACGGTATTGGTATGCTGGTGTCCGCAGCCATAGTCCTTGTACTTCTTTTCTGGGAGCGGTTCAGGGATTTTATGGGACGGCTGTGGGAAAAGCCGCAGGGAAAGGCTGCTGTCTGCATAGCTTGCGGCAGTGCTGTGATGTTCACTGTGCTTGCTGCGGTCATAAGCGTGTTTATGGTAAGAGCTGCAAGCGACCGCCCCAAGGACGATAATACGACTGTAGTCATACTGGGCTGTCAGGTAAGGAACGGCGGTCCGAGTCTTATGCTTTCACGCAGGCTTAAAGCCGCTTACGGCTACCTCACAGAGCATGAGGACGTAAAGGCGGTCGTTTCGGGAGGCAAGGGCGATGACGAGGATATAAGCGAGGCCCGGTGCATGAAGGACTGGCTGGTCGCCAACGGTATAGCTCCCGAGCGCATTTATATGGAGGACAAGTCTGTCAATACCGAGGAGAACCTGCGGTTTTCAAAGAGGATAATCGATGCGAACGGTCTTCCTCAGAGGATAACCATAGTCACGGACGCCTTTCATCAGCTCAGAGCCGATATCCTTGCGAAAAAGCAGGGAATAGAATCAAATAACATATCTGCGGATACAGTCTGGTATCTGCTGCCCACTTACTGGGTGAGAGAATGGTTCGGGATAATCTATTACAGGATATTCTGATCGGTTGGCTTCCCTTTGAAATGGATCATAAAACTTATCCCGATGTGATGAGGGTGGTTTCCGCACGCTTCTGTGTGTATAACAAGGAATTTGCCCGCCGCTTCAATATAAGGAAGCAGGCGGAGGCATATATGACAGCATCAGGTTTTGGCAGAAATTAGTATCGGACAGAGGAACTTCATGTAGAGACTGGAAATTTTATACAAAAGCAATACAAATAATGTAAAGGAATGATTGTTTTGAAAATCGGTTTTTCAACACTTGCTTGTCCCGACTGGTCGTGGACAGACATTTATTCAATGGCAAAAGATTTCAAATTCGACGGAATTGAGATCAGAGGCCTCGGCAACGAGATCTTCTCTGTCAAGGCTCAGCCTTTTACCGAGGCTCAGCTACCTGCCACTATTGCTAAGCTACAGTCTCTCGGACTTGAGATACCCTGTCTTTCTTCAGGTGCATGCCTTAAATTCAAGGACAAGTATCAGGAGGCGGAAAATGAGATAAAGGCTTATGCAAAGCTTGCAAGCAGGCTCGGTGCTTCTTACATAAGAATACTTGCAGACCTTAATCCGAATCCTGTGGACGAGGTGGACGATGAGTACATTGCCGAGGCTCTTAAAAAGCTGGTACCCATTGCGGAGGAATATAACGTTACCCTTCTTGTGGAGACTAACGGCGTTTACTCGGATACCGCACGTCTTGCAAGGCTCCTTGACAATGTAAAGAGCCGCAAGGTGGCCGCTCTCTGGGATATGCACCATCCCTACCGCTATAACAATGAAAAGCCGGAAGTTACTGTTGCTAACCTCGGCGAGTATATAAAGTACATTCAGGTAAAGGACAGCGTTATGCGTGAGGACGGTACTGTTGAGTACCGCATCATGGGTTCGGGAGATATTCCTGTAAAGGCTATGATTGAAGCTCTCGATACTATCAACTACAATGGCTACATCTCACTTGAATGGGTAAAGCGCTGGGCAAGGGACCTCAGCGACGCAGGTATCGTTATACCTCAGTTTGCGGAGTATATGGCTCCTTACAAAAAAGCCCATAAGCATCCGCTTCAGACAAGCATGAGAGGAGACGGACAGTATCCGTGGCCCAAGGAGCGCATACTCAATTATACCTTCCCCGATATACTCGACCGCATATGCGAGCAGTTCCCGAATCAGTACGCTTTCCGATATACCGAGCTGGATTATACAAGGACCTATCCCGAATTCCGCGACGATGTTGACAGCTTTGCACGCTCGCTCCTTGCAATGGGAGTAAAGAAGGGCGACCACGTTGCTATCTGGGCTACAAACGTGCCTCAGTGGTACATCACCTTCTGGGCAACCACAAAGATAGGTGCAGTTCTTGTAACGATGAATACGGAATACCGTATCCACGAGGCTGAGTATCTGCTGAGACAGTCGGATACCATGACTCTTGTAATGATAGACGGTATCAAGGATATAAAATATGTGGATATAATCAAGGAGCTCTGCCCCGAGCTTGAGACCTGCGAACCCGGAAAGCTCAATTCCGCAAGACTTCCTTACCTCAAGAACGTTATTACCATAGATTCAAAGAATAACGGCTGCTTCACATGGGAGGAGGCTGTTGAGCTTTCCAAGAACGTTCCCTACAGCGAGGTGGAGCGTGTAAGAAAGACCATAGATATCCACGATGTTGCAAATATGCAGTACACCTCAGGAACTACGGGCTTCCCGAAGGGCGTAATGCTCACGCATTACAATGTTGTAAATAACGGCAAGGCTATCGGCGACTGCATGGATCTTTCAACTGCTGACAGAATGATGATACAGGTGCCCATGTTCCACTGCTTCGGCATGGTACTGGCTATGACGGCTTCTGTTACTCACGGTGTAACAATGTCGCCGATAACACGTTTCTCACCGAGAAAGGGACTTGCATGCATAAATCAGGAGAAGATAACCTGTTTCCACGGCGTTCCCACCATGTTCATAGCTATGCTGGGACATAAGGACTTCGCAAGCACTGATTTCTCATATATGAGAACCGGTATCATGGCAGGTTCGCCCTGTCCTATAAAGACTATGGAAGAAGTTATCGAGAAAATGCACATGAGCGAGATCTGTATCACTTACGGTCAGACCGAGGCTTCTCCAGCAACTACCATGAGCAAGACGACAGACTCTATCGAGCAGAGAGTAAACACGGTCGGCGGACCGATCTTCGGCGTTGAGTGTAAGATAGTTGATCCCGAAACAAATCAGGAGGTACCCGACGACGTTGACGGTGAGTTCGTTGCAAGGGGCTATAATATAATGAAGGGCTATTACAAAATGCCAGAGGCTACGGCTGCTGCTATCGACAGCGAGGGCTGGCTTCATACGGGCGACCTTGCAAGACGGCGTTCACAGGACGGTTACTTCAAGATAACAGGCCGTATCAAGGATATGATAATCCGCGGCGGCGAGAATATCTACCCCAAGGAGATAGAGGATTTCCTCTATACTTACCCCAAGGTAAAGGATGTACAGGTTATCGGAGTTCCCGACGAGGACTACGGCGAAGAGATAATGGCATGTATTGTTCTCAGGGACGGCGAGGAGGCTACCGAAAAGGAGATCAAGGCTTTCTGCCTCGAGCGCATGGCTAAACACAAGTGCCCAAAATATATCGACTTCGTTGACGGCTTCCCAATGAATGCGGCGGGAAAGATACTTAAGTACAAGATGAGAGAGCAGGCTGTTGAGAAGCTCAAGCTCCATAAGGCTGACAGTATCGTTACTGCATGATCTAATACTTATAATGAAAAACAGCACTTTCGGATATTATTCGGAGGTGCTGTTATGTTTTCAGGGCATAACTTCTTTTTTCTGCTGTGATATGCGGTTTTTCTTTACAAATCCGTCCCTTTGTGATATAATAAATGTGTATTTGCCGCAGCAGTGCGGATAATGCGGAGGGAGATTTACTATGAGCAGGAAGATCGTTAGGCTGGCGGCTTTGGCTGCGGCAGCTGTCATGGTCACTTTTTCTGTTCCGCTGAAGCCTTTGGCAGAAGCAGTGCAGAGCTTGGATATATATGTCAGTGGACGAAAGCAGGCTGCTTTGCAGGTACAGTCGCCAAGCTTCTCCATGCCTGTACTCAGACATGTGGGCGGTGACAGCTTTGAGCCTGTGGCTCCATACGGAGCGGTATGCGCAGGAGAAACTTCGGAGGCCGAAAACAAAAACTTTCCCGGGAGCTTTGATATGAGAACGGTATACGGTTCCACCTCAGTAAAGTCTCAGGGCTCATTCGGAAGCTGCTGGGCTCATGCTGCGGTTGCGAGCGCGGAATCGAGCCTTTTGTCTGAAGTGCCTTATATCGATCTTGCTGAGCTCCATACCGCGTACTATACCTATTACGGCTACGATCAGCTCTCATCCTCGTCAACTGACGTTGAGCAGGTTTTGGCTGAGGGTGGTACCTCAAGAATGGTATCCAATCTCTGGTCACAGTGGATAGGTCCCGTGAATGAAAGCAGAATGCCCTATAAGGAATTGAGCTTTTTTGATAACCTTATCGATGTTGAGGCTATGCAGCATCAGGCAGACTATCATATGCGCAATGCTTACAGCTTTGATTATGACAGGGACAGAGAGAATTTTGACGAGATAAACGCCATGGTAAAGAGCTTCATCTACAGCGGAAATGCGGTAGACGTTTCTTATATGTCCGATAAGACAAAGAACTGGAACAGCGAATACAGCACGTCAAATTCAAGGCGCAAGCCCCGCTTTGCCAATCATGCGGTCACGCTGGTTGGCTGGGACGATTCTTTCCCTGCGGAAAAATTCCGTAATTCTCCCGACGGAGACGGCGCATGGCTTTGCAAGAACAGCTGGGGCACCGCGGACGGCGACAACGGATATATATGGATATCATATTACGACAGGACTCTTGAGGACTTTGCCGTTTTCGAGCTCGACGACGCAGACGAGCATGAAAAGATATATCAGTACGACAGCTTTATACCTATACAGACCCTTTCGGCGTATGATACTGCCGAGGAAACAGGGCCGTCATACATGGCGGATATCTTTTCTGCTACAGACGATCAGCAGATAAGCGCTGTGGGCACTTATATGTACAATGCGGGTACGGATTACGAGATAACGGTCTATACCGGGCTGACAGACGGGAGCGATCCCTCTTCGGGAAAGGCTTCGGGGACTACAAAGGGCAGATGTGACTATACAGGTTTTTTCACCCTTGATCTTGACGATCCCGTAATTCTGAAAAAGAACGAGAGATTTGCAGTAGTCATGAAGCTTTACTGCGAGGATTCTCCCTTTGTCATACCGCTGGAGAGCAGTCTCTATATCGAGGAGAGCGCAGACAAGCACCATGACCTCAGCTCTTACACAAGGGATTCAAAAATTAAGGAATACACAGGAAAGAATCAAAGTTTCTACAGCACCGACGGAAAGCTTTGGAAGGACGTTACCGATGAAGACGTTACCCTGAGCGATGAGGAGAAACAGGGGCTTCTTGAGTCTTTTATTGAGGATCTTTACTACGGACTTGAGGAAACTGATACTGCGCTGCTTGAAAAGGCTGCCGACAGTGAGGAGTACTACAAGGAGACTTTTGCAAAGGGCGATATGAAAATACGCCTCGGAAACCTTACACTTAAGGTCTATGCAGACCCTGTGGAAAAGGTCAGGTTTTCCCACCGAGGGGGAGCAGTTCCACTCGATGAAAAGGTGGAACTTTACAGCGCCGGTCCGGATGATATATTCTGGGACTGCGACGGAAAGGAATTAAAGAAATACGAGAGCCCCATAGCTATAACCGAGGAGGTCACCATAAATGTCTCCTTGGATGGGAATAAAAGCACACACCGTACGTTCAGGCCCAAAACAGCGGAGCTGAACTGGCTGGGATATATACCTGCGGCATACAGAAGTGCAGGAACTCTCCGCTATGCGGAAAGGATATCAGAGAAGGAGTTCAGTATCGATGTGTCGATAGGTACTGAAAGTATATCGCTTTGTCTCGGTACAATATATGATGCTGAGATAGACAAAATAGCATACAAGGGCGGAGACTGGGTGGAAAATGTTCCTCTCCCGTTCGGTGTTACGGACATAGTAATGAATCTGTCGGGGGAAAATGTCCTCGACAATATAGTGACTCTGCATGTTAACAGGGCTATAATCGGCTTTGACGAGCAAGCGGGCACCATAAGCACATCTATCGCCGACAGGATAACGGCTCCGGACAGTACTGTTCTTGTTACCGGAGATAAGGTCATCGACTATGCGGGGCAGGAGCTTACGGTAGTAAAAAACGGCAGGGAAATAACAGTCCAGGTGCCTGAGAGATATGATATTTCAAAAGCAGCTATAAACTTCAGGTATGAGGTGATAGGTCCCTTTGATATGGAGGCTGCCGAAAGAGCTGAGATAATTACCCAGAACGGCTCGTTAATGGATATCGTCAGCGCCGGGGGCAGGATTATAGCAGGCGAGGAGATAGACCCTGATACAGCAGGACTGTGCTATCTCAGCGTAATACCAGGAGAGGTCATTACTATTGTTGTGAGAGGCGGCAACGGCAAATTTGAGAGCCTGCCGCGAAAGGTAGCAGTTCCGTTAGCACCGCCGATAAAACCGTCGGCTTCTGATTTTGTCAGGGACAGCGATGGTATGTATTCGTACTGCGGATACGGAAGCTGCGAGGTGACATATGAAGGCTACATTCCGCAGATGGTGCTGGAGACCCATGCGTTGGCTCACGGCTACAGCATAGAAAGCTATCTCGGTCTTATGGAAAAGCGGTTCGGCCTTGAAGCGGATCAGGTAAAAAAGCTTATTGGCATGGAATACCGCTCGGTGCGAACCATCGACAGGCAGCGGAGCTGTTATGTGAGATATCCCGCAACTGATACCACGTTTGCTACACAGTCACTTTACCTGCCATCTATTAATTGTGAGTTTGGCGATGTGAACTTTGACGGCCTGGTGGACGCTGTGGACGCTTCGGCGGTACTGCGGCACTATGCGTCTGTTTCAGCGGGAAAAGACGGTACTGTCAGGGCGGAGAGACAGCATATAGCTGATGTGGACGAAAACGGAATCATCGACGCTGTAGACGCTTCGGCAATACTTGCCCTTTATGCAAAGCGCTCTGTCGCAAAGGAAAGTGAATAAAAACATCCGTTCGTTTTTATTGTCAAAAACTTACTGCCTGAAGTACATTGTTTTGTATCTGTTAGGCAATTGCTCTAAAAGAATGAGCAGTAATTTGTGTAATTAGTGTTGAAAATGCTTTTACCAATTTGTAACTTTTTGATATTACAGCCTGTATTTATGTGAGAGTTTACAAAAATGCAGTGTTGAAAATGTACAACGTGTTTAAAGATGATTAAGAAATGATACAAAGGATTGACTTTGACCGCAAAATACGGTATATTTGTAACTGCAAGAGCAATTGTTGCACAGTCGGTTTCTGACATGCGTAAATGACAAACTGTCATGTATGAATGAGCAGCAGACTGTGCCCCGGAAATGCTCAGCGCCAACGGCAGTTTTTATAGTGAGAGAGTACACATCTCATTCAGCCGCCGCGAATGTCTGATCGTCCGGGTAGATGGCTTTGCAGAAAATATATAAATGAGACAATAGTCTCGGGTAAAAGCTTCAGGGAACAGAAGCAGGGGGTATGCATAACGGTTGCAGTTCGTCAGCGGTGAGGACAATCATCGGACAGATAGTTACCGCGATGATACCGCATAGGATTATTAACGCAAATATTATACAGAAAAAGTATAATATAGATATTTAAGGAGGAAAATCTAATGAACACACTTAAGAGAACTTTAGCTTTAGTAGCTACACTCGCAATGGCTGCTACATCACTTGCCAGCTGTGGTAAGGATGACGAGGGCTCAGACGGCAAAGACACACAGACAACAACTGCTGCTAAGGTAGATGACGGCGGTGACAAGAAGGAAGACGACAAGAAGGAAGACAATAAGAATGTCTTCACAGTTGCTGCTTGGAACCACGATGACGCTCCTTACCTTATCGCTCAGTGGAAGGGTCTCAGCTTCGATACAATCGTTGGCGACCTCGCTGATGACAAGGTTGACGGTGTTCACTTCATCGACATGAACTGCGGCGGCGGCGATGCTGCTGAGAAGTACGATCAGATGTTCAACAACGGTGAGGATATCGATCTTTATTTCTGTGAGGCTGACTGGGCACTCAAGTACATCAACGATGATACAAGAACAATGGCTCTCGAGGATCTCGGAATCAGCGACGATGCTTTCGCAAACATCTACAGCTACACAGACGATATCGGTAAGGCTACAGCTGGTAAGAACGCTGGCAAGCGTGTAGGTATCTCATGGCAGGCTGCTGCAGGCGGATTCGCTTACAGAGCTGACCTTGCTGAGCAGTACCTCGGCGTTAAGTCACCTGAGGAGATGCAGGAAAAGATCGGCAGCTGGGATAAGTTCGTTGCTGCTGCAGAGACAATTGCTGAGCAGTCAAACAAGGGTGTTGCTCTTGCTGATACACTTGGTGGTCTCTGGCAGGCATATGCTTGCGGACGTAAAACTCCTTGGGTAAAGGATAACAAGGTTGAGGTAGACGCATCATGCGAGGATTACGCTAAGACAGCCAAGGCTCTTTGGGACTGCGGCGGTGTTACAAAGAACAACCAGTGGACAGACGAGTGGAAGGCTGCAGGCGTTTCAGGCGCATGCATGGGTTACTTCGTTTCTACATGGGGCTTCGGTAACTTCTTCATGGACGCTGTTGGCGGCGTAGGCGGTGCTCAGTATGGTAAGTGGAACGTTTGTCAGGGTCCTGTTCCGTTCTACTGGGGCGGTACCTGGATGGTTGTTAACCCCGATTCAGACAACAAGGACGAGGCAAAGGCTCTCATCCTCTCAGCTACATCTGACGAGGCAGCTATGAAGGATTACGCTGTTAAGAAGCCTGAGTATGTAAACAACTCCAAGGTTATGGACGAGCTTATCGCAAGCGATACTGTATTCAATGAGGATATCAGCGGACAGTTCGTTGACAACCAGAACTACTTCAAGGCTCTTGCTGACAATGCTAAGCAGATCAACTTCAAGGATCTTATCACACCTTATGATTCAGCACTCAAGAGTGCATTCCAGACTGTTGTTAAGGAGCAGTACTGTGAGGCTGGTGCATCTTGGGATGAGACAGTTGACAAGTTCCTCGACAAGGCTGCTGAGGCAGTACCCGATCTCGTTGTAGACTAATTTTTGATTAATTTACAGAGTAACATAATAAATATACCTACGGAATACTTATGTATTCCGTAGGTCTATATTTGTTTATACTAATTCGAGAGGGTGTGTTTTATGTCATCTAACGCGCATAGACGAATAAAGTCTGTAAGCTACGCTAAGTATGGCTATTACTTTATTTTACCGTTTTTTCTTGTTTATTTCTTTTTCCAGTTATGGCCGCTGATAAATACCTTTTTAGTAAGCTTCCACGGAAACGGCAAAAATGTTGCTGAATGGGTCGGACTGCAGAACTACAAGGATATCCTCTTTGGCGGCGAAGGTCGTACAGTTCGTGTTATACACGAGAACTTCTTCAGATCTCTCGGCAACACTTTTATCCTGTGGATAGGCAACTTTATTCCACAGCTTGCACTTTCGCTATCACTGGCTGTATGGTTCACGGAGGCTCAGCTGAAGATACCGGGAAAGGGCTTCTTCAAGGTAGTAATGTATCTTCCGAATATCATTACTGCTGCATCTGTTGCAGTTCTGTTCCTCCAGCTCTGCGGTGAGTCTCAGACAAACCCGGGTGCTATTAACTTACTCTTACACAAGATGGGTATAGTTTCGAAGGACGTTGTCGGTCAGGGACTATATGATACCGTAAAGCTTGTTGAAGGAAGTATTGAACACAGTCATTGGGAACCGCGTATAGTAATCATGTTTATCCAGACATGGATGTGGTTCGGTAATACCATGATCATGCTTATGTCAGGTATTCAGGGTATCAACCCTTCACTGTTCGAGGCTGCAAGCATCGACGGTGCAAGCTCGGGTCAGGTGTTCAGAAAGATCACTCTGCCTCTGCTGACTCCAATTATGGCTTATACACTTATCACTTCCATGATCGGCGGTCTTCAGATGTTCGATATCCCGTTCCTCTACAATAAGACACGTAGTGTAAGTGATTATGTCAAGACGGTTGCCGTCATGATATTCCAGTACTTCCATGCACAGGCTGACCAGAATAAGATGGGTTATGCAGGTGCGGCTTCGGTAATCCTGTTCTTTATTACTCTCACGCTTGGTCTTATCGCGTTCTACATGACTCGTGACAAGGACGAGATCGCTAAGAGAAAGCAGCGCAAAAAGGCTGCCAGGGAAGCTAAGCAGGAAAGCAGACAGTTTGGAGGTATCAGATTATGAGCAATAACATGAAAGCTGTCTACGGCAAAGCCAAGGACAATTATACATTAAAAATAAAGCTTAAATCGGGAATACTGTTCTTATGGTTCGTTATACTTACCATAATCTGTCTTCTTCCTATTTATATACTCGTTATCAATGCGACACGTTCGCATCAGGCTATTTCAACTGGTCTGAGCTTTGTACCGAGTACATATTTGAAGTCAAACTTCCATAAGGTACTCAATGAGCCTGTGTTCAAGTTTGCGTTCAACGTATTCCATGGTTACAAGAACAGTTTGTTCATCACATGCTGCTCTACATTCCTTACAGTATTCTTTTCAGCGCTTACTGCTTACGGAATCCATGTTTACGATTTCAAACTCAAGGAGATATCATATACTGTTATCCTCCTTGTTATGATGGTGCCTATGCAGGTTACCTCGGCCGGATTTGTTGCTTTCATGGCTGATCTTAAGCTTACAAATACATACTGGCCATTGATAATCCCCTCCGTTGCAGCTCCTGCGGTAGTATACTTCATGAGGTCATACATGAAGTCATCATTCCCACTGGATATCGTAGAGGCAGCGCGTATTGACGGATGCGGCGAGTTCAGGACTTTCTTATCTATTGCAATACCTATGATGAAGCCTGCTATAGCTGTTCAGGCTATATTCGCTTTCATCGCAAGCTGGAACAACTTCTATAATCCTAACATGATCCTTATCAACGTACCGCTTACAAAGAAGACACTTCCTATGATGGTAGCTTCGCTTCAGTCGTCTGATAAGTTCAGTGATTACGGAACTATCTATCTTGCAATTGCACTTTCGATCATACCGATCATAATTGCATACGTAGCTCTTTCGAGATTTATCATTGCCGGTGTTGCACTTGGCGGTGTAAAGGAATGAGTTCAAAAAACAGCACATTTTATGTGCTGTTTTTTTATGGGCGCTTCGGCGTCCTTTTTTTGTTCTATTGCTCTCCCTTCGGACATAATATTAAGTAAAGGAGCTGATGAAAATGAATGACAGTACAAGCTTCAGATCTATACTCGGGTATCTGCCTGAGAAGATGCGCGGACTTATGTCGGCGGTGAGTGAAAGTGAATTGCACGGACTTACGGAAGTGAGAATGAGAGCGGGGGGACCTGTTTATCTTGTCTATCCAGACAGGATAAGATTCCTCCTGAAAACCGGAGGGCTCTCTTTACGTTACAGTGATGATACGTATATTGTTGGTACTGCGGCTGTAAGGGATATAATTGAGAGACTGTGCCGTTTTTCAGTTCACAGCTGCGGAAAACAGCTCAGTGAAGGCTATTTTGTTATTGAAAACGGCGTTAGAGTTGGGATATCGGGTGTTTACACATCGGCAGATGTGCCCATGCTCCATGAGTTCGTGTCTCTCAATTTCCGCATTCCCCGCTGTGTGCAGGGGTGCGCAGATAAGCTTTTCGAGGATACCTTCGATAGCAATATCATCATTTGCGGAGGAGTCAACTCTGGCAAGACGACGGTGCTGCGTGAGCTGTGCAGACTTACTGGTGACTGCCGGAAGGCTGTGCTTATAGACGAGCGCAACGAGGTGTCCTGTACTTTGAGCGGCGAACCGCAGAACGATGTCGGCGCAATGACTGACGTTATCGTCAACATGAAGCGTTCCTGCGGCATAATATCGGCTGTGAGAACGCTTTCCCCGGAGGTGATATTCTGTGACGAGATATCCTCAATGGAGGACGCGAAGGCTGTTCTTGACGGCATTGGCTGCGGAGTAAAATTTGTTGTGACAGCCCATGGAAGCAGTATCTCAGAGCTGAGAAAGCGTGAGGATACAGCATTTCTCATGGACAGCGGAATGATAGACCGCATAGTTTTTCTGCAGGGACAGTCTGCTCCCTCAAAAATCAGGGAAATAAAGAGGTACAGCAATGTATATTAGGGCTTTTGCAGTCATATTCCTTATTCTCGCCGGAGCATCTTGCGGCATTAACGGTTCCGAAAAGCTTAAAAAACGAAGGGACATATGCCTTGAGATAGAAAAAATGCTGAGGATATGCGAGAACTTGATACGCAGCAGCGGCGCTGATGTTTACTGCATGATGACACGGCTTAGAAGCGAGATGAACAGACTTCCTTTTCTGGACAGCCTTTCCGGAAGCTATGCTCCCGGTTCGGATTTCCATGTTGAGTGGAAAAATGCTGTGACCAAGTGTACTGAGCTTGCAGAGGACGAGCAGCAGCTGCTCATTGATTTCGGAAATACTCTCGGTACTTGCGATACGGAGGGACAGCTCAGGGCGATAGCCGCTTACGGTGAGGCTGCCGGTGAACTGTACAGCAGACGCAGCTCGGAATATGCTTCAAAGGGACGGCTGTACAGAAGTCTTGGCCTGCTTGCTGGTATAACGCTGGGAATAATCGTAATATGAGGATAAACAATGAATATTGATCTGATCTTTAAAATAGCCGGAACAGGCATAATCGTTGCGGTACTGAACCTTGTCCTTAAGCGGGCTGAGCGTGAAGAACAGGCAATGATGACTACTCTTGCGGGGCTTATAGTCGTGCTTATCATAATAGTTGACGAGATAGGCGACCTGTTCGACAGGGTAAAAACGGTTTTCGGGCTATGGTAGGCAACTGCTTTACAGTGGGAGTTTTCTGTGTGGGCGGAGCACTGCTTTCCCTGCTTCTCAGGCAGTATTGCTCCGAGCATTCCCTGACAGTATCAATAGCTGTGTGTGCCTCTGTGCTGATTGGCGTTGTTATAATGCTTGAGCAACCCGTATCCGAGATAAGGGAGCTTTTTCTGTCGGCGGGAATGCCCGAAAGTTACATATCAGCAGTTTTCAAGGCGCTTGCGGTATGCTTCATTACAGGAATCAGCTCAGAACTGTGCAGGGACAGCGGCGAATCCGCAATGGGCGCGGCAGCTGAGCTTTGGGGGCGGGGAGCGCTTATTGCAACAGGTATGCCCATAGTAAGAGGATTTATCGAAATGATAGACAAGCTCGTATAGGTGTGAAAATGAAAAGGACAGCAGGAATAGTATTTGTCATGGTCGTTCTTTCGGTTTTTTGTATGCCGTTGGGGGCGTATGCGGAGAATAACGGCTCCGGGACAGAGTTTTACAGTCAGATCGACGATGTACTTGGAGAATTTGATGTTGAGCTGGACACTGAGGAGGTAGGGGACGTCACTTTCGGCGGGCTTGCGGAAAAGGCGGTAAAAATGGCTGATATCTCAGGGAAAGGCGTACTTACGCTGCTGGGAACTGTTATTGTTATGACTGTGCTTTCTGCGGCGTTAAAAGCGGCGGGAGGCGGGATTATAAAGGAGTCAGCCGATGTTTACAGCTCTGTATGCGCTGTAACGGCGGGCNNCTGCCGTGATATCACCTACCATGTTCACTACTTTTTCGAGGACAATGGAGACATTGCGGCAGAGCGGCGGCTTTATAGCGGCTTTTATACCTGTTTTTTCCGGAATAACGGCAGTTTCGGGCGGTATCGCGCAGGCAGGGATATATGATGCGGCTGTTCTTGCGGCTTCAGAGCTTATTCTGCAGCTTTCGGGAGGATTACTTATGCCCATGCTGTCAGCTTCGGCTGTGCTGTCAATAACAGGCAGTGTTTTCAGAACTGTCGACCTTGCATGCATAGTTCAGCTCATAAAAAGGATTGTGAAATGGTTCATATCTGTTTCAATGCTGCTTTTTACGGGTTTTGTTACCATGAAATGCAGTCTTGCGGGCAAAGCGGACGGAGCAGCTTCAAAGACTGTTCGGTACATGATATCGGGATTTGTGCCGCTGGTTGGCGGAGCTGTCAATGACGCATATGCCACAGTGCGGAGCAGTTTTGATGTTATTCGCGGGACTATTGGTACGGCGGGGTGCTTGGCTGTTATACTTATTATGCTGCCGCCTGTATTGCAGATAATGGTATTTCGTCTCGTGATGTGGACAGGAGCTGCCGCTGCGGAGCTTCTCGGTGAGGAAATAGTGGCAAAGCTGCTCAGGTCGGTGGACGGAGTGCTTTCAGTTGCGCAGAGCGTGCTTGTCTGCTACGGCGTAATGTTTATACTGTGTACAGCGATACTTATGCGGAATATGGGGTGATATTGCGGAAAATATGGTTTTAGCGGCAAAGGGGATATGTTTTCTGGCTGTAGGTATCTGTCTTTTGCAGATGCTGACCGACGGCACAAGGCTCAAAGCTCAGGCGGCTTTCGTTTATAAGCTGGTCTTTGCGGCGGTGCTTGCAGGAACTGTGTTAAAGCTGTGCAGCGGCTTTGAGCTGCCTGAGATAACGCAGTATGAAGCGGGAGACTACAGCTCTGCGGCAGAGGTATACAGGACTGAGCTGGAGAGAAAGGCCGGAGAAAACATTTCAGATGTGCTGTATTCTCAGCTGAGAGCGGCGGGGATAGATATTGAAAATATTACGGCAGAGGTTAATATTTCTGAGGACGGCAGCATAGATATTAGTAAAGTCATTATCAGTTCGTCAGATCCTTTGGCAGCAGCAGAGCTTATCTGCAGAAGTCTCGGACAGGAAACGGAGGTCATAAATGGAACTGACAGATAAAATAAAAGAGCTTATAAAGGACAGGAAATGGGCTGTATTTATGACCGTATGCGGGATATCCGGTATGCTGCTGATAATGATATCGTCCCTTCTGCCGGAAAACAGCACGAAAACAGAAACAGAGCGCGTTATGCGGAAAAGCTTCGTTGATACTGAAGAGTATTGCAGGAACACTGAAAAAAGACTCGGGGATTTCCTTGAGGGTATAGACGGAGCGGGCGAGGTGAGAGTTTATATCATGGCGGCAGGCGGTGAAAGATACGTTTATGCCACTGAAGGCCGCCGAAGCAGAAGCGATAACAAAACGGAGGAGGAAAAGAAATATGTTATGACAGGCAGCGGCAGTGAAAGAAAAGCATTGATCGAAACTGTTGAGTGCCCCGGGATAACAGGGGCAGCGGTCCTTTGCAGCGGTGCCGACAGCGCTGCTGTAAGGGAGAAGGTATATCATGCAGCAGCGGCAGCTCTTGATCTTCCGACCGCAAAGATCTATGTTGCAAAACTGAAATAAAGGAGTATCATTATGAAAAAACCAACCATTATAATAGGAAAAAAGCAGATAATAATGACATGTCTTACGCTTATGCTGGCAGTAGCAGTGTACATAAACTATGCGGCAGCTCCGCCGCTTGACACCGAGAGCAGCTCGTCGATACTGGAGGACAGATCGGATGATATAAGATACGGAGAGACAGAGTTTGTAAATGCAGAGGCTGCGCCTATGGCGGGAGACTATTTTGCGCAGGCTCGCCTTGACAAAATGAGGGACCGCGACGAAGCTGTGCAGACCCTTCAGACTATGATCGGCGGCGGAGACGTTACCGAGGACGAGGCGCTTGTAAACGCTCTTGACGCAGTACAGGTATCGAAGCTCATAGAGAGCGAAGGAACAATAGAATCACTGGTCAAGGCTCAGGGATTTCAGGACTGTGTTGCCTATCTTGATGGTGAAAACGCAAAGGTCGTGGTAAAAACTGAGGGGTTGGATAAGGCACAGGCTGCGTCAATAAAAGAGATAATCCTCGGAGAAACATCTGTCGAAGCAGAAAATATCAGAATTTTTGAGGTGAAATAGTTGAACTGAGAGAAATTATTTGGTATAATATAATGGTAAGGGTGTATGCGCAGAGTTGATTAAAAGATACACTCAAATAAGTGCTGACGGAGGTACACAATGGAAGTTGAAGAGATGAAGCCTCAGGTTTCGAGCAGACTTAAAATATCAGAAGATGTAATAATCGCTATCGCCAGGCTTGCAGCTCTCGATGTTAAGGGCGTTGCAGGACTTGGCGGCGAAGTAGGCAAAATGAGCAAGCTCAGAAAGAACGGTCCCATTAAAATAAGCATGATGGGTGACGTTGCAGCTATAGATATGAAGATAGTTATCAGGAGCAGCGAAAAGGCATGTTCTGTAGCACAGGAAGTACAGACGGTTGTCAAGGAGAATGTTCAGAATATGACAGGCGTGCCTGTAGCAAGAGTAAATGTTACCGTCAGCGGAGTAGTATTTGAATGATCAGACGGTATGTTCCTGATGATCTGGACGGAGCGGCGGAGGTCTTCTGCTCTGCTTTTGCAAATCCTCCCTGGAACGAGAAATGGGATATCTCTCATGCGGCAGACAGGATAAGAGAACTTATGTCGGCGCCACAGTCCGTCGGCTATGTTTATGACGACGGCGGGAGCATAAAGGCTGTACTGTGCGGCAGAGTGCTCACATATCTTCACGGTGCGGAGTACGTGATAGACGAATTCTGCGTAGCTGCGGATATACAGCGCTGCGGGATCGGCTCGGCGGTGATAGATCATGCATATGAGGAGCTCTCGGAGCAGGGGATTGTTGCTATGGCTCTGATGACAACGCGGGGCTATCCAAGCGAGAGATTTTACATTAAAAAAGGATTTACGGGAAACGATGACATGGTTTTTATGTATCGTGCCTTTGATAAATAATAAGGAGAGTTCAAATGACCAGACGTGAGATAAGAGACAGCGCTTTCAAGCTGGTTTTCGAGCAGCTTTTGCGCGATGATGATATAAACGAGCTTTACGAGATCGCAGAGGAGATCGATGAGATAACCGTAAACGACGAGGTAAAGAAAATAGTTGAGGGTACCCTCGAGCATGCTGAGGAGCTTGACGGTATTATCTCAAAATACAGCAAGTCAAGGAGTATTTCGAGAATTTCCAAGCTTAATCTGGCAATACTCAGGATAGCTATGTTTGAGTCGCTTTATGATGACAATACTCCAATGAATGCTGCTATAAGCGAAGCAATAAAGCTTTCCATGATGTACACCTATCAGGAGGATACGGCATTCATCAACGGAGTCCTCGGTGCATTTTCAAGGGATTCGCAGAAGGAAGACAAGGAAAATGCCTGAGTTTCTCGGTATAGATACAAGCAATTATACTACTTCCGCTGCGGTGTACCTTAGCGAGGAAAATAAGGTATATCAGTGCAAAAGGCTTCTGCCCGTAAAGGACGGCGAGCTTGGTCTGCGTCAGAGCGATGCTGTATTTCATCATACCAGGCAGCTGCCTGATATGATAGAGCAGCTTTTCACGGAGAAAAAGCTTAATGAGCCGGGAGTAGTCACAGCTTCGGCGAGGCCCCGAAATATTGACGGCTCATATATGCCATGTTTCCTTTGTGGAGAGGGCTTTGCGCGTTCCTATTCTGCGGTAACGGGGGCAAGGCTGTATACTACCTCCCATCAGGTCGGGCATATTCTTGCTGCACTGTATTCGGCGGACAGGCTCGGACTTGTCAATGAGAGGTTCATAGCCTTTCACGTCAGCGGCGGAACTACAGACTGCCTGCTTTGCGAGCCTCATAATGATAATATTATGAATATCACGGAGATCGGTACCTCCCTTGACCTTAAGGCGGGACAGGCTGTTGACCGTACAGGCCTTATGCTGGGACTTCATTTCCCGTGCGGTATCAGTTTGGAAAAGCTGGCAGTGAATGCAGATAAGAGCTATAAAATAAAGCCTGTTCTGAAGGACGGCAGCTGCTGTCTTTCAGGGGTTGAGAATAAGTGCAGAGCTATGCTCGAAAGCGGTGAAAGTCATGAGAATATAGCAAAGTACTGCCTTGATTTCATTGCGGAGACCATTATTGCCATGACAGTTCATGCAGTTGAAAAATACGGCGGGCTACCCCTTGTGTTTGCAGGTGGCGTGATGTCAGATGTTATTATCCGTGAAAGGATAATTTCCCGTTTTCCGCGCGCAAGCTTCGCAGAGCCAGAATTTTCCTGCGACAATGCGGCAGGAGTGGCTATATACGGATATTTGAAAAGTATGGGTGAAAAGCGATGCCTGTGATAACAGTCACACAGATAAACAGATATATAGGTTCGGTACTGAAAAACGACAGAAATTTACAAGGTATCATGGTGCGGGGAGAGATATCCAACTACGTTAAGCATTTCCGCAGCGGTCATGTATATTTTACGCTCAAGGACGCAGAAAGCGCCATAAAGGCGGTAATGTTTGCGAATTCGGCGGCGCGTCTTAAATTTGAGCCAGAGGACGGCATGTCTGTTATAGTTTCGGGCAGCATATCCGTTTATGAGCGCGACGGAGCCTATCAGCTCTATGTAAACGACATTATTCCCGAGGGGAAAGGCGCAGCGGTTGCGGCGCTTGAGCAGTTGAAAAATAAGCTGCAAAAGGAAGGGATCTTCGATACAGCACATAAACGTCCCATACCCGCCATGCCAAAGAAGATAGGTGCAGTTACTTCCCTTGGCGGAGCGGCTGTGCGTGATATAATAAATGTACTTTCGCGGCGGTATCCGCTGGGAGAGATATATGCGGTGAATGCTCTTGTGCAGGGCGAGGCTGCGGCAGATTCAGTGTGCAGGGGCATACTCAGAGCTGAAGCGGCAGGCTGTGATGTCATAATTGTCGGACGCGGCGGCGGCTCAAGCGAGGATCTCGGGGTTTTCAATACAGAGAAGGTCGCATATGCGGTATATAACTGCAAGGTGCCTGTTATATCGGCTGTAGGACACGAGACAGACTTCACCATAGCCGATCTTGCTGCCGACCTGAGAGCGCCTACGCCTTCGGCAGCGGCAGAGCTTGCAGCTCCTGATATCACGCTGCTCTATGAGAAGATATCGCTTTTTGAGCACAGGCTCGGAAAGGCGGCGGGAGATCAGCTCGATAAGGCTGCGGATCGCTTTATTGCACTTAATGCAAGGCTTGCGACTCAGTCTCCCGAGAAAAGGCTCAGGCTGAATGCAGAGAAGCTTTCATCGGCGGAAAAGCGTATGGAAGCCGCTTATCTGCGGTATCTTGACAGATATGAGCGCATGCTTGCTGAAAAGGCTGCAAGACTTGACAGCCTAAGTCCGCTGAAAGTGCTTTCGAGAGGTTATTCTCTCGTATACAAGGGAGAAAAGCTTCTGAACAGCTCGGAAATCATTGAAAAGGGCGATAAGGTAAGGATAAGCTTCGGAAGCGGCGGCGCTGAGGCCGAGATAAAAGATAAATGGTGATAAAATGAAGGAAAAAACTACTTTTGAGGATAATATGAACAAGCTCGGACAGATAGTCTCAGAGCTTGAAAAAGGTGATATCCCGCTGGAAAAAGCTGTAAAGCTCTACGGCGAGGGAGTCAAACTCTCGGCAGCATGCCGCAAGCAGCTTGACAGTGCGCAGATAAAGATAACGGAGGACGGCGGAGAGGATCCGTCAGAGGAAAAGAAATGATTGATTTTAAGGACAGATTCAACGAGTATATCAGATTCACAGAGGATAATCTCAAAAAATACAATGCCCATTCGGATTCCATGGCGGCACAGAAGAACCTTATCGATGCTATGAATTACTCCCTTGAAGCAGGCGGCAAGAGGATACGCCCCGTACTTGTATACGCATTCTGCAATGCCCTCGGCGGAGACTACAGGAAAGCCTGCGCACCTGCCGCGGCAATTGAGATGATACATACATTCTCGCTGATACATGATGATCTTCCCGCCATGGACAACGATGATTTCCGCAGAGGAAAGCCCTCCTGCCATAAGGCTTTCGGAGAGGCTATGGCTATCCTTGCAGGTGACGCACTGTCGGTACTGCCGTTTGAGCTTATTGCAAAAGCTGAGGAGCTGAGCAGTGAGGAGAAGGTGAAGATCATCTCATGTCTTGCAAAGGCTGTTGGCAGAGAGGGCATGATAGGCGGTCAGGTCATAGATATGGAGAATGAGACCAGAAACGATGTTGACGAAGCAAATCTCCGCAATATGTACAGGCATAAAACGGGTCAGCTCATTGCTGTATCCTGCATGATGGGCTGTATCTGTGCGGGAGCTGACGATGAGAGGATACAGGCTGCGGCAGATTATGGTTTCAGACTGGGACTTGCGTTTCAGATAGTAGACGATATCCTCGACGTAACAAGCACCACAGAGGAGCTTGGAAAGCCGGTTGGCAGCGATGAAGAGGAAAACAAGACCACCTTTGTTACACTTTACGGAGTTGAAAAAGCACAGGAGATCGCAAATGCAGTAACTGATGAAGCACTCGGCTGCCTTGAAAAAGCAGGCGGAGACGAGTTCATCAGAGAGCTAACCGGGATGCTTCTGAAAAGAAAGAATTAACGTAAGGAGCTGCGGAGCTTATTCCGCATTCGTAAAAAATGAAGGAAAATACAAGTAATAATGAAAAGGTCACTCTTGAGGAGCTTCAGCTTCCGCAGGACCTTAAAAAACTTTCTCTTTCACAGTGCTCCGCACTCTGCAAGGAGATACGCAATATCCTTATCTCCACAGTATCAAAGACAGGCGGTCATCTTGCGTCCAACCTCGGTGCGGTGGAGCTGACAATGGCTCTTCACCGCAATTTCAATTCTCCCGAGGACAAGATAGTATGGGATGTTGGTCATCAGGCATACACCCATAAGATACTCACGGGCAGACTTGCGCAGTTTTCCACGCTTCGTCAGGAGAACGGCATATCTGGTTTCCCGAAGCCCGAGGAATCGCCTCATGATACGTTCATAAGCGGTCACAGTACAACATCAGTATCTGTCGCCTGCGGTATTGCTGAGGCTATGAAGCTTCAGGGCAGGGACAACTATGCTGTAGCCGTTATCGGCGACGGAGCCATGACGGGAGGCATGTTCTATGAGGCTATAAACAACTGCGGAAGAGACCGCAGGAGCAATCTTATAGTTATTCTGAACGATAATAATATGTCTATTTCCAAGAGCGTGGGTTCCCTCTCGAAATATCTTACCTCCCTGAGAAACACTGAGAAGTACCTTAATACCAAGAGAGCTGTGGAACGCGGTCTCGGAAAGATACCCATTGTTGGAAACAGCGTTGCAAAGGGTATCAAGAACGTAAAGGATTCGGTAAAATCAAATATTCTCGAGCAGAGCACCATGTTCGAGGATATGGGCTTCATATACCTTGGTCCCGTCAACGGACACAGCCTTTCGGAGCTTGAAGAGGTCTTTCATATGGCGAAGTCCTATCATCAGCCTGTTTTTATACATGTAAAGACAGTCAAGGGAAAGGGCTACCGCCCCGCCGAGGAAAATCCGGGAGAATATCATGGTATCTCCAAATTCGACATAGCTACGGGAAATCCCGAGGTGGCAGCTGCGGACAGCTATTCCACCGTTTTTGGAAAGGAGCTCGTAAAGCTTGCCGACAAGGACGACAAGCTCTGCGCTATAACAGCGGCTATGAAGTACGGTACAGGTCTGCAGTTCTTCCATTTCAAGTACCCTGACAGATTTTTCGATGTTGGTATCGCAGAGCAGCATGCCGTTACCTTTGCAGGGGGACTTGCTTCAATGGGAATGACTCCTGTTTTTGCGGTTTATTCCACATTTTTGCAGCGTTCCTACGATCAGCTCGTCCATGATGTAGCTATCGGAAAGCTCCACGTAGTCCTCGGAGTTGACCGCGCGGGAATAGTAGGCGAGGACGGCGAGACGCATCAGGGACTTCTTGACGTGCCTATGCTCACTTCGATACCAAATACAGTTATATATTCGCCCTCGTGCTACATGGAAATGAAAATCTGCATGAGAAAGGCAATATACAAGGATAAAGGACTTGCCGCGGTGCGTTATCCGCGAGGCGCCGAAAATGTTGAGTTCGACCAGTCGGACATCACCGAGGACTGGCTGTTCAAGCAGGTCTGCGGGAGCGATACTCTTATCATAACCTACGGCAGACTTTACAACGAAGCCTTCAAGGCTCAGAGAAAGCTGCTGAAGGAGGACATAAGCTGTGATATACTCAAGCTTACAAGGATACACCCTCTTGACGGAGAGCTCGGCAGCAAGATAATCCAGTATAAAAGAGTGGTCTTTTTCGAGGAGTCTATGGGCTGCGGAAGCATTTCCGAAAAAGTCGGGGATATGCTGTCCGAGCTCGGCTACTGCGGAGACTACAGCAGAGTTACTGCAGACGGTTTTGTAAAGCAGGCTTCCGTAAGGTCATGTCTTGAAAAGCTTGGCCTGACAAGCAGCAAAATGGCTGCATACATTAAAAACAGGAGAAACGATGATGTCAAGGCTTGACAGTGAGCTCGTTGCAAGAGGCCTTGCACGAAGCCGTGAACGCGCAAAGGAAATGATACGCTCTGGCAGCGTGACCGTAAACGGGAAAACTGCAAGAAAGCCCTCTGACGAGGTGTCAGAGACGGACGAGATCTTTTCCGGGGAGAATGAACAGTTTGTCGGCAGGGGCGCTTTTAAGCTTGAAAAGGCGGTAAATGAGTTCTGCATAGACCTTGCCGGTAAGGTATGCCTTGATATAGGCGCATCTACGGGAGGTTTCACCGATTATATGCTCCAGAACGGCGCTGCTAAGGTATATGCGGTCGATGTGGGTCACGGACAGCTTGCGGAGGCTCTCGTCAATGACCCGAGAGTTGTAAATATGGAGGGCACAGATATCCGTGAAGTCACCGCCGGGGACATAGGCGGCAGGGCTGATTTCATCTCCGTGGACGTGTCGTTCATATCACTGGAAAAGATACTTCCCAAGGTCTTTGAACTTCTTGAAGATGGTGCCTGTGCTGCAGTTCTCATAAAGCCGCAGTTCGAGGCGGGAAGGAGCAATATCGGAAAACGGGGCATAGTCAAGGACAGAAAGGTGCATATTCAGGTTCTGTCGGAGATAGACAGCTTTGCACGTTCCATAGGCTTTGTCACCGAGAAATATACATATTCGCCTGTGCGGGGCGGCAGCGGGAACATAGAGTACCTTGTGAAGCTGCGAAAGTCCCCGGGCGGGTCTGAGATACATGATTTCAAAGAGCTTACTGACAGCTCTTTCAGTAAACTTTAAGGAGTGCGTTTATGAAGGCAGCATTGTACCCTAATTTTCAGAAGCCCAATGCGCTCAGCTGCGCCCGTGAAGCCTGTGATGTGCTTGCGGACTGCGGTATAGAGGTCACGGTAAGCGAAATATTCAGAAATGATTTTTCCGACAAGCCTCAGGTGAGGTTTGAAGATATAAAGGAATCGGCAAAGACTGCTGACGTTGTCCTTGCCATAGGAGGCGACGGAACCATTCTTCGCTGTGCAAAGCTCCTTATGGGCAGCAATACCAAGCTTCTCGGAATAAATACGGGAACACTCGGCTTTATGGCGGGACTTGAAGCGGATCAGCTTGACAAGCTCAGTCTGCTGACTACAGGGGAATTCGACATATCTCAGCGAATGACCCTTGATGTGGTGTATCACAGTCAGGAGGGCGATATAACTGCCGCAGTGCTGAACGAGGTGTCCGCACGCTCAGGAAGCTTCAGGATATGCGATTTTGAAGTGTATTCCGATGATTATCTTGTGGGAAGATACAGAGCGGACGGAGTGCTGTTCAGTACGCCTTCGGGCTCCACCGCATATGCGCTTTCAGCAGGCGGACCCGTTATCGAGCCCGACCTTGAATGCATAGAAATGACGCTTATATGTCCTCATTCGCTTTTTTCGAGAGCTACTCTTTTTTCTCCCGCTAAAAAGCTCAGAATGACCGATACCACAGTACGTGATGACAGCATGGTGATAAATGTTGACGGAGAGCATTTCATAACTCTAAAAAAAGGTGAGAGCATAGAGATCTGCCGCGGAAAGAACAATATCAGTTTCATAGACATTATCGGCAACTCTTTCCACGAATCCCTTTGTAAAAAAATGTGCAAGCCCATAAAGTAAGGAGCGCTGTCTTATTATGAAAAATCGCAGACATGAAGCAATACTTGAAATAATCGCCGAACAGCCTGTTGCAACACAGGAGCTTCTTATAAAACTGCTTGCCGAAAAAGGGATCACGACCACACAGGCCACACTTTCACGCGATATACAGCAGCTCTCCCTCATAAAGCAGAGGGACGAGCACGGAGTTTACCGCTATTCGCTGCCTGCTGCGGCTGCTGCGGAGAAGTCGCTGTTTGAGGAGGCGGTTGTCTCTGTTGACTACGCAATGAACACTATAGTTCTGAAATGCCGTGCAGGAATGGCTCAGGGAACCTGCGCTGCCATAGATTCGGTGGAGCATCAGGGGATAGTGGGAACTATCGCAGGCGACGACACAATATTTATACTTGTGCGCAGCGAGGCTGACGCCAAAAAGCTCTCGAAGAAGTTCCGCAGCGAGCTTTTCCCAAGGAGGTAACCTCTCAGAATGTTAAAGGAAATATATATCCGCAATCTTGCTGTTATTAAAGAGGCGGTAATACCTCTGAATGATAAGCTCAATATTTTTACAGGCGAAACGGGAGCGGGTAAATCCATACTTATAAACGGAATCAACGCTGTTCTCGGACAGCGCTGTACCAAGGACATAGTCCGCACGGGCTGCGACAAAGCCGAGATAACTGCTCTTTTTACGGAATTGTCGGATGAGGTCTGCGAAAAGCTTGACGAGCTTGGCATATCCCACGAGGGGGAGGAAATAACGGTAACCCGTGAGATAAGCGCAGACGGCGGAAGTGTTTCGCGTATCAATCAAAGAACGGCGCCTGTGTCTCTCCTCAGGGAGATAGGCGCAATGCTTATAAATATACATGGTCAGCATGATAATCAGATACTTCTCGACAGCGAGAAGCACTTGCAGATACTTGACAGCTTCGGCGGCAATGACAGTCTGCTGACCGAATACAGAGCGACCTTCCGCGAGCTGCAGCAGACAGCCCGCAGACTTGGAGAGCTTAAAAAGCTGGAACAGTCCCGTGCCGAGCGCAGTATCTACCTTAACGGAATTATAGACGATATCGGCGAGCTTGAGCTCCGCGATGGCGAGGACGAGGCTCTTGAACGGGAGTATTCGGCGGCGCAGAATGCGGAAAAGACTATCATAGCCATAAAAAATGCCGTTAATGCCATTACGGGTGATGACGCTGCAAATGATATGATAGTTTCCGCAGAGACCGAGATAGCAGGCTATACCGATGGCAGCGATAAGCTGAACGCTCTCTATGAAAGGCTTGCAGCGGCGGAAATAGAGCTTTCGGACATTGCCTCCGAGCTTGAAGCTCTTGCGGACAAGGTGGAGCTTGACGGACAGAGACTGGAATATCTCGGCACACGCCTTAACAGTATAAACAAGCTCAAGCGCAAGTACGCTGAGGACTGCGCAGGTCTCATAAAGCTCTATGATGACGCATGCTGTGAGATAATGCAGTTTGAGAACTCTGATACTGAGATAAGGGAACTTGCAGCAAAGCGTGAGGAACTTCTGCACAAGGTCACCGAGCAGGCAAAGGCACTTTACGACTACCGTGAAAAAGTGGCAAAGAACTTTACCCGGCGTGTTACTTCGGAGCTTGAATTTCTCAATATGGCAGGTGTAGTGATAGAAGTACGCCATGAAAAGGGCAAGCTTACCGTAAACGGCATGGACTCCGTGGAGTTCCTGATCTCAGCAAATAAGGGCGAGGAGCCGAAGCCCATATCAAAGATAGCCTCGGGCGGCGAGCTTTCAAGGATAATGCTGGCGCTCAAAAGCGTTATCGCCGACAAGGATTCTGTCCCTACTATGATATTTGACGAGATAGATACTGGAGTAAGCGGAAAGGCTGCTCAGAAAATAGGCATAAAGCTCCGCGGGATAGGCAGAGTTCGTCAGGTTATATGCGTTACGCATCTTTCACAGATAGCGGTAATGGCCGACAATCACCTGCTTATCGAGAAGCAGATAGCGGGAGACCGCACAGAAACACATGTTATGCAGCTTGACACCGAGGGCAGGGTAGCAGAGATAGCGCGTATAATGGGCGGCGACGATCCCAGTGCGCTCATGCTTGACAATGCGCGTGCAGAGATAGAAAAGGCAGCCGAGCTGTAATGGAGGCATTGATTTGAAGATATACTCGACCAGACACGGTCAGACAGCATACAACAGGCAGGAGATAATACTCGGTACTACCGATATAGATCTCGACAGTACAGGAGAGGAGCAGGCTGAAAGTCTTGCGGAAAGGATATATGAGCTTGGGTGTATCGACATTATGATAGTATCGCCCATGAAGCGGGCTGTGCGGACTGCCGTTAAGATAGCCGACAAATGCGGCATTGAAATGATCATTGACGACAGGCTGCGTGAGTGGGATTACGGCGTATATGAGGGCAAATCACGCTTTACTGAGGGCTTTGCAGAGAACAAGACCGAATTCGGCGTAAGAATGGGTAAAAGAGGAGAGTCGCTTTTGCAGCTTTCACACAGGGTATATTCCGCTCTTGATGATATTATCGGAAAATACCGTGACAAAACAGTACTTATAGTTAGCCACGGCGGAGTTTGCCGTGTTATTGAAACATATTTCAACGATATGACTACGGATCAGTTTTCAAACTGGTTCATGGACAATTGCGGACTGATAGAATACAATATTTAACACCAATGGACAGGAGGGGATATTATGCGAATTGGCGTTGACTATTATCCCGAACAATGGGACAGGTCTATGTGGCAGGCGGACGCGGATCTTATGGCTAAAACGGGGGTCAAGCTCGTAAGATTGGGCGAATTCGTGTGGTCACGTATCGAACCCCGTGACGGACAGTACGATTTCAGATGGCTTGACGAGGCTATAAGCGCCTTTGCGAGCCGTGCCATTGGAGTAGTGATGTGTACTCCCACAAACTGCCCGCCGCTTTGGCTTTACGAAACCTATCCCGACATCATACAGGTCGGACCTGACGGTAACCGCATACAGAACGGCATAAGAGGACACAGGTGTATCAATGCGCCCATGTTCCTTTACTACGCAAAGCGCATCACGGAGCTTCTTGCAAGGCGGTATGCCAACAATCCGGCAATAACTGCATGGCAGATAGACAACGAGATAGAAGCATATCAGTGCAGCTGTGAGGCGTGCAGGGGTCAGTTCAGGGACTGGCTCCTTGACAAGTATGACAGCCTTGAAAACATAAACGGCGCTTTCGGCACCAGTGTTTGGAGCGGGATATACAGTGATATATCGCAGATAAAACCGCCGACTGCCTACCCGAAAGCATGGCAGAACCCTGCGCTCTGTCTCGAATACAGCAGATTTGCCTCAGATTCCGCAGTAAAGTTCGTAAGTGACATGGCTCAGATAATAAAGCGCGAGAATCCAAGAGCAAAGGTATCCACGAATGTATGCTTCAGCGCTTCTCAGCCTGATTTCTACAAGCTGTTCGATGTGCTGGACTTTGCTTCCTATGACAATTATCCTCCGATAACCATTGGAGATGAGGAGAAAAAGGCGTCCTCCCACGCCTTTGAGCTCGATATGATACGAGGCTTCAAGCAAAAGAACTTCTGGATAATGGAGCAGCTCAGCGGGGCAACCGGCAGCTGGGCGCCTATGTCTCCAACGCCGAGACCTGGGCAGATAAAGGGCTATGCATTGCAGGCTATGGCTCACGGAGCGGATACGGTCATGTTCTTCCGCTGGCGCACTGCCACAAAGGGCGCTGAGATGTTCTGGCACGGTCTTATAGATCACAGCAATGTACCGTCACGCAGGTTCATGGAATTTGCGGAACTGTGCACATTGGCACAGAAGCTCAGCGTTATTGAGACCACGGAGCTTATATCCGATATCGCCATACTCTATTCCCCCGAATCTCACTGGGCTTTCGGCATCCAGCCGCAGACAGAGGGATTTGACTATCCGGAACAGCTTAGAAAGTTCCACAGTGCATTTACAAGATTCGGTGTAAATGTGGACGTTATCCGTCCTACTGCCGATCTTACAAGGTATAAGGCTGTGATAGCTCCTGCTATGTACGTTTACGAAAAAAATGCAGCTGAGAATATATACAGATACGTAATAAAAGGCGGTACTGTCGTACTGACAGCACGCAGCGGCGTAAAGGATCAGTTCAACAACTGTATCATGGAACCGCTTCCAACTGTTTACAGAGAAGTGGTGGGCGCCGAGGTAAAGGAATATGATCCGATAGGCAGACATGAGCAGACCATAACCGATTTTGCAGGCAATAAATTCAAGTGCAGTCAGTGGTGCGATATCCTTGAGCTGACCACTGCACGCGCTTACGCCGAGTATAAGGACTGCTTCTACAGCGGAAGTCCTGCCGTAACCATGAACCGTTACTGCAGCGGAGTTGCATATTATGTGGGAACCGTATGCGATCAGGATTTTTATGAGAGCTTTGCGGGAAATATAATGAAGCAGACAGGTATCCCGCGCCTTAAGGATCTTCCGAAAGATGTTGAGGTCACAACTCGTACAAACGGTCTTGACGATTACATCTTCTTTTTCAACAACTCAGAAAATGAAGCGGATATCGAGCTTCCGAAAGCGATGTACAGCATAATAAACGGGAACGACAGGGAACAACTGAAGCTTAAGCCGTATGACATGGAAATAGTCAGAAAGTAGGTATAAATGAGGATAGTTTTGCAGCGGGTAACGTCTGCCGGTGTTAAAGTTGACGGAGAGACGATTGGAAAAATAGGCACGGGTTTTCTTGTGCTTTTCGGAGTGGGACATGAGGACACCGAGGAGGACTGCCGCAGACTTGCGGATAAGATATCGGGACTCCGTATCTTCTCCGACGAGAACGACAAGATAAACCTTGACCTCGAAGCAGTAGGCGGTTCGCTTCTTGTTGTGCCTCAGTTCACACTTTATGCGGACTGCCGGAAGGGTAACCGCCCGAACTTCATACAGGCTGCAAAGCCGGAAAAGGCAAATGCACTGTATGAGTATTTTGTGGAATATCTCCGCAGCAAGGGAAAGCACGTTGAAACAGGCTCCTTTGGCGCCGATATGAAGGTTGAGCTTCTCAACGACGGTCCCTTTACGGTAATACTTGAATAAAACAGCAGGTCCGAGGAAAGATTTCCCGGACCTGTTTTCTGTTTTCGGCTGTCATAAGCGTATAAACTCAGAAATTCGGTCAAAGCTTCACATGAGGTGATTATATGATAAGAAAGCGCGGAGAACATGGTGTGATAATACTTACAGCGCTGTTTTTTACGGCGTTCATCATGCTTTCTTTCAGGTATTACAGCATTGTATGGCAGCAAAAGGATGTGGCAGCGGCAATGACAGAGCGTACCTTCACACTTGAAGTCGGCAGCTCGCAGGGAACTGTCTATGACCGCTATATGGAGCCCATGGTAAATGCAGAAACTGTACTGAAAGCGGCAGCTGTACCCTCTCTTCTCGACAGAGAGCAGGCGGCGCAGTATGCTGTTGATAAGGAGAGCTTTTACAGTGATTTCGACAACGGGCTGCCATTTGTGTTTGAATGCAGCGATAAGGCACTTGAATCGGACGGACTTACGGTTTTTGAGGTGCCTGTGCGCTATTCCGGGAAACAGTCAGCACAGCATGTGATAGGATATCTTTCGGAAGAAAAGGGTGCCGATGGTATAGAATACGCCTATGATTCAGTCCTGAGGGACACCGCCCCCGTGAACAGCGTATCTTACATCACAGACGGCTTCGGTCGGATACTTAAAGGCGAGGGCAAGGAGGTCCTGCGCACTGAAGCCTACAAAAGGGGAGTAGTTCTTACCATAGACAAGGAAATACAGGAGATCTGCGAGGAAAGCGGCAGAAGCATCGTGACGGGAGCAATAGTTTGTGCGGACGTCAGAACCGGCGATATACTGGCGCTTGCCAGCTTCCCCGACTATTCCACAGAAAGGATAGGTGAAGCGCTTGGTGATAAGAGGTGTCCGCTCATAAACAGGTCTCTTTATTCGTACAGCGTGGGTTCGGTCTTCAAGCTTGTCACTGCAGCTGCCGCACTGGAGCAGTGCTTCGGCGGACATATGTATGACTGTGTCGGCAAGACGGACGTTGAGGGCAGAAATTTCAACTGCCACAAGCTTGACGGTCACGGCTGGCAGGATATGCCGCAGGCAATGGCTAACTCATGCAACACCTATTTTATCGAGCTTGCGCGTTGTCTTGATATAAGGGAGTACAGACGCCTTGCAACTTATCTCGGATTCGGCAGAGAGGCTCATCTGTGTGCGGGGATAATCGGTTCAGGAGGCGTACTGCCGACAGAAAAAGATCTTTCGGTGCCTGCAGAGCTTGCTAATTTTTCATTCGGACAGGGAAAGCTTACCGCAACTCCGCTGCAAATAACTCAGCTGACCTGTACCATCGCCAACAGAGGAAATATGCCGGTACTGAGGCTCATAAAAGGACTGACCCATGACGGAGAGAGCATCATATCCGAAAAGAGACCTCTGTATTCAGAAGTACTGAGTATCGATACTGCGGAGAAGATAAAGAAAATGATGATACTTGCAGTGCAAAGGAATGAACGCTCTAATGCTAAGAGCAGGCTTGTGAATGTGGGAGCCAAGACTTCGACTGCGCAGACAGGTCGCTTTGATGAAAACGGGGAGGAACTGTGTCATGCTTGGATAACCGGTTTTTTCCCTGCGGAGGATCCGCAGTATGCGGTAACTGTCCTTATTGAAAACGGGGGCTACGGCAACGACGCAGCAGCTCCCGTATTCAGACGTATTGCTGAAAAGATAACAATGAAACAGAGGGGGATAAGAGAGGATTTCCGTCAGCTTGTGCGGTGAGCAATTTTTTTATGGACAAAAGACTTTTTTTATGTTAAAATATAGTTGATTTACAGAGCGGGGGGAATAAGATGAAAAACATAACCGTAGGCATTACAGCTCATGTTGATTCGGGAAAAACGACGCTTGCTGAAGCAATGCTGTATCAGACAGGCGTTATACGCAGGCTCGGAAGAGTGGATAACGGCAATTCCACACTTGATACCGATTCCATAGAGCGTGAAAGGGGTATCACTATCTTTTCATCTCAGGCTGAATTCACGGTCGGTGACACCAGGTTCACTCTCCTTGATACTCCGGGGCATATCGATTTTACCGCAGAGACTGAGCGCACCATGTGCGTTCTCGACTATGCCGTACTTGTTATAAGCGGAACAGACGGTGTTCAGAGCCACACTTACACACTGTGGAAACTGCTCCGGAAGTATGAGGTGCCTGTTTTTATATTTGTCAATAAAATGGATCTGATAGGAGCCGACAAAAGCTCGCTCATTGAAAAACTAGGCAGCAAGCTTTCCGCAAACTGCGTTGACTTTTCGGGAAGCAGGGAGGAGATATCTGAGGCGGTTGCCTCATGCTCCGAGGCCATTATGGAAAAATATCTCTCTGACAAGGAAATTAGCGACGAGGATATCGCAAAAGCTATCGGAAACAGGGAGATCTTTCCGTGCTATTTCGGTTCTGCGCTGAAAACTGAGGGGATCATTGAATTTATTGACGGCCTTTGCAGGTATACTGCCGAACCGCAGCGCAGCAGCGAATTCGGAGCAAAGGTCTACAAGATTTCATACGACCCGAAGGGTACCCGACTCAGCCATATAAAGGTAATGGGCGGACAGCTCGGCATGCGTGATGAAATAGCCTATACCAACGCCGACGGCAATGAGAAAAGCGACAAGATAACCTCAATACGTTTTTATACCGGAGAAAAGTTCCGTACTGCCGATTCGGCCGGCGCAGGTGAAGTCTGTGCGGTCACGGGACTGTCAGATACATTTGCAGGGCAGGGGATAGGATTTATCAGGAACTCTGAAAGAGCCTATATCGAGCCTGTTATGACCTATCGCCTTATACTTCCTGCCGTAAAGAACGTTTATGACGTTCTCAGTGATATGCGGCGTCTTGAGGACGAGGATCCGCAGCTCCATGTTGTATGGAACGAACAGAACCGCCAGATACATATGCAGCTCATGGGAGCTGTCCAGATAGAGGTACTCACCAGATCCATAGCTGAAAAATTCGGATATGAGGTGAGCTTCTGCGACGGAGCGGTTGCATACAAGGAGACTATCAGCGCTCCTGTCGAAGGTGTTGGACACTACGAGCCTCTCAGACATTATGCTGAGGCTCATATACTTCTTGAGCCGCTTCCCGCAGGCAGCGGACTTGTTTTTGATACTTCATGCTCGGAGGACGTGCTTGACCGCAACTGGCAGAGGCTCATACTTACTCATCTCGGAGAAAAAACGCATTTGGGAGTTCTTACGGGTTCACCCATAACCGACATGAAGCTTACTCTCGTAGCGGGCAGGGCACATCTTAAGCATACCGAGGGCGGCGATTTCAGACAGGCTACCTACCGTGCTGTAAGGCAGGGGCTTCGCAGTACGGAGTCTGTGCTCCTTGAACCCTATTATGAATATGAGCTTGAAGTTCCCACCGAAAACGTAGGACGGGCTATCACCGACCTGCAGCATATGTCTGCGGAATTCAGCAGTCCCGAGACAGCAGGGGATATGTCGGTTATAAAGGGAACTGCTCCCGTTTCGGAGCTGAATGAATATCAGAAGGACGTTATTGCATATACCCGCGGGAATGGACGCCTGTCACTTTCACTATGCGGTTACAGGAAATGCCACAATGCCGAAAAGGTCATTGCCGAAATCGGCTACGACTGCGACGGCGATACGGAAAACAGCGCCGATTCCGTATTCTGCTCCCACGGTGCCGGCTACAATGTAAAATGGAACGAGGTTTATGAGCATATGCATCTCCCATTCGCAGGTATTGAAAGTGAAGCTGATGAAACCTCGGAGCAGAAGCAGATCAAGGTATCAAGACTTATCGAAAAGGCTGTGAGCGATGAAGAGCTTATGGCGATATTCGAGATGACCTACGGCAAAATAAACCGGGAACCGAACCGCGCCTTCAAAAAGACCAGGGCTGTAAATATAGAGGATAAGAATATCAGGCTTCCGAAGTACAAGGGACCCGATTATCTTCTCGTTGACGGCTACAATATAATTTTTTCGTGGGAGGACCTCAAAAAGATAGCAGAGGAGAACCTTGACGCCGCAAGAGCCGAGCTTGTCAACAGAATGTGCAACTATCAGGGCTATGCGGGCTGTGAGCTCATTCTTGTTTTTGACGCTTACAGAGTAAAGGGAAAGCACCGCGACGTTGAAAAGTACTGCAACATAAACATTGTATACACGAAAGAATCGGAAACTGCCGATTCGTACATCGAAAAGGTGACCCATACGCTTTCTGTGGACCACAGAGTCCGTGTTGCGACCTCCGACGGCATTGAGCAGATGATAATTCTCGGAAACGGAGCCATGAGAGTTTCGGCTTCCGAGTTCAGGAAAAGGTGGCTTGCGGCAGAGACCGCAATTAAAGAGTATATAGACTCTATGAAATAGCAAAAAAAGACTTGCAAATGCAAGTCTTTTTGTTTTATAAACAGCACAATTTGTTTAATATAAAAAATAAATATAAAATTTAGAAAAATACTGGAAATTTCTAATTCAATATGTTATAATTGATTTTGATTGGATTTTTTGCAGGAATGTAATGATCCATGTTCCTTTAAAAGGAAACATAGTATATTTTTTCTGCTATGCAGATTTATATTTTGAGGAGGCTTGTACATGAAAAAAGTGCAACTGACAGAAACCGTTTTACGTGACGCCAATCAGTCGCTGATGGCTACACGTCTGCCCTATTCGGATTATGAGGGAATCTTATCCGATATGGACAAAGCAGGTTACTATTCTATCGAATGCTGGGGCGGAGCAACCTTTGATTCCTGCCTGCGCTACCTCGGCGAGGACCCGTGGGAGAGACTTCGCAATCTCAGAAAGAATCTTCCGAACACCAGACTTCAGATGCTTCTCAGAGGTCAGAACCTTCTGGGCTATAAGCACTACCACGACGACGTAGTTGAGAAGTTCGTTGAGCTCTCAATAAAGAACGGCATCGATGTTATACGTATCTTCGACGCTCTAAACGATTTCAGAAACATCGAGACAGCTCTCAACGCTACAAAGAAGTACGCAACTGAAAAGACTATCGCTTCGGGCTGTATTTCATACACACAGAGCCCGGTCCATACTGTTGACAAGTATATCGAGATGTGCAAGGAGCTCAAGACAATGGGCTTTGATACTATCTGTCTCAAGGATATGGCAGGTACTATGTCTCCTTATGAGGCTGAGCATCTTATCAAGGGCATCAAGGACGCTATCGGTGATATGACTCTTATTCTTCATACACACTGCACAACGGGCATGGCTTATATGACCCTTACAAAGGCTATCGAGTCCGGTATCGACGTTATCGACTGCGCTACATCATGTTTCTCGGGAGGTACTTCACAGCCTTCTACAGAAACAATGTACTACGCTCTCAGCCAGTACGGCATTGAAAGCGGCCTTAACGAGGATATCATTAATAAGGTAAATGATTACTTCAAGCCCATTAAGCAGAAGTATATCGACAACGGCCAGCTCAATCCCAAGAGCCTTGCTACTGACGCTCAGGCTCTTGTTTACAAGGTACCAGGCGGTATGCTTTCAAATATGATCGCAAACCTTACAGATATGCACGCAATGGATAAGTTCGACGCTGCTCTTGCAGAGATTCCGAAGGTAAGAGCTGATATGGGCTATCCTCCGCTTGTTACACCTCTCTCGCAGATGGTGGGCAATCAGGCTGTAACAAACGTTCTTGTGGGCGAAAGATACAAGAACATCTCCAAGGAGATAAAGAACTACATCAAGGGCGAGTACGGTAATCCTCCCGCACCTATCGCACAGGAACTGGTTGAAAAGGTACTTGGCGACAGCGAGGCTGTTGACTGCCGTATAGAAGACCAGAAGCGCACAGGTGAGGAGTTTGCGGCTGCAAGAGAAGCACTGGGCGATCTGTGCCGCAGTGAGGAAGATGTAATGAGCTATATCTGCTATCCCGATCAGACTCTCAAGTTCCTTAAGGACCGCAAGGCAAAGGAAGAGAACGAAGCGGTTTACACTATCGAGGCTATGTAAGGGGGAAGGAACATGGTTGATAATATCATTCTTTCTGCCGCAGCCGAAGGATTAAAGGACATTACTATCGGAGACGCTGCAATAACAGCTGTTTTCGGTTATGCTGTTGTTTTTGCGGGACTTGTTTGTCTTATGGCCGTTCTTTACTGTACAGGCGCCTACTTCAAGTCAAAGAACGAAAAGGAAGAGGCTGCAAGGAAAGCTGCTGCAAGTAAGGCTGCCGAAAAGGCTGCTCCCGTACAGGCTGAAGCAAAGGCTGAGCTCCCCCTCGCACCGGGTTCGGCAGGTCACGTTAAGCTCTTTGACGTTCCTGATAAGGAAGCTGCAATGATAATGGCTATCGTAGCCGATAAAATGCAGAAGCCGCTCAATGAGCTGCACTTTATTTCCATTAAGGAGGTCAAATAATCATGAAGTATAAAGTTACACTTAACGGTAAGACATACGAAGTAGAGGTAGAACAGGGAAAAGCTGTTCTCCTTGACGAATACGAGGCACTTGCACCTGCGCCTGCCGCAGCTGTTGCTCCTGTTGCTGCCGCTGTACCCGCTGCCGCAGCTGCTCCTGCACCTGCAGCTCCGGTAAATCTTGCAGCAGGCGAGACTGTTACCGCTCCCATGCCGGGCAACATCATCAGAGTAGACGTTGCGCAGGGAGATACGGTAAAGGCAGGTCAGATACTTGTTATTCTCGAAGCTATGAAGATGGAAAATGAAATAGTAGCTCCCAAGGACGGTACCGTCGCTCAGGTAGTTACAAGCAAGGGTTCTGTTGTTGATACAGGCGCTCCTCTTGTTGTTATAGCATAAGGAGGTCGCATAAATGGACATTCTTGAGACCCTTAAAACCCTATGGGAAGGCTCGGGTTTCCACAGCTTTCTCATTGACGGCGGCTGGAAAAACCTCCTGATGATCGTTATTTCCTGCGTTCTGCTTTATCTTGGCATAAAGAAGAAATTCGAGCCGCTTCTTCTTGTAGGTATCGCATTCGGTTGTCTTCTTGTTAACCTCTCCTATTTCGGAGCAGGCTCATCGGACGCACTTTATCATATGAATCTGTGGGATGAATTCCTGGATCCTGCCAGTGAGTCTTATCACAGTTACGGAGCTATAATGGCACACGGCGGACTCCTTGATATCCTTTACATCGGTGTAAAGGCAGGAATCTACCCGTCGCTCATATTCATGGGTGTCGGAGCTATGACAGACTTTGGTCCTCTCATATCCAATCCCAAGAGCCTCCTCCTCGGAGCTGCTGCTCAGATGGGCGTATTCCTTGCATTCTTCGGTGCTGTATGCCTTGGATTCAGCGGTAATCAGGCTGCTTCTATCGGTATCATCGGCGGTGCCGACGGTCCTACAGCTATCTTCCTTACCACAAAGCTCGCACCCGAGCTTCTCGGACCTATTGCTATCGCTGCTTACTCATACATGGCTCTTATTCCTATGATCCAGCCTCCTCTCATGAAGCTTCTCACAACAAAGAAGGAGCGCGAGGTTAAAATGGAACAGTCACGTGTGGTATCAAAGACAGAAAAGATCCTATTCCCAATCATTGTCGCAATGTTCGTTATCCTGCTTCTTCCCTCAACAGCTCCCCTTATCGGCTGCCTTATGCTGGGAAATCTCTGGAGAGAGTGCGGAGTTACAGAGCGACTTTCCGATACAGTACAGAATGCTCTTATGAATATTGTAACTGTATTCCTCGGAATCTCGGTCGGCGCAACAACAGCTGCCGAGCGTTTCCTCTCGCTCGAGACCATAAAGATCATAGTTCTCGGTCTTACAGCATTCTGCTTCTCTACTGTAGGCGGACTTCTTGTCGGAAAGATCATGTACAAAGTATCAGGCGGCAAGATAAATCCTCTTATCGGTTCCGCAGGCGTTTCTGCTGTTCCTATGGCTGCCCGTGTATCACAGATGGAAGGTCAGAAGGCTAATCCTTCAAACTTCCTGCTCATGCACGCTATGGGACCGAACGTTGCAGGCGTTATCGGTTCAGCTATCGCAGCAGGATTCCTTCTTGCTGTATTCAAGTGATAACAATATAAAAATACCCGAAGGCAGTAAATTAACTGCTTTCGGGTTTGTTTTTATATTCAGAAGTATTGTTCCATTAAACGCTCTACCCATTCGGGTACTTTGGCTTCCTTTTTATCATAAACAGGATAATAGGGCTTTATATCAAGAACGGGAGTTCCGTCTACAGCGTCAAGCCCTTTTACAACGAGCTTGTCATCTGATACAGATACTATTTCAACAGAAGTCATGCCTATTTTGTTCGGTCTGTCCTTGCAGCGCTGAGAAAATATGCCAACTTCCGGCATTTCCTCGCGATTTTGAGGCCTTCTCAGCAAATGCTTTTCTTTGATATAGCCGGCTTTGTCAAGGTAAAACAGTACTATCGCATGGGAAAAATCCTCAAGTCCCGTTAGACCCAAGCAGTATTCGGCTTTAAGTATGATAGATGATATATCGCCGCCCCATGCAGTGTCTTTCCTTTCGGAAACATTGTTTTTAACGTAGCCTATGGGCGACATGACGATGTTTTCCATTTGCTTCACCCCTTAATACGTATTATATATTCAAATTATACATGATACGGGGAGCTTTGTCAATGCGGAGCAAAAGCACATTTGAAATATTGACATAACGCTGGGTATCGTGTATAATCGATTCATGGACAATGCTGAAAAGGATGATACAGTATGAGCTTTTTTACATTTGAGGACAAAAATATATATTACGAGGAATCGGGCAGCGGAAAGCCATTGCTATTTCTTCACGGAAATACGGCTTCTTCAAAAATGTTCGGAGAAATATCCAATAAGTACACAGCTGACTTCAAGGTAGTGCTTATAGACTTTCTCGGACACGGTAATTTTGACAGATTAAGTGCATTTCCCGCTGACCTTTGGTTTTATGAGGCACAGCAGGTAATAGCGTTCCTGAAATATAAGCAGTACGGAAAGGTAAACATTATCGGCAGCAGCGGCGGAGCTCTTGTCGCGCTGAATGTGGCTCTTGAAGCTCCGGAACTGGTGGAAAAGGTCATTGCCGACAGCTTTGAGGGAGAAAAGGCAGACAGAAGATTCACGGAGAATCTTCTTACAGACCGCAGAAGAGCCTTGAACGACGCAGGGGCAAGAGGCTTCTACGCCTATATGCACGGATATGACTGGGAGCAGATTGTTGCAAATGATACATCGGCTGTCATAAGGCACGGAAACGAGATAGTCAGCTTTTTCCACAGACCGTTCAGTGAACTGAGAGCTGAAGTTTTACTGACGGGAAGTAAAAAGGACAGTTTCATGTACAGTATCTCCGATAATTACTACGAAAAGGTATACGGAGATATACTGAAAAAAGTGCCGAATGGCAGGATGAACCTGTTTGACAGCGGCGATCACCCGGCAATGCTGACAAATCCGGACAGCTTTTATGATCTCAGTATGGATTTCCTTGCGTAGAACAGGGCATTTTTGATATATTATGCTCCGTAACAAAAAGTTTTCATGTTTAAGATGAAAAATATTGAGGAAATACTTGCAAAATAACTTGAAATAGTGTAAAATAGAAATGTACGTTGTTAATAATATAACAACACCAATTATGTAATTTATTATAACGAAAGGATGTCATACCCATGGCAGGATTAAACAAGGTTACAGTAGAAGACATTAACGTTAAGGGCAGAAAGGTTCTCGTAAGAGTAGACTTCAACGTTCCTATGAAGGACGGCGTTATCACAAACGATAACAGAATCCAGGCTGCTCTTCCCACTATCAATAAGCTCGTTGAGAACGGTGCAAAGGTTGTTCTCTGCTCGCATCTCGGCAAGCCGAAGAACGGTCCCGAGGCTAAGTTCTCACTTGCTCCCGCAGCTAAGAGACTGGGCGAGCTCGTAAATACAAAGGTTACTTTTGCTGCTGACGATACTGTTGTAGGCGAGAACGCCAAGAAGGCAGTTGCTGCAATGAATGACGGCGAGATAGTTGTTCTTGAAAATACTCGTTTCCGCGGCGACGAGGAGACAAAGAACGGCGAGCAGTTCTCAAAGGAGCTTGCTGATCTTATCGACGGCGAAGTATTCGTTATGGACGCTTTCGGTTCTGCTCACAGAGCACATGCTTCAACAGCAGGCGTAACAAAGTTCGTTAAGGAAACTGCTGTAGGTTACCTCATGCAGAAGGAGATCCAGTATCTCGGTAATGCGGTAGAGGTTCCCGAGAGACCCTTTGTTGCTATCCTCGGCGGCGCTAAGGTAGCTGACAAGCTCAATGTTATCTCTAATCTCCTTGAAAAGTGTGATACACTTATCATCGGCGGCGGTATGGCTTATACATTCATAAAGGCACAGGGCGGTTCAATCGGTAAGTCTCTCGTTGACGACGAGAAGCTTGATTACTGCAAGGAAATGCTTGCAAAGGCTGAGAAGCTCGGCAAGAAGATCCTTCTTCCTGTTGATACAGCTATCGCAGATTCATTCCCTGATCCGATCGACGCAGAGATCGCAGTAGACTACGTTGACGCTGACAAGATTCCTGCTGACAAGATGGGTCTTGATATCGGTCCCAAGACAGCTGCTGTATTCGCAGATGCTGCTAAGTCTGCAAAGACTGTTGTTTGGAACGGACCTNNCCTATGGGCGTATTTGAGAACCCCACACTCAAGAAGGGTACAGTTGCTGTATGCGAGGCTCTTGCACAGGCTGACGCTACAACAATTATCGGCGGCGGCGATTCCGCAACAGCTGCTATCCAGCTCGGCTTCGCTGACAAGATGAGCCATATCTCAACAGGCGGCGGCGCTTCACTTGAATACCTCGAGGGTAAGGTACTCCCCGGCGTTGCAGCTATCGCTGAAAAGTAATTATACGAAATACAGGGCGGATAGAGATATTCGCCCTTATTGCAATAAATGAGGAAACTGTTATGAAAGATTGTAAATGCAAATGCAAATTTACAGAGGAGCTGAGGAAAAGCAATACTGCAATATGGCTGTTTGCTGTTTGCAGCTTTCTCGCAGGCGTCGTTCTGGGATTTTTCCTTTCTCCGATAAAGAAAGGCGTAAAGATCGGCTGCAACAACGGTAACTGTACTTACGAAAAGAAAGACGATACGCTTCCCCGTAACGATGACGACGAAATTAAATTCTGATAAAAGGAGTCAAATACAATGAACAAGTCATTAAGAAAGGCTATTATTGCCGGAAACTGGAAAATGAACAAGACACGTCCTGAGGCTAAGGCTCTTCTCGAGGCTATCAAGCCTCTCGTAGCTAATGCAGACGGCAAGATCGAGGTCATCGCTTGTGTACCTTTCACTAACCTCGAAACAGCTATCAACACAACAGCAGGCAGCAACGTAAAGATCGGCGCTGAGAACGTTCACTTTGAAAAGAGCGGCGCTTTCACAGGCGAAATATCTGCTGATATGCTCACAGAGCTGGGCGTTGAGTACGTTGTTATCGGTCACAGCGAGAGAAGACAGTACTTCGGCGAGACAGACGAGACTGTAAACAAGAGAACTATTGCTGCTCTTGAGGCAGGTCTCAAGCCTATCGTTTGCGTTGGCGAGCTCAAGTGGGAGCGCGAGTGCAACATCACAGAGGAAGTTATCGCTCGTCAGATCAAGCTCGACCTCTGGTCACTCACAGCTGAGCAGGTAAAGAACGTTGTTATCGCTTATGAGCCTGTATGGGCTATCGGTACAGGTCTTACAGCTACTCCTGACCAGGCGGAAGAGGTTTGCGGATTTATCCGTGCACAGCTTGCCAAGCTCTTTGATCAGGCTACAGCTGACGCTGTTACTATCCAGTACGGCGGTTCTATGAATGCTAAGAACGCAGCAGAGCTTCTTGCCAAGCCCAATATCGACGGTGGTCTTATCGGCGGAGCTTCACTCAAGGCTGAGGACTTCAATGTGATCGTTCAGGCTGCTGTAAACGGCTAAGATAAACTGAAGGGCGGATTTTATCCGCCCCTATTTTAACTTCGCATTATGATATGATACTGAAAATAGATTATGAAGTTTTTAAACTTGTCAGAGCTGAGTCTGAACAGTTTTTGTTTGACCCATATACTTACCTTATCGTTGATAAGGACAGTGATGAGGCCGAGTTTATCGAAGATCCCATACCGTTTCCGTTCACCGAAAAAAACGAAACCGAAAAAGCTTATACTAAAACATTCGGTAAAAAGCCGGCAGAGTTTTTTGAAAGTATAACAGATGAAAAGGAATTCCTGAACCGGTTCTGGGGAACTGTCGATGACGGCGGACAGAATCTTACGGATTATCGTATCTTTGAGGATAAATACTACTTGAAGACGATCATTGACTGGTGTGAAGAAAACAGCATAAATTATTATGTTGATAAAAGCGATTGGTATTTAAAAAGTTTTATAGG
>DBXO01000048.1:58335-61017 GCA_002309635.1 Ruminococcus flavefaciens | reverse complement strand
TCGCTGTCGGCAGGTGCGCTCACTACCACCTACACCGCATCGCAGGGTCTGCTTCTCATGATCCCGAATATGTACAAGATCGCCGGTGAGCTGCTCCCTTGCGTTTTCCATGTTTCTGCACGCTGCGTTGCTTCTCACGCACTGAACATTTTCGGCGACCACTCTGACGTTTATGCTTGCCGTCAGACCGGTTTTGCAATGCTCGCTGAGACAAACCCGCAGGAAGTTATGGATCTTGCTGCTGTTGCTCATCTCGCTTCCATCAAGAGCCGCGTTCCTTTCATCAACTTCTTCGACGGTTTCCGTACATCTCACGAGATCCAGAAGATCGAGGTATGGGATTACGAGGATCTGAAGGAAATGTGCGATATGGATTCTGTCAAGGCATTCCGTGACCGTGCTCTTAATCCTGAGAATCCTACAATGCGCGGTTCTCACGAAAACGGAGATATCTTCTTCCAGCACCGTGAGGCATGCAACTCCTACTACAACGCTGTTCCGGGTATCGTTGAGGAGTACATGAACAAGGTAAATGCAAAGCTCGGCACAGACTATAAGCTCTTCAACTACTACGGCGCTGCTGATGCAGAGCGCGTAATCGTTGCAATGGGTTCTATCTGCGACGTTGCTGAGGAAGTTATCGACTACCTTAACAAGAAGGGTGAGAAGGTCGGTATCGTTAAGGTTCGCCTGTTCCGTCCTTTCTCTGCTGAAAAGCTCGTTGAGGCAATCCCTGCATCTGCAAAGACAATCGCTGTACTCGACAGAACCAAGGAGCCCGGCTCTCTCGGTGAGCCTCTCTACCTCGATGTTGTTGCAGCTCTTAATGCTACAGGCAGAACAGGTATCAAGGTAATCGGCGGCCGTTACGGTCTCGGTTCCAAGGATACTCCTCCTGCATCTGTATTCGCTGTATATGCTGAGCTCGCTAAGGCTGATCCTAAGCCGCAGTTCACACTCGGTATCGTTGACGATGTTACAAACCTCTCACTCGCTGAGGAAGATGCTCCTAACACAGCAGCAGAAGGCACAATCGAGTGCAAGTTCTGGGGTCTCGGCGGCGACGGTACTGTTGGCGCTAACAAGGACTCCATCAAGATCATCGGCGACCACACTGACAAGTACGTTCAGGCTTACTTCCAGTATGACTCNNGACTCCAAGAAGACCGGCGGTATCACAATCTCACACCTCCGTTTCGGCGACAAGCCTATCAAGAGCCCTTACTACATCAACAAGGCTGACTTTGTTGCATGTCATAATCCTTCCTACATCCTCAAGGGCTACAAGATGGTCAACGATGTAAAGCCGGGCGGTGTATTCCTCATCAACTGCCAGTGGAAGCCTGAGGAGCTCGATCAGCACCTCACAGCTGATACAAAGCAGTATATCGCTAAGAACAATATCCAGCTCTATCTGGTAAACGCAATAGACCTTGCACAGGAGATCGGTCTTGGCAAGCGTACCAACACTATCCTCCAGTCTGCATTCTTCTCACTTTCAAAGGTTCTTCCTGAGGCTGAAGCAATCGGTTACATGAAGGAAAAGGCTCAGAAGTTCATGAAGAAGGGTATCGAGATCGTTCAGATGAACGAGAAGGCTATCGATGCAGGCGCAAACGCTTATGTAAAGGTAGATGTTCCTGCTGAGTGGGCAAATGCTGTTGACAATTCAGCACCTGCAAAGCTCCAGGGCGCAGAGAAGCTCGTCAAGATGGTTAACGGCATCATGAACCCTGTCGGCAAGATGCTCGGTGATACTCTTCCTGTTTCTGCATTCTCAGATCACGTTGACGGTACATTCGAGCAGGGTGCTTCTGCATACGAAAAGCGCGGAGTTGCTGTTATGGTTCCTGAGTGGAATCAGGATACCTGTGCAAAGTGTAACAAGTGTTCATTTGTCTGCCCACACGCTACGATCCGTCCTTTCGCTCTGACAGACGCTGAAGCTGCTGCTGCTCCGGAGAACATCAAGATCGCTCCTAAGCCGATCGTAAAGAGTGAGTACAAGTACACTCTCGCTGTTTCAGCTATGGACTGCATGGGCTGCGGCGTATGTATCGGTGTCTGCCCGACAAAGTCTCTCAAGATGGTTCCAAGAGAGTCACAGGAGTCACAGCAGGCAGTATTCGATTACTGTGTTGCTAATGTTACAGAGAAGACAGATGTAGCAACTGACGCTACTGTTATTTCCAGCCAGTACAAGAAGCCTCTGCTTGAATTCTCAGGTTCATGCGCAGGCTGTGCTGAGACTTCATATGCAAGACTCATCACCCAGCTCTTCGGTTCAAGAATGTACATCTCCAACGCAACAGGATGTTCTTCAATCTGGGGCGGCCCTGCTGCTACTTCACCGTACACTGTTGATGCAAACGGCCACGGTCCTGCATGGGCAAACTCACTGTTCGAGGACAACGCTGAGCACGGTCTCGGCATGTATCTCGGTCAGAAGGCAATCCGTGAGAGACTCATCGAGGAAGTAAAGGAAATCGCTGCAAGCGACAAGGCATCTGCAGAAATTAAGGCTGCTGCTGATGAGTATCTCGCAACAGTTAACGACGGTGCTAAGAATACAGCTGCAACAGCTGCACTCGTTGCTGAACTCGAGAAGTGCGACTGCAAGTGCGATAAGAAGGCAGATATCCTTGAAAACAAGAACTACCTCTCCAAGAAGTCCGTATGGAT
>DBXO01000048.1:16899-58214 GCA_002309635.1 Ruminococcus flavefaciens | reverse complement strand
AACATCGGTCAGGTTGCACAGTTCGCAGCAGCAGGTAAGGCAATCGCAAAGAAGCGTCTTGCTGACATCGCTATGAGCTACGGCTACATCTATGTTGCACAGATCGCTATGGGTGCTGACATGAACCAGACACTCAAGGCAATCAAGGAAGCTGAGTCTTATCCGGGACCGTCACTCATCATCGGTTATGCACCTTGTGAGATGCACTCCATCAAGGGCGGTATGACTAACTGTCAGGCTGAGATGGAGAAGGCTGTTAAGTGCGGCTACTGGAACAACTTCCGTTATGATCCCCGTCTGGCTGCTGAGGGCAAGAACCCGTTCCAGCTCGATTCAAAGGCTCCTACAGAGTCTTATCAGGACTTCATCATGAACGAGGCTCGTTACAGCGCACTCACACGTTCATTCCCTGACCGTGCTAAGGAGCTGTTCGAGAAGGCAGAAAAGACTGCAGCTAATCGTTACGATTACCTCACAAAGCTCGCTGAAAAGTAAGCAGCGTGGCGCTCTTCGGTGAAGAGCAATAAAGCGGGATAATTCCGCTTGATAACTAACGTGCACATACGAATATATAATTACTCCCCGATACGAACATGTATCGGGGAGTTTTGTTTTACATTTTCTTGTTGTAATAGGCGCTTACCGAAATATACACCATAAAGATAAATGCCATACTCACAGAAAGCGTACAGCTCACTATCTCGCTAAAAAAGTTAGCAATGACAGTCGCTATGGACATACCGATAAGGATAACATGAAAGGTGGTTGTAGAAGCTTCTTTAGTTATCTGCGCACTTCTCTCATCGGTGTGTTTGATATACATTTCTTTCAGTTTTGCTTCATTTCCAAGAGCCGTTTTCGCCGTAATGATGTTGCCGACAGCAATTGCAAGCATTGCGCCTAATATGCCGCTTGTTGCATTAAATCCGTCATTAGCTCTTCCGAATGCTGCAAGCAGAATTATTCCTGCAACCATGATAACCGCAAGAAGAATGAAAAAATAAATTCTCTTCTTTATTGTAATTCTGAAATTCTCCATAATTTTCCTCCTTATAAATTCTCCTCGCCCTCGAATATGAACAGCTCCTCGATAGCAACACCGAAGAACTGCGCCGCCTTGTGGGCAAGTGTGAGGGATGCATTGTATTTTCCGTTTTCCAGTGATATTATAGTCTGCCGCGTGACGCTGAGCGCGTCCGCAAGCTCCTGCTGCGTGACCTTTCGGGCTTTTCGCAGCTCCTGAATCTTATTCTTCAAAACATCACCCTCCTTCGTAAAAGTAAAGCTCGCTTTACAAAATTAGTATAGCACGCTTTACATTTTTTGTCAAGTCGGCTTTACATATTTTTATATTTTAACATAAACAGAGCTCCATGTCATAAAACATGAAGCTCTGTTTCGTGACGCCGAGACCGGCGTCACCTACTACCTTCTACTCTCTAATCACTATGCACTCATCACTGACCACTCTCATCATCTTCCGATACTGTATCCTCTTAATTATATACAGCACCTGCCAGAATATCATCAGTGGAAATACAGGTATAAGGAGTCCGAATATAATTATTCCTGACCACACCATATATTCATAGAAAGCTTCGCTGCCATATACCGTGGATGACATGAATGTAAAACCGTCCGCCGAGCTGCATGCAGAAAAGATGACCAGTATCACAAACGGCACAAACGACAGTATGAAGCTGCACTTATACAGCCTTGATATAGGCTTTTTCCCTGTCTCTGCCCGTTTTCTAAGCCGCCATGATATCATTACAGCACTCACACCGAACAACGATACAAAAAAGCCCCAGAACGGCAGCACCGTCGTCACATCATCGAAATATCCCAGTTCCTTTTCAATTACAAGCCATATGTACAGCACTGAAGCCGCAGATAAGACAACTCCGCCACCGAACAGTATCATTAAGAACTTTTCATATTTTTTCATTAGCTCAGCTCCTTTCATGCATTTGCCTTCCGATTGCGCACCCATTTTACGATATAGAGTATCTGCCAGAATATGCAGAACGGGAACACAGGTATTACACAGAAGACCATTCCCATTATGGTAAACGCACCCTCAAAGGCTTCCCAGCCGTAGCTGGTCGACCACAGGAACGAAAATCCGTACTTGCTGCAATAGGCGCTGTATAAGAGCAAAAGCGCATAGGGTACAAAGGAGATGTAGAACGATATCCTGTAGCCCTTTGAAAAAGGTTCCTTTCCGGCTTCTCTGCGCTTGCCGATACGTCTCGACACTCCGAGCCCTACCAGACCGAAGCATGAGAGCAGCGCTATAGCTCCCCATACAGTCATATAGCCCAGTCCGAGGTAGTCCCAGAGGGGAGCCCTGAATCTGTCCCTGATCGCGCTGTTGATACAGCGGATAAGATACACACCGATACCGCCGAAGCAGATGTACATGAATATCTTTGCCCTTTTACTCATAATATCAGCTCCTTTTCATTTAAAAGCAAACCGCTTTTCCCTTCTGACATTATGATACCACATAAGGAAGAGATTTTTAAGGTGTCATTTGTCACTTTCCAAGTGACAATTGTCACTAAAATACGCCTGTACCCATGATAATACATAAGTACAGGCGTATATTTTTGTATAAAAATGAGAATGTAAAAATTGCTTTTACGAAATTCCTTGTTTTTGCATTAAAAACAGTCTACGGAGTATATATGATGGAAGATTATACTTATTATTGAAACATCCGTTTTAAAAAAAGCTTTTCCCCATAAATAATCATTATTTTATACCCCAGATATTCTCCGCATAATCCGCGATAGTCCTGTCGGAACTGAACTTGCCCGCATTGCACATATTGAGCCACTGTCTGCGTGCAAAGCCGAGCCTGTCACTGCTGTAATCACTTATGCAGCGCAGCTTTGTCTCCACGTAATCCCTCATATCTCCGAGGAGGTAATAATGATCGGGAGCATGCCAGCTCGCACCGTCAAGAAGAGCCATGTACAGCTCGCGGAAATCCCCGCTGCCGCCGTCGGAAACAGTGCCGTCGATAAGCGAGGATACCACTTTTCGCACCATACTGTCAGAAGAGAAAACGCTTCTGCTGTCGTACTCTGGAACTATCTTCTCCAGCTCCTCAACGCGGGCGCCGAAGATATAGTTGTTCTCCTCCCCTGCCTCCTGCACTATTTCGATATTAGCTCCGTCGTAGGTACCGAGAGTTACCGCACCGTTGAGCATGAGCTTCATATTGCCCGTACCGCTTGCTTCAGTACCCGCAGTTGAGATCTGCTCGGAAACATCAGCTGCCGCCACAAGCTTTTCCGCATAGGAAACGTTGTAATTCTGAACGAAAACCACCTTGATAAGATCCCGTGTATCCTTATCCTCGGAAACTATCCTGCCCACCTCGTTGATGAACTTGATTATCGCCTTTGCGCGGCGGTATCCGGGAGCTGATTTTGCTCCGAAAATAAAGGTAGTAGGCGTGAAGTTCTGTATACTTCCGTCCTTGATACCGTAGTATATCCACAGTATGGAGAATGCATTCAGAAGCTGTCTCTTATACTCATGGAGTCGCTTTATCTGAATATCGAAAACAGAATCCTCATCAATTTCAATGCCGTCGTGAGCTTTTATAAACTCTGCCAGCTGACGCTTTTTGCCCTGCTTGATACCGATAAAGCGGCGAAGCACGTTCTCGTCCTCCGCATATTCAGCAAGCTCCCTGAGCCTGTCAAGATCGTTTATCCAGTCATCGCTGCCGAGAAGCTCGGTGATATAAGCCGAGAGCTCCCTGTTGCAGAGCGCTATCCAGCGGCGCTGGGTGATACCGTTTGTCTCGTTGCGGAACCTCTCCGGATAAAGGCTGAACCAGTCCGCAAGAACGGTATCCTTGAGTATCTGCGTGTGTATTTCCGCAACACCGTTTATATGACCCGAAGCATAGCAAGCCATATCCGCCATATGGATAAGGCCGCTTTTGATTATCTTTATACGGCTTATCTTTTCCTTTTCAGTTCCTCGGCTGTACATATCCGCGATGAGGGCTTCATTTATCTGTATGATAATAGCGTATATCCTCGGAAGAAGCTCCTCAACGAGATCGGTGCGCCACTTTTCAAGAGCCTCCTGCATTACGGTATGGTTTGTATAATTGAATATCTTCTTTGCCATTTCAAGGGCTTTCTCAAAGCTGTAGCCCTCATTGTCCACAAGCTGTCTTATGAGCTCGGGGATAGATATAACAGGGTGAGTATCATTGAGCTGCACCGAGATACAGTCCGCAAGGTTATCAAGAGTACCGAAGCGGGCCTTGTGCTTTCTTATAATATCAGTAAGTGAAGCGCAGCTGAAGAAATACTGCTGCTTAAGGCGGAGCTTCTTGCCCTCGTCTGTATCGTCATTGGGATAAAGCACACGTGAGATGTCCTCAGCATATATCTTCTCCTTTGAAGCCTCAAGGTAGTCCTGCTTGTTGAACACATCGAAGTCGAACTCCTTGACAGGCTCAGCCTGCCACAGTCTAAGTGTACCCACATTTTCCGTGCGGAAACCGAATACAGGCATATCATAGGGCACAGCCTTTACGGTCTGCCCGCTGTATTCTATCAGAACAGTATCCTCGTCGCAGCGCACCGACCACGGGTCGCCGTATTTTGTCCAGTCGTCGATGTCCTCACGCTGAAAGCCGTCGACAATGGACTGCTTGAAAAGTCCGTATTTGTAGCGTATACCGTAGCCGTCAAGGGGAAGTCCCAGCGTTGCGGCGCTGTCGAGGAAACATGCGGCAAGTCTGCCAAGTCCGCCGTTTCCGAGGGCTGCGTCCTCAATGACCTCAAGGTCTGCAAGGTCAAGACCGAGCTCCCTGAACACTTCACTCACCTCGTCATAAATACCGAGAACGAGCAGATTATTGTATACCGCACGTCCCACAAGGAACTCCATGGAAAGATAAGCGGCACGGCGCTTTGAAAGGTGCTGACTGCGGCTCTCCTCCCAGCGCCCGGCGAACATCTCCATAACGGCCTTTCCGAGAGCGTCGTGAAGCTGCTGGGGTGAAGCGCTTTTTATATCCTTCGGAAGTCTTCCCGTGAATTTTTCCATAAACAACTTTTTATCCATATCTCCATACCTTCCTTTTATTCAGAACTAAGCTCTCAGCTCTTACCTGTTGTACAGCTTATTCAGCTTGCGTATCTTCTTGGCAAGCTCGGGAGTATAGTCCGACCTCTTCGTGCGGAACTGCCAGTTTCCTCCCAGCGTGGAGGGAGTATTCATTCTGCCCTCGCGTGGACTGTCGAGGAAGTCCTGTATCTGCGCCGCAGCCACCTCTGCAACGCTGCCCCAGGCCGTGCGTATAACAGCGGCGGGAATGTCCTTTTTCCTCTTGACGCCGAGGTATTTAAGGGCGAATTTCAGCGACTTCTTGTCCAGCGTCTCCACCCAGCCGTTAAGGGTCTCGTTGTCGTGAGTTCCTGTATATGCAAAATAATTGGTACTGCTGTAATTATGGGGCAGATATTCATTTCCGCCGTCGCTGAAAGCGAACTGCAGGACCTTCATTCCCGGATATCCGCATTTATCCAGCATTTTCCTTACCTCGGGAGTTATAAAGCCCAGATCCTCGGCGATAATCTTTAGTCTGCCAAGCTTTTTCTCGGCAAGCTTGAAAAGCTCGTAATTCGGACCCTTTTTCCATTCTCCCACAGTAGCGTCCTCGTTGCCGTAGGGGATGGTATAATAGCTCTCAAAGCCGCGGAAGTGGTCTATACGGACGATATCGTAAAGCCTTGAAGCCGCGCCGATACGGTCTATCCACCATTCATAGCCTGTCTTTTTGTGGTAATCCCAGTCGTAGAGGGGATTTCCCCACAGCTGCCCCAAAGGTGAGAAATCATCGGGAGGACAGCCTGCAACTGCTATTGGCTTCCTCGCCTTGTCAAAGTAGAAAAGCTTCGGCGAAGCCCAGGCCTCAACGCTGTCAAGTGCGCAGTATATCGGGATATCACCTATTATCTCTATACCGCTTCCGTTTGCGTACTTTTTCAGCTCCTTCCACTGGCGGATGAACTCGAACTGTATAAATTTATGGAAGCCTATCTCCTTTTTCAGATTCTTTTTCGCCTGTGCCACAGCCTTGGGCTTGTGCATGGAGATATCGGCGTCCCAGGAGTACCACGGCTTGCCCTCAAAGTGAAATTTCAGCGCCATGAACAGTGCATACTCGTCGAGCCACTTCTTGTTCTCCGTGCAGAACTTCCTGTAATCGGGGAACTTAGCGGGCTTGAAGCGTTCATAGGCTATACGAAGCACATCGTAACAGTTGTCGTACAGCAGGGCGTAGTCCACCTTGTCGGGCTCGTTTTCCCAGTCGAACATATCGTACTCATGGCGTTCAAGAAGACCGTCGCCTTCAAGCACCTCAAAGTCGATAAAGTAAGGATTTCCCGCATTTACCGAGAAGGACTGATAGGGCGAATCTCCGTAGCTCGTAGGAGATATCGGCAGTATCTGCCAGCATTTGACACCTGCGGACCTGAGAAAGTCCACGAACTCAAACGCAGCCTTTCCCATTTTACCTATGCCGTATTCCGACGGCAGGCTTGATATGTGCATAAGTATGCAGCTCTTTCGCATTTATTCCAACTCCCTTTCTGTATATTCATTGTAAAATATGGCGATAATAAGAATGTATATTACATTTACGGCGTTCACAGTCCGGCGGCATCTGCTCAGCCCGCCAAAATGTATATGCAAAAATGATCCTGAGGTGATACCATGAAGCTTTCGCAGCTCTTATTTTCTTTTCTTATGGGATATTTCTGTTACAGCCTTATCGAGATAGTCATGCGCGGATACACTCACTGGACCATGTCTCTCACAGGAGGAGCGGTGCTTTCTGTGCTTTACGCAATAAACAGCCGCAGCTCGGTAACGCTGGTCAGGAGCTGTGTCGCAGGCACCCTTGTCATAACAGCCACAGAGCTGACTGTAGGCATTTTCGACAATGTTATTATGCACTGGAACGTATGGGATTACTCGGACATGCCCTTTAATTTTCTCGGTCAGATATGTATCCCCTTTTCCTGTCTCTGGTTCGTGCTCTGCATACCCGCAAGACTGCTGTGCAGGCAGATGAGACAGGCTCTCACCCATTGAATGTCAAAGCAAAAAGGCTGTTCCGAAAACCTCAGAACAGCCCTTATGATCAATAGTTCTTGTTTGGATCAGCATTAAAGAAGTTATTGCTGCTTTCGGTGTAATAATCATTAGCCTCGAGGGACATAAAGTCTTCATCCTCGATATCCGGAAGTCTTGCGCCGCAGCGTCCGCAGAACTGGAAGCGTTCATTTACCTCAGCATCGCACTTTGGACACACCTTATATCCTCTTATGCCGTTGAGCTCATATCTCATCTTCTTTATTCTTCTGCGTCGTGTATCTATATCGTCACAAAGCACCTTAAGGGATTCCTGATCTTCGCCGTGCTCCTTATAGTACTTCTTTCCGATATCGGTAAAGATCTCAACGATCCTTTCCTCCTCGTAAAGAATCTTCCTTTTAAGATTATTAGCCTCTGAAATGCTTTTTGCCTTCTCCGAAACACCCCTGCTTGCGTCATTGAATTTATCGAGAATACCCATTTTACATCACTCCTGTCGAATATTTTCTCGTTAAATCTTACATAAGTATTATACATCATTAACAGGAATTATGTCAAGCGTTTTCAAAAAATTTTACAAACAGAATGGCATTTTGTGCAATCCTTACATTTCAGCTATGTCATTTTCGGTAAGCTGAATAATTCCCCCGTCAGTCAGAGCTTCCGAAGCGTTTGCGATATCGTCAACCCTGATGACAAACGAAACAGATCTGTCCGATTTACCGAGGAAAGTATAGAGATACTCAAGGTTAACATTCCTGCCTCCGAGTATATCGAGTACACGGCTGAGCTGTCCGGGCGAATCGGGGATAGATATAGCAACTACCTCCGTTACCGTTACCGCATATGAAGCTGCCTTCAGCTTCTCAACCGTCTTATCCGTATCGTTGACTATCATTCGGACAATACCAAAATCACTTGTGTCGGCAAGACTGAGGGCGCGGACGTTTATCCTGCACTCCTTTATCATCTTCATGACACCTGCCAGCTGATTAGGCTTGTTATCTACAAAAACTGAGATCTGTCGTACGTTTGACATATTTTTTTCCTCCTTCAAGTCAGGATAATACTACGCCGTGAAGGATCACTTTTTCTTTGCTGCTGTCTTCGGGAGATCCTCATACATAACGAGAACAGAATGCTCGTCAACGTATTCGTTTACATGTGTCTGTGCGTCATGGCAAAGACCTGCGGATGTGCTGTACTTGATGTCGATGACTTTTACCCCCTGGATGAACTGGTTCAGTTCATTCTCAAATGCAGCGAATCTCTGGTACTTCTCCTGCTCCGGCATATAATTTGTGGAAAATAATCTGATTTTCATAAATGAAACCTCCTTAAAATAATGGAAATATTACACAGCAGCGTCAATGACGCTTCTGCTGTAAACTTAATCGTGAAGCTTTCGTCTGTCGATTACCCGTACAGCCTTACCCTCGCTTCGTGTGATTGATTTCGGCGATACAAGGTGGACTTTGGGATTGATACCCAGCATTGTCTTGATTGCCACCGCAAGATCGCGTTCCTGTTTCTGCATATCCTTGACCTTATCCGAGAACTGCTCGGGATTCATTTCCACGCTGATATCCAGCGTATCCGTGTTGTTGACACGGTCTACCTCGATGAGATAGTTGGGCGAATAGCCCTGTTCGATGAGAACCGTTTCTATCTGCGACGGGAATACGTTTACTCCGCGGATTATCATCATATCATCGCTTCTGCCCATAGGCTTTGCCATTTTTATGAGAGTACGTCCGCATGAGCACTTCTTCCTGCTGAGCACGCAGAGGTCGCGGGTGCGGTATCTGAGAAGCGGGAATGCCTCCTTTGTTATACTTGTGAATACAAGCTCGCCTACCTGACCCTCGGGGAGCACCTCTCCTGTTTCGGGATCAATTATCTCGGGAATAAAGTTGTCCTCGTTGATGTGCATACCCGACTGCTCAGAACATTCAAAAGCAACGCCGGGACCGCTTGACTCGGTAAGTCCGTAGATATCGTAAGCCTTTATACCCAGCGATTTCTCAATAGAGCGTCTCATCTCCTCGGTCCAGGGCTCGGCTCCGAAAATACCTGCCTTGAGCCTGAGGTCTTCCGGCTTTATTCCCATCTCCGCAACGGTCTCGCCGATATAAGCCGCATATGACGGAGTACAGCAGAGAATGGTAGCACCGAGATCCTGCATGAACTGTATCTGCCTTTCGGTATTTCCCGAGCTCATGGGAAGCGTGAGACATCCTACCTTGTGTGAGCCGCCGTGAAGTCCCATACCGCCCGTGAAAAGTCCGTAGCCGTATGCAACCTGAACAACGTCGTCCTCATTTCCGCCTGCGGCGGTGATAGCTCTTGCACAGCAGTCCTCCCACATATCCACATCGTTCTGCGTATAGAAGGCAACTACTCTTTTGCCTGTTGTACCGCTTGTGGAGTGTATCCTTACACAGTCTCCGAGAGGCTTTGCAAGAAGACCGTAGGGATATGCTTCACGAAGATCTGCTTTACTGAGGAACGGAAGCTTGTGAAGGTCGTCCGTACCCTTGATGTCCTCGGGCTTAACGCCCTTTTCGTCCATGAGATCGCGGTAATACTTCACGTTTTCGTATACGTGCTTTACCTGTGCCACGAGGCGCTGGTCCTGAAGCTTTTTCATTTCCTCCCGCGGCATACATTCGATCTCTTTGTTCCAATACTTTTCCATTGGACTTCTACTCCTTATTATTGGGATTTTATGTGAAATTATTTATGTTCCTGCTGCATGGGCAAATATCATTTTCTGCCCGAAAACATTCATTTGTTTACTTGTTGTTTTACGCAGACGCCCGGAAAGCACCGCTGCATCAATGCGTAACTGCGGGACGTCAAGGACGCCGTCACCTGCATAGTTTACTGAGCGTTCTTTCCAAGCTCAAATGCCTTCCTGTTGAGGTCGAGGAACTTTGGCGGCACGCACTGTTCGAGTGCCTTCTGCCACAGCTCGTCGGGATAGTCCATACGGGAAGCGAGTACGCCCATGAGCACTACGTTTGAAGCCTTTGCTGTGCCTGCCTGCTCCGCAAGTGAAAGCGCGTCAACCGCTACAGTTTCAACGCCTGCAGCCTTGAGCTTCTCAACGAGATCCCCGGGATACTTAGCAGCGCCTGTGATAACAGGCATGGGGTCTATCTGCTGTGTGGAGGTAATGAGCTTTCCGCCCTTTTTGAGGTAAGGAAGACATCTTGCAGCTTCGAGGAGCTCGAATGAGATAACAGCGTCAGCCTCGCCCTTTTCTATTACAGGCGAATATACCTTTTCGCCGTACTTTACGTATGTAACAACGGAGCCGCCTCTCTGTGACATTCCGTGCACCTCGCTGACCTTTACGTCATAGCCCTGTGCAAGAAGCACGTTTCCGAGAAGCCTTGAAGCAAGCAGCGAACCCTGTCCGCCGACTCCGACTATCATTATTGATTTAGTTTCCATTATATATTACTCCTTAAAGAATTATATTTTCTTTTCTCCGAACTTGGCAAAATAGCCTGCACCGCCCAGTCCTGCAAAGAGGAGATTCTCAAGCAGTGAAAGTATGAACTTGCCCTTCAGCTCAAAATGTGAAAGAAGGTCGCTGAAATGAGATGAGCATTCAGAATATGTAGCTTTTTCAACGCCGTATATCAGCTTGTTGAGCTGATTTTTCTCGCTCTGTGTAAGTTCGGTCTCTCCGACTTCATTCCACGTTGATTCTATAACGTCCGACAATACCGACGATATCTTCATAGTCCACGAGGTACGCACCGCTATGTAAACGCCGAGAAGCATTACTATGGCGCATATGATCAGTCCTATCTTTGATTCAAGTCTGCTGTTCTTGGTCATAAACGAGTAGCCCGCAACAATGCCTACAGCAAGTACAGCTCCGCATATCGCTGCGATAAATCCAAGCCTTGCAACGAATATTATAAGGATAACGCCCGGGATAGCGCCGACTACTGCTCCGAGGATACCTTTCAGTACGGAAACAAAGGTAGTCTCGCCGCTGCCGAAATCATACACCGTATCCGATGAAGAATAGCCGCTGTTCGTATCGTATCCGTAATTGCCGCTGTCATAGCCTGTGGAACGCTGTCCGTAACCCGAAGACTGCCCGTAGCCGCTCTGCGCACCGCTGTAGCCCGTTGACTGCTGTCCGTAGCTGTTCTGTGCGTCACTGCTGCCTGTTGCAGCTGCTTCAGCCTGCTTTGCAAGCTCGTTCAGGTCGTCCATACCGTTGATTCCGTTGGAATTACCGATACCAGCCATTAAATCGTCCATTTTTCATATACTCCCTTATTTATTTCAGTTTATAACATCAAGATCACCGTCAACAAATCCTATGGCGGTTCCCTGCGCATTATTAAGAATATCTCTGTACTTTCCGCCGCCGAGGTATTCCTCGACCATTTCCCTTATGAGCACCTGAGCATGTTCACGCCCTGTGTCCTCCTCGTCGGAGGTATCAACGGTGAAGATGTTCTCCTCACAGCTCCATATCTCCTCGCAGGCCCATTCGCCCTCCTTGTCTTCGGGATCGAATTCACCTGCCGCTATGAGCTGTACTCCGTAAACATGATCCTCTGCGGATTCCTCATAAAGATTGAAGCAGAATGCCTTTGTTTCCTCGGGCATATCGTTGTTTTCGAGCATATCGTCCAGCCAGTGGACGAACTCCTCATATATCGGTTGCTGTATCATCTTTTTTCCTCTTTGTTTTCTTAAATCTGAAAAATTCAAGTTTTCTGCACTCGGGGGCACTCATAAATGCTTGCTGTAAGGGCTCCTGAGAGAAGATTGTCCCAGGCGCCCATTACCCAGCCTGTACGCCCGAGCTGTATTCTTTTCGTTCCCTTGTACTTCATAAGTACGTGACAGTAAGGACAGTTTATTGCTCGGATCTTCATAGTTTTATTCCGTTTATTATTGAATTATGATATTACATATATTTGCGAAACACCAGGAACGGCATTACCTGCCAATTACTCTTACTCAATAGCTCCGACCCTGCACTGCTCCTGACATATGCCGCAGCCTACGCAGAGAGTATGGTCTACTACTGCCTTGCCGTCGCGCATTGAGATAGCAGGACATCCCAGCTTCATGCACATCTTGCAGCCTACGCACTTATCCGTATTTACCTTGAGAGGCGGATTATGCTTTACGTACTTTAGCAGAGCGCACGGGCGGCGTGAGATGATGACGGAAGCCTCGTCAGCCGCAAGCTCTTCCTTTATGGCTGCCTCAGTCTCGGCAAGCTTGTAGGGGTCTGTAACTCTTACACGCCTGATACCGATAGCCTTGCAGAGCTCTTCGAGGTTTACAGCCGCAGCAGGGTCGCCCTTGAGGTTCTTGCCCGTTGTGGGGTTCTGCTGATGACCTGTCATACCTGTGATGGAGTTATCGAGTATGATAACTGTTGAATTTGAATTATTGTAAGCGATATTCACAAGTCCTGTCATGCCGCTGTGCATGAATGTGGAATCGCCGATAACTGCAACGCTCTTGTGCTCGGACTCTGCACCCCTTGCCTTGTTAAAGCCGTGAAGTCCCGATATGGAAGCTCCCATACAGATAGTTGTATCGATAGCGTTGAGAGGTGCGGCAGCTCCGAGAGTGTAGCAGCCGATATCCCCCGACACGGTAACACCGAGCTTCTTTAAGCAGTAGAAAAGTCCTCTGTGTGGACATCCTGCGCACATTACAGGAGGACGAACAGGGATATCATCTTCAAGAGCCACGAATTCCTTCTTCTCGCCGAGAAGCTTCTCTGCGATTACAGACTGCGGCAACTCGCCGATATATCCGAATATCTCCTTGCCCTTTACATTGTTCACGCCGATATTGCGGCAATGCTCCTCGATTATGCCGTCAAGCTCCTCGATAACGTATACCTGTTCGTACTTCTTTGCGAAGTCCTGAATGAGCTTTACGGGGAGAGGATTTACCATACCCAGCTTCAGTACGGAAGCCTTGTCTCCGAGAGCCTCCTTTACGTACTGATAAGCAGCTCCGTTGGTGATAACGCCGAACTCAGCCTTGTCCGATATCTCAACTCTGTTGAGAGGTGTAGTCTCTGCATACTCTATGAGCTTCCTTGTGCGCTCCTCAACGAATACGTGTCTGCCCTTTGCATATGCAGGCATCATTACGAACTTGCTGGGAGTCTTTTCATAGTCCTTCAGAGGCAGCTCGTTTCTGTCCTCCATTTCGACTATGCTCTGTGAATGAGCAACTCTTGTGGACATTCTTACTATAAACGGTGCGTCATATTTCTCCGAAAGCTCGAAGGCAAGCTTGACGAACTCCTTACATTCCGTTGAATCCGAGGGCTCCAGCATAGGAACCTTTGAAGCGATAGCGTGGTGACGGCTGTCCTGCTCGTTCTGAGAAGAGTGCATGCCCTGATCGTCGGCAACTGCGATGACCATACCAGCGTTAACGCCTGTGTATCCTGCTGTATATAAGGGGTCTGCAGCTACGTTGAGACCAACGTGCTTCATTCCGCAGAAGCTCCTTGCGCCTGCGATAGAAGCTCCGAGAGCTGTTTCCATAGCGACCTTCTCATTGGGAGCCCATTCTGCGTATACCTCGTCGTACTTTGCGACCTCCTCTGTTATCTCGGTCGAGGGAGTTCCGGGGTAGCTCGATACTACGCGGCAGCCCGCTTCATACAAGCCTCTTGCGAAGGCTTCGTTTCCCAGCATTAATTTCTTCATATCATGTATTTTCCTTTCATGTTAAAGATTATCATATTTATCAAGCCCATTGCCTTTAGCTTTCAGCCATTGGGGAGCGGCTTCGCCCCTGCAGCAAACTAACGGCTCAGTTCATCAAACAGCCACTGTGCAACTCCGTCCCCGGAGTTGGTGCCGATGACTATATCGGCTGCGGACTTTACCTCGTCCCTTGCATTTCCTACAGCTATTTTTATATCCGCCTCCGCGAACATTGGCAGGTCGTTCAGGTTGTCGCCGAATGCGACTATCTCGTCAAAGCCGTACTTTTCCCGCAGAAAGCGGAGCCCGTTGGACTTTGAGGCTTTATGCGAGAATATCTCAAGATACCACGAATCGTCGTAAACGTCAAGATAAAAGGCGATATCAATGCCTGATATCCTTTCGGCTTCGAGCTTTACCGGTAAAAGCTCGTCATACTTTCCTCTTGTGGTGAAATATACCGTGTACTCGTCGGCATGGTCCTCAAGGCGGCACTGTACAAAAGGCTTTTTGTACTTGTTCTTCCTTACCTCCGCAAAGCTCTGCATGACTCTGCTTGTGAGCTGCGAATAGTAACAGGTAAGATCGCCGTTGTCTATGCGGTACATAAAGCATTCAACGCCGTGGCGCCTGTATATTTCAAGCAGCTTTGCAGACGCCGCCGGGTCGATGAACTCGTTCTTGACATAGCTCTCGTTTCTGATATCGTAAATGCTCACGCCGTTCATAAGTATACACGGTACGTTTACATCCAGCGCCGAGGTTATCGGTACCGCCGAATAAATCGACCTCGCCGTTGCGAATGTGAAGTTCATGCCTTTTTGTGCAAGAGCGTTCAGTATCTCCGCAGTACGTGCTGTTATTTCAGGCTTAGGACTCAGAAGAGTTCCGTCCAGATCGCTGATATAGAGCCTTTTCAAGTTTTACGGTCACCCCCGTGATCTGCATATGGATATTCATAATAGTATTATATCATATTCAGTCAAAAAAGTGAAGAAATAATTTTTAACGGGAAAGCGATTTGTACATTCCGACGGATTTTGACAGTTCTTAATGTTAATCATGCATAAACGTCAAGCGAGAGTGCGCTTACAGGGCACGTTCTATAGCATAATGAAGAAGAAATAAGAAAGAATATATAACAAAAAATGCCCGCTTTCGCGGACATTTTCCGGATATTGCCGCCGTCAGGCGACACATTCATCCTTATTTATCATTTCATCATTATTTTTATGTGTAAACGCAAAAAAATCCCCGCCTTTACAGGCGGGGAGAGGGAATGCTTACTTTATTTCAAGACGCCTTGCAACCGGAGCTTCGTGTGCTTTCTTCGGGAGTTCAATGGTAAGGATACCATTCTTGTACTCCGCGCTGATAGCTTCTGTATTGATATCGCCGATATCGAAGCTCCTCTTATATGAGCCGTAAGTCCTCTCACGGCGGATATAATTGCCCTTGTCGTCCTTTTCGTCATTGTTTGTGCTGTGCTCAGCCGCTATAGTCAGCTGTGAGCCGTTGATGTCGAGCTTGATGTCCTCTTTCTCGAAGCCCGGAAGCTCGGATTCCATAACGTACTTGTCTCCGTCATCACGGATATCGGTACGGCAGTTGTTCATCGGCATATTGCCGCCGAAGAAGCCCTTGTCAAAGTCGTTGAATGCGTTCCACAGATCAAATCCTGTGCCGCCGAAAGGTGTAAGTCCATACATAATTCATGCCTCCAAACGATATTTTATTCCGCCCGCACTATCTACGGACCTTCATATTTATCCTATGCAGTTTTCCTCATAATATGCACTTTCCATCGGTATCGCTTCCTTTCGTTTCATTGTCTATATATTACAGCCTTTATTTGAAAGGAATATCACGGTTCTGTGACAATACAATGAAAATTAGCACTCTCAGTACGAGAGTGCTAATGAAGGATTTTCAAATTGAAGAAAGCCCTGCTGTTACGAACCGGAGAGCACCAGATCCTCGAATTTTCCGCGTATCGCCTTTACAAGGGCCTGCGGAGAAAGATGTATCTGCACCCCTATCCTGCCGCCGCTTATATAGAACTGCGGCATGGTCTCTGCGCTGTTGTGTATCACCGTCATGAACTGCTTTTTCATGCCTATGGGAGTACAGCCGCCGCGGACATAACCGGTTACCGCCGTTATATCCTTTACGTGGAGAAGCTCCACGGACTTTTCGTCCACGCTCTTTGCAGCCTTTTTCAGGTCGAGCTCCAGTGCCACCGGAAGCAGAAAGCAGTAATAACTGCCGCTTTTTCCCTTTGCAACGAGAGTCTTGAATGTCTCCTCAAGAGGCTGCCCCAGCTTTTCCGCTGTGTGTATACCGTCGATGAATTCCTCGCATTCGTAGGTCTGAACGGTATATTCTATCTTGCTTTTGTCAAGAAAACGCATTGCGTTGGTCTTTAGTTCCTTGCCCATTTTATCACCTTTGTTACCGGCTGTATGCAGTAGGGCGACGCCCTTTCATCTGCTCCGCCAAAATATGGATTGAAAAAGCCACAGCACTTTCGATCCGTCAAAAGTGCTGTGGCAAAAGCTTACATTAACAGGCCCGTTTTATTAATTCTTGCCCATTTCTGTGCCGCGTGCGATCTTTGCATAGTCGCCTGCTGCGGTAATGCTCTGGACCTCCATTGCATTTGAATCGTAGTATACCCACAGGAGCATTGCTGCAAGGCCCGGATTGTTCTTGAGGTTGATGTAGTAATCAACTGTCTCTCCTGCCTTTGCGGAAATATTGTCGCCGTATGCAACGAAGCCCTGCTCACCTGATACGTCCTGAGCTGCTATCTCGCTGCCGACTCTGATCTCGCCCTGAATTACCTTCGGCTTCTGTGATACGCCGCGGAGGCTTGAGAAGTCGGGGTTGAACCTTACTGCGTAGCTCTTTTCGGGGATATTTTCCTTGATCTTGAAGGTCACCTTGATGATCTGATCGTTGAATGCATAACCGTCAGCTGTGATCGGTACGCCCTTGTACTCTTTTTCTTTGTCGGGATCGGGTGAGATATCGATCCAGAGACAGTATCTCTTGTCAGTCTTGCTCACGTAATCGTCAGCCGAGGGAGCCTTTGTAACTACCTCTGTGACTGTCTGTCCGTCTGCGTCTGTTGCCTTTTCACCGTTAGCCTCTGTTACTTCTACGATCTCTGTAGCAGGCTCCTTTGAGGTGGGATCTGCTGCGTCGAGGTCGTCCTTCATAGGCATTCCTGTCTCGGCAAAATCCTCCAGCGAACCTGACTGGAACGGTGTTCCCACAACCGCGCCGTCTGCGTTCTTGATCTGATCGATCTCAAGGTCAGATGTGGTCTGCTGTACGGAATCGCCTGCAGTCTGTGCAGCTGTTGCACTGCTGCTGTCATTTTTATTATCTGTTTTACCGCTGTTTTTGTCAAGACATGAAACAAGTGAAGAAAATGCCACGCAGAGAACAGATGCCAGTGCGATCGCTTTTTTTCTTGAAATATTCATAATTTTCTATCCTTTCATAACTTAAGGGTATTCGTTTTGCTGCAGCGGGAAATTGCCTTCCCGCCCCTTCTGTAATTATTATACACGTGCAAAAATCGTTTGTCAAGCCGCTTGAAGAAATGTAATCAATTATTTGACAAAGAGACACACTTTCACCACTTATGCTTCACCGTTTTGTCATTTTTATTTATAAAAACAATATATCCCTATTGGCAGAATAATATATAAACTTGTTTCTGACAGGTTCATATTAGTCAAAATCATGCATTGCAAATAAAGCGTATACATGTTATAATTATAATAAGTGTTTTAAAATGCTTCTGATGATCGTTCACGGGGGCAGTGAGGAAAGGACATTTACAATGGGAAAAAAGGCAATGGCGCTCTTCACAGCCGCAGCAATGCTGCTGACCGGCGTGTCATGCGCGAAGAAAGGCGGATCGCCTGACCTGTCGGATAAAGAAAAAGTGACAGGCACTCAGGAGATAACGACTGCCGTTACCGAGGAGGAAACTAAAGAGATGGCGACCGAGCATATAAGCCCAGTTGAGACCGTTTCGGCTATTATCGGCTCTCAGATGACCGACGGAAGGACCATCGGCAGAGCTCAGGGAAGCAATACTGCAAAATTCCCGCTTGCAGACCTTATGGACGAGGGTGATAAGATCCTATCCTTTACCTTTGTTGTCTATTCGGGCGATGATGTGAGCAATATAGGCGAATTCAAAGGCGGCTGCGGCATATCGGTAGAGGATAAGTGCCCTTCGGCAACTCATCCCGGCTGGTTCCAGTCGGAGGAGTTCACCGCTCCCACTCAGGGCACATACGGAGAGATAACCTGGATAGTTCCCGAGGACCTGAGGGACTATATCCATGAAAGCGGCGAAGTGATGTTCGGCTACTGGTGGGGCGGCTGCAGCAGTCTGAGAATAGAAAACGTTATATGCACTGTCGAGAGGACCAGAGAGGTCCCTGTTGACGGCGAGGTCTCCGTGGATCCGGGAGCGGCTGTCAGCTATTCGGAGGGCGACAGGACCGTACGCATACCTCTCGGTGTAATGCCGGGCGGCATGGTACCCGAAGTAGTCACATTCAGTATAAGCGCAGGCGGACGTATAGGCAAGTTCACAGGCGCTTACGGTTTAAGCTCGTCAAGCGGCGAATACATTTCGGGAGATACCGCCGTATTCACCAACGGCCCGGAGCTTGAGCTGGTGTGGTTCGTTCCCGACAAGGCAAAGGGCTATATCGCGCGAAACAACGAGCTCCTTTTCAAGTACTGGTGGAGCGAACAGCCCTCAGTCACCGTAAACAACGTTAAGGTTAAATACAGCGTGAGCACGGGTGATTATCCCGCTCCCCCGGTACAGCCCACTTCCGAGGTGGCTACGGAGATATCCACTCACAATGCGAGCGGATTCAGAAGTGCTGCGGAGATAGTTGCGGATATAAGCATCGGCTGGAACCTCGGCAATACCCTTGACAGCTACGATACAGGCAAAACAGGCCTCAATACCGAAACGGGCTGGGGCAATATGAAGACCACAAGGGAAATGATAAACTCCGTCAGATCGGCTGGCTTCAATGCGGTTAGAATACCCGTTACATGGGCCGAGCATATGAACGGAGATCAGATACAGACCGAATGGCTCGACAGAGTTCAGGAGGTCGTGGACTACGCCTACAGCGAGGGCCTTTTCGTTGTGCTGAACATGCACCACGATGACTATATCTGGTTTGACCCACAGAGCGCTTCATACGCAGGTGACAGCGCCCGCCTCAAGAAGATATGGGAGCAGATAGCAGAGCGCTTCGGCGACTACGATGACAGGCTCCTGTTCGAGGGTATGAACGAGCCGAGAACCGTCGGTTCCGCTATGGAATGGATGGGCGGCACAAAGGACGAAAGAAAGATAGTCAACAAGTACGCAAGCGACTTCGTTGATACTGTCCGTTCAAGCGGCGGCAAGAACGCCGACAGAACTCTTATCGTTACCTCATATGCGGCTTCAGCTGACAGTGTGGCTCTCAACGATATGATAGTTCCGAACAAGAAGAATATCATATTCTCCGTTCACTTCTACGCTCCGTGGAGATTCGCCGAGGGTGATGATACCGTATTTACCGACAGCGGAAAGGGCGAACTGGACGCCAAGTTCTCGGAACTCAAGCAGAAGTTCATCGATAAGGGTATTCCCGTTATCATTGATGAGTTCGGCTGCGTAAACGCTGCCGATTCGGCTACGAGAAGCAGCTATTACACCTATTATATCAGCGCTGCAAAGTCAAGGGGCATAAAGTGCTTCGTATGGGACAACGGCAAGATGAGCGGCGATTCAAGCTTCGGTATATTCAACAGAGGCGCTCTCACCTGGGAGGGCAATATCCTTAAAGCTATCATGGACGGCGCAAGATCGTGATCCAATGCGGAGCTTCGGCTCCGCATTTTGTTTTCGGCGATGAACGGACAGTCCGAGCGGCAGACACAGGGCTCTGAAATGGCTTCGTTACACGGCTGACGGCCCGGAACGGCGAAAAGGCATCTGTGCAGGCAGAGAAATGTTTCCGCTTGACATTGAGTAAGAAATATTATATAATTTGCGTATAAGATTTTTTAAGGAGGTCTTTTTATGAAAAGGATCATTTCTACTTTTATTTCAGCAATCATCGGTATCACCGCTCTTTCATCATTGCAGGCAGGAGCTGTTGAGCAAACAGAGACTTCCGAAAAGAAAAGCATGGTGATACTCGGAGACAGCATTGCTTCGGGCTTTACACGCAACGGCAACGTTGCTCATAATTACGGCGAGATATGCGGCGACTACCTCGGCTGCGACGTTTACAACTATGCGGAAGTCGGTGATAATTCCGATGAAATGCTTGATAAAATGGCTTCTTTCGGCGCAGCTGAGACAAAAGCCATCACTGACGCGGAATATGTTGTCATTTCTGTCGGCGGCAACGATATCATGGAGTATATATCCAAATATATGCTTATATACGCAAGCCGCAATAATTTCCTCAATGAAGGCTATACCACAAATGATATCCCCGCCAAGCCAAGCATAACTGACATGACTAAAATGCTCAATATCTACGGTGAGGGCGGTCTTAAGGAATATATGAGCACCTTCAGGGGCCTGATCGCCTTCGGTCAGGAAATATCCGATCTTGTTGCGGAAATAGCCGGAATCCCCGACCTTGACACAGATATCTACAGCGGCGGCTACATCAAGGAACATATCGTTCCGAATATACAGAAAGCCGTAAACGATATAAAAAAGGTCAATCCGGATTCAAAGGTCTATGTTCAGACTATTTTCCAGCCCCTACAGTTCGATAAGAGCTTCCTCGATCAGAAATATGCGGACAAAAAGGATACTGTAAGCGCCATAAATGTTCTGAGATTCCAGCTTGAAAATATAATGCAGTCCTATTCTGATCAGCTCAAGACCGTCAAGAATATCGATATCGTTGACGTAAGGTCTCAGTTTACTGCCCTCACCAGGACTCCATCAGCTGATAATCAAGGTTATTCCCACTATTTCGTTGACGTTCAGACTGCAAAGACAACCGATCTTGACGTTCACCCAAATCAGCGCGGTCACGTTGCCATCGCAGCGGCTGTTCTTGATAAGATAGGCGACCTCCACACAGACAACGGCCTGCTTACCAGGACATTCAACAGCCTGAGCGACAAGGAAAGCTACCCTGCCATTCCTCTCGAGACCTACGAGAGAGTTTCAGGCCACAGCGGCGACGAGACAAAGCTCGGCGACATAAACGGCGACAGCTTCGTTGACGCAGTTGACGCCTCCGGCGTTCTCAGAGAGTATGCCCGCAATTCAGTCGGAAAGGGCACATTCACAGACGCTCAGAAGAAGCTGGCTGACGTTGATACAAACGGTATCATAGATTCGGTAGATGCTTCAAAAATACTCAAATACTATGCATACCTTTCAAAAACAGAATCGGAGAAGAAGACATTTGAGGAATTCTTAAAAACAGCATGATGAATCATTCAGCGGACAGCGGGTATACTGTCCGCTGAGCCATATAATGACATAAGGAGATATAGGATGAAAAAGGCGTATTTCTTGGTCAACCTTGTTGCGGGCAAGGCTGTGATCAATAAAAAAATGGGGACTATAATCGATATTTTCATAAAAGACGGGTTCGAGACAACTGTGCATACCACTCAGAGCGGCAGCGATGCTGTGGAACAGGCGGTATATGCCTGTGAAAACGGCTACGACCTGCTCGTTGTGGCAGGGGGCGACGGCACTCTCAGTCAGTGCCTGCAGGGCGTTATGGGCTGCGAAAAAAGGATACCCATAGGCTATATCCCCGCAGGCTCCACAAACGACTTTGCAAAGAGTCTCGGCATTCCCTCGGACCAGATCAAGGCTGCGAGCTTCATCACACAAGGCGTGCCCGCCCTCTGTGACGTGGGAGGCTTCAACGGAGGATATTTCTCATACGTTGCGGCTTTCGGAGCCTTTACCAATATCACCTATGAGACATCGCAGAAGGCAAAGAACGTCTTCGGTCATATGGCATACATCGCAGAGGGAGCGATCCAGCTGGGCAGCATAAAGGCAAAGCCCATGCGTATAGAGTATGAGGACAGCGTCATCGAGGACGAATTCCTGTACGGAATGGTAACAAATACCGCTTCTGTGGCAGGTATGATAAATATGAAGAACTTTCTCCTCGACGACGGCCTTTTCGAGGTCACTCTCATAAAAAAGCCAAGAAACGCCGCAGAGCTGGGCAAAACTGCCATTGCTCTCTTTGATAACGATATTACTGACAGGAATATCGTTTTCTTCCGCACAAACAATATCACCATAACCAATCTTTCCGATACTCCCTTTTCTTGGACAAGAGACGGCGAATACGGCGGCGAGGAGATCGTGAACCGCATCTGCTGCTACAAGAGAGCCGTCCCCTTTATAGTGTACGGAAAGGACGAACTCCCATTTGAAAAGAACTGACTATGAAGAAAATATACGGAAATCAACAGCTCATCGATACTCTTGAAAGAATGGCTTCAAGCGGCAGGACCGCCCATTCTCTCATAATATGCGGCGACAGGGGCAGCGGCAGAAAGCTGATCGCTCGGTACTACGCCCGCGCCCTTATGTGCGAAAGCCCCGTGAACGGCAAGCCCTGCGGCGTCTGCAGCGTCTGCCGGAATATCGATAAAGATATACACCCGGATGTGATTTTTCCGAAAAAGACGGGAAAACTCGGGAACTACAGCGTCGAAACAGCCCGCGAGGTCATCGCCGACGCTTATATCAAGCCCAACAACAGCAGCGGCTGCAAGGTGTATATCTTCGCGGACTGCCGCAATGTGGACGACAGGACGCAGAATACTCTCCTTAAGCTTATCGAGGAGCCTCCTGAGTACGCTTATTTCATATTCACATGCGGCTCAAAATCAGAATTCCTCTCCACAATAATCTCACGCTGCGTTTGCTTTACCACCTCTCCATGCACTGAGGAGGAAGCTGCTGAGGCTCTTGCAGAGAGCGGATTCGGTCAGCAGGAGATACGCTCAGCCGTGAACTGCTTTCACGGCAATATCGGTATGTGCGAAAGCTATATAAACGATGAGGAGCTGAGAAAGCGGGTGGATTTGACAAAATCGCTCGCCGATAGTATAATAAGAAAAGATGAGTATGCTCTCAGCGTCGGGCTTTTCTCTGCGGGGCGCGAACGTGATGACGTAAGGGAAACGCTGTCCATGCTGGATATGCTTGCCCGTGATGCGGCTGTGCTGGCAAAGGACGGCAATGCCGAGACTATCGGCTGCTTCCGCGAGGGCGCCGTGGCTCTGTCGGGCTCGCTGACCGCTTATCAGGCAGCAAAACTGCATTCGTGCATAGAGACCGCATGGAAGGCCGTCGGAAGGAATGTGAGCATACCGCTGGCGCTTACAGCGCTTGGCGCTGAGATAATGGAGATAGTCGGATAGACTTTCGGATAGGAGCTTCTATGAAAGAAATTGTCGGAGTACGCTTCAAAAGCGTAGGAAAAATATATTACTTCTCCCCCGGAGAAATAAAGGCTAACGTGGGCGACCACGCTATCGTTGAGACCATACGCGGCGTAGAGTGCGGCGAAGTGGTCATCGCCAACCGTCAGATACAGGACGAGCAGATAACCGCCCCTCTCAAGCCTATCATAAGGCTGGCTGACGCCAACGATATGAAGACCGTTGAGAAGAACAAGCAGCGCGAAAAGGATGCATTCAAGATATGCGAGGAGAAGATCGCCTTCCGCAAGCTCAGCATGAAGCTGGTAGACGTTGAGTGCACCTTTGACAACAACAAGCTGCTCTTTTACTTCACAGCCGAGAACAGAGTTGACTTCCGTGAGCTGGTAAAAGACCTTGCCGCTGTTTTCAGGACAAGGATAGAGCTGCGTCAGATAGGAGTACGTGACGAGGCTAAGATACTGGGCGGACTTGGCATCTGCGGACGTGAGTTCTGCTGCAAGGGCTATATGGGCGACTTCCAGCCCGTTTCCATAAAAATGGCAAAGGAACAGGGCCTTTCCCTCAATCCTACAAAGATATCCGGTACATGCGGCAGACTTATGTGCTGCCTCAAAAACGAGCAGAACGCTTACGAGGCTCTGCTTAAGATAACCCCGAAGGTGGGAGCTATAGTCGTTACTCCCGACGGCGACAGGGGCAAGGTTGAGGACGTAAACCTCATCACCGGCAAGCTCCGCGTCAAGACCGACAAGTCCGAGGTGCCCGTAACTCTTGACAGGAGCGAGGTAAAGCTTCTCAAGGACGCTGAGATAAGGATAAACAAGGAGGAACTCAAGGCGCTCAAGAACCTTGAGGACCAGTAATGGAGAACAGACCTAAAGTGAACTACGGTCTGCTGCTTGACAATAAGCTAAGGGAGCTTGAAAAAAGCGGCGAAAGGCCAAAGCTCCTGCTTCACGCATGCTGCGCTCCATGCAGCAGCCATACACTCACCGTACTGGATAGGTACTTTCGTATCGTGCTTTATTTCTGCAACCCGAATATCGCTCCTGCAGAGGAGTTTGAGTTCAGGCTCACAGAACTGAAAAGACTTGTAAGGGAAATGGAGCTCGATATCCCCGTTATCGAGGAGGAGTACGACCCGCAGCCGTTTTACGAGCTTGCAAGAGGTCTCGAAGACCTGCCCGAACGGGGTGAGCGATGTCGGAGATGTATCGGTTTCCGCCTGAAAAAGGCAGGCGGAAAAGCTAAGGAGCTGGGCTGTGATATGTTCACCACTACGCTTACTATCAGCCCTCATAAGGACTGCGCATTTATAAACGAATGCGGAGGCCGTATACAGGAGGAGTGCGGTGTTCCCTACCTCTTTTCGGACTTCAAGAAACACGACGGCTATAAGCATTCCATCGAGCTGTCAAGGCAGTATGAACTATACAGGCAGAATTACTGCGGCTGCATTTACAGTAAAGCAAAAGCGGGCGGTAAAGAGGCTTTATCCCCTGCTCCGAAAGAATAAAGATGATAGAATATGTCTGCTTTTGCAGGCATATTTTTGTTTTGAAGCAAAATTAATTTCAAAAAAGCTTGACAAATGTAAATTCACCTGATATAATATAATCATACCAAACATATAGGCGATATAAACATTGCTCGGAGGTACATTATGGCCCTTTATATTTTTTTACGATGTTGACGCTTAATGCGTATACTATAGACCCGAAAGAATAAAATAAAAATGACAAAGGAGTTATTATTATGGCTATTTATAAGAAGATCACAGACCTCATCGGCGGAACTCCGCTCCTTGAGCTCACAAATACAGAAAAGCTCAGCGACCTCAATGCAACTGTTCTTGCAAAGCTGGAATACTTCAATCCCGCAGGCAGCGTCAAGGACAGGGTTGCAAAGGCTATGATAGACGACGCTGAGGCCAAGGGCATTCTCAAGGAGGGCAGCGTTATCATCGAGCCTACAAGCGGAAATACAGGCATAGGTCTCGCTGCTGTCGCAGCCGCAAGAGGCTACCGCCTTATAATCACTATGCCCGAGACCATGAGCATCGAGCGCCGCAACCTAATGAAGGCATACGGTGCAGAGCTCGTTCTCACAGACGGAACAAAGGGAATGAAAGGCGCTATTGCCAAGGCCGAGGAGCTCGCTCAGGAGATAAAGGGCAGCTTTATCCCCTCACAGTTCACTAATCCCGCCAACCCTGCTATCCATGAAAAGACCACAGGCGTTGAGATATGGGAAGATACCAACGGAAAGGTGGATATCTTCGTTGCAGGCGTAGGTACAGGCGGTACTGTCAGCGGTGTGGGAGCTTACCTCAAGTCAAAGAACCCGGATGTAAAAGTAGTTGCCGTTGAACCCAAGAACTCTCCCGTTCTCTCCGAGGGCAAGGCTGGTCCTCATAAGATACAGGGTATCGGTGCAGGCTTTGTTCCCGAAACACTCAATACCAAGATATATGACGAGATAATCACAGTTTCCAACGAGGACGCTTTTGAAACAGGAAAGGCTGTCGTAAGAAACGAGGGCGTGCTTGTGGGTATATCATCTGGTGCGGCAGTATGGGCTGCTATACAGCTTGCAAAGCGCCCCGAGAACAAGGGCAAGACTATAGTTGCCCTGCTTCCCGATACAGGAGAGCGTTACCTCTCGACACCTATGTTTGAATAATTCTGCTTTGCAGAAGCATTCAGCCTATCTTAACAGCTAAAGTAAAAAGGAGTGATAAATAAGATTTATCACTCCTTTTTATCATATGCAGTAGTCTCCTGCCATACTTGTTCCGTGTTCGATTATATCCTGCAGGGATATGCCGTCAAGGTAATCGTTGACAGCCTTGTACAGACCTTCCCACACGTAAAGAGTTGAGCACTCGCTCACTCTCGGGCACTCGTTGGGCTCAAAGTCAAGACAGGCTACGGGCGCAAGACTTCCTTCGGTAGCCCTCAGGATATCGCCTACCGAGATCTCGTCAGCCTTTCCGGCAAGCATGTATCCGCCCTTGTTGCCGCGGTTGGTCCTGAGAAGCCCCGTCTTGTTAAGCAGCGGTACTATCTGTTCGAGGTACTTCTTCGATATTCCCTGTCTGTCAGCTATATCCTTTAATGATACGTATCCGTCTTCGTGATGAAGTGCAAGATCGTAAAGCATTCTTAACGCATATCTTCCTTTAGTTGATATTTTCATTGATGTGTGACACTTCCTTTCTGCCGATGATATAAACTTATTATACCATAGGTTTAGTATGAATTGCAAGAGGGGGAAAGGATTTTTTTATTACCCATGTGCTTCGCATTCTTTTTCTCCTTGACATTTCATGCACAGGTGTGATATACTATATGTGCTAAATTTAAATATTTACCGCTCTGCGGTTTCTGAATATAACGGAGGGAAAAACGATGAACAGAAATAGACTGGCAGCTCTTTTAATGGCTGCTTCAATCACGGCTGCTGTTTCGGTCAGCTGTATGAACAATAATTCCAAAAAGGATAAAAAGGACAGCAGCTCTTCCGAGGATTTTCTGCCCACAGACAGCAACGAGCCTGTAGCTCCAAAGGATTCCACAGAGCTGAAAGGCGAGATCGGCAAGGAGATCTCCGCTAACTCTACTGATTTTACTCTCAAGTCAGTAGTCGTTCATACTGACAAGGAGGCAAAAGAAAGGTTCATATACTTCGATATCGATCTGAGAAACAGCACAAGTACTGAGTATACCCTCAGCACGCTGAACAACTTTTTCATAAAGCTCCCCGACAATAAAGAGGTATATTCCGACGTCCGCAGTCAGCTATATGCGGAAAGCAGCTTCAAAAAAGACAAATTCTTCCGCGATCCGTTTGATATTCCGTCAAACGGACAGTTCAGCGGTATCGTAGGCGGATTTATCCTCAATGACGACGTTGACGAGTTCACCGTATGCTTCTATCCTACAGGCAGCAATCCAAAGGATAAGGGTACTGTCATCAAATTCGCCATAACCGCAGATGACCTTAAGGAACTTGATTCCGATGTGCTTAAATAAACAAAAATGAAGTCCGCATATGCGGACTTCATTTTTTATCTATGGCTTGTCACAGCAGCTGTTATTTTTTTGTAAGGAACTCCTCAAAGGTAAGCGTTCCGCCTGACGAAACAAAGGCATAGTACGCGAGCACGTTTGAAGCGTCGATAGCGTCTATCATTCCGTCGCCGTTCACATCGCTGACGTAAATATCTTCCTCAGTAGGAACTGCGATACCTGTGGAATATGTTGCATAATTTGAAAGCAGGCGTGATGCGTCAACTGCGTCGACTACTCCGTCACCGTTGAGATCGCCCTTTGGTGCTTTTTTCTCTACTACTTCTTCCACTTCTTCTGTTTCTTCAGCTTCTTCCACCTTGTCAATGACCCTGATATATCCCTGCTCTACGCCTCTCGTGAACAGCCAAGCCTCCATGAGTTTGCCAGATTTATCATCGAGACAGTTTGTAAATACGTCCTGTGTATTGATAGTAACATTTCTCTTGAAAAGCAGCTCTACAGGGTACTCGTCGCCGACCTTTGCATCCTCGGGCAGTTTCACGCGGAATCTCCACATAACGCCGTCTCTGCCGTAGTTCTCCTTGGCGGATGTGGTGAGGAACATGCCGTGAAGAACACCTTCATCGTCGCAGAAATCGGGATACTGCGTGCCGCTCAGTCTCTTGAGAGCGGGGCCCTTTTCCGCATAGTCGCCGTCGTCCATCAGAAGCTCAAGTCTGTCGTCAAACTTTATATGCAGACCTGTTGGTGCATATTTTTCAGCCGCGCCCTCTATTGTCATTTCCACTACCTGATCTTCGCCTATCTTATCAATAGGTACCTCCAGGCGGCTGAGAGACAATGAAGGCTTTACCTCCGCTCTTTCAACGTAAACATCACTGCCGACAGGATAGGTATCTCCTCCTGCGCGTCCTGCATAGACCCTTGATACGGACGGTGCCATTATCATCGCAATTGCTATACAGAATGTTATAAATCTTGTAATTCTGCCTTTCATTTTTCTCCCTCCCTTGTTCCTGTAGGGGAACTTCCTTTATGTTTATATTATAGCATAATCTATATATTATTGCAATACAGAGCCTTGTTTTTCGTAGTAAATTACAATCACCAGCAGTATTTTTGTGGATTTTCACATAAAGCCAAGCACCTTTTCTGTATTTCCACAAAATTCCGTTCATCATATTGCTATCCGACCCTTTTCACCACTGAAAGCACCCTCAGCAGGGCTATGTAAACGGCTCCGCCCACCACCGCAGATACGCCTATTACAGCCATATTTGGCATATTTTTCCACTTTGCGGCACAGGCAGCAAGGTAGGCTGTACCCCCGCACATGAGCCCTGAATAGGCTACGTTTACAAAACGTATAATATGTATTTTTATTTCCATTTCTTTAAAATACACACGCAACGATAGAACAAGTATCACCACATAGCACAGGGTTGTTGAAAGAGCAGCCCCATCCAGTCCCATGAAAGGGATAAGGGCGATATTTCCCAGTAATTTGAGTCCTGTGCCTGCAAGCATTATTTTCAGCGGAGCAGCAGGCTTGCCGGCTGCCTGTAACATGCTGAACAGCGGATAGGACACACAAAGGCAGACCATCCCTGCCATGAGGTACCTCAGCGGCATGACGCAAAGAGCCGCTTCGTCCGGCTGTCTCGGGTAGAGAAAGTCCAGTATCTCAGGAGCAAGAACAAATACCCCCGCTGCCGCAGGCAGCGATATCACCGCAGAGGTCAGCAGAGCCTGCGCAGTTCCGCTTTCAAGAGCTGACCTATCTCCGCTCTCACGGGCGGCTGCTATGCAGGTGAGAGCTCCCTTTCCAAGCATATTCGTCACCGACGGCACAAGGCTGAATACCGTAAGGGCTATGCCTGCAAATGAGCCGTATACGAACTGAGGCAGCTCAGCCGCAGATACTCCCGCAGGAGCCTTGATGCCGCAACCGAAATGCGATACACAGCCTATCAGCGTCCACATATCCACAAGTGCCGTGAGATTTGTCACAAGGGCTCCGGCTCCCACAGGAAGAGCTGTGGCAAGGAGCTCCCTGTATATGCTGCCGCTGCTCATAAGATGAGCCTCACCGCCCTTGGGAGGACGGACAAATAGTCTCATGACTGCAAAAAACAAAGCCGCTCCTAAAGTCGAAAGAGTCACGCCGAGTATGCCTGCGGCGGCTGCGGCACTGCGTATATCCTCAACACCAGGAAAGAGCTTCGCAACTGTACCGGGACGTGAGGTCACGAAGCTGCACAGCATAAGTCCCGCGACTGCCTTGACTATGCCCTCTGCCGCCTGTGAAAAGGCTGTGGGGTACATATTGCTCATGCCCTCGTAGTAACCCCGCTCAACCGCTGTGATACAGCCGAAAAAAACAGCTGGAGCTATCATAGCCACAGCCGCTGCGGCTTCTGTGCTGCCGATAAAATACAGGCTGAAGGGCTTGGAAAGCAGAAGTATGAGAAGGCTCCCCAGCCCTCCCGCACACGAGAAGAGCAGTATCGCTTTTCGGCGCACCCTTTCAGCGTTGGCATACATGCCAAGGGCTGCACTCTGAGCAGTCAGTCTCGCCACAGCAGAGCTCACTCCCGTTACCGTAAGGGCATACACGGGCATAAAAATGCTGTAGGCACAGCTGAAATAGCTCATACCTATACCGCCGAGCATATTGGTGAGCGGTATCTTGAAGACAGCTCCGAAGAGCTTTGCGGCAGGNNCCCGCCGATATCATCAGTATTATGGAGCCCTTGATAAAATTCTGCTTTTTCAGTCGAAAACGCCTCCTTTTCGGCTTATGGCATGTTAAAACGCCTTTTTTCTTCAAAATATATGCCGCAGGCGCCCCGGTTATGTGTTATAGGGGCAGCCGCCGTACCTGCGTGTATGCACTGAAATAACAAATCAGGACGATTTCGCGGCTCAGACAATTAATTTGCCTACTATTTTTCCGCGGCTGTTGCAATTTTTGTAATTATGTGGTATAATGTTATGAAAGACTGTGCAAAAGGAACGTATCATATTTACTTATGCTCAGAAAAGACGGAGCATAGACTGACTAATATACTATGAAACAGACGAAAGGCTGGTTTTTTATCATGGAATATAAATTCTCAGACAAGGTAAGCAAGCTCCACGCATCGGCTATAAGAGAAATACTGAAATTCACAGCCGATCCCGAGGTAATTTCCTTCGCAGCAGGCAATCCTGCTCCCGAAGCCTTCCCAAAGGAGCGCATCGCCGAGATCTCAGCAGAGCTCCTCAGCAAGGATCCTATCCTCGCTTTGCAGTACAGTGTTACCGAGGGATATACTCCCCTCCGCGACCTGCTCAAGGACTGGATGGCTGAAAAGAGCTGCTTCCACAAGGAATTTGACGACCTTATCATCACCTCAGGCGGTCAGCAGGCCAACGAGCTTGCCTGCAAGGTGCTTCTCAACGAGGGAGATACTCTTCTCTGCGAGTCGCCCTGCTTTATCGGTTCGCTCAACGCTTTCCGCTCATACAACGTTCACCTTAAGGGCGTGGATATGGAGGACGACGGCATAGACCTCGAAAAGCTTGAAAACGCTGTCAGAACAGAGAAGAACGTCAAGCTCCTCTATGTGATCCCCAACTTCCAGAACCCTACGGGAAAGACTATGTCTCTTGCAAAGAGAAAGGCTGTTTACGAGCTTGCATGCAAGTATGACTTCATTATCCTTGAGGACGATCCATACGGCGAGCTCCGCTTCGCAGGCGAGACTATCCCCTGCATAAAGAGTTTCGATACAGAGGGCAGGGTCATCTACTCAAGCACATTCTCAAAGATAATCTCATCGGGCTTCAGAACAGGCTACTGCTCGGCTCCGTCACCCATCATTCAGAAAATGGTGGTATGCAAGCAGGTAGCGGACGTTCACTCCAACATGTGGGCACAGGTAGTCTCTCACAGATTCATGTCCACTGTTGACAGAGAGGCTCATTTCAAGAAGCTCCGCGCTATATACAAGGAAAAATGCGACCTTATGTGCGGATACATCGACAACGAGTTCTCAAAGAAGATAAAGTACATCAAGCCTCAGGGCGGCCTCTTTGTATGGTGCGATCTCCCAGAGAGCTGCGATATGAACGATTTTTGCAGAAGAGCAGTACAGCAGTACAAAGTGGCTGTGGTCCCCGGAAACTCGTTCAGCATTGACGAGAGCGAGGTAAGCCACTCGTTCAGGCTCAATTACTCCACACCTACCAACGAGCAGATAAAGACGGGCATGGAGATACTTGCCCGCATGACAAAAGAAATGCTCGATTGATAATAAAGAAAAAGGATACTGCACATTTGCAGCGACTGCGGCAGCCAATACCGGCCGGCACAGAATGCAAAGAGCAGTATCAAGAAATTACACTGAAAGGATAATCAATTATGCCAAACAGAATGACAGACAGATATAATGTCACACAGAAATACCTTATGACAAGAGGACAGGCTCTCAACTTCCCTGCCGAGTACTTCAACAATATCATCAAGCTCAAGAAAGACGATGTTTTCGGAGTTGTTATCGATATCCCGATGTCGGCTGACGTGCTCACAACTATGGTATGCTTCATCAACGGAGCCGCAAACGTTTACTTCAACAACGGCGGCGAGTACACAGGAGCTTCCCAGAGATACAGAAACCTCGTTCAGGCTGCTCATACTCTCGTTGCCAACGCATCCCAGATAATGCCGAAATGTCAGAAGACCAAGGCTTACGACCTTCCCAAGGGCAGAACGAACAACATCTTCCTGCTCACCAAGAACGGCGTATACAAGACCGAGCTGGCAGCAGGCGTTATCCCCGAAGAGGAAAAGGAGCTCCGCTCATTCTACGTTCTCTATCAGCGCGTTCTCACAGAGATCAGGAACTGCCAGCTCAAGGACGACGCTATCAGAAGAAAAGAAGCAAATCAGTAAGGAGTCACCAAGATGGACGATAAAAAGCTGATATTCAGCGGTATCCAGCCTACGGGCACCTTTACTCTCGGCAACTACATCGGCGCCGTAAGGAACTGGGGCGCTTTGCAGGAGCAGTACAACTGCATTTACTGCGTTGTAGATATGCACGCTATCACCGTAAAACAGGAGCCCGCAAAGCTCCGTCAGAATACTCTCAATTCATACGCCCTGCTCATGGCGTGCGGCGTTGACCCGCAGAGATCAATACTCTTCATACAAAGCCATGCTCCCACGCATGCGGAGCTCAACTGGATACTGGGCTGCAATACCCAGTTCGGCGAGCTCTCAAGAATGACGCAGTTCAAGGACAAGAGCCAGAAGCACCCCGACGATATCAATGCGGGACTTTTCACCTATCCTACGCTTATGGCTGCGGATATCCTCGCCTACAACGCGGACCTCGTTCCCGTCGGCGTGGACCAGAAGCAGCACCTCGAACTTGCAAGAAATATCGCTCAGCGCTTCAATCAGCGCTACGGTGACTTCTTCACCCTCCCCGAGCCTTACATCCCCGAGGTGGGCGCAAAGATAATGTCATTGCAGGAGCCTACCAAAAAGATGTCGAAATCAGACGACAATCCCAACGCCTGCATCCTTATCCTCGACGATAAGGACACTATTATACGCAAGTTCAAGAGAGCCGTTACCGACAGCGAGGCAGAAGTATGCTGCCGCGAGGGCAAGGACGGCATAAATAACCTTATGACTATTTATTCCTGCGTTACAGGCAAGGACTTCAAGGCTATAGAGTCCGAATTCGCAGGAAAGGGCTACGGTGACTTCAAGCTCGCTGTGGGCGAGGCTGTTGCCGATCACCTTGAGCCTGTGCGTACCGAGTTCGCAAAGCTCAGCGCAGACAGGACCTATCTCAAGGAGTGCTACACCGAGGGCGCACAGAAGGCTCTCAGGTACTCGGGAAGGATAGTTTCAAAGGCTTATCATAAGGTCGGATTCGTTGACAGATAGTGCATTTATCAGGTTTTTTATGTTTTCATATATATAACTAACTGTAATTATATAGCAAAAATATACAAACCATCACATGGTAAATCCCCATATTCCATAATATTGACGAAATTGTAAAAAATAGGTTGCAATTTGACAAATTTTAGGGTATTATATTACATAGCCCGTCTTTAAGGAAGTGTTTTCCTATGGTTGAATATCAGCAGAAGGATCATTACTCGATCAGAGATCTGCTCGATATAGTAAGGCTTTTGAGAAGCGAGGGCGGCTGCCCCTGGGACAGGGAGCAGACCCATACTTCTATCAAAAGCGATCTCATAGAAGAGACCTGCGAGGTCATCGAGGCTATCGACCTTGACGACAAGGCGCTTCTTCGTGAAGAGCTTGGCGACGTTCTGCTTCAGGTAGTTTTCCATTGCAGGATCGAGGAAGAAACGAATACGTTTACTTTCGATGATGTGTGCGACGAGATCTGCAAAAAGCTCATAATCCGCCACCCCCACGTTTTCGGAGACGTTACGGCAGACACCACTGATCAGGTGCTGAAAAACTGGGACGCCATAAAAATGGAAACAAAGGGTCAGGAACGCTATACCGATACGCTCACAAGCGTTGCAAAGTCCCTTCCCGCTCTTATGAGAGCCCAGAAGGTAGGCAAGCGTGCAATGCGTGCAGGTATGGATTTCCGTTGTGCTGAGGACGCTGTAGCTTGTATCGGAAATGAAAAGGCCGAACTGGACGCTGCTATCGCCAACGGCGATAAGGCTAATATCGAAGAGGAAATCGGCGATCTGCTGTTTTCGTGTGTGAATGCAGCCCGCCACCTCGGCGTTGACGCCGAGCTTGCACTTAAGTCCGCTACGGAAAAGTTCATCAAGCGCTTTTCCGTCACCGAAGACCTTACTGCCGAGGACAAACTCGATATGAAGGATCTTCCTATTGAAGAGCTTGACATTTATTGGAACAAGGCAAAATCAATTATCAGTAAAATGGAGGAACGTAAAAATGACTAAGACCGAACTCATCAATTCAATCGCTGAAAAGGCAAGCTGCACCAAGAAGGACGCAGCAGCAGCTCTCGAAGCTACACTCTCATCGATCCAGGAAACACTCGTAAAGGGTGACAAGGTTTCTATCACAGGCTTCGGTACATTCGAGGTTCGTGAGAGAGGCGAGAAGACATGCATCAACCCCAAGACAAAGGCTAAGATGGTTTGCCCTCCCTGCAAGGCTCCCGCTTTCAAGGCAGGCAGAGGTCTTAAGGAAGCTGTTAACGCTGCTAAGCCCGCAAAGAAAAAGAAGAAGTAATGATAATAACGGGGACAGGCTTCTGTCCCCGTTTGTTTTACATGAAAGGATATATATGAGACTGGATAAATACCTCAAGGTAACACGCCTTATAAAGCGCCGCACCGTTGCAAACGAAGCCTGCGACGCCGAGAAGATAGTTGTAAACGGCAAGGCTGCACGTGCCTCCTACGACGTTAAGGTGGGCGATATCATCGAGATCAATATGGGTACCCGCCCACTTAAGGTAAAGGTCCTGAGCGTTACAGAACACGCTACAAAGGAGAATGCAGCGGATAACTATACTGTTATCGAGTAAACCCTTCAGCCATCAGGAAGCGTCTCTGACGCTTGTACGGGACGATGATGTATCGTCCCTTTTTAATATCTGCCCCTAAGCCAGCGCCAAAAAAGGACGGATCAACTGATCCGTCCTTTTTTTACTTGGTATTATGTATATCCCACCGGAAATTTATATACTTTGCCGCACGTGTACAATCGAGCATGTTGTTGTTTTCAAGCTTGTTGACGTCAACGTAGCGGTAATTCTGCTTTTCCTCCTTGCTTGCACCGAATATGCCCTTAAGCTTGGACATTGCGCTTGCAGGCGACTTCTGTACAACAGCTCCGAGGCGATGATGCTCACGCATGAAGCTAATGATATCAGCCGCAGATGTAAGGAGCTTGTCTCCTACATTGTAAACTCCCGAACACCTTGGGGAATCTGCATTTTTGATGTAGCAAAGGATAAAATCCACTAAATTGTGTACGCAGCAGAACTGGAAGCCGTACTGACCCTGACCGAACACAAATAGGGAACCATCCTTCTGATCTGTGATCTTTGTGAGAAGGTTGTCGTTGAAATTGAAGGTATAAACAGGCGCAAAGCGTATTATACATCCAATTATGTCCTTGTGGTGCTGCATTTCAGTTACCATCATCTTTTCAGAGGCATACTTCATTACAGCATAGTTTGTGATAGGCTTAAGGTCACTATCCTCGCGTATCGGTTCACGCGTCTTCGGGAACTGATATATCTGAGAGGTGCTGAGCATAACGACCTTCTTTATCGTAGATGTTACCGCATAGTGATAGATGAACTTGTCTGCGGCGGCACACTGCTTCATCTCATTCTCCGTTATGACAGGCGGAAAATCATTATCAACCGTAAATGCGGCATGTACAATTGCAAAGAATTCATGTTGTTCAAAAAGCTCTGCGATGGTGTTCTTGTCGGTAGGGTCACACTCAACGAAAGTATAATTCGGCTTTCCGTCGTTGTACCCAGTCTCTTCTCTGTCAACAGCTATGACCTCATATCCCTTTTTCAGCAATCCTGAACATATATGCTGACCTATAAGTCCGCATCCCCCTGTAACAAGCACTTTCTCCATGATCATAGCCTCCTTTCCAAGCTAAATTAACAAGATCATTTCGATTATTAATTATAGCGTATTCAATTCCTCAATACAATATTACAACTAAAAAATCTTTGCTTCATGGGTCTAATTCGGTATCCGCTCACTCAGATTCGGCGTTTACCTTGTCAAGATACTTTTCTACTGTTGCATATATAGACTCATATGTCTCGTTCCACGGTGTTCCTCTTGCAGCCTTTCTCAGACTGTCGTCAAGAAGCTCGCCGCAGTCATCGGAGATACCCTTGGATATATCGATAACAGGATCGGCTTCCGCAAGCTCCTGCATACTCTTCTTCATATCCAGCATTTCCTGTGACCAGCCATAGTCGTCTATAAATTGCTTATCGGCAAGAGCCTTTGTGTCCTCGTCAAGATGTGTGAAGCGCTTGCAGTCGAGATACTTTGCCACGCCTTCGGGATTTGAACCTCCGCTGACGAACATATAGGCTTCAAAGCCTGTGGGGATATAATATTCGTCTGCTTTGGGATCCTTTGGCATGGGAACGAAGAATGCGTCGTTTCCGAAGGTCTTGCTCCACTGCGACTTCTCCTTGTAGAACTCATACAAGCCCGCAGGATAGAACAGTGTCTTGCCCTCTCCGATATACGCAGGGTGCTCGGTCCAGCCGAGGTCTTCTCCGCCTATGGCAACGTAACCCTTCTGATTCAGCTCATACATCCAGTTCTGAACACGCTCCATTGAAGGATCGCCGATATTGCTTATCAATTTTCCGTCAACGAGACTAACGGGAGGCATTCCTATGGTGTTCATGAGTCCGAATTCGAACCACCAGCCGTCTATGCCGTATCTCTGCTTTGACGGATCAACATACTGTTCGAGCATATTCTCGAACGCGTCCCAGTCCCATTCGCCCTTTGCGAACAGGTCCGCAGGATCCTCAAGACCTGCTTCCGCAACGGTCTTTCTGTTGTATATAACTCCGACCTTGTCTCCTGTAGCCTGAACGCCCGCCATATAATGCTTTCCGTTCCACATAAAGCTGTCATTGATATCCTTTACGTCCTCCCAGAGGGGCGAATCGAAGTCGATATAATCGTCAACAGGGGTAAATATATTTTTTACTGCACCGTTCGGGAAAGCGTCGAGGTTGCCTCCGTAGAAGAAGTCTATTCCCTCGTCGGAGTTTATATACTCCGCAAGCTTGTCGTAACGGTTCTCATATGTACATTTATAGTATTTTACAGTGCCGCCGTAGCGCTCCTGGAATACTGCAAGATCGGTAGGAACGTTCTTGCCTGTTCCGTCTGGGTTGATATCCCAGTCTGAGAGCCACTTTATAACGCCGTTTTCAAGTTTATCACCTGTAAGAAGCTCAGACTCAGCGGCATTCTTGCGTATCTCGTCTCTGACGGCAGTATCGAGCTGCTTGCTGTACTTGGGCTGCTCGTCCTTGCTGCTGCACGAAAGAAGCGATACGGACATTGCTGCTATAAGCAATGCAGAAATGAAATACCTTGCTTTTCTCATCATCTAACTCCCTTTATGATCGCGCTTATTTAGTTTAAAATTATCCATATTTGCGCATTTTTCAATTATTGCGTTTTTCTTAATTATATCACTTTGTTACTCATTATGTCAATATCTAATTTACATAGATTTTAGTGCATTTTATAGTAACAATATCACATATTTCTGATTAAATAAGTATTAGAAAATGCCTGTGTTACGTACTATTTTTTACGAATTATATCCTAAACTCATTAATCAGAGCAGAGATTCATTGTGCACATCGCACATCAGCGCCCGTACAATGCTGTGTTAAGCCGTTAAAGCGGAACACGCCCTGCAAAAACACAATATTTCATGATTTTTATTTCGCTTAAACATTTACCAATATCAATCTATTGACCAGTCTATTTCTTCCATTCCGTTAGCGCGGAGGAAGCTGTTAGCCTTTGAAAAATGTCTGCACCCGAAGAAACCGTTATACGCAGACAGAGGGCTCGGATGTGCAGCTTTCAGCACTAAATGCCCTGGGTTTGTGATAAACTGTTGCTTTGCCTTTGCATCGCCGCCCCACAGCATGAATACCATGGGTTTCTCACGCTTGTTGAGTAGCTGTATAACATCGGTGGTGAAGTTTTCCCAGCCTATGCCGTGGTGACTCCTTGCCTGATTCGCTCTTACGGTAAGGACGGAATTGAGGAGGAGCACGCCCTCCTTCGCCCATTTTGTCAGTTCGCCGTGCTTGCCAAGGTTGTCAGTGCCAACATCATCGCGTATCTCCTTGAATATATTTATCAGGGATGGCGGTGGAGCGATTCCCTTACGCACAGAGAAGCTCAGTCCGTGAGCCTGTCCTTCGCCGTGATAGGGGTCCTGACCTATGATAACGCACTTTACATCATTGTAAGAGGTGTATTTCATTGCGTTGAAGATATCATACATACCGGGATATATCCGCTGGGTCCTGTATTCGGTTATGAGTGTCTGACGGAGCTCAAGGTAGTATTCCTTGTCGAACTCACCTTTCAGGAGCTCGTCCCAGTCATTATTGAAGTTTACCATTATTTCACGTCCATTTCAGTTTGTAGGTTGTATGTATATGTCGGGGATAAGTTCTGACAAAGTATTTCTCTGGCTCTTATTTAATTTTTCGCCCGCAGAACGCCAACTGTATTATGGGGTTCTGCGGGCGGAAATCCAGCTGAAAATCTTTGAAAAGGTGGTCGGGGTACTCCCTGCAGTACAGAAAGATTTACGCAGTAAGGAGGATCGCTCCTCTCTCAGAGGGGAGCATTCCTCAGAAAGGCTTTCCCCGATAAATGCGTATAAACCGATCAATTATACACAGTATCCTCGTAATACTTGAACTTTACGAGAGTATTGCGGCGGTATGTAAGGGAACCCTGCTGATTGAAAGGAACCTTGTCGTAAGCCTCGGCAGAGCACTCTATCTTAAGCTTCTGACCCTTTCTCGTTACAAATATAAGCTCATAATACTCGTCCACAAGCTTTACCTGACCTGTACTTTCGATTATCCTCAGGCGGTCGTCGCTCTTTCTCACAAGAGTAGCCATTTCCACGATAGGCTCTGAGGTGCGCTTCTGCTGAGCGAACTCATTGTCAGCACCGGCTTTGCGCTGAACCGGTGCATGGTCTGCAGGCTCGCTTCTGCGCGGCGCAGGACCTCCCATATCCTCAACGGGCTGCTCCTCAAGGAAAAGCGAGAGCAGTCTCCTGAAACGGCTCTTGCCGCTGAAAAGGATTATGATAAGTATGAGTATTACAACGATAGCTCCGAGAAGAATAAGCAGATTTTTCATGGGCTCTGTCATCAATGCAAGCATCTGTATTGTCATTTCTTTCTATCTGCGCCGCAGCGCAGCTCCTTTCTGTTATCGAAAAACCGATATTTCTGTTTATACATTATCTATTATAATATATTTTTCCATACAATGCAAGTTTTATTTGTATTTTTTTGGATTTCCGCCGCTGCCGTGTTGCCTTTTTCCTGAATTTGTGGTATAATCTATTGAAATCACATTTCGGAGGCAGTTATGCAGAAAATTCTCGGTTATATGCGGAAAGCCATACAGGAATACGGGCTCATCAGCAACGGTGACCACATTCTTGTAGGCATATCAGGAGGCAAGGACAGCCTTGTACTGCTGCAGGGGCTTGTGCTCCTCAGACGTTTTATAGGCATCGATTATCAGGTCACGGGAGTTACACTTGATATGGGATTCAAAGACAGAAAACCCGACTTCTCACCCGTTTCTGAGCTTTGTGAGAGAAACGGCGTGGAGTATCACATTATCCCCACTCAGATAGGCGAGATAGTATTCGACGTGCGCAAGGAGCCCAGTCCATGCAGTCTCTGTGCCCGCATGCGCAGGGGCGCCCTCCACGACGCAGCTAATGACCTTGGCTGCAATAAAGTGGCTTTAGGACACAATTACGACGACGCTGTTGAGACCTTTGTCATGAACCTCTTTACCGAGGGTCGTATCGGCTGCTTTTCGCCAAGTACATATCTGACTCATAAGCAGGTAACGGTCATACGTCCTCTTGTGCTTGCTCCCGAAAAAGAGATACGCAGAGCAGCCCGCAGGAATGGGCTCCCAGTAGTTAAGTCCGTATGCCCTGCCGACGGACACACCAACAGGCAGAAGACCAAGGACTTCCTTGCGGACATGGAACGCAGCGATCACGGCTTCAAGGACAGGCTTTTCGGAGCAATGAGACGTGCCAACGTTGACGGCTGGGGAGGTATTAACTACACTCCTCCCGCTGAAAAAGACTAAAAAAAGGCTCTCCGAATGGAGAGCCTTTGATTATTCAGTATTAAAAGCGACTAACTAATTAGTCTTCCTTCTTTCTGCATGCAAATGCAGTACCTACAGCGATTGCAAGACCTGCAACTGCAAGACCCATACCGCCAACACCTGTGTTAGCAGCATCCTTACCAGCAGCAGCTGTTGTCTTAGGCTTTGTAGTAGTAGTTGTAGCAGGCTTTGTTGTAGATGTTGTAGCAGGCTTTGTTGTAGTAGATGTTGTAGCAGGCTTTGTTGTAGTAGATGTTGTAGCAGGCTTTGTTGTAGATGTTGTAGCCTTAGTTGTTGTAGTAGTTGTTGTAGCAGGAGCTGTTGTAGTAGTTGTTGTGATAGGAGCATCGCCTACCTGAACACCACCCTGTACGATACCATTTGTGAATACCCATGCCTGCATGAGCTGACCAGCTTCGTCCTGATTGCAGTTTGTGAAAAGGTCCTTAGCATTGTCAGAAGTCTTGTATGCGATCTCAACAGGGAAGAAATCACCGCTCTTTGCATCAGCAGGAACTGTGAAGTCTAAAGCCCAAAGAACACCGTCTCTACCAACATCGTCAGAAGCCATTGTTGTTACGAAAACACCGTTCTCGCCATCAGCCTCTTCATCATAGCTGAGCTTCTTACCAGCGTCCATCTTCTCAGCGAAGTCGCCGTCTCTCTTAACGAGTGTGAGTCTCTTATCCCACTGAATGTGTAAACCTGTAGGGCCATACTTTCCTTCAGCGTCCTTTACGGATACTGTGATTGTTACGTTTGAACCAGCCTTGCTTGCATCAATCTTCTCTGTTGAAACAGTTACTGTAGGCTTGATAGTAGCCTTAGTAGGATCGTACTTAGATGTATCATACTTATCTGAGCCAACTGCGCCGCCTGCTAAAGCAATCATAGCTGTACTTGAAAGTGTTACAGCTGAAACACCGAGTGCTGCGATTGCACTCTTTAATGCATTCTTCTTCATTGTCATTAT
>DBXO01000048.1:13296-16894 GCA_002309635.1 Ruminococcus flavefaciens | reverse complement strand
TCTCCCGCCGCTAACGGCGGCAGATTAAACATTCATTTGAGTATTATGGCTTCTCAGCTCTTTGAAGAATCAGAAGTCTTTTCAGAAGTCTTTATAGTATCTACGATTGTCCAGAGCTCCTTGTCTGTCTTATCCTTGTAATCTGAAGAAGATCTCTTTGTGTAGAACTTAAGGATTCTTGAAGCGTCAACAGCATCGCAGGTTCTGTCGCCCTTTACTGCATATCTGTCAACAGTCTCTTCAGCAGTTGAAGTAACATCGCTGAGGAATGCTGTGAGGTTCTCGAACGGGCTCTTAGGATTGCCGTTTACCTTAGCGCTCTGTGAAAGCGGAACTGTATCGGGCTTGCCGCCTGTAGAAAGCTTAGCATAGTACTTAAGTACCTGTGAAGCGTCAACTGCGTCTGCAATACCATCGAGGTTTGTATCGCCCTTTACGCCAATGTATACCTTAACAACGAAAGGAATATCAAATTCGTCTGTGAGCTGTACATCGCCGTAGTAAACAGGGATGTCATAGCTGAACTTTGCGTTGTCCTTGGAATATGTATTAGCAGGTGTTGCCTTACCGAAGTTGATCTTGCTCATATCGGGTGTTTCGCCGTCCTTGGTTCCTTCGCCCTTGATCACGAGCTGACCGTCAACGGTGTAGCCTTCCTGATATCTTGTAAAGAGCTTAACATTAGAGATCATGTTCTTGTCGAACTCTTCCTCTATGTTGAAGTAGTAGCCTGTCTTGACATCAGCTGTCATGTAAGCGCTGAGTATCTTGGTTGTTACCTTAGGCTCTGTTGTAGTTGTTGTAGTTGTTGTGGTTGTAGTAGATGTTGTTGTAGGAGATGTTGTTGTGTTTGTTACAAGAACTCTCTCGATCTGGAGGTCAGCCTTACCGAAATTCTCGGTCTTTGACTTTGTCATATCGCCCTCAAGAGTGAGCTTCTTGTATGAAGAAACATATTCATAGCCAAGGCCCTTTAAATATGTCTTGAGTTCTGTAATCTCTCTTTCGCTTTCTGCGAACTTGGCAACAGCTGTACCCTTTAAGCCTTCGCCCTTGTTATCAAGAACGATTTCATAGAGGCTGTCAGCGAACTTTCCAATATCCTCTGCAGAGATGTCTATTCTCTCGCCGGCCTTGTTAAGAGCCTTCTGATAGTATTTAAGAACTGTGCTGTTAGCTGCTATATCAGTCGCTGAAGCAGGGAGCTCCTTATCTAAGTTGTGCTTCTTGAGCCACTCGTTAGCCTTTTTGATAACGTTAGCTGTTGTACCGGGTTCCTTGTGGTGAGCCTGAGTACCGCCCTGCTCAACAAAAGCATCTGCTCTGTTGGCATACTTTAAGAACTTGTCGATCTTCTCATCGAACTTACTCTGAAGTGTATCAGCAAGTGACTTCTGATCCTTGAAGTTCTCCTGAATGCCCTTGTCGCCTGCTTCCTTGATAGCCTTAAGGCTATCCTTAGCGAAAGCGGGGAGCTGTCCGAGGTAATATGTCTTACCATCGTTGCACTCATACTTGAATAATCCTCTTACAGTTGTACCTGCCTTGAGGTCTGATCCCTTGAGAACAAATGTGAACTTACCACCTATTTTTGTTCCTGAGAAATCTATATCACTGAACTTGATAGCAACAACTTCCTGAGCGATATCCTTGACTGTATCATCGCTGATCTCCTTTTCCTTAAGGCTTGTGAGATCCTTGATAGTCTTAACGTCATCGCTTGCAAGCTCGGGGATATCGTACTTCTTAGCGAGATCCTGACGAGTCTCCTTCGGAATAGTTGTTAGATCAAATGTCTTGAGTTCTTCAATATCGATCCCCTCGGGAAGCATTGAAGCATCAAACTTGGCAGGAGCATTTGAACGGCCCTCTGTGCTCTTGGGAGCCTTGCTTGAATCCAGCTGGCTCTTGATAATCTCGTTGAAATCAGGCTCATCAACCTCACCTGTGAGTGTAAAGTCATTGCCGCTGATCTCATACTTGACATTCTTGATAAGATCGATAACTTCCTGAGCAACGTCAGCATAATTGCCTGCTCTCTTAGTGATCTCTTCTCCAAGAACCGGAACATTGATCTCGCCGCTCTTAGCTATACCAGCTAATCCCATTGTAAGAGCTGTGTTCCATGAGCCCTTTTCATTTTCAGGAGCTACATAAAGGAGATCCTCAAGTGTGAGCTTCTGTTTGGCTTCTGCCTGTACCTGTGCGGTTCCCTGTACCGCATTTGTTGTTGCAGCGTTTGTGAATGTAGGACACTGTGTGAGAGCCATCGGAACAGCTGCTGCTGCTGCTATCACTCTCTTGAATAATGAATTCTTCATTGTTCTATACCTCTCTAACATGTTTATTCCCCTTTTGCCCGAGACACGTCTTGGTCGCAAGCGGCCCCGTGCATTAGGCTAAATTTCGGGACTAAAATCTGCATTTGAATACAACTCGCCCCAAAATTCATAACTACATTTTATCACACAAACAACAATAAGTCAAGCAAAACAGAGCATTTTTTCAAAAAATTATTGACGATTAATATTCTTCATTTTTGTGCTTATTTCACAATATAAGCCATTATGAACAGTAATATTTTCGGTCAATTGAACTTTCCGTAATATTTTGCGATAAATCGGTATATAATTTTGCTTTTCAGCATACCTATTATATCATTCTGCGCGAAATATGTCAATCGGTAATTTATGTAAAAAAAAGCAGGTCTTTCGACCTGCTTTTTATTTAGGTTTTACTCATGAGATCACGAACCACTGCTGTATCTCTTGGATCCAAGTACTATATCCCAAATATCGGAATTAGACTTGTTAGCATAGTTCTGTGAAGATCTCTTAGCATAGAAGCCGAGGATATTGGATGCATCAACAGCGTTGATCATTCTTTCGCTCTTCTTCATTGACCAGTTTGTTTCGGCCCACTCGTTCTCTGTTACGTCTGCAAGGAATGCAGCGAACTGATCGAGAACGCCTGTTGGTCCATCAACCTTTAAGCCCGAATCTGTGCTCTGGCATACTGTATTGGATACTGTGCCGCCTGTTGAAAGGTGAGCATAGTACTTGATAGTTGCTGAAGCATCGACTGAGTTTACATAATTGTCAAGAGTGATATCACCCTTTACACCGATATAAGCAGTGATCGTTACCGGAGCACCGCTTACATCTGTAAGCTGTAATGCACCGTAGAATACGTTTATATCATAAGCAAAATCGCTGATCTGAGCATTGCCCGGAATATGCATTCTGCCGTTATAAGCGCTCTCAGGTGTTACATTATTGAAGTTGATGAGGTTTGTATCGATTGTCTGCTCCTCTGTATGACCGTCCTCATAGAGATCGTAGATATGAGATATCTTTATCTGCTCTCTTCTGAAGCCGCCGACTGTAGTATTACCGCGCATGCCGTTATCGTGGCTGAAGTAGAAGCCTACCTCTGTCTCGAAAGTTGCATATGATCTTACAAAGCCCTGCTTTGTTGAAACCATCGGAGTTGTAGTAGTCGTGTCTGTTGTAACAGGAGCCGTTGTTGACGGTGCTGTTGTGTCAGTAGAAACAGGAGCCGTTGATGACGGAGCTGTTGTACTTGTTGTAACAGGAGC
>DBXO01000048.1:0-13207 GCA_002309635.1 Ruminococcus flavefaciens | reverse complement strand
GTTGTAACAGGAGCCGTTGATGACGGTACTGTTGTACTTGTTGTAACAGGATCGGATGTTACCGGTGCTGATGTTTCAGGTAATACAGGCTTGGGAACAACAGTGATGCTGCCCTTTACTGTATAAACCTTAGAAGCGATATTTACGCTCTTTTCACCTGATACTGAGAGATTCTTGATCTCTACAGGGATAACTTCGCCTGCTGCTGCACTTTCGCTTACCTTGTAAGTAAGCTCGGCAACTACTGAACCGTCCTTAGCTGAACGCAAGGTCTTTCCGTCAAAGAACATGATTCTGAGCTTGTCTTCGCTTGTAACGATTTCGCCGTAAGCTGACTTTGAACCTACGCCTTTGAGTGAAGCATCAGTGCCTGACTCCATGTCGAACTGTGCACCGCCGATGGCGAGAGCCTTATTGCTGGGATCAAATACCTTGATCTGAACCTTGACTTCGTCACCCGGATATGCATATACGTTGTCAACAACCCATGCAATGGACTTATCCTCGGGTATAACTACAGGTGTAGCTGTAGTTGTTGTGATCGGGAAAGAAACCGTTGTAGCAGGTGTTGTCTTGCTTGTTGAATTTACTGATGTTGTCTGAGTTGTAGGAGTTGTTACAGGCTTAGTTGTAGTAGTTGTAACGATTTCATCAACGATCTCGATCTCACCGTCTACGAACGTAACCTTATCTGTAACATTTACACCCTTTTCAGCGCTGACTGTTGTGTCGAGCCACTTTACAGGGTATTTGCCTACTGCTGCATCAGCAGGGATAGTAAACTTGAGTGTCATGATGGACTTGCCATCTTCCACTACAGAACCAGTTGTCTTAGCGAAGAGGTATCTGTTCTCATTCTTGTTGAGTTTAGCGCCGTAAGGCTCGCCGCTGATCTCACTGAGAGTAAACTTGTTGTCGATACCGAACTGTCCGCCTGCGATAGCGAGCTTTGAAGAGCCCTTTACCTTAACGTCGAGCTCGGCACTTGTTGTACCCTTCTTGATCTGAACCTTGGGGATAACCCATGAGATAGCATCCTCTTCAACAGTCTTGCCGACTGTGATAGAACCGTCTACAAACTCTACGTTTGCAGTAATGTTCTGTGATACAGCGTTGCTGACGCTTGTGTCAGCCCACTTGATATCATATTTGCCGTTTTCACACTTTTCATCGATCTTGAATTCAAATGTAACGACTGTCTTGCCGTCCTTGGCAGCAACTGAAGCTGAACCCGGCTTGCCGAACATGAAAATGTTCTCGTCGAGGTTTGAACTGATAGCTGCGTCGTAAGCCTCTGTCTTGGAAGAAGCGCCAACGAGCTTGATGCTGTCTGTAGACGACTTGATTGAGAACTGTGCACCTGCGATAGCTAAAGCTGCGTTTGCTGAATCATCAACGATCGCATCGAGCTTTACTGTTTCGCCCTGGTTAGCTGTCTTGTTATCGAGGACCCACTTGATCTTTCCTGTGTTGCCCTTCTTAACTGTGATAGAACCGTCCTTGAATGTTACCTTTGAGGTAATATTCTTGGCACTGCCGCTGCTTACTGTCTGATCTGCCCACTTGATATTGTACTTTCCTTCAGCACAATCAGCAGGGATAGTGTATGTAAGCTGCATGATCTCTGCCTTATCAGCAGCAACAACTCCGTTTTTCGCAAACTTCGAGAAGAGGAAAGCGGGATCTGTGCCTTCTGTGTTAGCTTCGATCTTTGCATCGTAAGCGCCGCCGTCTTTTACGGAGTCGAACTTGATGCCGCTGTCAGCCTTAAGAACGAACTGACCGCCGGCAACTCCGAGAGCGGAGCCTTCCTTGTTATTAACGTAAGCCGAGAGAGTAACCTTCTGACCGGGTTCAGCTGTAACATCGTCGATGACCCACTCAACAGTACCTTCATCAGCGCCCTTCTTGACATTGATAGCACCATCTGTGAATTTTATCTTGTCTGTTACATTCTTTCCGCCCGGAGCGCTTGCTGTGCTCTCAGACCACTTTACGTCGTATTTTCCGTCCGCACAATCTGCGGGGATAGTGAATTTGAGGGTGCCGACCACAGAATTCTCTGCAGCGACCTTGCCCTTTACGCCACTAAAAAGAAATGTATTTTCGTCTGCATTTGACGCGATCTCGTAACCGTATGCATTACCTGTCACTATTGAATTGAAAGCGATAGGTGAAGCAGCTTTGATAACAAACTGTCCGCCTGAGATCTCAAGACCTGTACCCTGGACAACAATAGGCATAGTCACGGTCTGACCCGGAGCTGCTGTTATTGTCGGGAGCTTCCATTCAACTGAAGCGTCTGCAGCGAGTGTCTTAGCAGAAACATCCAGTACTTCGCCCATACTAATGTTAGGCTGCTCGACAGTTAAACTGCCGGCAGCACTAACTGACGAAGCAAATGCACCTGTCATGAGCGAAGCGCTCATGACAACGGATGTAACTGCAGAAAGCAGTTTCTTCATCAGTGCATTTCCTTTCCGAGCATAAAGCTCTTATTAAATTAGTACGTTCTTATACTGTCCTCAAACAGGAAGCTGATTGATCTTCTTAAGGCAGAACTTAACGAGAGCCTCGTTATCGTCTGAATCGATCTTAACCTTAGCAGGATCAACTGCTGCGCCGCTCTTATCCTGAGGAGCTACAACGTCAGCGTTAACCTTACCCTGAGCTGTGAAGTAATCGATTGTAGGATCGTTGATGTATGTAAGAACAAGAACAACGTCACAAACGTTTACGTCACCGTCGCAGTTAGCGTCGCCCCAAACGGGCTTGAGGCTGCTGCCTGAAGTTGCGGGCTGTGTAGCAGGCTGAGTTGTAGGAGCTGTTGTCTCAGCGGGCTTTGTTGTCTCAGCGGGCTTTGTTGTCTCAGCGGGCTTTGTTGTCTCAGCGGGCTTTGTTGTCTCAGCAGGAGCTGTTGTCTCAGCAGGAGCTGTTGTTACAGTCTCACCAACTGTGATTGTAAGAGGAGCGAAGCTTGCCTTGTAGTTGAACTTTGTGCTGTCCTTGAATACCTTGATCTGATCGCCGAAGCCAACAGTGTAAGTACCGTTTGCAGCATTCTCGTCAACCTTAACTACGAGTGTGAATGCAGCCTTGCCGTCTGTAGGAACGATAGGCTCACCTGTCTCGTCTGTAGATGTGAAGTTTGCACGAGCCTCGTCAATGTTTGTAGAAACGCTTACGTTATCAAGAGCAGGTGACTTACCGCCGATCTTGGTGATTGTAACACCCTTTGTAGCCTTGAACTGAACGTCCATAGCTGAGATCTCCTTGCCATTTGAAGCAACGTTTGCGTATACTGTGATCTCGTCGCCAGCCTTAGCTGAAACTGCTGTTTCGCCGTTCTTGTCAGCAAATGTGAACTGAACATCGCCGTCCTGAGCTACAGTAGAAGGCTGTGTTGCAGGCTGTGTAGCAGGCTGTGTTGCAGGCTGTGTAGCAGGCTGAGTTGCAGGCTGTGTAGCAGGCTGTGTTTCAACAGTAGTACCGCCAACAGTTACTGTAAGAGGAGCGAAGCTTGCCTTGTAGTTGAACTTTGTGCTGTCCTTGAATACCTTGCACTGATCGCCGAAGCCAACTGTGTAAGTACCGTTTGCAGCGCTCTCGTCAACCTTAACTACGAGAGTGAATGCAGCCTTTCCGTCTGTAGGAACGATAGGCTCACCGGTCTCGTCTGTAGATGTGAAGTTTGCACGAGCCTCGTCAATGTTTGTAGAAACGCTTACATTGTCAAGAGCGGGTGACTTGCCGCCGATCTTTGTGATTGTGAGACCCTTTGTAGCCTTGAACTGAACGTCCATAGCTGAGATCTCCTTGCCCTTTGAAGCAACATTTGCATAAACTGTGATCTCGTCACCGGGCTTAGCAGCTACTGCTGTGTTGCCGTCCTTGTCAGCAAATGTGAACTGAACGTCGCCGTCCTGAGCTACAGTAGAAGGCTGTGTAGCCGGCTGTGTTGCAGGCTGTGTTGCAGGCTGTGTAGCGGGCTGTGTTGCAGGCTGTGTGCTGCCTGTGCCTGATACCTGAATTGTAGCAGGAGCGAAGCTTGCCTTGTAATTGAACTTTGTGCTGTCCTTGAATACCTTGAGCTGATCGCCGAAGCCAACTGTGTAGTTGCCATCCTTAGCGTCTGCATCAACGTTAACAACGAGAGTGAATGCAGCCTTTCCGTCTGAAGGAACGATAGGCTCACCTGTCTCGTCTGTAGATGTGAAGTTAGCACGATACTCGTCAATGTTTGTAGAAACGCTTACATTGTCAAGAGCGGGTGACTTGCCGCCGATCTTGGAGATTGTAAGGCCCTTGTCAGCCTTGAACTGAACGTCCATAGCTGAGATCTCCTTGCCCTTTGAAGCAACGTTTGCATAAAGAGTTACAGAGTCGCCGGGCTTAGCAGCAATTGTGGAATTGCCGTCCTTGTCAGCGAATGTGAACTGAACGTCGCCGTCCTGAGCAACAGTAGAAGGCTGTGTAGCCGGCTGTGTTGCAGGCTGTGTAGCGGGCTGTGTTGCAGGCTGTGTAGCAGGAGCTGTTGTCTCAACAGTCTCGCCGCCGTCGCCAACAACCTTGATAGTCATTGTCTCGAGCTTAAGATTACCGCCCTTTGTGGTAAATCTTGTCTTCTCGCCCTCTACGAGAGGTGAGGGGTTGTCGTTTACGCCGGAAGCATCTGTGTTGTACTCACAGAACTTAACTGAGTATGTACCCTCTGCAATATTCTGAGGAATGATTGTATCGAATACATAGAAAGGATAAGAATCCGACTTCTCGCCAGCCCACTTGTAAGATGTACCGTTATTGGTCCATGAGCAACCGATGAAGTAGTTGTCTGTTCCGGCAGCTGTCTGGGAAGAATCGATACCGAAAATGTACTTACCAGCTGCTGAATAGCCATCGAGATCATCGTATGAACCAGCAAATGAGATATAGCTGTCAGTTGAGAATGAAGTTCCACCGATTGAGTATTCCTTCTCAGAGTCTGTATAAGCCTTTGTAGGATTATGAAGAGCAAAGGAAATATCCTTTGAATCTGTTGTTATAGCAACGAGAAGTGAATCTGTTGCGTTAACGCCCTCTGAGTAGTATACAGCTGAAGGAAGCTTATAACCGCCAGCAGGAATATCCTTCTTGTTGATTGTTATGGAGGACTTAGCATCAGCAGATGCTGGCTTGCTGATGTCATATGTTTTAATAGCAAAGCCCTTGGCAGAATCAGCAGCACCTACAGTTGCAGGAACTACTGCGCTTACCATTGATGCAGCCATACACAGTGATGTGACTGCAGAAATAAACTTTTTCATTTGTAATAATTCCTTTCTTTAGGTTTTATCCCTATTAATAAAACATAAGTTGGGTTTGTATTCCTTTGTAAGGGGGACAAATCAGATAATCTCGGATCAGAGCTCTTTAATGCTCTTGAGCAGGTACTTCTGGATCTTAAGTGCATCGTTAGATGTAAGACCCTTTACGTCTTCATCAACATCACCGTTGAGCTGACCCTGAGCTGTGATATGCTTGGAATCTGAACCATTTATACCATACTTGTTGGGGTTAGCAAGGCTCTGCATGATGAGAACAGCATCTCCCATATCAACTGTGCCGTCACAGTTAACGTCTCCACGGCTGATCTTTTCTGTAGCAGGCTGAGTTGTTGCTACTTCCTTACCAACTGTTACGCTTCCGTTAGTTGCCTTTGTAGCGAGCTTAACGGGCTTTCCGTCCTTTTCATATCCACAGCCGATATCTCCGTTGGGAGAACCTGAGCCGGCATATGTCTCACGGTCGATAGGAACGATCTTAAGATCTGCAACTGCACCGCTTGCGGCACCGCTTGCAACAGTACCCTTGATAGTACAGAATACTCCGTCGCCCTTGAGCCAGTACGAAGCGTCATCAGTAGAAGTGGACCAGATCATGCTCACAAAACCCTCTTTAGAGTTGATAGAGCTTTCAAAGAGAGGTGAGAGTGAAGCTGACTTGTCAGCGGTCTCTGCGCTCTTATTTACGAGAGCTCCCTGTTCAACCTTTGTAATTGTGAGTACCTTGCTGTCGTATGTAACAGCAAAATCGATTGCCTGGATACCGGAAGATGGGATATCAGCTAATGATACATCCACCGAAAATTCTGCACCTGCCTCTGCATAAGTTTCGCCAACGGATATCTGCACTGTTTCGCCGGCGGCTACTGCAGGTGCAAGTGAGCAGACTGAAAGTGAAAGCATCGCAGCCAATGCTCCGACGACTACCTTTTTTGTCTTCATTATTTTTTCCTCCTTCTTCAATAATGTTATATAACAAAGGAACGGGTATGCCCCTTTTATTATATCTTGTCTTAGTTGCAGCGGATCTTGTCTTCCGCCCTCTCTGCAAAACCGTATTCACCGATATACGAATGAAAGCCGTGCCAAGCGGGCGGCTACTGCCGCTGCCGGTCATACAGACGAGACTTTAGCTGTCCGAGCTGCGCCACAGCGGATCCCTGACGGACGTTTGTACACGCCGCTCCGAAGCTCCCCTCTGTCACCAGCCTGAGACCGTTTTTTCGCCCCGCACGGGAGTGGTTTTGTCGTTAAGACGCATCACACTGCCGTGATGAGATACGTGATCCCAAATCTATACTTATTCATGATTTCATTATATATCAGGTCTAAAAAAAAGTAAATAGGTTCATATCGTTTTTGGTATTTTACATAAACCGCAAAAGATATTTTTGCACGGTTTGCACAATGCTGTTTTTTCTCAAAAACCGCCTTTTAAACCTGTTTCTGAACGAAAAATGAATTTATCAATTTATTTGTCCAGTTTGCGAAATTCAGTAGGAATTGCCGCGTCGATTATGCGGTTTATAACGTCCCAGCCGAAGTCCGTATAGGTGCCCTGAGGTACCGCATACGGGAGCCCGTGACGCTCCGCAAGCTCGCGTGAATACTTGCTGTACGGATAGACCTTCATATCGGAAAAACCGCCCTCATAATGGACGATAGTAGGTATAGCACCCACGTTTTCGAGTTTCAGCTCTCCTGTCTCGCCGTCGATGACTATGTCAAAGTCTGCAAGCTCGCCGACAACGTTGAAGTTGTCTGTCTGAGCGCAGATGAAGTTGCCCATGGAGTAATAGACAAAGCCCTTCGTACCGTCGTCGCGCTCTATCCACTCCATAGTCTGAGCTGTATGTGTATGGCAGCCGAGGATAACATCAGCTCCCCAGTTTACCATTTTTTCTGCAAGGATCATTCTGTCATCGGACACGATATTGGTATCCTCAGCGCCCCAGTGCGCCGAAACGATAACAACGTCGGCGATCTCATCCGCCTCCTTGATCTGACGCTCGATAACGTCCTCTTCATCGTTCTTGATAACTCTGAGCGGCACGCTGTCAAGGTTTGCATCGAAGCCGTTTATATGCTCTGCGTAGGCAAGAAAGGCAATCTTTACGCCGTTCACCTCGCGGACGCGGATATTGTTTGCATCTGCCTCGTTAAGGTACGCTCCGAGAACAGTGAGGTCGTTCTCCTCAGCCTTCTCATTCCAGAAGTTTATAGATTCCTCAAGTCCGTCGGTGCCCATATCGAGCAGGTGATTGTTTGCCATTGTGATAACATCGAAGCCGAGATCAATCACTGCGTCTGCAACCTCGGGCGGCGAATTGAACAGGAGCACTCCTCCTTCTGCACCGCGCACCTCGTTGCTCTGTGAGATGACTGTTTCCTGATTGAGTATTGCAAGGTCTGCGCCTTCGATGAGGTACTTGACCTCGGAGTACATGGGCTTGAAATCATAGCCGTAGCCCCCTGCCAGCTTCTGAGCATTCACGAAGACTGAATGGTGTATCAGGTTGTCGCCAGCCGCCGTAACATGAACGATCTTGTCAGGCGGAAGCGTTGTGGGCTCCTCCGTAGTCTCCTCGGGAACAGTCGTATTATCGGATACGGAAGTTACCTCCGGTTCGGTATTCACCTTTCCCACGATAGTTCCGCAGCCTATGCCGCCCACCACTATAGCTATCAGCACAGCCAGAGCGCCCGCGGCACGTCCTTTTCTTAATTTCATAAGGGTCTCCTTTTGTAAAAGCAGTATAAAAACGCCATAAAATATACCGCTTTTCATTCCATATTATATCACATTATTTTTCATTTGGCAATTACAAATTGTATCAAACTTAAATGAATTTACATTGCGTTTTATAATTTGCCTGATTAAATCTTTACCGCAAACGACGTAACTACGGCAAATACAAGCATCCAACTTTATTATTTGCCTATTTTTGTATATTCATACAAATTTTTCTTAACAATTTTGTGCAAAGTAACAACAATTCTTCGTTTTGTCCACTTTGTATACATATTAAATACACTCAGTTTATTCCGCGGCTCCTCTGGAGTTCAATGAACTCCTCTGCCAGAGCTTCGGCCTCAGCATAGGAAGACAGCTGATAACAACGTCCGCGGAACTTTGCCGAGCCGTAATAGCCGTTCATATACCATGCTGCGTGCTTTCTTGCTTCGTGCATGGCAAGCTCCTCGCATTTTTCGCTCAGTCCGGTGATCAGGCGTATATGCTCCAGCATTATGCGCATTTTCTCCTCAAGAGAAGGAGGCTGATACTCACTGCCTTCCATCCTTGCGGCTATCTCACGGAATATGAACGGATTGCCGTAGCTGCCTCTGCCTATCATAACAAGGTCACAGCCTGTTTCTTCGTACATTCTCTGAGCATCTTCGGCAGTCAAAATATCTCCGTTGCCAATGACAGGGATACTCACCGCCTGCTTGACCTCTCTGATGATATTCCAATCCGCCTTGCCCTGATACTGCTGCGACCTCGTTCTGCCGTGCACAGCCACAGCTTTTGCACCGTTTTCCTCGCATATTTTCGCAACCTCTACGGCATTTACGCTATTATCGTCCCAGCCCTTTCTAATTTTAACAGTAACTGGCACATTGACAGCATTACTCACGGCTTTCACAATTTCGCCGCACAGCTTTGGATTCTTCATCAACGCTGAGCCGCAGCCATTACCGCTGACTTTCGGAGCCGGACAGCCCATGTTGATATCTATAATTTCCGGTTTAAACTGCATTGCCGTAACTGCTGCTTCTGCCATAGTTTCGGGTTCGCAGCCGAAAATCTGTACACCTGCCGGACGTTCTCTGTCTGACACCTCCATAAGCTCCGTAGATTTCGAGCTATTATATGACACGCCCTTTGCACTCACCATTTCAGTTACAACATACGCAGCGCCAAAATCACGGCAAAGCTCCCTGAATGCTCTGTCCGCAACGCCTGCCATAGGGGCTAAAGCGGCATAGCCTTTTATTTCAACATTACCGATAAACACGTAATCGCTCCTTCGTATTTGATATCAAACATCTTTTTCAATAGATACCTCGGCTGGATTAGTTTTCATGAAGAGCATAAACACAATCGCCGCAGTATATACAATCGTTACGGCAATACCGCCCTCCAGTCCAAAATCGCCGCCGTTAAGAAGCTCCTTTGCACTGTTGGAACTCATATTAAGAACAGTTTCCATTTTTGACATACCGCTTACACTAATGCCGTAAAAATTACCCTGAACAAAATTCCACAGTGAGTGCATTGCACAAGCTCCCCAGATATTACCTCTCTTCAAGATATACACGCCGGCAAACACACCGAACAAAACCAGATTGACAAATGCCAGCGGTGCGATGCCGTTATTTGCCAGGTGCAGGGCGGCGAACATCACAGAGGAGATAATCAACGCCGCCGCCACCGGAATTCTCCTCGACATCGACACCATAAAGTAACCTCTGCACAGCACCTCTTCGCTCATGCCCTGAACAAGAAAGCCTGCAAAAAACATACCCAGCACCAGCCAATTAATATCCTTTGATACGCCGTCAAAGCGAAGCGCGCCTGTCACAAGGCAAATCCCCACGCACAGCGAGAACAATCCGATACCTACCAACGCACCTACCAAATATTCCAAAAGAAATTTATTCTTTCGAAACCCCATTGACGAAAGCTTTCTCTTCTCGATAAATCGGCAGTATACTATACAAAGTATTGTAGCTATTACTGTTAGGAACAATGATAAAATTACCAGATAATCCGGAAGATTACCGGATATTTCAGTTACTCTTTCGGACATTTGCTCCTGAGTAATCTCACCGGCTTGAAAGCTGTTTACTACGTCAATGTACTCCTGATTATTAAAAAGAAATTTCATCTCCGGCACAAAGACAGCCGCACCCTGCAAAATTGTATCCACAACAAGAACAACAGCAAATATGAGTATTTCTATTAAAACGAAATGCCCCTTTGACTGCTTTGCCTCATCGAGCATTTTTGTATTTTCCAAACTTATTTTCATAACAATCCCCTATCTGCTGAACATAACCTTTTCGCTGTTAAACATCTTTGTAAGAATCAGCATTCCAGCCGCTGAGCATACAATATTTATTGCTGTTGCTATAAGGATATTAATCGGAGATGCGTTAAAGGAGAATATCCCCATCATACTCTGCACTGAATTATACACAGGAATCAAGTACCAATAAAGCTCCTCTTTTGCATCTGTAGAGTACATTGAGCCGACAGTTAACAGCATAACTAAAATCATCATCGGCATTACCATTGACGATGCCTCTTTAACAGTTTTTGCAAGTGTTGAAAGTATAGAGATAATTGTAACAAAAAGTATAATTGTTGACAGGATAATTAGAACCAGCCACAAATAGTCACTCACTTTGTAATACTCTGCCGAGATGCCACTGCCCTCGATATTTCCGACAAGACTTGGCATTGAGAGAAGAGTTCCAATAAAGCTGGACAATCCGCCCAAAAGCGCCATTATAGAAAGAGCCAGCACCTTACCGAGAATGAGCTGATTTCTTGGAGTTGGAGTAATGAGCAGACTAGCGATAGTTCCTCTCTCCTTTTCTCCGGCGATACTTCCAACTGAAAATGACACGCACGAAGAATACATCATTATCATAAGCACCATAGGAAGAACCATTGCAAACAGCATGCCGGAAGCCTCTTCATCTGTTGCGAGGTCGTAGATATTTTCGCTTTCCGGCGACTCCAGATGATTTATATTAAACACATTGCTTACCTGTTCTTCCACACCTGAGAGCAAAGAAACGACCTCTGAGTAAGCGTTGCTCGACTGAATATCGGACGAATTATAATAAATCTCGACATTGGCAACATCTTCAATATTACCGCTTTCGTAGTTAATGAGAACATCGTCAAAATTATCGGGGAAGACAATTCCAAGCTGATACTGCTTATCGGAAATTTTTTCACGAATGTCATCTAAATCATTTATGTAAGCTTTGTCGATATTATATCTATCCTCTGAAAATACGTCTTTCATTGAAGAGGGCATATTCGCAACAGCGATATTAAAAGTAGTATCATCACTGCTAAACGATGCGGTCATAGCCTGACCCATAAAAGAATACATCAAAAAGATTGCAAGACCGGGAAGAATCACCGTAGTAAACAGCAATCTTTTATCGCCGAAAAATCTCGAAAGCTCCTTTTTAAACACAACTAAAGCGGCATTTTTCATATTTCATCACCCTTTCTTTCTGCGTACAAATCGAAGAACACGTCCTCAAGCGGCTTATTTTTAGTGAGCGTTTTAAGCTCCTCGCAAACAATCATCTGACCGTCAATGATGATACCCACCCTATCGCAAATCTTCTCAATCAAGCTAAAAATATGAGTAGACACGATAACAGTTTTTCCACGCTGTTTCAGTTCGAGGAGAAAATCCGTCACAACCTTAGCGGTAATTACGTCAAGACCGTTAGTTGGTTCATCGAAGATAATGATATCGGGGTCATGCACCACAGCCACTACGAGAGAAACCTTCTGTTTCATACCTGTTGAGAGGTTAACAACTTTCACCTGAGCGAACTTATCAATACCGAACTTTCGGAAGAGTTCCGCTTTGCGTTTATCTCTCACGTCATCGGGGACTTTATGCAAATCGGAGAAAAAGTCAAAGAGAAAATCCGGTGTGAAGAAATCCTCCAGCTTCAACTCGCTGGTTAAAAATCCAATCTTACTTCTCACCTCGTTAGGCTCATTCACTATACTTGCTCCGTCAACGAGCGCATCGCCGCTGTCGGGTTTAATGAGAGTTGCAAGCATACGGAGAGTAGTTGTTTTTCCTGCGCCGTTAGGACCGAGCAGACCGAATATCTCACCCTCGTATGCCGAGAAAGAGAGTTCTTTTACGGCGTTTTTTATTTTGCTGTTAGTCTTTTCTATTTTTTGCTGTTTCGAAGACAGTTTAAAGGTTTTTGAAATATTATCAACCTTTAGTATTTCTTTCATGAATATTACCTCCTTGATTAATATTACGTCACAGTTTGTAACTATTCGTTATACTCGAAAGCGTTAAGATTTNNATCTTTTAGATTTTGAGTATATCCTCTTCCGTTTCTCTTATTATATACACCGGTCTATTCTTAGTTTCCAAATAAGTCTTTGACAAGTACATTCCCACAACTCCAATACCAATCAACTGCACTCCGCCCAAAAATATTATCACACATATGAGCGTTGGAAATCCGGCAGTCGGGTCACCAAACACCAATTTTTTTATTGCATAAAAGCATGCCAATATAAATGTAATAAAACATACCACAAAGCCCATTATTGACGACATATACAGCGGTGTTGTGGAAAACGCCATTATCCCCTCCACCGAATATTTAAACAGCTTCCAGAATGACCACTTTGTTTCTCCGGCAACACGCTCCACATTTACATATTCCAGCCACTTTGTCTTAAAACCAACCCACCCGAATATCCCCTTTGAGAATCGGTTGTACTCCTTCATCGACAAAATTGCGTCAACCATTCTACGCCGCATTAAACGGAAATCACGTGCACCGTCCACAATGTCCGCATCACTCATTTTGTTGATAATCTTATAGAACATTCTCGCAAAAAACGAACGAATCGGCGGCTCGCCCTTTCTCGTTGTGCGTCTTGTAGCAACGCAGTCATATTCTCCGCTTTTAACTATCTCGTACATTTGCGGCAGCAGTGACGGGGGGTCTTGCAAATCAGCGTCCATTATTGCAATGTAGTCGCCCTTCGCTGCCTCCAGTCCGGCTAGCATTCCTGCCTCTTTTCCGAAGTTGCGTGAAAATGAAATAAACCTTGCTCGCTTGTCCTTTTTGTGAAGATATTTTAGCAT
>DBXO01000020.1:95509-142727 GCA_002309635.1 Ruminococcus flavefaciens | reverse complement strand
TTCTGCTGCTGGCCCTGATTGTTCCAGTCATTGTTCTGCTGCTGACCGCCGCCTGAGCCGCCTGTGCTTACAGTAACGCTCTTAACGTTTGCGGAACCGTTTGATCTGTAGCCTTCGATATTGAGTGAAACCTCATAAAGAGTACCTGACATGTCAAGACCTGCCTTTTCCCAGGCCTCGAAGTGCTTGGAAACATCGATAGTACCCTTCATATAGTTTGTCTGATTGTTTGCCGATCCGCTTGTCTGACGAACGCTCCAGTACTGTGGGAATGTAGCGGTACCGTCAAGTGAAGGCTGGTTGTAGCGCATGGACTTGCGGATGTCATATGTATTTCCGTTAAGGGAAACTGTACCCTTGTTTTCACCGTCGTTTCCGGGTGGACGCCAGTCGCCCCAGCCTTCGACGATGTAGTATTCCATAAGAGGATTCCTCGTCCAGCCGTATACGCACATGTATGAGTTTCCTCTGGGGGTATACTCTACATCGTAAGTAAGAACGATATTGCCGATCTGCTTGTAATTCTGCTTCTGACTGTCGTAGTTCTTACCCATACGTGCGAGGAAGTTTTCGATGTTGCTCCATGAGCAGGTGAAAGAACCTGCGCCGGGATTCATTGATGCCTGTCCCTGTCCGTTCTGGTTCCACATTTCGTAATCGTATCCGCCCACGTTGCCTCGTGTCTGCTGATCAGCAGCTGAAGCAGCGGCAGGTACTGCTGATGCGATCATCAGAGCAGATACTGTTCCGCCGAGAACCTTCTTGATTCTTGAAAGCTTCAATAAAATCACTCCTTTAAATAATATAAAAAAATAACCTTAATGAAAATGACTGCTGTGGGTAGTTATCCAAACCTTATATTATATGCCAAATAATTTGCGATCCCCTGATGCGGCAATCATAATCATCTGTATATAATTATAATATAATAACTATATGTAATACAAGCCAAAAATTGCGGTAGCGGCATGATTTGACCGTATATTGCGATTGAGTGCTTTTGAAAATCGGCGTAAAATAGCCAATTCAACCACATTACTTGAAATAGTCGCAATAAATGACATAATTTTTGTGTGCAAAAATTGCGGTATATATATAACTTAATATGCAATATGATAAAATATATACCATCGAAGCGTATATAATATTATATAAGGTAGGAGCGTGTGAAACACTCATGCTTGAAAGTGTATTTCTCAAACATATACGTACATTCGCAGTTTTATGAAAAAAATTTGCAGACCCACTTGACAAATTGTAACGCAGTTGATATAATTGTATAAAAGGTAGTTATACAATTTAGACTTTGCTGTCCGGAAAGCAGGTAAAGTTATATAACCACAAGGAGTGTACACTAAATATGAATATCAACATCAGCAATTCATCCGGTGAACCTATCTATATACAGATAGCTAACCAGATAAAGACTATGATACTGGAGGGAAAACTCAAAGAGGGCGAAGCTCTGCCATCTATGCGGATACTTGCAACTGAGCTCCGTATCAGTTTTATGACAACCAAACGCGCATATGAGGAGCTTGAACGTGACGGCTTTATTGAGAGCTACACGGGCAGAGGTTCATTTGTAAAGGCGCAGAACCTGGAGCTCTATCGTGAAGAGCAGATCAAGCGTATCGAAGCCCTGCTTGCAGAAGCAGGTGAGACTGCCCGCAAGGCAGGCGTTAACATCGACGAGCTGCACGAGCTGCTCGATCTTGTAAATGGAGGAGAATAATATGGACGCATATGAAAATGCAATTGAAATAAAAGGCGTGACCAAGCGCTATGACGGCTTTATGCTGGACAATATCAGCTTTGATATACCGAGGGGCTGTATCATGGGCTTTATCGGGCAGAATGGTGCCGGAAAGACCACAACTATCCGCAGCCTGCTGCACATCACGGATATTGACAGCGGTGAGATACGTCTGCTGGGTCTTGACCATATAAAGGACGAAACTGCAATAAAAAAGCGTATCGCAGTGGTATTTGACGAGCTGCCCTTCCATGACATTTTTAATGTAAAGGATATGGCCAGGATATTCGAGGGCATGTATCCCGAATGGGACAACTCTGCCTATATGAAGTACATAGAGCGTTTTCAGCTGCCACAGAAAAAGAAGATAGGGCAGTTTTCAAAGGGCATGAAGATGAAATTGCAGATAGCCTGCGCACTTTCCCACAATGCCGAGCTGCTTGTAATGGACGAAGCAACAACAGGTCTTGACCCCGTTGTGCGTGACGAGATACTGCACATCTTCATGGAATATCTGCAAAACGGCGAGCGTTCTATCCTGATGTCCTCACATATCACCTCTGACCTTGAAAAGATAGCGGATATGGTGACATTCATCGACAAGGGAAAGATCCTGCTGACGGGCTTTAAGGACGAAATGATTGAGAAACACGGTATTATCAAATGCAGTAAGGACAAGCTGAAAGAAATTGACACTGAGGATATCGTCAGCATTCGTACAAACAATTTCGGTGCGGAGGTAATGGTAAATGACCGTGAGAATGCTTCCTGCAAGTACCGTGACTGCGTAATAGATCCCGCAAGTCTTGATGACATTATGCTCTACTATGTTCATCGTGATGTAAAGGAGTGGTCGTGATGAAACTATACACATCGCTGATATACCGTGGATTGAAGCTGACACGCAAGCACTGTATCATTATGCTGATACTGTTTCTTCTTCTGTCACTGTTGCTGCTGACACCGGTCATGCTCGGCGATTTCGACAAACCCGGTGAGAAATTGCCTGTGGAAGAGGTAGTGTTTTTTGTGGGGATAGTCTCCCTTGTAGGCGGGGTTATGGCAGGCACGAACAACGGCTTGCAGAAAGCGGACATCAGCTCGGGCTGGAAGAGGTATTCCTATGTCCTGCCGCCGACTGCCAAACAGCAAGCAATGTCCGATCTGCTTGTGGAACTGTGCTATATACTGTTCTTCGGGCTGTTATCAGCGGCTTATACATGGATATATAGTGCCGCAGCGGATTATAATGCGTTCGGTATAATGCTCAATACTTTTCTTGGTGCTGTCTGTGCTATAATGCTGATTGATATTGCTTACAGCTATATCATCATGTTTGCGAAAACAAAAAAGGACCTGGGGATCATCGGCATTATCGCATTTTTCGGAGCAGGAGTCATACTGAAAGTCGTCGGCTTGTTTATCAATGTAGATTTTCCCGAACAGCCTAATGAAGACGGCGATCTGATTTCGGACGAAGCGATCAACAGTTTTGTGACCAAACTGAGTTCGGGAAAACTAACGCTTTGCATATTCGCTGTTTTTGTGGTTTTATGTGTATTATTCTTCCTTGCGATGTGGAGGTCGCACGAAAGGAGAGAGCCATAATGAAGGGACTGGTTTACAAGGAATGGAAGCAGAACCGCTGGTTTATTCTCTCTATGATACTTTGCGGCTTCACCCCGCTTCTTGTATTGCTGCTTTTGCGCGGGGAGATACCGAATGCGGATAATACCGCTCTGCGTATCGGCGGACTTATTGCTGGATTTTTCGCAGCAGGAGCTTTACAGATGATGGTACTGCGAGGGGATGACCGTAAGCTGTGGGGGTACTGGATCACCGCTTCGGCTGACGGTTACAAGGGCTTTCTCCGTGTGAAATATGAGATGATCTTCGGAATGATCGTATTATTTCTGTTTTCACTGCAATTTGTGGATATGGGCTACTGCGCCGTCGCTGCTGATATAGGAATGACAGATGTCGGATCAATCAGCGATGTCGCACTTCTGCTTGGCTTTGTGCAGATACTCTTTCGTGCGATAGACATACCGTTCACCTATCGCTTCGGCAATAAAAAGGGCAGCTTAATAAAGCTGATATGTACGGTCATTCTTGCAATATTTCTATCTGTAATACTTATACTGAATGCAGACAATATGGACAATATAACGGATATAGGAAAAAAAGTATTCAACGAACATAACAGTTCGCTGATACTGTCGGTCGGTCTTGTCGTGTGTATTGCGTTGTATTATATCTCTTACCGTATCACTTGCAGGCTGTATCTGAAAGGGGTGGAGCAGTATGACCACTAAAAAAGAAAATGCCCAAAGACTTGGCATTTACCTGCTGATCGTGTTTCTGTTCGTATTGCTTTTCTTCGTTTTCAGAAAGCCGATGAACGAATCGAATACATTATTTTTTATCATATATTACTGTTTGTTCTCATTCTCACCTGCGATTGCAAGCCTTATCACAAGAGCCGTCACAAAAGAGGGCTTCCGTGATATGAAGCTGCACTTGAATCTCAATGGTAATTTCAGGTGGTATCTGTTGGCATTCGGGATTCCGCTGATATTCTTTTCAGCAAGGATATTGCTCCCCGTTATTGTAAGCGGACACAGCGGTTGGCTCGGCGGATTCACGTGTCAGAATGTGCTGTCAAGTGTATTCATGCTTGCGGCATTATCAGCAGTGCAGTCGATTGGATTGCTTGGCGAGGAGCTTGGCTGGCGTGGATACATGAATCAGAAAATGGAGCCTCTTTTCGGCACGGTCGGCACTTGCCTCATCGGCGGTATCGTGTGGAGCTTGTGGCATCTGCCAATGGATACGGCGGGCTGGCTTGACGGTGAAGGGACACTTTCTTGTTCGCTGATGATGTGCGGCAAGAGAATGCTTCTGCTTACAAGCTTTGGTACATTCCTGATGTGGCTTATAAAAAAGACCGACAGCGTATTCCCTGCGGTGGTGGCTCATTTCATGTTCAATCAGAGTCAAGGGGCTTTTGACGGACTTCTCTCACAGGGCAATATTCCCGAAAACGCTGATCTTGGAGCAATCTCAGATGTATTTGAGTATGTTCCGATGATTTTGCTGACGGTCGTTTTTATGGTATTGCTCTTGCAAGAGAGAAAGAAAGCTCGCAAAACTGTATAACTAACAGAACGCTCTCGGTGTTGCTGAGAGCGTTATTTCCTTTCATAGGATACTTTTCCCCGTAACCATTTCGGACGGCTTATGGTGATAATATCCGGGATATTCGGCATAATATGCTTTATACTGCTCATGCGGGACAGAAAGGGAACAGCCGGATCGCAATAACAGGAGTTAATGCTTCGTGCAGAATTTTTACGTCAACAACAGCATAAACTGCCGTTTTTCTCCGTTGCTGTTGCTATTTCCGGGTTTTTATGCTATAATAAAGGCTAAAGCATTTATTATAGCATAATGCTACGCCTATATACTATAATAAAATCCAATAAATACTATGAGGTGACATATGAGTAAAATATACATAGTTGAAGACGACAGATCGATCCGCGAAGAACTTGCGGAGCTCCTGCGCAATTCGGGCTATGAGACAGAATGCCTTACAGATTTTTCCGATTCCAGGTCTGAGATACTTGCCGCAAGACCTGACCTTATCCTTATGGATATAAATATACCCAACCTTAACGGCGAGCAGCTCCTAAAGGAGATACGCAGGGAGAGCGATATCCCTGTAATAATGGTAACGAGCCGCACCTCAGAGGCTGACGAGGTGCTTTCCATGAGCTACGGAGCAGACGACTATATAACAAAGCCCTACAATCCCACCATACTGCTCCTGCGCATATCCGCAGTGCTGAAACGGGCTTCGGGAACCGTCTCGGTTCAGACCTACAACGGCCTGCAGGTAAACGACGCCAAGGGCAGCCTTACCGACGGCCGCCGCGATATTATCCTCACCAAGAATGAAATGATAATATTCCGCCTTATGCTTGACAGACAGGGCTCTATCGTCACTCGCGACGACCTTATGACCGCTCTGTGGGACAACGACGAGTTCGTCAATGACAACGCCCTCACTGTGAATATAAGCCGTCTCCGCTCCAAGCTATCGGAGCTTGGCTGCGAAGATGCCATCGAAACAAGAAAGAAGCAGGGGTACGTGCTGAAATGAAACTTATCAGTTATATCAGGGACAGGCTGTGGTTCTACATGATCTTTGCTGCAGCGCTGGGACTCATACTTCTTTTCCTTATGGCGTACAGGGTCAGCAGTCAGCTCATAATATGCATATGTATGATATTTTTCTTCTTCCTCATATCAGAGGAGCTCATAGGCTTTCTTCGCAAGGCGCGTTTTTACACCGATATGCGCTGTAAGCTTGATGGACTTGACAAGAAGTATCTCATACACGAAATGATAAGCAAGCCCGATTTTCTGGAGGGAGAAATACTCTACGAAGCCCTGTGCGACGCCAACAAGTCAATGTGCGAGAATGTCGCTGAGTACAAGCGGAGCTCCGCAGAGTTCCGTGACTTCATCGAAATGTGGGTACACGAGGTAAAGCTTCCCGTAGCGAGTCTTCAGCTTATGGCGCACAATCACAGGGATAGTATCAGCGAGAGATACATCGAGCAGCTCCGCAGGATAGATGACTATACCGATCAGGTGCTCTACTATGCCCGCTCGGAGAATGCGGAAAAGGACTATATAATAAAGGAGACCTCACTGAAGCGTGCAGTATCCAATGTTGCACTCAAGAACCGCGAAGCCGTACAGCTTGCGGGAGCCTCCATTGAGACTGAGGGACTTGAATTACCGGTGATGACCGACGGAAAGTGGCTTGAATTCATGCTCGGTCAGTTCATGGCGAACAGCTTGAAGTATACGGTACCTGACCGCGAGCCCGTAATACGCATAACGGCAGAAGATAAGGAGGACAGGGTACTTCTTCACTTCCGCGACAACGGCGCAGGCATAACCTCCGGCGATATCCCGAGGGTATTTGAAAAGAGCTTCACAGGCGAGAACGGACACACCTATGCCAGATCCACGGGCATGGGAATGTACATAGTAAAATGTCTCTGCGACAGACTTGGACACGGCATATCAGTATCATCGGAACAGGGCAGTTTTACCGAGTTCACCATTGCCTTTGCCAAAAACGACCATTACCTCATGGCTGATAAGAATTAAGAACTAAGGATCATGTAATGACATTTCGGGCGCACAATGTGCGCCCCTACTAATGACTGAAGCAGCATTACAGAACTGTAATGTTGCGTAATATTAAAACAACGACCGCATGTATTGCATGATGTATAATAAGATCATGGAAACGGGAAAAGCTCCCGGAAAGAAATAACCGAAAGGAAATGATCTTATGGAAAAACTTGCTTTAACAGCTGTCAGAACATTTGTTATTGTCAGCACTGTCTGCATCATACCGCTTACAGCAGTAGCATTATATGAAATATTCCGTGAAAAGACACTGCTTACTCCTATGATAGACACTCCGTTCGTGCTTTCAATGATGCTGATATCTGCCAGCACTGCACTTCAATGTTACATGAAGAAACACGGAACAAAAGAACTTATACCGATAGAATAAGGAGAAAACAAAAATGACATTGCTTAAATTACAGAACGTTGAAAAATACTACGGAAACAGATCAAATCTCACTAAAGCTGTGGACGATATCTCCTTCTCGGTCGAAAAGGGCGAATTCACTGCAATAATGGGAGCTTCGGGCAGCGGCAAGACAACTCTTCTGAACTGCATATCCACTATCGACCGCGTAACGGCGGGAAACATTTTTCTTGAGGATATCGACATAACCAAGCTCAAAGGCAAGGAGCTCAACAAGTTCCGCCGTGAGAAGCTGGGATTTATCTTTCAGGACTTCAACCTTATGGATACACTCACAGCCTATGAGAATATCGCCCTTGCGCTTTCCATTCAGAAGCGCCCTGCAAATGAGATAGACAAGGCTGTAAAGAATGTTGCGGAGCAGCTCGGGATAACCGAGGTCCTCAACAAATATCCCTATCAGATGTCGGGCGGTCAGAAGCAGAGGGTAGCCTCCGCAAGAGCTATCGTTACCGAGCCAAAGCTCATACTGGCCGATGAGCCGACAGGCGCACTTGATTCAAAGTCATCGAAAATGCTTCTTGAACGTTTCAATTATCTCAACCGCGAGCACAATGCCACCATAATGATGGTAACTCACGACTCGTTTACTGCAAGCTATGCTTCGAGAGTGCTTTTCATCAAGGACGGCAAGCTCTTCAACGAGATAAACCGCGGCGCAGACACAAGAAAGCAGTTCTTCGACAAGATAATCGACGTAGTAACTCTGTTGGGAGGTGACATGAGCGATGCTCTTTAAGATATCTCTCAGCAATATCCGCAAAAGCATAAGGGACTACGCCGTATACTTCTTCACACTTGTACTCGGCGTAGCCATATTCTACGTTTTCAACGCTATCGAGTCACAGACGGCTTTCATTAAGATGAATGAAAATCAGCGCGAGATAATAAATATACTCACACAGGCTGTATCGGGCGTAAGCGTTTTCGTGGCGGTAGTCCTCGGACTTCTCATCGTATATGCAAGCCGGTTCCTTATGAAGCGCAGGAACAAGGAGTTCGCACTTTACATGATGCTTGGCATGAGCAAGTGGAGGATATCCGCGCTTCTCCTGTGCGAAACGGTAATAATCGGCGCCGGCTCACTTCTTGTGGGGCTTCTCATAGGAATGGGACTTTCACAGGTAATGAGCGCCGTAGTCGCAAATATGTTTGAGGCCGACATGAACGATTATAAATTCACGGTATCGGCTTCCGCTATCACCAAAACCATCATCTACTTCGGAATTATGTACGTTGTGGTAATGCTCAGGAGCGGCGTTGTCATCAGCAAATGCAGACTTATCACTCTTATGAATTCCGACAGACGCTCGGAAAAGATAACCATGAAAAACCCGTGGCTCTGCGTGATAGTATTCCTTATCTCAGCAGCAGCTCTCGGCTGGGCATATTACACAGTCGGCTGGGATTATACTAATCTCAACAGTAAAAAAATGCTCTTAGCCATTGCACTCGGTGCAGTATCCACGTTTTTTATATTCTGGTCCGTGGCGGGAATGCTCCTGAGAGTCATAATGTCCGCAAAGGGCATATATCACCGCGGTCTCAACAGCTTCACATTCCGTCAGATAAGCAGCAAGGTAAATACCACCGTTGCTTCAATGACAGTTATCTGTCTCATGCTTTTCGTAACTATATGCACTCTTTCGACTGCATTTACAATAAGAAATTCCCTCAATAAGGGCGTTGAGGATAATTTCCCCGCTGATTTCTACGGATACTTCGCTCTGTACCTTCATGACTCCGATGATCTCGACAGGTACGGAACAGGCGATATCGACGATGTCTATGCACAGCAGAATATGAGCATATATGACGATTTCGGAGAGTGCTGTCACTTCCACGACTACGCTGACGGCAGGTTGACTTTAGACGATCTTCTTGGAGACAGGAGAGAAGAACTGACAGCCGATTCCGTTTCCGTATATGCTATGATGGATTTCGATATCTCTTTTCTGAAGCTCAGCGACTACAACGCACTTATGAAGCTTTACGGCATGAAGCAGATAGAGCTTGCCGACGGCGAATACGCAATATGTGCAAATGCTTCGGGAATGCCCGAGATATACGATAAATTCCTTGAGGACAGCCCCGAGATAACCTCTTTCGGAAAGAGCTTCAAGCCAAGCTCGAAAAAATGTATCAGGAACTCGTTTTATCCCGATATGCAGCCCTCGAATACAGGTGCGATAATAGTTCCCGACAGTGCAGTTTCAGAGGAATACCGCGGAATAGATTATTTCGTAGGCAACTACAGTGCTGCAGACAAAAAAGGCAGGGAAGCCGCAGAAAAGACTGCAAGAGAAAACTGGGACTATACAATGCGCTTGTATCAGGGCGACGGCTATATGCGCCATTTAGAAACAAGGATAGAGGCTGCAAACGATGCTGTGGGCATAGGCGCTATAGTTACCTTCCTCGGTATATATATAGGATTTATCTTCCTTGTTTCCTGCGGCGCTATACTTGCGCTCAAGGAGCTCTCCGAGAGCGCGGACAGCCTCCCGAGATATACAATGCTCCGCAAGCTGGGCGTTGAGGAAAAGGAGATCACAAAGTCTGTCTTCCGTCAGTCGGGAATATTCTTCCTGCTGCCGCTTCTCATTGCTTGTCTCCACTCCTACGTGGGCATGAGATTCGGAAAGGTCGGTCTTTCAATGATAGTAGGCAGCGGCTACACAAAGCCAATTCTCTTTACAGCAGCCGTACTCATAGTGATATACGGCGGATACTTCCTCCTTACCTTCCTTGGCAGCAAGGCTATAGTAAGAGAACAAAAGTAAGCTTTTTTCATAAAAATAAGCGGGCATGATACAAGATCGTGTCCGCTTTCAGATAAAAAGGAAAAATGACCTTACGGTGCCTGATAATACAAATTTATCAGGCACCGTTTTTTGTTAAACTTATTGTATTACTCCCATAGGGTCGATATATTTACCATTGTGGGTGACCTCGATATGAAGATGAGGAGCAGTACCGCTTTCAATATCGGCAGTTTCTCCCACGCAGCCGATTACAGCTCCGCCCTTTACCTCGTCGTCCTTCTGAACGGACAGGTCAGAGCCGAGACTTCGGTACCTGGAGATATATCCGTTATTATGGTCGATAACGACGGTAACGCCCCACAGCGGGTCATTGGCAACAGCCTGCACCCTGCCGTCTGCGAGTGCGAAAACGTCTGCTCCCACTTCAGCGGCGATATCAGTACCGTTATGGGTCTGCCACGTGCCTGTGGTCTCATTTTTTACAAGCTCCCCGTTGCTGAAATCGCTGAGTATACTGCTCATATCCGCAAGGGGGGCATAAGCGCCCGAAAGGTCGGCGGCAGCAGGTTCGGCCTGTACAAAGTAGTCGTTATCCATAAAGGGCGCGTCAACTGTAATATCTTCAGCAGGCAGCGTCTCAAGGGGAAGCTCCGTTACAGTGGGAGTTGTAGCGGCAGCAGTGGCCCTCTGAGAAGTCACAGCCGAGGTACGCGGGAGCTCTGTAACGTATCTGTCATAGACGGATTCGTGGATAATTGAATTGTTATCAGCAGAATTGGTTCTTTTCGGCATACTGTCACCCTGCTTGTGAGCGAAAAGGCAGGCAGCGCCTATCATGACAGCGCTTATGCCGAGTGCGGCATAGAAGCCCTTTGAGCCTTTTCCGTAATGTTTATCGGTCAGTTCGTTTTTATTCACACTAACACCTCCGACCATATTATTGACGACTCTTTGCAGATTATTCAAGTTTATTATACAGACGCGGCATATACTGCTCCGTAAATTATCTGCCTGAGGTGTATCTTTTTCATTATTCAACGGTTTTACGTTGAAAGGCGTTATTTCAGTCTCTTTGCAGAGGGGATTTTTACGTACAAAAAAACGGTGTGAAAGATCACACCGTTTCATATCAGTTATCGTCCGGTTCCTGTGAAGCTTCGGCAGCGAGACCGCTCGTGTCCACAGAGGAGGCAGGCGGCAGAGTTGCAGGAGCCTCTGTCAGCGGTTCAGTCTGAACAGGCGGAGCTGTAGGCTGAGTCTGGGGCGGTACATATGGAGCAGCAGTAGCAGGCTCTGTCTGCGGCTCTGTATGAGCGGCAGTCACAGTAGTTGCAACGGTTGCAGCAGTAGTTGTTGTGGCAGTAGTCGTGGTAGTAAGAACAGGACGTACCTCGTCGGGGAGCTTAGGCTTCGTGGGTGCAACGCCGTTGAGACCGTAGCATTCCTGATAAGCGAGTATCATATCCCTTATCATATATTTTGAATATTCACCGTGCTCAACAACTCCTGCAAATGCGATCTCGGGATCGTCTGCGGGCGCGAAGCCGATGAAGAAAGAGTTCTGATCGTTGATATTCTCGCCGACCTGAGGAGTACCTGTTTTTATAGCCACATCGAAGCCGAGGTTCGTAAGGGAGTACTTTGCAGGCATACTGCGTGAAGCGTCGATCATACCTCCTACGATATAGTCATAGAGGTCAGGGGTCTTTATTTCTATCTGATTGGCGATAACGGGCTCTGTCTTTCTTATGAGCTGACGTGAGCCGTAGGTATAGTAGCTGTCAACGATATAAGGCTTGTATCTTACGCCGCGGTTTCCGATGGTGCTTGCGGCAACTGCCATTTGCAGGGGAGTCATACCGCAGTCCTGGTTGCCGATACCTGCCTGGATAACGTATCCGATAACCCATTCCTGACCGCGTTCCTCGAAGGTTTCAGGGTTACAGAGATATCCCTCTGCGTCTCCTGTTTCGATGCCTGTATGAGCGCCGAGGCCGTACATTTTGGCATATCTGGTGATATTATCGATACCGAGCATACGCGACAGCTCATAGAAGTAGCTGTTGCAGGATACTTCGATAGCCCTTCTCATGGTGATATTTCCGTGATTGCCGGTACAGGAGTAATGTCCGCCGTAGAACCAGTAGTCACGGCCGCAGAACAGGGGAGTTCCGCCGGTTACAACGCCTTCGTTGAGACCTGCCGTAGCGGTGATGGTCTTGAAGGTTGAGCCCGGACGGTACTGGCCGTAGGTGCAGCGGTTTACAAGGGGCGAATCTTCGGCCTGCAGGAAGTATTCGTAATTCTCAACGTAGTCCTTAAGGTTGTAGGTGGGAGCCGTAGCCATGCCCTTTACCGCTCCCGTCTTTGCGTCAATGACGCAAACGGCGCCGCATTTGCCCTTGAGCAGACTTGGCATCGGGTTTATGGCTGGGAAGGTATAATTCAGGAAGTTATCCAGTATACCCTGCAATTTCAGCTGAAAAGCTCCGTCAACGGTGAGCTTGACGGTCTCGCCCGAGGTAGCCTCAGCAATAGTCTTAACATCGCGTACAACGCCGTCCTTGACAGCTATCTGCTCCTCGCCGTTGAGACCTCTCAGAGGAGTTTCCATAGCGTACTCGATACCGCTTTTTCCGAGGGTATCGTTATAGCTGTATCCCTTAGGCTTAAGTTCGTCGTATTCCTCTGCGTAGATAGGACCTACAGTTCCTATCTCATGGGGGAGTATATCGCCGCGTAGTATCTTTCTCTCGGAAGCGTCAACAGCTTCGATGCCGCGGTAGAAGTTGCCAAGCTCCTTAAGCTCGACAACGGTCTTGTTGTCCACATTTTCCGCAAGCAGCAGGTCGTTGGTATACGAAAAGTCCTTGTCTATCATCTGATAGCGCATACCTGCGATGATACGCTTTTCCTCGTCAGTATAGGATTCGTCTATTTTGTAATCGGATATGAGCTTGTCTATACAGTTTTCCGCAGTAGCATAAACATTGAGGTTAAGGTCCGAGATGAGTTCCGAAACGTCAGTTTTCGTGAAGTAATATGGCTGCTCAAAGGAAACGGGAATGCTTTCCTCAAATTTATAGCCGTGAGCCTCCAGGGCTCTGAAAATACCGAGGAGTATCCTGTTTCCCTCCTTGAGGTCGGCAGGAAAGAACGCCATCTGCAAAACGAGATCGGTACGTGCGTCATTGGTAACAATAGTATTTCCGCTGAAATCGATTATCTCTCCGCGGGTAGCCTTTATGCCCTTTTTGTAGGTAAGGGTTCCAGGCTCGTACAGCTGGGGAGTTTCGATAGTGTCATCGCCGACCACCTGTATCTTCATAAGTCTCAGAGAGCTCAGCAGAGCAAGGGAAACGACGAGGAGTATTATAATAATAGATTTGAGATTTTCTGCAAATCCTTTCAAGAGACTGCCTCCTTTATGATTATGACCGCAGCTTAAGTGTGACACTTATATAGCAGCTTATATGTATTTATCGGGGCAAACCTTTCTGAGGAAAGGTTCTTCCCCGAACCCCTTTCCAAAGACTTTTAACCCAAATTTTCCTTAACAGGACGCCCATTGTCAAAAATACAAAACCAGTTATTTCGATTGGGCGTCCTGTTAAGGAAAATTTAAGCTGGAAGTTTTAGTAAGGGAGTTTGAGGGATAACCCTTTTTCAAAAGGGTTTCCCTCAATAGATATACATAAAACTTCTATATGAGTGTTGCGCTCAGGTGCGGTCCTTATGGCTCATCTTCTGTTTTCTGGCTGAATATTGGTATTGAGAGCCTCCTCGATGGTAAGGTGCTCCTTAGGCATGAGCAGGCGGTTCACGATCTTCAGCACAAGGAATATCAGCACAGCTGATATGACAGTGTATATCCAGACTCTCAGTGATACTCTCACGAATATGCGGCTGACGTTTTCATAGCCCCATATCTGATAGTAGAATTTATAGTCCAGCCAGCACTGTATGTATGAAGCAGCGGCAGTAATTATCATGAAATTGATAAATCTGTCGCGGAGGTAAAGCTCAAAAACGAGATTTGCGGCTATACAGAAGAATGTGAGTATCACAGCATTATAGCCGAAGAGCTTTCCGCAGCTGATATCGATAAGGAAGCCGCAGACAGCTCCCGTAACAGCAGCGCCGTAGATATTGTTGTTTATGGCAATGCCTATTGCAAGCGGTACAAGGAGTACAGGCTTATACAGAGTGCCTGAGGTCATTATTATGAAGCACATGAAAACGAGCAGATAATATGCTATCCAGCGCAGAACAGTCTTGAAGCGCAGTATATTCTGCTCACGGGTAGTTCTAATCCTCATTTACGTCTTCCTCTTTGTCATCGTCTTCCTCTTTGTCATCATCTTCCTCTTTGTCATCATCTTCGTCTTCTGTTTTCTTGCCGCTGAAATCGGTAATGACCACAACGGAGGTAAGACGGGAAACGTCCACGCAGGGCTGTATCTCGGCACAGACAGAAAGGCCGTTTGAATCGAAGCCTGTTTCTATGATAGTTCCGATAGGGTAATCCTTTGGGAAAATACCGCTTGCGCCTGCGGTTATCATAAGATCGCCGCGCTTCAGCTTGTTCTTCTTCGGAACATGTATGAGCTTGGTATGGCCGCTCTCCGATGAAACTACATTGCCCTCGATGATTCCCTGATCCGCATTTGAAGCGGAAGCCACAGCGGCTACGGAAAGGTCGGGGGAGAGTATAGTTCTCACGGTGGATACGTGCTTTGATACATCAACGGTTATACCCACGAGACCCTCGGCCGTAACAACGGGGCAGTTCACCAGTATGCCGTCCTCCGAGCCCTTGTCAATAGTAAAGGACTTGAAAGGATCGTTGGTCACATAGCCCAGTACCTTGCAGGGCTGAGAGAGCTGATAATCCTCGTTTTCCTGCTTTATGGTAACGAACTTGCGCAGCTCCTCCACCTCGGCTTTTATAGCGTCATACTCTGTGAGCTGTGCGTTGAGCTCGCCTATCTGCTGTTTAAGGCGTTCATTTTCCTCGAAATATCGGTCTGCATTTTTCAGCTTGTCCACGGTGTGCTCCATTTTCATGCTTATGCCGTTTGAAGCTGCGCGGAAAGGCTTTGTCAGGGTATTTATAAAAGAAGCTCCCGAAACGGAATAGCCGCCCTTTGTAACGGCATAGACCATTATACCGACGAGAAAGGCGAGAAAAGCAAGCAGAATCTTGAATCTGGTGCTTTTTATGAAATCACGCATGAAGCTCCCCCTTAATAATACTTGACGTTTTCGGTGAGAGCGTCCTGATAATCGTTGATATTCTCGAGGATCTTTCCTGTACCCTCAGCAACGCAGTCGAGGGGATATTCTGCGATATATACGGGCATACCCGTTTCGCGGTTTATGAGCTTGTCAAGGCCTCTGAGCAGAGCACCGCCGCCTGAAAGAGTAATGCCGTGGTCGATGATATCGGCGGAAAGCTCGGGAGGAGTTTCCTCAAGAGTTGACTTTATAGCGTCGATAACTCTTGAAAGAGGCTCAACAAGAGCGTCGCGTATCTCCGCAGAGGTAACGGTTATATTCTCGGGCAGACCATTCAGGAGATTCCTGCCTTTTATTTCCTGTGATTCTTCCTTCTCACTGGGGAAAGCGGAGCCGATGTCCAGCTTGATATTCTCGGCAGTGCGCTCACCGATAAGGAGGTTGTACTTTTTCTTTATATAGTTTATGATGGCGGCGTCGAACTCGTCACCCGCACATCTTACCGAACGTGAAGCAACTATGCCGCCCATGGAAATAACAGCGACTTCGCTTGTGCCGCCGCCGATATCGACTATCATTGAGCCTGCCGCCTCGTTTGTGGGGAGGCCTGCACCGATAGCCGCAGCCATGGGCTCCTCGATGATGAGGACGTTGTTTGCGCCTGCCTTTTTGCAGGATTCGCGTACAGCACGTCTCTCAACGGCAGTTACGCCCGAGGGAATGCATATGATAACGTTTGCCTTTGTGAAAAATGTGCCCTTAAGAGCCTTTTTTATAAATTCCTGAAGCATAGTAGTGGCTATGTCGAAATCGGCGATAACGCCGTCCTTAAGAGGTCTCACGGCAACGATGGAACCAGGTGTGCGCCCTATGACGTCCTTGGCCTCCTTGCCGACATAGCGGCATTTGTCAGTTCTTGTATTTACGGCAACGACCGACGGCTCTCTTATTATTATACCCTTTCCTCTCATATATACGAGGGTATTAGCAGTACCGAGGTCAATGCCAATATCTTTAGTAAACATTCTGCAGCTCCTTAAATGCAATGATTCTTTGTATACACATATTTATATTATAGCACCAACGGGAAATATGTACAAGATTTTTCGCCTATAATTTACCATGCATGCAAATTTTGGTACAATACGGAAACTAAAGCGCCCGCAGGTGACAAAAAACTGTCGAAAAGGACTATAATAAGCGATTATTTGGACGTAATAAGCTTGGGAGCAGTCTTTATATATGCATAGATAGCGATGATTATGCATATTATCTGAGCGATGTTGATATTGAAAGTAAAGCCGAATGTGATACTGAAGAGCTCCATAGAGAATGTGCTGTTATCAAGGCTTATACCTCTTGCAAAGCCAAGCCATGCGAAGGCTCCGGAAGCCATGCTGCCGATGACTCCGCCGAGAATGCAGGCGCATATAAAGAGAAGCAGAAAATAGAGTGTCTTTTTCATAATAATATCTCCAATCCTTTGTTTGATATGATTTGCCGGGCAGGTAAACTTTCGGGCTGTTCAGCTGACAGCCACAAAAACCTGATATTTCCGGATCTATTTAATACCCGAGGAGCCGAAGCCGCCGTTTCCGCGTTCAGTAGCAGAAAGCTCGTCGCTGACCTCGATATCGGGCATTAATATGCGTGTTGGAATGACCTGAGCCACGCGCATGCCGTGTTCAACGGTAAACGCTGTTTTTCCGTGATTTATGAGGGGCACGAACCATGCTCCCCTGTAGTCGCTGTCCACAACACCGACGCAGTTTGCAAGGGAAACTCCGAATTTTGAGGAAAGTCCCGAGCGCGGGTAGATAAGCAGGGCGATATCATCGGAATCGGGCTCAGCCGTGATACCTATTGGTATCATTTTTATCTCCCCCGGCTCCAGGGTCACGGGAGCGTCAAGGCATGCGCAAAGGTCGAGACCTGCGCTTCCCGGGGTGGCGCGTGAGGGGATAACGGCTTTGGGGTCAAGCTTTTTGAAGGTAAGTTTCATGTTGAGATACCTCTGTAGTATAGTCCGCGGGTGATGTTTCCCTTCGGCCTGCGTCCGCTGAGAGCGGCGCGTGTGCCCTCGGCGTCCTCGTCTGAGAGGTATACCGCGCCAAAGGCTGTATTTTTCATTTCGTCAAGTCTGTCCGACATAAAGAGCCTGTCCGCGTTGAGTATCTCCGTGTAGTTCCTTGAGCATATAACGGGGAGCTCTCTGCCTGTGCGGTCAATCAGCTTTTTTGTGCATTTCCCGCAGCCGACTTCGTTTTTTATGGGGCAGTTCCTTGTCAGCATAAGGGGAAGTCTGCCGTATATAACAGCTCCTGTGGGAAGCTCCGTGCGTACTGCAGCTATCTGCGGCAGATCAGCCTCGACAGAGAATATGCAGTCCTCAAGGCCGAGGCCGCGGAGATATTCCGCACTGTAGGAGTTGAAAACATTGAGTGTGAAGCTGCCGTGCAGCTTGAATCCAAGTCTCTTACCTATGGCGATACAATCGGGAGTGTGGCAGTACAGTCTGTTAACTCCTGCCCGGCGCAGCTCTGCAAGCCTTTCCGCCAGTCCGTCTTCGTCTGTGATGAAGCGGGGAGGAGAGACAATGAGTTTTTCCGTATCCACGCTGCCGAGTATTTCTTCACTCAGCAGCTCTTCGGGCACTATGATGTACTTCGAAAGCTCTGCGGCAGCCTTTATCTGTGCAGCTGTGCGGCAGAATGTGCGGAGCGGCAGTCTGCCATTGCGGTTTGGCGGATTGTATCTGCCGGCATCAGGTATATAGCCGGAAATAGTATACACAGGAGTATTCCGCCTGATGATCTTCTCAGTGAGCCTTTCAGCTGCGTCACGCCGAAGCTCGTTGAGTTTTCCTGCGGGGACCATAAGTCCCTCGCCTATGTCGGCTGTGAGCTTTCCGAAGCTGAACACCGTATCACCAAGCTTTGACAGCTGCTTTTCAAGCGCGGCAGCGTCAGTGGGGCGGTTCAGCGCCTTTTCCGGTGCTTCACCCTCGGCTGATACCGATATATCACCGCATTTTGCAGTTATGACAACGGGCAGCCACGCCTTTATAACGGCATGGAAATCAGCGGTGTACGCTTTGCGCTCGAAGCGGTAAAGCTCATGTATCTTCGGTATAAGCTCATGGGCGGAGATAACATCGTCCTTTTCGCGGACTCCGAACATATCCTGTCTTTTTCCCGTATAATATCCGTCCGTGAAACCGCTTCGCGAGAAAACTCCGCGCAGGAGCTTCATATCGGGGGCGTTCCCGTCAAGGGCGGCCTTAAGCTCATTTACGGCAGAAGCCACATATTCGGGGCGCTTCATGCGTCCCTCTATCTTGAAGGAATCCACTCCCAGCTCTGCAAGCTCGCGGACACGGGGGAGCAGCGAAAGGTCTTTCAGTGACAGAGCAGCTCTGTCTTTGCTGCCCACAGCGGAAAATGGCAGTCGGCAGGCTTGTCCGCAGCATCCGCGGTTCGCGGAGCGTGAACCTATCATTGCCGACATATAGCACTGTCCCGAGACTGACATACACAGTGCACCGTGTACGAATATCTCGGTCTCTATCCCTGTTTTGCAGATACGTGCTATTGTATCCCTGTCCAGCTCACGGGCGGGCACCACTCTTGCATAGCCAAGGTCGCGGAGCATTGAAGCACCTGCGGCGGTATGCACTGACATCTGCGTTGAGCCGTGAAGAACGGCGTCTGGAACGCAGCGGCGTATGAGCTCGGCACAGCCCCAGTCCTGAACTATAAATGCGTCAACGCCGCATTCTGCGGCAGACTTTATGTATTCGCAGAAACCGGAAGCTTCATCATCGGATATGACGGTATTTACGGCGAGGTCCAGCTTTGCACCGTACCTGTGGCAAAGTGCGGCGGCTTCGCCTATCTCGTCAATTGAGAAGTTGGCTGCGCTGCTTCGGGCAGAAAAACGCTTTCCGCCTATATACACTGCTTGTGCGCCTGTTCTGAGGGCTGCACGGAGAGTTTCCATGCTGCCTGCTGGAGCGAGTATCTCGGTTTGCTTCATTAAATGCTGTCGCTGAGCTGCTTGAGCTTGACCATATTCTCAAGCTGAGTTATCTTGGACTTGAGGACCTCTATCTCCTTCTGAGCAGCGTCGCGCTCTATACGGGTCCTGCCTGCTTCGTCAACGTATTCCTTGGTCTGATCGCGGATACTGTCAAGGCGCTGATTAGCCTTATTGAGGTCGTCGAGAAGAGCCATTGCCACCATGATGGAGGCTGCATACGGCGAAGAACCGCTTGCAGTAGTGATCTCGTCGATCTTTGTTTCGAGTGCTCTTGCAAGAGCGTAAACGTAGTTTGGAGCTTCGGCGGTCTTGATCTTGTACTCCTTACCGCAGATGATGACCTTTACTTCATTAAGCATTTGTATCGTCCTTTCCGTGACGTGTTTTTTACCACTCTACATTATACACTATTTTTCGCAGAAATGGAAGTGTTTTTAAAAAATTTTTATTTCCATGTAATAAATAAAAAGATAAAAATATTGAAAATAAAGAGCAGAACGGAGATGATTTTCAGTATGCTGCTTTTCTTTCCCAATATTTTTCGTACAAGATACAGGTCTCCGCCGCCGCTGAACGAGCAAAACACCGCATAACCTGAGTCGCAGACAAGAAATATAGCCGACATTACCCAAAAGAAAAGCCTGACATATCCTATCGGCAGGAGAAGAAATACAACTGCAAGGACATAACCGGTCAGCGTTGTGCCGGTAATGCCTGCAAGTGACATATATATCCATTCTTTGGAAATTTTTTCATTATCATCGTCAGTTATCTTTTCTTCGCCTTCAAAGCTGACCTTTGTTCCGCCGTGATAGGTGAACCATTGTACGCCTGTAAGCTTGAGACCTGCTTTTTTTCCGATGACGATATGGAAAAACTCGTGTGTCACATGGTAAAGAAATCCTGCAATAATGATAAACAACAGTATCAATGCATAGGTTTTCATTGAAAACTCTCCATTTTAGTGTTCGGATGCCGTTGAACAGTGATCGGCCGGGCTGCTGTTACGGCTAAAAGCTGAAGCCCTGCTTTCATCCTCTCCTGAGGGAACGTATGACCGTGCTGCGGAGGAAGTCCCTTAGGTCCTCGTATCTGCGGGTCTCGCTGGTGCCGTATCTCACTATCTCATGGGTTATCCTCGAGAAGCACAGCGACTCGTCATGTGTGGAGCCGATTATCACAAGCTCCTCCGGGAGCTGGCTGTGTCCTACTATGAAGCCGTCAAGTCCGAATAGCTTGTCATATGCTATGGTGCTTCCGTTTGAGAAAGCGAGCCAGTCCTTGACATGGCAGGGGAGTATGATGCCGTGTACCTGTTCCCACGCAGTCATCTCTATCTCGGCAAGAGGGGGCGCAAATACAAACTCGTATTCTTTTTCGTATTTTCCGCACAGCCGTATTATCTCGGTTATCTCCTCGGTAAGGCTGTTGTCCGGTATTTCGGGTATATTCATATCATCACCCTTCCTCAGGTCCGTCGGTATCCATGAATACTCTCGAACCTGTTGCGCCTTTCTGCCCCTGATACTTTCCGCTGTAGGGCTTTTCTGCGGGGCTGTCCATTTTTGCGAATACCAGCTGACCGACTCTTCTGCCGCTTTGAAGCTCTATTGCGCAGCGGTTGGCGTTGAAGAGTTCCAGAGTTATCTCGCCCCTGAACCCGGGGTCTACCCAGCCTGCGTTCTGTATGAACAGTCCCATTCGTCCGAGGGAGCTCCTTCCCTCAACGAAAGCGGTCAGGTCGTCGGGAAGCTCGAAATATTCCATAGTTGTGGCAAGCACGAACTGTCCCGGGAGTATGAGATATCTGTCGGCGGTAATTGTCTTGTAGTTTATTTTGCTGCTAAGCGTGATGATTCCCGAGGGGGTATCGTCCACCACGCTGAATGTGTTTCCCAGTCTGACATCAACGCTTGCGGGCTGTATCTGCCCGTCGGTTAGCGGTTCTATGACAAGGGAGCCTTCCCCGAGCATACGGGAAATGGTTTTATCGGATAATATCATAAGCTATACCTTTCAGATTTGTTATCGGTGAGGGGCGGTCTCGACGTTCCGAAGGCGGCCTCCCTGCGGCCTTTGGGGCCTGCGGCTTATATACCGGAATCATGCTTCTTATTTCTTATTATGGAGACAACAGCAGCGATCAGAAATCCAGCAAATGCTCCAAGTGAGATCGTACCGATGAAAAACAGTGGGAATCCTATGGAATTTTTCGTGGAAATATTCATACCTGCTTCACATACAACGTAAATCACAGCAGTGATACAAAGCAGTATTATCCTTGACTTTCTGCTTAATTTAATTAAGCCTGTAAATAATGCTGCGACGGTTCAGTAGTAGCGTTTGAGGCCTATTACCTTGCCGAGGACCTCCACTTCGTCCACGATTATGGGTTCCATGGTGTCATTTTCGGGCTGCAGGCGGTAGCGGCCCTTTTCCTTGTAGAAACGCTTTACCGTAGCCTCCTCGCGGTCGATGAAGGCTACGACGATATCTCCGTTCTCTGCGTAGTTCATACGCTTTACTATGACTATATCGCCGTCGAGTATGCCTGCGTTTATCATGCTTTCACCGCGGACCTTAAGTGCAAAGAGCTCCTGCGGGTCAACGCCCGGAGCTTCAAAGCCGATATATCCCGTGATATCCTCAACAGCTGTGATGGGCTGTCCTGCTGTTACCGTACCGATTACGGGCACGGAGGCTGTTCCGCTGTTGGGCAGGCGGAGCGTGCGGTTGAGGTTGCCTGTTTTCTCGATAAGCCCCTCACGGACAAGTGTTTCGATGTATCTGTGGGCTGTGGACGTGGACTTGAAGCCCATTGCGTCCATTATTTCCCTGACCGATGGGGACATTCCGTCGCTGAGACGGGACTTTATATAGTTGAAAACAGCTATTTCCTTGTCTTTCAGCATATTATTTTTCCTCCGAAAGCTTTTTCAGTACCATTTTTGCTATCTTGTATGCGTCGCCGCAGCCGAGAGTGATAACGAGGTCGCCCTCCTGAGCGTGTTCGCAGATATAGTCACATATCTGTTCAAAGTTTGCGTATTTGCGCTCGTCTGTCCATTCTGCGGTCTCGTCCTGCGGGAACCATATGCAGTCCGGTATCTTTTCCGCAAGGTGACGGGTGAATATACCGTAGGTATTCTTCTCGCGGCTTCCCATGATATCGGTGAGCACGGCGTGGTCAGGTATCTGCAGCACTCTTGCAAAATCATCAAGGAGGAGCTTTGTACGGGAGAATGTAAAGGGCTGGAATACTGCCCATACGTTATTGAAGTTCATTTCCATAGCTGCATTCAGCGTAGCTTCAAGCTCCGTGGGGTGGTGAGCGTAGTCGTCAACTACGGTTATGCCCTTTTCAAAGCCCAGCTTCTCGAAGCGGCGCTTTGCTCCGCGGAAGTCCTCAAGGCCCTGCTGTATGAACCTGAAGTCAACTCCCACATAGCGTGAGGCTGCAACGGCTGCAAGGGAATTGAGCACATTGTGTATTCCGGCAACATGGAGGGTTATAGTTCCAAGCTTTTCGCCTCTGTACATAGCGTCGTAGGTGGTGAGGAGACCGTTTTCGTGCTTGACGTTCCCGGGATAGTAGTCGCAGGAGCTGTCCCTGCCGAAGGTGATTATCTCCTTGCCTGTGATGCCCTCCAGGGACTTCATGGAGTTGGCGTCCGAGCCGTTGACGATTATGCACTTTGAGGTATTCTCGCTGAATTTATGGAAGGACCTGATGATATTTTCAAGAGTTCCGAAATAATCGAGGTGATCGGCGTCGATGTTGAGTATTACGGATATATCGGGGAAGAATTTAAGGAAGTGATCCTCGAATTCGCAGGATTCGCATACCATTATGTCGCTCTTGCCCGCAACTCCGCTTCCGCCGATGCATGGAAGCTTTCCGCCGATATATGCGGAGAGGTCAACTCCTGCGGTGAAGAGTATCTGTGTTATCATTGAGGTAGTGGAGGTCTTGCCGTGTGTTCCCGAAACGCATATCGCGTTGTCGTACCAGCTTGTGACGATACCGAGGAGGTCTGCACGTTCAAGGACCGGGACTCCGCTGGCTCTTGCAGCCATGAGCTCGGGATTGTCAGCCATGATAGCGGCTGTGTGGACTATAAGGTCGGCGCCTTCTATATTCTCGGCTCTCTGGCCGATGAAAACGGGTATGCCCATTTTTCTTACAGCGTCAAGTGTCTCGGTCTCGTTGTTGTCGGAGCCTGTGAGATAATAGCCCTGCGAGTGGAGTATCTGCGCCAGGGGATACATTCCCGAGCCGCCTATACCGATAAAATGAATGTGCTTTTTGCCTTTTAAGATATTGATATCCAAAACGATCACCTTTCCTGAATGAAATGATATAAAATGGGATAGCCCCGAATAATATTCTGCTGAGCCGGCTTTCACCGTTCCATCACAAATCGTTATAATATTTTATCGCGTTTTCGTATAAAACGCTTGCATTTTTACAAAATGTGAGTTATAATAGTTTATAGGTTTACTTTCAATCGAAATCAAAAGTTATATATATAAATTATTTCGATGTTCGTACCGTGAGTCACTAAGACTAACAAGGAGGAAAACTATGGAAATTACAGATGTTAAAATCAGAAAGATCATGTCTGACGGCAGGCTCAGAGCAGTAGTATCGATCACCATCGACGATATGTTTGCTGTGCATGATATCAAGGTAGTGCAGGGTGATGAGAGACTTTTCGTTGCAATGCCGAGCAGAAAGGACGAGAACGGAGTATTCCGCGATATCGTTCATCCTATTTCCGCTTCCGGAAGAAAGCTCTTCGAGGAGACTATACTTGAAGCATACGAAAGACAGATCGCAGTTCTTGAGGCTGAACAGCCCGGGGAAAGCGATGAAGCTGTCTGAGCTTTGCTTATGGGACCTGCCTGAGGCAGGTCTTTTTTATATCCCGAGTATCCTTGCGGCCTTTAGTATGGCTATCTGGGTTTTTCCGTCCCTTATGGTGCCGTCCATTACCTGTTTTACGGCTTCGGCGAGGGATATGCGCTCAACATCGAGAAATTCGTCGGGATCGAGGTTCTGACTGCTGAATTTCAGACCTTTTGCAAGGTACATGTACGTTATCTCCGTATTGTATGCGGGAGTGGGGAACATTTCTCCGAGATAGATGTACTCGGAGCAGGTGCAGCCAGTTTCTTCAAGAAGCTCGCGTCTTCCGCACTCTGCATGGTCTTCGCCCTTTTCAAGCTTGCCTGCAGGCACCTCGCGGGTGACGGTATGAAACGGGTAGCGGAACTGCCTGACGAGAAATATTTCGTTGTTCTCGGTTACGGGGATAACGCATACTCCGCCGTTGTGGTGGAGGACGTCGCGTATGGCAGTCCTGCCGTTTTCAAGCTCGGCCTTGTCGTGAGTTATGGTGAATATGGGGCCTTCGTATATGAGGTCGCTTGATACTGTGTTTTCCTGTAAATGCATTATCATTTCTCCTTTTTATTGAAAAGACTGTCGCAGTGTTCCTGCACGGTCTTTATTTTCTGATATGGCTCATAATCGTAATAGTGTCTGAAAGTATAGCTTTCGTCAGCTCCGCCGTTCTTTCGGGCGAGCAACACATATATTATGAGCAGCACAGCTGCTGCTGCGCTTATTATGATACCCGGCGTGAGATACGGCGTCCTGTAGCGGAAAACTATGGTGTTCTCGCCTTTTTCTGCCAGTACAGCCATAAAGCCCTCGTTTACTCGCTCGATATCTGCCTTTCTGCCGTTTACTTCTGCACTCCAGCCCTTGCTGTAGGGGACGCTGAAATAGACGAGCTGAGGAGTTTCAAGGTCTATAACCGAGGTAAAGCCCCTGGAATCATAGGTGAAGCTTCTGGAACAGCACTGCTGCTTCTGACGGCAGAAGAACTCATAGGCCCTGCGGTTCAATACCGTGCCCTGTTCGGGGTCGTATTCTGTGAGGATATCGCTGTATTTTTCAGCCTGCTCGTCAGTGAGCATTACAGAGCGGAGCATTGTAAGCTCGCGGCGGAGGACGCTTTTCTTCATTACGTCCGAGCGCTTGATATATGAATCGTAAGCCCAGCCCATAGGTATGAAGAGCTTGTTCTCATACACCTCGAAATTGGCGGTATCGCCTGCATATTCAAAGCCTGTCAGCTCCTCGGGTATGATAATGTCGCTTATGTCCTCGTCGTCGTCGCCGGATCCCGAATGCCTCGGCCTTGATGAAGCCGCTGCCGATACGAGCTCATTGTAGCTGTTCCCCTTTGACTTTTCCTTGTAGAAGTACTTCACGGAGAGAAGTCCGCGCAGAGCATAGTGGTGCAGGGAGGGACGCGAGGCAACATCGCGCTTTATGCCGAAAAAACTGTAGAAGTCCATTATTGAGGGCGTTACTACGCTGTGGAAAGCTCTTATGGAAGGGAGTCCCCATATCATTGTGGCGTTTTCCGTGCCGAATCCTGTATCCGTGCGGAAGAAGTTGCTGCTGTCTGCGGCTTCGTATACTTCGTCCTCATATTCTATGAATGTGTCGGTGTACTGCTCGGCCGAGCTTATACTGCTTGCACTGTAGAGTATAGTGGTGAACAGGCATATTATTGACGCGACAGAGGTAGCAAATACCATAAAGACTGTGCTGAGGGTGCCTTTCTTTTTCCTGCGGAGTATCATAAAGGCGCATACAAGCATAAGGGCGGTAACACCTGCTGTCACCCAGAAATACGGGATATCCTCGGGCATGGTGAAAAGCTTGGGTGCCTTGTCTTTTTTGGGCTTTTCCGGGAACATGCCGATTACCGCAAAGGCTGCGGCCGCCGCAGCACTTATTTTCAGACCCGTGAAGCCGTCGGAGGCTTCGTCGTCAAGAGTGTGGGCTGTCATCATCGACATTATGAGCAGCGGCATGTAGAACCACCGTGCATAATAGTAAGAATTGAAAGCCTGGAACATTGAGTTGAGCACGGGAACGAATGCGAATACTATGCAGACTGTGGTGAGCTTTGTTGCCCAGTGCTTCTTTCTCAGGAGCATGAAGGATATCACGCCGAGCATTGAGAACAGGGGCAGAAAGCCTCCTATGGAAGCCCATATCTCGCAGTTTGAGCTGAAAAGTATGGGATAGCCCGGAGGATCGCAGGGCATGAAGAAGCTCTGTATTATATGCGGGATAAGTGTCTTGTCGGCATAGGCTATCATGTCAGCCCCGTAAAGATGCTCATTTATCCTCTGGTTTCCCATAAGCGCCATTACCGACGGGAGAAGTATGAATGCGGACATCAGCGTACCGAGCACTGCTTCAATGACAAGGCCGGTGAGCTTTCGCAGAGAGGCGCGGAAATCGGGGCATTTCATGCGGCAGAGACAGTAAAGAATGAGAAATACTGCCTGACCTGCGAAGAAATAGTAGTTCACACACGCCATAAGCGCGGTCGTCAGTGCAAAAGTCCCTTTTCGGCGGCAGTTCATGCATTCTTCCAGCGCAATGAGCATCAGTGGAAAAAATGCGGTAACATCGTGAAAATGATTGAAAAAGACGTTGAAAATCTGGAATCCCGAGAACGAGTAGAGGAGAGCTCCCGTGAGAGATGCGTTTTTCCCGCGGACAAAGCGTCTGATGTATGCATAGGCGGTAAGAGCAGCAATGCCGTGCTTCACCGCAAGCATTACAGGCATTGCGATAAGCATGAGCTTTTGAGGCAGGGCTGCCGTCAGCCAGAAGAACGGGCTCCCGAACAGGTAGAAGGAATAAGACGTCATAAAGTCTGAGCCGAGATCGGTGAGCCAGCTCCAGCCGAACTGGCCGCTGCGCACTGTAGAGTTGGCAAGGCAGTAGAACGGTATCTGCTGCGCATTGTAGTCGCCGTAATATATGAAATTACCGTGCTCCGTCAGCAGCATGGGGAGCAGCGAGAACAGCATCGTGCCGAAGCCGATAAGAAATGCTGTCAGGTATTTTTCTTTGTTGCAGCGGCGAGCCCAGAAGCTCATTTTCACGATATTGTCCTCCGTTAAAAATAGATATACATATGAATTATACCACAGTTTGCTGAGAAATGCAACAAAAATCGAATATATTTTCGATTATCACTGTGCATGGCTGTTGAATATTGGTGATAAGAGAGTAATTCAGGAGATTTTTGCGGCTTGAAGTAATATTTGGTAACGACTGTTAAGCGGCTGTCACAGGCAGTTGCATTTCTCATTAATATATGTTATAATAAAAAGAATGTTTATGACAAAGGAATGAATTACGGAAATGGAAGTTTACCTTGACAATGCGGCGACCACAAAGCCCTGCGCGGAGGCTGTTGCGGCGGCTGTGGAGGCTATGACCGAAAAATACGGCAATCCCTCCTCCCTCCACAGAGCGGGACTGAACGCTCAGCTGGTTGTGGACGATGCGAGAAAAGCTATAGCTTTGGCAATAGGCGCGGAAAGCGATAGCATATACTTCACATCGGGAGCTACCGAGAGCAATAACCTCGCTCTGCGTGGAGCCTCGGCTGCTTACGGAAGAAAGAGAAAAAAAATAGTCATTTCGGCGGTGGAGCACGCCTCTGTTGAGGAAACTGCCGCAGACCTTGAAAAAAAGGGCTTTGAGATAATAAGAGTTTCCCCGCGGGAGGACGGTCGGTACTATGCGGCGGACTTCATCAGCGCATGCGACGATGACACCTGCCTCATCAGTATGATGTATGTCAACAACGAAACCGGATATATTCTTCCTGTCAGGGAGACTTTTTCGGCAGTCAAGCGGAAATATCCCGATATCATCACCCATACCGACTGTGTGCAGGCTTTCATGAAGCTCCCTGTTAAGGCCAATGCCCTGTGTGCCGACCTTATCTCCCTCAGCGGTCATAAGATACACGGCGGCAAGGGTGTGGGAGCTATTTACATCAGAAAGGGAGTCCGTGTACTTCCCGTGGTTACCGGAGGTAAACAGGAAAAGGGAATACGCTCGGGCACTGAGAGTGTTCCCATGATAGCGGCTTTCGGAGCAGCTGTGAAAAAGCTTGTCCCGACTATATCTGAGCGTTATGAAAAAGTGGGCGGACTGAAAAAGTACCTGCTTGACAAGCTCAGCGGAATCAAGGGCGTTGTTGTGAACTCTCCCGAGGACGGCTCGCCCTATGTGGTGAATATCTCGGCTGTGGGCAAGCGCTCGGAGATAATGCTGCATTTCCTTGAAAGCAAGGAGATATACGTGTCCAGCGGCTCGGCTTGTTCAAAGGGACAGCAGAGTGGCGTTCTCGGAGAGTTCGGCATACGTGACAAGCGTGCGGACAGCGCACTTCGTATCAGCATGACCGCAGAGACTACAGATGCGGAGCTTGACCTCTTCTGCGAGGCTCTGTGCGAAGGCATGGAAAAGGTGAGAGGATAAAATGGGAAGGCTCATAAACGCCGAAAATGAAAAAAGAGCTGCTATTCGCTTTTTAAAGGGCTTCGCTGTTTTTGCGGCAGTTACTCTGCCGGTCATGGCGTTTTTGTGTTGGGCGGCATATGACAGCGTCAGAAAAGACCTTATTTCCGCGTGGAACACAAGAGCGAAAAATATCTGCACGACAGTTCAGACTTACGCTTACAGTGACAAAAACAACGGCGGTAAGGACGTACCTCAGAAAGGAAGATACTTTGTTGCCGGAAGAGCGGATAATAACGGCTGCTCATGTGAGCCCTGCGAGGTGATACCCGAAAAGGCAGAGCTGGGAAGTTCCTTTGAAAACAGCGTACCCAGGGAATGCTGCTGGGTGGTGGCGTTCAGCGACGGCCATGTCTCGGAGTGCTGGGTGACTGTCGAACAGAAGGACGTTTCGGAGCTCGGACCTCTTGCATTAGAAGAACAGAAGAAGCTTTTTGCTCCGTTCAGGAGCAAAAATGACCGTATAGGATATTATTGCTTTTGAAAGTATATTATAATAGTATAGGAGAAGAATATGAAAGAACTGATACTTGTAAAATACGGCGAAATGGCACTCAAAGGTCTTAACAAAAAGACTTTTGAGGATATGCTCATAAAGAACATAAAGCGCAGACTGAAGCCTCTCGGTCACTTCCAGATGACCAGCGCTCAGTCCACGACTTATATCACTCCTCTTGACGAGGACATCGACCTCAACGAAGTCGCAGACAGAGTGGGCAAGATATTCGGTATCGCTACCTACTGCCGCGCCTGCGTGTGCGAGAAAGACTTCGATGACATCTGCAACAAGAGCTACGAGTATCTCGACGAGGTGCTGAGCTGTGCAAGGACCTTCAAGGTCAACGCAAAGCGCTCCGACAAGGCTTTCCCAATGAAGTCGCCTGAGATATGCATGGAACTGGGCGGAAAGCTTCTTGAAAGGTTCCCGCACCTGACCGTTGACGTCAGGAATCCCGAGGTAACGGTAACTGTTGAGATACGCGACGAGAACGCTTTCGTTCACGCGGAGAACATCAAGGGGGCAGGCGGACTTCCCGTTGGCAGCAGCGGAAAGGCTATGCTTCTCCTCTCAGGCGGTATCGACAGTCCTGTTGCAGGTTATATGATGGCAAAGCGCGGCGTTCACATTGCAGCTATCCACTATGTGAGTCCTCCCTACACCTCTGACCGCGCACAGCTCAAGGTGGAGCAGCTCTGTCAGAAGCTGACGGACTACTGCGGCGGAATTGCTTTCTACTGCGTGCCGTTTACCGAGCTTCAGGAGGCTATCAAGGACCACTGTCCCGAGGAGTTCTTTACTATAATAATGAGAAGGCTTATGATGGAGATAGCTCAGCGCATTGCCGCCGAGGACAACTGCCTTGCACTTATTACGGGCGAGAGCGTGGGACAGGTGGCAAGCCAGACAATGGCAGCAATGGTATGCACGGACGCAGCATGCCGCATACCCGTGTTCCGTCCATGCGTTGGAATGGACAAGACAGAGATAATAGAAATTGCACGTAAAATAGATACATTCGATACATCGGTGCTTCCCTATGAGGACTGCTGCACCGTATTCACACCCCGTCATCCCAAGGTAAGACCTGTGCTCAGCGACGTGGAAAAGGCGCAGAACAGCTTTGATTTCGAGCCTCTGATACAGAAAGCAGTTGAAGGGACAACTATGAAGACCTTCAGTTACGGAGATTAAAATTTTGAGTTTTTCACAAATTAATCACCTGAATTTTGTGAAATGTTGACGAAAGCAAGGACGGCGATTTAGTGGTAAGCGTTAAATTTTCTGAATGTGACACCCATAAACTTGACAAAACAGTTGAAAATGTTGTAAAATTATTAGAACGGAAGAATCTGACCATAGCTACGGCGGAAAGCTGTACGGGCGGACTCCTTTCAGAGCTTATAACATCAGTATCGGGCGCGTCTGCGGTCTTCGAGCTTGGCATGTGTACTTATTCCGAGCGGATAAAGACCGAATTTCTGGGAGTACCTGCCGAGACTATCAGGTCTTTCGGCGTGGTGAGCGAGCAGACAGCTCTGAGCATGGTCAGAGGACTTAAGAAATGCTCGGGGGCAGACGTGTGCGTTTCCGTTACGGGTATCGCAGGTCCATCGGGCGGAACTGCCGAAACTCCCGTGGGAACGGTTTATATAGGTTTCGATATTTGCGGCAGGGAATTTGTAAGGCTGCCGGAGCTATGTAAGCTCAGCGACATGAGCAGGGCGAATATCAGAAGATGTGCCGCTGCCTATGCCTTTGAAATTGTCGAAAAAATGCTGATGGAGGAGATTACAGACTGATGAGCGATAAATTCAATGAAGAAAGCTCAGATGCTCAGCGCAGGGCTGAGAAAATAAAAGCTATCAGACGGTCGATACACAGTGAAGCGGAAGTCGCTCCGACGACCTATGAAAATAAAACAGAGACCGAACACACAGAGAGCATATCTGACCGCATAATGAGAGCCAAGGAAAAGAAAATGGCTACAGCGGCAGATATACTTGACGAGCTGGACGCTGCTATCGCTTACGAAAAGGCTGCGGCCGCAAGAATGGCTGAGGAAGCTGAAAAGGCTGCCGAAGAAGCTACCGTGAACGCTTCACCCGACATATCCGATCTGCTTGACGAATTTGAGACTCCCGAACATGAGGAACTCAAGGAGATAGCGGAGGAGATCGCAGGAGACTTTACAGAGGTCGCCGATACGGTCACAGATGATGTTGAGGACTTTACCGAGGTGGAGAAAGCAGCAGAGGATTCTGCGGAGACGGCAGAAGCAGCCGGCGAAGAGGATATAGACCTTGAGGAGGTCTTTTCGCTTAAGCCTGACGAAGCTGAGGAGGCAACAAAGGTACTGTCGGGCAGTGCCATTGCCAGGGCGGCTGAAGAGGACAGCAGAAGAAATGAAGAGCTTAATGCTGCGGAGGTTATATCTGCAGAAAGCGAAGCTGTCAGTGAGACAGCCGAAGCAAGGGAAAAGTCAACGGAGAAGCCTGAAGAAAGTATGGCTCCGGTGAATGCTGCCGGGATGCTGCGCAGTGAGATGGCGCATGATGACGAGCATACTTCGGAAAAGGTCACAGAGCCTGTGAGACAGACTGCCGAAGCGGCAGAGCCTGTCGCGGATAAAAAGGCTCATAAAAAGAAGAAAAAGAAGAAGTCTTTCAAACAGCGGCTTATCGGCCTTGTTCCCCATAAGGGCGACAGCGTCGGCGAGTGCGTAAGAAAGATAGTTTTCCTCGGTTCAATAACTGCTATCATCATCTGTGGATACTTGGTAGGAGATTACTACCTTGATCTTTGGTCAAGCAAGCGCAAGACAGCTGATATAATGAATATCTATATGGAAGCAGACGATCCTCCTCCGGAGGTAAAGGATACTCCGAAGGATACAAGGAAAAAGTACAAGCTTCTTGAGGGAGCACGCAAGCTCCTTGAGATAAACCCGGATATCGTAGGCGTAGTCAGCATACCAGATACTCCTCTCAACAACCCTGTTTTGCAGGCTGACGACAATAATAAGTATCTCAGGATGAAGTACGACCTTACTGAAAATATCGCGGGAGAGATATTCCTCGATTACAGGAACCACTTCGACGAGGTGGACGAGGAGGGCTACCTCAAATGCCCGAATTCCGATAATCTGATACTCTACGGACATGATATGTACGACGATCAGATGTTCGGCTTCCTGAAATACTATGTGAGGAACGAGGCATACTACGGCAACCACGCCGTTATCGACCTCAGCTCCAATTACGAAAAATATCAGTACAAGATATTCTCATTCTTCATAGTTGATTCTGTAGACGATACGGATACGAAGTTCGACTGCTGGAACAAGCTGGACTTTGACGGCGAAGAGGATTTCTATAATTTCGTTAATGAGGCAAAGCGGAGAACTATCCGTACAAACAATGTTGATGTAAAGTACGGTGATGAGCTGCTGACACTTTTCACATGCAGCACATATTTCCCCGATGAAAGAGCCCGTCTTATCATACTTGCAAGAAAAGTAAGACCGGGTGAGGATCCCCTCGAGGGAACTCAGGACAGTCAGCCGAATCCGAATATCAAGTGGCCGACGATTTACTACGCCGACCACCCCAACGAGCATTATGACCCTGAGGCGGAATTCGTGCCATACGGTCCAAAGGGAGGAAAGTGACAAGCTATGAGTAAAACTATTAAGATCGTTTCTGCATGCGTTGCCTGTGCGGCGGCAATTGGACTCGGTACAGCGGCTGTTTTACTTAACAAGGACAAGCATGACGTTCCTACCATAAATGATATACAGAAGACCACGGCTGCTACCGAGCCTGTGACTTCCGGACTGCCTGAAAACCTTGCGGATATATATAAGTACGTTCCCTCGGAAACAGGCATGAGCGCAAGAGCAAAGTCACTTAAGAGACTCAACAGGGACATCATGGGCTATATTAAAATAGACGGTACACAGGTGGATTACCCCTTTGTGCTGGATCCCGGCGATGTACCTGCCAATGACCCCTATTACGGTCCGAATGCTTATGAATATGACTCTTACTACCTTGAAAAGGATCTTTTCAGACAGTATTACGACAGAGGAACGATATTCGCGGACTGCCGCAATGTATTCGGCAGCAATGAGTTTGAGCATTCGGCAAATCTCGTATTATACGGACACAGCTGGTATGACGGCACTATGTTCGGCTCGCTCAGAAAGTACAGAGCAGGCTTTGATTTCTACAATCAGTATCCGTTTATAAAGGTGAGCTCCAATTACAGGGATTATGACTATGTCATATTCGCCTACCTCGTAACGAGCGGATCCTACGACGCTACCGATTTCCGTTACTGGAATATGGAGGATCTGGATACCGAGGAGGAATTCAACTTCTATATCGACTGCTGCAAGCGTTCCTGGGGTATAGATACTGGAATAGATGTAAAATTCGGCGATAAGCTGCTTACGCTCTCCACCTGTTATGCAGACTGGGACAATTCAAGGTTCATTGTTGTTGCAAGAAGGCTCAGAGAGGGCGAGGTCGCAGGCGACCTCAATTCCGTACAGCATACAGAAGCCTTTTTACAGGCTCAGAAAGAAAAAGAGGAAGCTGAAAGGGCTGCAGCAGAGCAGCCGCAGCAGTAAAGCCTTACTATATAATAAAGGAGATCATTATGAAGGTACAGACAATGCTTAAAAAAGCAGCAGCTGTGACCTCGGGAGCAATATTGCTCTCGGCAGCTACGGGAGCGACCGTAGCGGAGGACGGTACGACTACCGCGGAAACAACGTCAGTCACCACCGGGGATTCCGCAGCGGATGCCGGGGCTGAGACAACGGAGGCAGCTTCCGACGCCTCTGACAAAAAAGAAGACGGCGAAAGCACTATGCCTGAGGACTGGGAAAAAGCTGATATCAGCGACTACGATTCCAGCCTTACGCTTATAAGCTATGAACTCGCAACGCCTGAAATGGCTAAGGTGGGAGAGCCTGTTGACCCTTATGCGGGACTTTCCGATGAGGAACGCAAGGCTCTTGAAGAAGCCGTTGTGAAAAAGAAGAATGCACTCAGGAAGGCAACGCCCACTCTGTCAAAGAATGCGGCAATAAGCCGAAGCAAGATGCCAACAGCAGTCGAGGTTGTCACCTCGGGAGCTACTGTCGGCGCTGTTCCCGAGTCGAGACCCGCACCTGAGGTGGAGCCTCAGCCGGGCAAGTTCGCATTTGTGACCTACGGCTGGGGACACGGAGTTGGCATGAGCCAGAACAGCGCTAATTTCTACGCTGCCTTTGCAGGCTGGACATACCAGGATATCCTGTACCATTACTACCCCGGCACATATCTTATGAATACGGGAGAGACCGATGAGGAGGAGCTCACCATAGCTCATCAGCCGGCAGGCGATACCCTCAAGGTCGTATCTGAGATAGTTAACCGTGAGGTCGGCGGAGGATTTTCCTACGAAGCTATAAAGGCACAGGCAGTTGCCGTGTATACTTTTATGAAGTATCATAACGACGACTCGGGCGACCTCAGAGGCAAACCCGATCCTCCGCAGATAGTAATCGACGCCTGCAACGAGGTACTGGGCGAAGCACTTTTCTTTGAAGGCAGTTATGCCCTTACGGTATTCTCTGCGTCAAGCGGCGGATGCTCGGCAAACTGCTATGAGGTATTCTATCAGGATCTGCCCTACCTCAGAACCGTACCCAGCGAATATGACGCTGCTTACGATCCGCACTGGGGAACGGTAACATATATGGATGCTGCCGAAGTGAAGAAAATACTTGAATCCAAGTATCATCTCACACTTTCGGACGATCCGGCAAACTGGATACAGCCTGTATATTCAGAAGAGACAGGCTATGTGACTGAAGTCAGCATTGACGGACAGAAAACGGTAAAGGGCTATCCGTTCTCGCTGACTATGGGACTCAAATCATCAAAATTCAATCTCACATATACATATGATTGATAAAAAGGCGCAAGCCGTTAAGTATTAAAGAACAAAAGAAATAAGTCTTTGGATAGAATCGGGACGCAGTCTCATTGTATTCAGAGGCTTATTTCTCCTTTTGGGTGATGAAAGGTGAAGCCGAGAGGTGAAAATTTCCTTAAAATTATCCATGTGGGTGAAAAAAGGTGAAAATGAAATAAAATAAATTTACAATAACAGAAACGTTTGTTCTGCTTTCAGGCGTGCAATAGTTAAAAATTATGCAAAATCTACAAAAACAGGCGTAAATTTTATCAAAATATTGTACGCACTCCGTCTTGAATTCTTCCTGAATTAATGTTAAAATAGTTTTAGGGTGAAAAAAGGTGATTGGAAGTAAAAAATTCCAAATTAGGGTGAATCGATCCTAAGAGTTTACGAGAAAGCGAGGCGAAGTTCTATGGCAGATCTGTTATGCGGTACTTATTACCCAAGCATAGATCAGAAAGGCCGTATGAGCTTCCCGACTAAGCTCCGCGAAATACTCGGACCTGAGTTTTTTCTCTGTCAGGGACACGATGACGCCTATATCGCCGTATACTCGCCAGACGCATTTCAGGAGTACTGCGAGACACTTAATTCCATAGCAGGCAAGAAGGGAAGCGACATAAGACGTAAGCTTCTTGCAGGCGCTGATAAGCAGGTCCCCGACAAACAGGGACGTATCTTCATCACGCAGCAGCTCAGGGATCATGCAGGTATAACCGACGAAGTAGTCGTTATAGGTGCTAACAAGAGAGCTGAGATATGGAACAAGTCCAAGTGGGAGGAATTCAACAGCAATATCTCTCAGGACGAGATCAACGAGGCACTCGCCGATCTGGTCCTCTGATGCAGACGTTTTTGTCTTTGTGTCCGAATTTCTGTCGGAACTAAGGAGAGAGTTAACTAATGGAATTCAGCCATATACCTGTTATGCTTGAGGAATGTATCAATGGTCTTGATATTCGCCCCGACGGTGTCTATGTTGACGGCACCGCAGGAGGAGCAGGCCATTCCTCTGCAATTGCAGCCCGCCTTAATGAAAAGGGCAGGCTCATCGCTCTCGACAGAGACCCCGATGCGGTCGCTGTAGCAACGGAAAGGCTTTCTGTGTATCCCAATGCAAGGGTGTTACACAGGAACTATTCTGAGATAAGAGCGGTCCTCGATGAACTGGAGATAGACTATGCCGACGGTATCCTCATGGATCTTGGCGTGTCGTCATTTCAGCTTGATGAGGGAAGCAGAGGCTTCTCGTACCACTCCGATGCTCCCCTCGATATGAGAATGAGCAAGGAGGGAATGAGCGCGGCAGATGTCGTCAATACCTATTCCGAAGCAGAGCTTGCAAGGATAATATTTGAATACGGGGAAGAAAAATTCTCCAGAAGAATTGCTTCAAATATCGTCAGCGCAAGAGCGGCTTCACCGATAGAGACCACATTGCAGCTTGCGGACATCGTAAGGGAAAGCGTACCTCAGAAGGCGAGACGTGAAAAGAACCCATGCAAAAAAACCTTTCAGGCTATAAGGATAGCTGTCAACGGAGAATTCGAGCACCTTGAAAAAGGACTCGGGGACGCATTCTTCAGTCTGAGAAGCGGCGGACGCCTTGCGGTGATAACCTTCCATTCCTTAGAGGACAGAATAGTAAAGAAAAAATTCGCGGAATGGTGCAAGGGATGTATTTGCCCGCCTGATTTTCCACAGTGCGTCTGCGGACGCAAACCGCTTGGAAAGCTTATAAACAAAAAGCCCGTAGAGGCTAACGAACAAGAACTTGAAAGAAACAACAGAAGCAGAAGTGCGAAGCTCAGAATAATAGAAAGGAGTGCGGAAAGCAATGGCTGAAAACACTGTACGCTATTATTATACTGATGACATTTACGGCGACGCCGATCAGGACGAGACAACCGTGAAAGGCGATGCCGTTCAGGACGACGCTGAGCGCAAGCAGGAGATACGTATGACAAAGAACGAAGCCCGCAGCGGCTCTGTTATGTCAATAATCTTTGTGTCGCTCCTTGCAGCCGCACTGCTCGGCTCGGTCATCTATTCACTTGATAAGCGCAATACCATGTACAACAAGGTGTTCGCCATGAACGAGAAGCTTGAAAGTGCCGCGGCCGAAAATGTAAGACTCCAGTCTGAACTTGAAGGTAAGGTATCTGCCAAGAGCATTGAGGAATACGCAAAGTCTCTTGGAATGGAGAAGATAAACTCCTCCCAGATCAACTATATTAAAATACAGACGGGTGATGTCGTAACTATTCCGGAGCAGGAAAAGGGCTTGATCGCGAAAATAAAGTCACTTTTCGACAAATGCGTGGAATATTTCAGAGGGTAGTGTCAATATAAATATACAAAAGGACTGCCCGTATAAAAAGAATACTATCGGCGATCAAAAAATATATAAATGCCGAAGTCATATGTAGAACAAGGAGATACAGCGGGTGATCGTAATTATGGGATCGCAGTTCCCGGGTCCGGGCGAGAAAAGGTACCCGGGAACGGCAATTCCACGCTTGAATAGCGATAAATCCTTCGTCGTATCAAAAGAAAAGGACATCCCAGAAGAAAAATAAGATGTTCAGAGGCGGGGCACAGAAAAACCCTGCCTTTATTTATTTATAGATAGTTATTCAGTTAATCACGGAAGGAAGATATCTAAGGTGATAAATACAAATCCGTCAAAGACGATGCGGTTCAGGACAAAATTCGTCATGACAGCCGTCTTCAGTCTGCTGTTTGCATCGGTTGCAGGCAATTTTTTCAAGATATCCGTGCTTGATAATAAAAAGTATCAGAATATGGCGAACGACCAGCATTTCGGCTCGATGTCCATATCTGCCCACAGAGGCTCGATATACGATGCAAAGGGCGTAGCCCTTGCAAAGAGTGCCACTGTATATACGGTATTCGTTGATCCTAAGCAGTTCGCCGAGGACAAAAAGCGCCTTCAGAAGCTTATCGACAAGAGAAATCTGGACAAGGCAAACGGAGAATATGTGCCCCGCTATGATGATGAGGGCAATGAGACAGACGCGCTTCCCGCGTCTGCTGACGAGTTCGTGGATAAGGCAACCGAGTTCATATCGGTAAAGCTTGAAATGCCGCAGAGAAAGTTCAGGGACGCTATCGAAAAGGAAGGACAGTACGTAAAGCTAAAGGAAAAGGTCGAGAAAAACACAGTTGACGAGATATATTCGTATTTTGCTGAAATGGGCTTCGTATCAATAGGCTATGACGAAGATACAAAGCGCTATTATCCTCAGGAGGATCTTGCGTCAAGCGTTGTAGGTTATACGAACGGCAACGTCTTCTACGGCATAGAAGCTTCCTACGACGAGTACCTCTCCGGCGTTGACGGAAAGACCATTTCCGCAAAGGATTCAAACGGAAAGGCTCTGCCGTATAAGTACTCCAAGACCTACGAGCCGAAGGACGGCTCTGATGTGTATCTCACTATCGACAGAGAGATACAGTATATCCTTGAAAAGAATCTTAAGGATATGTGCAGGGACTTTGATATCAAGAACCGTGCCTGCGCTATACTTATGAACCCGAAAACAGGAGCTGTAATGGGCATGGCCACATATCCGGGTTTTGATCTTAATAAGCCCGGAGAGCTCAATACGGATATGCTCCTGAAAAAGATCTACGCCGAGGATGAGGTGTACAATCCCACTGAAAAGGACGTTGAGAAGTACGAATCCGAGGCTCTCGAAAGACAGAAGAGAAACAAGTGCATAAGCGAGCGTTACGAGCCGGGCTCTGTATTCAAGGTAATAACCGCAGCGGCTACACTTGAAGAAAAGACCATAGATCTTGACCACTGGTCCCACGTCTGCAACGGCTATGAGGATCTCCCCGACGGACAGGGCACACTGAGGATACACTGTCATAACAAATACCCGGGACACGGCTTGAGAAACTTCCAGCAGGCACTGACAGATTCATGCAATCCCGCCTTTATGGAGCTTGGAAAGATACTGGGAATCGAAAAGTTCCACAGCTATTTTGAGTCTTTCGGCTTTCTTGAAAAAACAGGCATAGACCTTCCGTATGAGGTAGTGGGAGACCTTCCGCCCATTGAAGAAACTGAGGGCAGAAAAGCCATGACCCACATCGACCTTGCATATTCCTCATTCGGACAGTGCGAGACCGTTACTCCAATAGAGCTTATAACAGCGTGCAGCGCCGTTATCAACGGCGGCTATCTGCTTCAGCCCTATGTTGTTGACAGGGTAGTGGACGGAGACGGAAATACGGTCCTCAAAAATGAGCGTACTGTAAGACGTCAGGTAATTTCGGAGGATACCTCCGCAAAAATGCGCAAGGCTCTCGAAAATGTAGTTACAGACAACCAGAGGGGAAACGTTTATATCAAGGGCTATGCTATCGGCGGAAAGTCGGGAACCTCCGAGCGCCGAAGCGAAAAAGAGGTAATGCGTTACCTTATAGACAATAACGACACCGAGGGAAGCGGACTGGAGTACGGTGCTTCGTATATGTGCTTTACTCCTGCAAATGATCCCGAGCTCATACTTCTTGTACTGGGCGATATGCCGTATGCAGGCGACCAGCAGTACTACGGAAGCAAGGTCGCAAAGCCCTATGCCGCAAGCATGCTTGAGGAGATACTTCCGTATCTCGGCATGAGCCCCGAGTACAATGAGGAGGAGATGAAAAACCTCGATGTAAAGGTTCCGCTCCTCACAGGCTCAAGCATTGACGATGCAATAAAGAACCTCGAAGAAAAGGGTATAAAATACAAGGTAGAGGGCAACGGGATAGAGGTCGTTGAGCAGTCGCCGCAGACAGGAAAGGCTATGGCAAAGGACGGCTGCGTATACCTTTATACCGAGAAGCTGAGCGAGAGCGAGAAAATGGTGACAGTACCGTATCTCATCGGAGTTTCGCCGCAGGTGGCCAATGAGTCGCTCAGCGCATATGACCTGAACTATATAGCAAAGGGAGTTCTCAACGTTCAGGACGGCTCGGCGGTAAAGAAGCAGAGTATAGATGGCGGCAAGAGAGTAGCCAAGGGTACGGTAATAGAGCTTGAATTCGAGACCGAGACCTTTACTGACTGATTTTATAACATCAGAGAAATATATTAAGCAATAAAGAAAGAGAAACAGAAAGGCAGGAGGCAGACATAATGAAATTAAGTGACCTTATCGAAAACAACGCCGTTACCGCCATAGGTGATACCGAGATAAGTTCTGTGACCGATGATACGCGCAAGGTGACAGAGGGCAGCCTCTTTGTCTGCATCAAAGGCGGCAGCTTCGACGGACACACGGCGGCTGCGGAAATGCTTGAAAAGGGCGCGGCGGCTGTAGTATGCGAGCGGGACCTCGGTCTTGGCGACAGGCAGATAATTACGGACAATTCCCGTAAACTCTACGGACAGATATGCTCTGCATGGTTCGGGCACCCCGAGCGCAGGCTGAAAATGATAGGCGTAACCGGAACCAACGGCAAGACGACAATTACAAACGTCATAAAGCATATCCTTATGAAAAACGGTCACAAGACAGGACTTGTGGGTACTATACAGAACGAAATAGGAGACGAAATACTCCATACCGACAATACAACGCCTATGACATATGATTTCATGGGGCTGCTGGCTAAGATGGCAGATGCGGGCTGTGAGTACGTCGTTATGGAGGTCTCCTCCTTCGGTCTGTGTCAGTACAGGATAGGCTCCTCGCATTTTGACGTTGCTGTATTCACCAATCTCACCCAGGATCATCTTGACTACCACAAGGATATGGAGGACTACTATCAGGCAAAGAGAATGCTCTTTGACATCTGTGACTGCGCAGTGGTGAATATCGACGACGATTACGGCAAGCGCCTTTTCTGCGAGGTCGGCTGCAGGAGATACGGTTTCAGCGTAAAGGAAAACGCCGATATCTATGCAGACGGCATAAAGATAAAGTCCACAGGATCAAGCTTCTGGTTCTGCCGCGACGGCAAGTCTCATCTCATAAAAACAAGAATGCCGGGACTTTTCAATGTATCCAACATTACGGCAGCTATCGCCGCCTGTCTTGAGGAGGGGCTCAGTATAGAGAGCATTATCCCTGCTGTCGAGGAGTACAACGGAGTAAAGGGCCGATGTGAGATAATCCCGACAGGACGGGATTTCACGGTTATATGCGACTACGCCCATACTCCCGACGCTGTTGAGAATATCCTCAGGAGCGTAAAGGAGTATACCGAAAACGACCTGATATGCCTTTTCGGCTGCGGCGGCAACCGTGACGCGGCAAAGCGTCCGAAAATGGCAAGAGCAGCGGCAAAATACGCCGACAAGCTCATAATCACCTCGGATAATCCCCGAAACGAAAAGCCCGAAGCTATTATTGACGATATCCTCGCTGGGCTTGACGGAATGTCCGTGAACTACGATGTTGTAACGGACAGAAGAGAAGCTATATATCATGCCTTGAAAATTGCTGAGAAAGGTGATATAATAGTACTTGCCGGCAAGGGACATGAGGATTATCAGATCCTTGCGGGCATGGAGCATATCCACTTTGACGAGAGAGAGATCGTCGCCGAGGGACTTAAGCTGCTCGATCAATAAGAAAAACTGGAGTTGTTAGAAAAAAATGTCAATATCTTTCTGGATAATCAATATTATAACAGTACTTCTATCCTTTGTGATAGCAGGAGTATCGGGGATATTCCTCGTCCCATTCCTGCATAGGATAAAGTTCGGTCAGCCCATAAAGACCGTTGACGGTCCGAAATGGCACGCGAAAAAGCAGGGAACTCCCACAATGGGAGGCTTCATGTTCATCTTCTCGACTATAATAGCCGCTATTGCAGGCTACTGGATATACAGGCTGAGAGGCGGCATAGATACCACTGACAAGGAGAGCTTCAATGCCTTCTACCGCATGCTGAGCTGCCTTGTTTACGCTGTTTCATTCGGAATCATCGGCTTTATCGACGATTATACAAAGATATCGAGAAAGAATAACGACGGACTTTCACCGCGTCAGAAGATAGCAATGCAGCTGGTATTCTCTGTGGGATTCCTTTTTGCGGTGCGCTGCTTCGGCGACAAGTCCACAAGGATAGACCTCGGCTTCTGGACCAGCCCGTCGCTCGGCATTTTCTACTATATATTAATGATGGCTCTGATAATTTACCTTACCAATGCGGTAAATCTTACAGACGGTGTTGACGGCCTCTGCGGCTCCGTAACCTTTGTGGCCATGCTGGTATTCACAGTGGCAAGCTCAAAGGTCAGGGAAAATGAGATGACATTCCTTACAATGGCTCTTGCAGGCGGCTGTCTCGGCTTCCTGCTCTGGAACCTCAACCCCGCAAAGTGCTTCATGGGCGATACGGGTTCAATGTTCCTCGGCGCAGCCGTAACTGGCATCGGACTTGTTCTCCACAAGCATCTGCTCCTTATCCTTGTTGCAATGGTTTATATCCTCGAAGCCCTTTCCGTTATGATACAGGTGTTATACTTCAAGCACACAAAGAAGAAGTACGGAGAGGGAAGACGTATATTCAAGATGACGCCTATACACCACCACTTTGAGATGAGCGGCTTCAGCGAGTACAAGATAGTGATAACTTTTTCGCTCTGCGGCATTATTTTCGGAATTCTGGGAATAATTACACTGCTGGTATTCTGATACGGCAAAAATCATCTGACCATAAGGAGACAAAATGGCTTCAAGCAAAAAAAATACGAAAAAGCGCATTGCCTTGCTGAATCCTTTTTCGGGAGGCAGGCGCGGCGACCTCAGCCTGTCGTTCTTTGCTTATGTTATGATACTGCTTGTAGTGGGTATCGTTATGATGTCCTCCGCAAGCTATGCGTGGGCATACAGCGAGCACGGCGGCGATGGTCTTTATTATGCGAAAAATCAGGCGAAGCACGCTGTTATCGGCTTCATCGCCATGATTTTTTTTATGAAGATGGACTATCACAACTTCAAGAACCTCAAGCTCCCCGTTTTAAAGAAGCTGAATATTGCCAGCCTGCTTTATTTCGGCGGTATAGTTCTGCTGGTAGCCGTACTGCTCATCGGTAACGACGAGGGCGGCTCAATGGGCGCGAGACGCTGGATCGATATAGGACCTCTCAATCTCCAGCCCTCAGAGGTGGCGAAGCTTGCTCTTATAATATTCTTTGCCTACAGCATGGAGCGTGACGGCAGGGAAATGAACACCTTCAGGACGGGTATAGTTAAGTATTCCGTGATACTTGGCATTTATCTGGGACTCATCGTTCTTGAGAAGCACATCTCGGGCTGTATCCTCCTTGGAACCATCGCCGTGGCTATGATACTCTGCGGCGGAGTAAACAAAAAGCATTTTCTCGGACTCGGTGCAGCTGCACTGGGTATAGCGATAGCATATATCTCATGGCAGGCACAGGTGCCGGGCAGTTACGTAAGCACACGTATAAAGGCTTGGCAGGCTCCCTTTGCCGACAAGCTGGGTGATTCGTGGCAGACGGGAAATTCCCTTATCGCCATAGGCTCCGGCGGACTTTTCGGACTTGGTCTCGGAAACTCGCGTCAGAAGTATCTCTATCTCCCCGAAACGAAGAACGACTTTGTTTTCCCCATAGTATGCGAGGAACTTGGCTTTGCGGGAGCACTTGCAATAATAATCGTATTTTTCCTCCTTGTTGTTGAGGGCTATTCAATAGCGGTACGCTGCAAGGACCGCTTCGGTATGCTCATAGCTGTGGGCATAACCACTCAGATAGGCATACAGACAGTGCTCAACCTTGCCGTTGTAAGCAATCTTGTACCGAATACAGGTATCAGCCTGCCGTTTTTCAGCTACGGCGGAACGGCGCTGATAATGCAGCTTGCGGAAATGGGTATAATGCTGAATATATCGCAGCACAGATACTATCCCGACGAAAAGGGCAAGCAGACAAGGAAACGAAGATCGGGCAGCAGCGGGCGTATCGCTGAGCCAAAAGGAGCATGAGTATGAGTGAAGGCGGTTATAAGGTTCTTATCGCATGCGGAGGCACAGGCGGACATATAAATCCGGGTCTTGCCATCGCCGATATAATCAAGGAGGAATACCCGGGTACGGAATTCCTCTTTGCGGGAACGCCGAAGGGCATGGAGGCAAAGCTGGTCCCCAAGGCGGGATATAAGCTTGAAACTATAAAGGTCGCAGGATTTCAGAGGAAGATATCTCTCGAAAATATCGGCAGGAACGCAAAGGCTCTTGCCTATCTTGTCACCTCGGGCAGGAGGGCAAAGCAGATAATAGAGGGCTTCAGACCCGATATCGCCATTGGTACGGGCGGCTATGCAGCGGGACCCGTTATTCGCAAGGCTGCAAGAATGGGAATACCGACAGCCATACATGAGCAGAACGCCTACCCCGGAGTAACAAACAAGCTCCTGTCAAAGGAAGTGGACTATGTTATGCTCACCGTTGAGGAAGCTCTGAAGTTCATGGACAAGAGCAGGTTTGAGTACAGCGTGACAGGTCTTCCGGTTAGGAGCAATATCAATACCATGAGCCGCGATGAGGCGCGTAAGAAGCTGGGATTTGACGACAGCTTCACTATCCTTTCCTTCGGCGGCAGTCTCGGTGCAGGCTGTATCAATGATACCATGACTGAGGTAATTAAGTGGCACACAGGAAAAAAGCTTGCAATAAACCATATACACGGCTACGGCGGCATGGGAAAGGAGACCTTCCCGCAGGCAATGAAAGCGGCAGGCATTCCTCTTAAGTCGGACAGACTGCGCATAACCGAGTATATAAACGATATGGACGTATGTCTTGCGGCGGCGGATCTTGTCATCTGCCGTTCCGGAGCCTCCACGCTTGCGGAGCTTGAGGCTGCCGGCAAGGCGTCGATACTTATCCCGTCACCTATAGTTGCGGGAAATCATCAGTACCACAATGCAATGGTCCTCGGCAACGCGGGAGCTGCTGTGGTAATAGAGCAGAAGGACGTTACCAATGAGAAGATGATAGCCGAGATCGAAAAGCTCTACGGCGAACCGGAGAAGATTAGAGCAATGTCCGAAAGTGCAGCCAGTCTGCACCTTACTGACACAAACGAACGTATCCTCAATGTTGTGGCAAAGCTTTTTGCAAAGAGTGACAATGGAAAAAGGTAAAACAGCAGAAGTCGGCGGCACTTTCCTTAACGTTTATACTGAGGGAAGCGGAGCCGTCACCATAGTTTTTATGGCAGGCAACGGCGTGACCTGCCCTGTGCTCGAATACAAGCCCGTTTACAGGAGAATGTCAGCGAAATACCGTATTGCAGTAATAGAAAAGGCAGGTTACGGCTTCAGCGGCAGCGCCCAAACACCGCGAACCCTGGAAAATCTTGTCAGTGAGGACAGAGAAGCCCTGCGAATCTCGGGAATAGAACCGCCATACGTTCTTGCAGCTCATTCCTATTCTGGATTTGAGGCTGTGTACTGGGCGAATACATACCCCGAAGAGGTAAAGGCCGTGCTGAGCATGGATATGGGCGTACCCGACATGGCTGTATCACAGTCCGAAGAGCTTGGCGAGAAAAAACGCTGCGCCATGGTAAAAAGGCAGGAGAAGCTCCTGCAGAAGGTGGCAAAGGGCGGCCTGATAACAAAGCTGCTGAAAAACAGGCTTGAAAATGTTTCGGGACTTCTTTGCGGCAGTGAGCTGACCGATGAAGAAAAGAAGATATATCGTGAACTGTTCTATAAAAATATCGCACACAGGGAATTTACCGATGAGGCACTGCTTATGACGGAGAACGCTAAAAAAGCGCAAAGCACAGGCGTTCTGAAATGTCCCTCATGCTTTTTCATCAGCGATATGAAAACTCCTTCCAAAAAGACCACATGGCGGCAGGCAGGAAAGGCTTATGCAGAAAAATGCGGCGGAGAAGTACATTTGTCCGACAAAGGACATATGATGTACGCTGTTATACCTGACGAGATGTCGGAGACCTTTGAACGGTTCCTTGTCGGAAAGGGTATAGTGCAGAAGTAACATAATTCCGCTTTACAGCATACAATACATAAAAAATGCTGTGGGGTGGTATAATGCAGAGATTCATAATAAACGGCGGCAGACGGCTGAGAGGCGAGCTTGCCTTACAGGGAAGCAAGAACAGCTCCCTGCCCATAATGGCTGCGTCGCTGCTGTGCTGCGGGGAATGTACGCTGCACAGCTGTCCGAATCTGACCGATGTCTATGCGGCTTCGAGGATACTCAACTGCGTGGGCTGCAAATGTACATTTTCCGATAACACCGCGGTAATAGACTCCGCTGTTATTGACAAAACGTCCATATCCGAGGAGCTTATGCGCGAAATGCGCTCCTCAATAATATTTATGGGAGCCATGCTCGGAAGGGCGGGGGAGTGTACAGTAAGCGTCCCCGGAGGCTGCGAGCTCGGACCGCGTCCTATTGATATGCACATATCAGCACTTAGGAAAATGGGGATAGAGATAAGGGAGATCGGAGGCAGCATTATTTGCAAAGCACCCGCCGGAAGAGCAAAGGGTGCAAAGATAAACCTCGCGTTCCCCTCGGTGGGAGCTACCGAGAACGTCATACTCTGCGCGGTAACTGCGGAGGGAGAGACGGTGATAAACAATGCAGCCCGCGAGCCCGAGATATGTGACCTCTGCGGCTTTTTAAGGAGCTGCGGCGCTGACATCGCCGGCGAAGGAGAGAGCCGCGTTATAATACACGGAAAACATCAGCTTCACAGCTGTGAATATACAATAATGCCCGACCGCATAGCGGGAGCCACCTATCTTTCGATGGCTGCGGCGGCAAAGGGCGAGCTTATACTTACAAATGCCTGCATACCCGAAATGGAGCCGTTTTTATCGGTGCTGGAACAGACGGGGTGCAGTATTTATACATC
>DBXO01000020.1:0-95363 GCA_002309635.1 Ruminococcus flavefaciens | reverse complement strand
ATGGGAGCGGATATACAGGTGCTCGGCAAGGTAGCCGTAGTAAAGGGCAGGGAAAAGCTTCACGGAGCAAAGGTGGAGGCTACCGATCTTCGCGGAGGAGCGGCAATGGTCATTGCGGCCCTTTGTGCCGAGGGCACCTCGGAGATAACAAAGATATGTCATATTGACAGAGGCTATGAAAATATGGAAGAAGCCGTAAGACTTCTTGGCGGAGATATCCGCCGAAGCTGAGGCGGAAAGATATGGAGAAAGTATGAAGGACGTTGAAAAAACCAGTGTTGAAAGGCAGAACAGCCGCAAGCGCATAAGAAGGCGTCAGAGATGGACTAACGTCTACGGACTTGTGGTCATGCTGCTTGTCCTGACTGCGGGAATAACCATAAGCTACACGTTCCTGTTCAATATCAGCGAGATACGTGTTGCCGGACAGTCGGATATGTATACCGCAGAGGAAATAGTTGCCGCTTCGGGCATAAGGGAGGGAGATAATCTTCTCAGGCTCGACTGCAAAAAGAGCGCTCGGCGCATACTTGACACACTTTTGTATGTTGAGACCGCAGAGGTGAAAAGAAAGTTCCCATCATCTCTGGAAATAACCGTATCACGCTGTATACCTGCATTCAATGTCAATTACGGCAGCGGGACCCTGCTTGTCAGCAAAAAGGGCAAGATCCTTGCCGATAACGGCTTTATCACTCCGGAACTCCCTATAATATACGGGCTTGATCCCGCAGATAAGACTCCGGGAAAGATGACAGCCTCGGAAAACAAGCATAAAAACGAAGCCTTTGAAGCGCTTATCGCAAGCATTGTAAAAATGGGCGACGATAAGATAATGACAGTTGATATGAGCGATGAGCATTCGATAATGGTGAAGTATAAAAACGAAATGATCTTCAAAATGGGCAACTGGAACGATGTTGAATATAAGCTCAGTCTTGCGGAAAGCGTTATGAACAACGAAGACGTAAAGGGCAAAAAGGGCTATCTCACTATGATCGGCACCAATCAGTGCAGCTTCAGGATGACCGACGGACCTGCTGCTGTATCAGGCAGCGAGGACGCAACAGAGCCTATCACCGACGAATACGGCAATCCCGTAAAGGGAGAGCGTGATCCGCGGCAGGAAGCTGGTTTTGCGGAGGCAAACAATAACCGCAAGGCAGAAAATCAGACGACCGTTCCATATTACGGCAATTACAGCGATGATCAGTGGAACGATTACAGCAGCGGCCAGTGGACGGAGGACAGTTCGGGGCAATGGACGGATTATAGCGATAATCAGTGGTCCGACAACAGTTCGACACAGTGGACGGAAACTACGACGGCGCAATGGTATGACAACAGTGGGGGAGACTATTACGGAGAGGGACAGCAGAGCGGCGGCTACAGCGGTGAAACCACGGATTACAGCGGATATTCCGACACAGGAGCGGCTCAGGACGCTCAGTGGTGATAGACAAATTCTCTGTACAAAACGCTATGTTTTTACTGCTCGTTCTTGTGAAATTCGCTGAAAATAAAAAATGTTTAATTAGGACTTGCAAAAAATGCTCTGTTATGCTAAAATATAAAGTGTATTTATAGACTGATATATAAATTAGATGAATTAAAGGATAATATAAATAGTAGGAGGAGTTCAAATGTCAGATTTCAATTACGAGGAAACACTCGAACCCGATGTTAACATTAAGGTCATCGGTGTTGGCGGCGGCGGTGGAAACGCCGTAAACTGTATGGTTGATTCGGGTGTCAATAATATAGAATATATTGCGATAAATACTGACGCCAAGGCTCTTAACAAGTCCAAGGCAACAACAAGGATACCGATAGGCGCTAAGCTCACAAAGGGCAGAGGCGCAGGCAACAAGCCGGAGATCGGTCAGCGCAGCGCTGAGGAGAACCGCGATGAGATCGAGACACACCTCAAAGGCGCAGACATGATCTTCATCACTGCCGGTATGGGCGGCGGTACAGGTACCGGAGCTGCTCCTGTAGTTGCAAAGATCGCCAAGGAAATGGATATCCTTACAGTCGCAGTCGTAACAAAGCCCTTCCTCTTCGAGAGAGAGCAGAAAATGGCTCAGGCTGAGAGAGGTATCGCAGAGCTCAGAAAGTATGTTGACTCCCTTATCGTTATCCCTAATGAAAGACTTCTTGTGGGACTTGACAAGCCCCTTACAATGCTCCAGTCCTTTGCACTGTCGGACGACGTGCTCAAGACAGGTGTAAAGAGCATATCAGATCTTATCGTTGAAGAGGGTTACATCAACCTTGACTTCGCCGATGTGTCCACTATCATGAGAAATGCGGGCTATGCTCACATGGCTATCGGTCACGGTACTGGCAAGGACAAGGCAAGAGACGCTGCAAATGCAGTTATCTCCAGCCCGCTTCTTGAGACATCTATCTCAGGCGCTAAGAGACTCCTTATCAATATCGCTATGTCCGAGGATATCCTTTCTTCCGATGTTGACGCAGCTACAAAGATGATCACTGATACAGCCGCTGACGGCGTTGAGTTCATCTTCGGTACAGCATTCAAGGAAGATATGCAGGACGAGATGACTATCACGGTTATCGCGGCAGGCTTCGATGATATGGATTCAGCAAATGATGCTGCAGTTGCAGCTGCTACAGCAGCAGAGGAGTCGCATGAGGACGATATCATTCCAATTGACAATCCTCTTATCGACGGACTTGGCTTCGGCGCACCGAGCAACGCTCCGAGACCTTCGTCAACAGCAAATCAGGATTACGACCTTGACGACATCTTCAAGATGCTCGGCAACTAAGACTTATATAAGCGGTCCGAATGGACCGCTTTTGTTTTATGCGGAAATCGGCTTGAAACAGGACTGTCAAAAGGTTTTGACAGCGTTTTTACGGCGTCTGCAAAAGATGTTTGGTTGCAAAAATGCAGACCGTCTGCTATGATGGGTTCAGACAAGGGAGAGCCCCTTGCGGAAAGGAGTGAAACGTATGGAACTTAGCAACAGGATAAAGGAACTGAGAACTGAAAAGGGCTGGTCGCAGGAGGCACTGGCAGAACGCGCGTATGTCAGCCGCCAGACCATATCAAACTGGGAGACCGAGAAAAGCTATCCCGATGTCCACAGTCTGCTTATTCTCAGCGATGTGTTCGGCGTTTCTCTTGACGAGCTTATCAAAGGAGATGTTGATACTATGAAAGAGACTGTTACAAAGAATGACGGAAAAGAAATGAAAAAGCTTTATAATCTTGCGGGTATAGAATTCCTTGCAGGTCTGGTTTCGGCTGTTCTTGGCGGTGTGCTGGAAGTCGAGGTATTAAAATTATTATTTGCGATGCTTACCGGAGCATTTCTGACGGTAACTTTTATATCATTTCGCAAAATGGAGCAGATGCAGGCAGAGCACGATGTTCAGACATACCGCGAGGTCATCGCGTTCATGAACGGTGAAACTCTTGATGACATCGAAAAGGCAAAGGAGCTTGAAAAGCGGAAGGGCTTAAAAAAGGAACGTATTTTGACTTTGGTTTTGATTTTGGGTATAGGCTTGGCAATTGAGTTTGCCGTATTCTTCATTTTGTCTCTGGAGAGCCGCGGATATTTTTTATAATTAAAGAGAGAGTGCCCTTCGGGCTTTCTCCTTGATGTCTGTAAAAGCACATTTTGTATAGCTTTTGTATTTCCAAACTGTAACTAAATATATTTTTATAACGTCAAAAAGTAATGACATTGACTGTTAAATCTCAAATTAAGAGCATTTTGACTGTATTTTATAGTAAATTGCACTAAAATCCGTAAGAATTTTCTACATTTCAATAGTTGAAATAATATAATAAATATGTTATAATTTACATAAGGCAAAATCATCAGAACCTGTATTCATGGACTGTGAAGGCTTTTTTATATGCAATATCACTACCCCGCCTTCATAGCGCTCGAATATAGGTTCTTATTCCTTAATTTTTTACCTCGGTCTGACCGAGGGGAACGGAGAGTACCATGAGCGAACCAACACCAACCGTATTAAGAGAGACCAAGATCGGTCAGAAGGGATTTATCAAGGAAGATGTTATTACTTACCTTGATGAGCTTAATTCCAAGATAGTTGCCCTCGAAGAAGACAATAAGGCTTTAAAGGAAAAAGGGGGACAGGCTGATTCTGAGGAAATAAATAAGTACAAGAGCCAGATAGAGAACCTTCAGGAGAAACTCAATACCTCCAACAATGCTCTCAGAGCAGCAAAGAAAGAAAATGAAGACCTTCAGAATACAATAAACCAGCTCAAGGCACAGGGAGGCGGACAGCAGTCTGCTGCTGCTCTCGAGGCTGCAAAGAAGGAAATAGATACACTTAAGGAAAAGCTCAAGGTCGCAGAGCAGAAGGCTGCTTTAGGCGCTGCAAATCCGCAGGCAAATGCTCAGACAACAGCTGCTCTTGAGGCTGCAAAGAAGGAGATCGAGGATCTTAGGAACAGACTCAAGGCTGCAGAGCAGAAGACTGCTTCAGCAGGTGCTGCACCCGCTGGAGGAGCTGCCGAAGCAGAGCTTGCAAGAGCTAAGCAGGAGATCGCAAAGATCTCGGACGAGCTCACTGCAAAGACCAAGGAGATCTCAGAGCTCACAAGCAAGCTCGAGGCTAAGACCAAGGAGTCTGCTGCAAAGGATGCTGAGATATCCAAGCTCAATGACGAGATCGTAGACCTCAAGGAGAACGCAGCTCCCACATTCGATATGGGCGCTCTCTTCACTGAGGCTCAGAAGAATGTTACTCAGATCCAGAACAAGGCTAAGAGAGACGCTGAGGCTGTTACCAAGGAAGCCAACGACAAGGCTGCTCAGGTCATCAAGGACGCTAACATCGAAGCTGAAAAGGCAGTTGCAAATGCAAATGTTGCAGCTGAGGCCTGCATCAAGGAAGCTAACGATCAGGCTCGCAATACAGTAAACGAGGCAAATGCACATGCCGATAAGGTAAACGCAATGTCCAGGACTGTACGTGAGATGCTCCTTACAGAGATCGAGAGCATAAACAGCAAGTTCACGGATATCGCATCTGTACTCAATAACCTTACTGGCCAGTGCTCGGGCAGAATGAATGAAGCACAGAATATCATCGGTGAGGCCCGCAAGGCTGTTGATACCCAGAAGAATGACGGTGTTGTCAAGAGATCAGAGCCGCCGAGAGCAGAGTTCAAGCCTTCAAAGGCTCCCAAGGGTGATATTTCCGAGCTCCCGTCTGCAAAAGTGAACGAGAACAAGGCTGATGACAGCATCAACAGAAACAATAACAACAATAATAATAACAATAATAACGGCTTCAACAAGCCGGCACAGCCAAACAACCAGCCTAATGCGCAGAACCAGCAGAACAAGCCTCAGCAGCAGGCAAACAAGAGCGCAAACTTCAATTTTGATATGGCTGAGCTTCTTAAGGCTGCCGAGGAAGAGGCTGCCAAGGAAGGCGAAAACTAATCAGTAGGTTTATCCGTCTTCCCGTTGACTACGGGAAGACGGATAATAAAACTATATCGGATATGCAGATTGTTGGGTGGATATCTTGCTTGATTTGGATTTCAATTTGAATGAACTTAATAACAAAACGGACGAAGAGCTTGCTGCTCTCGGCAAGACCGACAAAACAGCAGCCGCTGTTCTTATCTCCCGTTTTTCAAAGCTTATTTTTATTAAATCGGAAATTTATGCAAACTCCGAGACCGACAGCGATGACCTGCATCAGGAGGGTATGATAAGTCTTCTCAAGGCTATCGAGGCTTATGATCCACGTAAAGGCGTGAAGTTTTCCACCTTTGCGGAGGTATGTATTGTCAACCGCATGAAGACCCTGTCAAAAAAATCTGTCAGGGACCTCAGCTTTGCCGAGAGAATAGATGAGGAAGAAGCCGCAGATGTCCTGTCTGTGGAAGAAACTCCTGAAAGTATATATTTTTATAAGGAATTTTTTTCCGGGCTCTGGGAGGATATATGTTCTGTCCTTTCACTTACGGAGCTGAATGTGCTTACGCTGTGCGTGCAGGGGCTCAGCTATAAAAGTACGGCGGAAAAACTGGGGATGACTGAAAAGTCAGTTGATAACGCCATGCAGAGAGCAAGGAAGAAGATACGCGCCCTCATGCATGATACAAATTGAAATATGACCGTGTAGCTCAAGCCAGCAGAGCGTTGTTTTACAAAGATGTGGGTGGAAATCCAACCGTGGTCGAAAATAATTAAGCGAGGTATAGTACTATGTACGAAGACAAGACATTAGTTTGCAAGGTGTGCGGAAACGAGTTTATTTTCTCCGCAGGCGAGCAGGAATTTTATGCAGAGAAAGGTTTTGTTAACGAGCCCCAGAGATGCAAATCATGTCGTGACGCAAGAAAGAACGCAGGTAAGGCTGAGCGTGTAATGTACACAGCGGTTTGCGCGTCATGCGGCGGTGAAGCAAAGGTACCTTTTGAACCAAAGGAAGGAAGAGCAGTTTACTGCAGCGATTGCTTTGCTAAAATGAATGAGTCGTAATTAATGAGACCGAAAGCACAGTCGGAAACGGCTGTGCTTGGTTTTGTTTATGCGTACTGCTATGCGGTGCGCTATTTTGTTTATATATGAGGTGCGGAAATGCTTGATAACAGACTGAAAAAAATAGCTGAGCTTGTCAGCGGAAATGGAGCTGCGGCAGATATCGGTACGGATCATGCCTACCTTGCGGCTGAGCTTGTAACGAGCGGAAAGTGCAGCAGGGTCATTGCCTCCGATGTTAAGGAGGGACCGCTTATAGCTGCAAGAAATACCGTGGAAAGATACGGAGTGCAGGACAAGGTGGAGCTTGTACTCTCCGACGGACTTGAAAATGTTGACCTCAAGGGTGTGACTGATATAGTCATCGCAGGTATGGGCGGAGAAACTATAGCCGAGATAATTGGTAATTCCACAGCTGACAGGTCTGATAATCCAAGATTTATCCTTCAGCCTATGACAAAGGTGGATTTCCTCCGCAAAAAGCTTTATGAATATCAGTATGAGATAACCGAGGAGCATGCTGTTGAGGATAAGGAGAAGATATATGTTATCATTGTTGCCGAGAGGTCGGCTGAGTGGTCGCGGCTTACGGAAAGCGAGGCACTGTACGGCTTCTTTGATGACAATGACGAGACGGCAATAAAATACCGCCGACGCGAGGCTGAAAGGCTTGCAAAGGTCAGCAGCTCGCTCATGCAGGCAGGAGATAAGTGCGGTGCCCAGCACTACTCTGCTCTTTCGCAAAAAATGGAAAGCGGAGCTGATATAACCGAGATATCGGAAATATACCGCTTCCTTGACAGCCTTTATCCGTTCTCAACGCAGGAAAGCTGGGATAACTCGGGACTTCTTACCGAGAATTATGACATGAAGTGCAGTAAGATGATTCTGTCACTGGATATTACCAATAAGGTCATAAACGAAGCCTTTGAAAAAGGGGCGGAGCTCATTATCTCCCATCATCCTGTAATTTTTGAGCCGAGAAAGCGCATTACACGGAACGATCCTGTTTTCAGACTTATAGAGTGCGGTATAGCTGCTGTTTGTATGCATACTAATCTCGATATCGCAGCAGGCGGAACAAACGGAGTTATCCTGCAGAAGATCAGCGAAAAGCTTGACATTGCAGACGTGCCTCCTCAGCCCTTTGAGGAGCTGGGCGGCGGAAACAGCCTTGGCTGGATAATAGAGCTTGCTGAAGAGATAACACCAAAAAAGCTGGCCGGTATATGCAAGGACATATTCGGCTGCAAGTATGTCCGCACAAGCAAAAGAGTAAGAAGAATAAAAAAGATTGCTTTCTGCTCGGGCTCGGGGGGCTCTATGCTGGGACTTGCAGCTGAAAAGGAATGCGGCGCTCTGATAACTGGCGACGTAAAGCATGACGTTTGGATAGACGCCGATAACCTTGATATAGCAGTCATCGACTGCGGACACTTCCACACTGAGAACCTTGTGCTGTGGGAACTCCGCCGCGTGCTGGAGGAGCGGTTCCCAAGACTTGATATCGAGATAGCCGAGAGCTCCACTGACCCCTGCGAGTATGTCTGAGGTGAGATCATGAGTATATTTATATGTCCCGTCTGCGGAGAAAAGCTTGAAATAACGGGAAACTCGTATACCTGTCCTAAACGGCACAGCTTCGACAGGGCAAGGAGCGGCTACGTTAATCTGCTATTGTCTAAACATACGGGCAAGACCGTACACGGAGACAACAGGTTCATGGTACAGGCACGGCGGAATTTTCTAGACAAGGGTTACTATGAGCCGCTGTGTACTGCCCTGTGTGATACAGTCTGCGACCACTACAACGGAGCCGTTGTTCTTGACGCAGGGTGTGGCGAAGGCTATTATACGACCGCAATAATTGGTCAGTTGAGCAAGAAAAATCTTGCTGCCGAGGTCTGCGGCATAGATATTTCCAAAGCAGCGGTGGAATACTCGGCAAAGAGGTGTAAAAACGCGGAATTCGCCGTGGCAAGCGTATTTCACATACCTGTGGCTGATAAAAGCTGCGATATGCTTGTAACACTGTTCGCCCCCTACTGCGGGGAAGAATTTCAGCGGGTCCTGAAGTCGGGCGGTGTCATGATAATGGCAATTCCCTCCGGGGAGCATTTGTGGGAGCTGAAACAGGCTGTATACGAAACTCCCTACAAAAACGAGGTAAAGCCCTACTCACTGGACGGTTTTGAGCTTCTGGAGAAGAAGCGCATAACCTATGACATGCATATAAATAATCAGGAAGACGTTGATGCTCTCTTTTCAATGACACCATATTATTATCGCACAGGCAGGGAGCAGCAGGAGAGACTGTCCGCTTTGGGCTGTATTACCACTAAAGCAGACTTTGAGCTGTTAATATATCGCAAATTTTGATTAGAATAAAGACGTGCATAATGCTATAATATAATCTGTAGCGTTTGCGCGGCTATGAAACGCAGAAACCGTGTTGTCATGGCTCTGCGTTCATTTTTTTGAAAAGGAATGATCATATGGCTCTGGACGGAGCTTTCCTGTATGCGGTCAGAAACGAGCTCCTGCCCCTTATAGGCGGAAGAGTTGAAAAGATACATCAGCCCTCACGTGAGGAAGTCATAATCTCGGTACGCACCCGAAGCGGCAGCAAGAAGCTCTATATATCCGCAAACGCAGGAAGTGCAAGAGTGCACATAACCGAAAACAGCGTGGATAATCCGCAGACTCCGCCCATGTTCTGCATGCTCCTGAGAAAGCGCCTCGGCAGCGGTAAGCTTATAGATATAAGGCAGGACGGACTGGAAAGGATTCTTTTCCTCGATTTTGAGTGCGTGAACGAGCTTGGAGACGTAGTGACCGTAACTCTTGCATGCGAGATAATGGGACGCTGTTCAAATCTTGTGATAATATGCGACGGCAAGGTCGTTGACAGTATAAAAAGGGTGGACGAGGATATGTCCCGTGAGAGGCTGGTCCTCCCGGGAATGAAGTACACAATGCCTCCGAGAGATGACAGGCTGAACTTCCTTACCGCCGATGAGGACGCAATAAGGGAGCGGCTCGGCAGCACAGAACCAAAGGAGCTTTCAAAGGCTCTGATACGCATGTTTGAGGGCATATCCCCCATACTTGCAAGAGAGTGGGCGTTTTTTGCGGGCAGGGGAGCTCATATAGACAGTGACACTATAAATAATGACCAGATTGACCGACTGATATTTGCGGTCAAGCGTACAAGAGAGCAGCTTATAAACGGAAGCTGCTGTTTCTCTGTTGTAAGCGATAAGGAGGGACAGCTGAAGGATTTCTCGTTTATACGCCTTTCCCAGTTCGGCACACTTATGTACACAAAGGAGCTGACAAGCGCCTCGGAGCTGCTTGACTATTTCTACTCCGAGCGTGACAGGGCGGCCCGTACAAAGCAGCGTGCCAACGACCTGTTCAAGCTGCTTATGAACCTTACGGACAGAACGGCGCGGCGAATCGCCGCACAGCGGGAGGAACTGGCTGCCTGTGCCGGCAAGGAGCATTCAAAGCTCTGCGGAGACCTGATATCGGCAAATATGTACCGTATCAGCAAGGGCGACAGCGCGGCGATAGTTGAGAATTTCTACGACGAGAGCTGCCCGCAGGTGACCATACCCCTTGACGTTAGGAAAACTCCCTCACAGAATGCACAGCACTATTATAATGAATACAAGAAGTCGGTAACGGCAGAGGAAAAGCTTGCAGTTCAGATACAAAAGGGCGAGGAGGAACTGCAATATCTTGAAAGTGTATTTGACTCGCTGACGAGAGCCGCTTCCGAGAACGACATTATCCAGCTGAGACTGGAGCTCCGCGAGCAGGGCTACGTGAAGTATGCGGGAGGCAAGGCAAAGCCGCCGAAGGCTCTGCCGCCTGTTGAGTACAGGTCAAGTGACGGCTTCACTATACTTGTAGGGCGCAACAACAGGCAGAACGACCAGCTCAGCCTGAAATTTGCCGAAAAGACTGATATATGGCTGCATACCCAGCTCATTACGGGTTCTCACGTGCTGATACTCACAGACGGAGCCGAGCCCACTGACAAGACTATTGAGGAAGCTGCGGTAATTGCTGCTGTCAACAGCAGCGGCAGGAACTCGGGACTTGTCCCCGTGGATTACTGCCTTGCAAAATACGTTAAGAAGCCTGCGGGCGCAAAGCCCGGCAAGGTCATATTCACCAACTACAAGACTGCCTTTGTCAAGCCCGACGCCGAGCTTGAGCAGAGCCTGAGGGTATGACATGAACAGGCGTATAGATGCGGACTTCTTTCACCGTGACGCACTTGAGGTAGCCCCCGACCTTGTGGGAAAGATACTGGTGCACAGACTTCCCGACGGAACGGAACTGCGCGAGCGCATTGCCGAGACAGAGGCTTACCGCGGAGAAGAGGACAGGGGCTGCCATGCTTCAAAGGGCAGGACGAAGCGCACTGAGCTCCTTTTCGGGGAGAGCGGCGTGATATATGTCTACCTCTGCTATGGAATGCACTGGCTTATGAACGTCATAACGGGCGAAAAGGATCAGCCTCAGGGAGTTCTCCTGAGAGCGGGAGAACGTTTCGACGGACCTGCAAAGCTCACGAAGAAAATGCAGATCGACGGGAGCTTCAACGGCAAAGCTCTTCGCGGGAATGAGGAGATATGGTTCGAGGACGACGGCTGCCGCCCGGATATAAGAACTGCGCCGCGGGTCGGTATCGACTACGCGGGAGAATACTGGAAGGACATAGAATGGCGGTTTATCGCCGACAGGGGGTGATATTATGAATATACGCTGTATCGGCTGCGATTCTGTGTATGACATCGGCTCGGTCTTCCGCAGGGCTGCGGCCGGCGAGATGATGCTGATGCTTACGAGAAGCAGGTGCAGGTTCAATGTCAGGGGGCTTATAATGAGAGTCCCTGCGGATACTCTTATAATATTCGACGGCAAGTACCCTGTTGAGTACTCGGCTGAGGACTGCCCGCTGGTCTGCGACTGGATCTGCTTTGAAGCCGAAAAGGAACAGGATTTCATAGCTTCTCTTGAACTTACCTACAACAGACCTGTAAGCTCACCGAACATCAAGGCCGTTTCAGAGCTCATCAGGAATATCTTTGACGAGTTCAACGCAGAGGGACCGCGGCGTACCAAGACTATTGACAGCCTTATGCGGATCCTCCTTGTTAAGGCGGGGGATCTTCCTGAAGTAAGGGAAGGAATGCCTGACAGAGAGAATGAGCCCCATTTTGAAGCTCTTTCGGAGCTGCGCAGCAAGATCTACCGTAGTCCCGAGATGAAGTGGAACGTGGATACCATGGCTGCCTATGCGAAGATGTCGCGTTCATATTTCCAGCACCTTTACCACGATACCTTCGGAGTATCCTGTATCGCGGACGTTATAAACGGCAAGATAGAAAAAGCCAAGGTCCTCCTTGGAGAGAGCGACCGCACTGTTTCTCAGGTAGCTTCCATGTGCGGCTATGAAAACGAGGAGCACTTCATGCGGCAATTCAAGAAGAACGTTGGAGTGACCCCGACCAATTTCAGAAAAACGCTTTAAAATTAAAAGTTTTTTATACTATTGGTCAAATATTGCTGTTTTATAACAAAACTTTGCATTTTATGCCATCTTTTATGCGGCACACGGTTTGTGAAAGCTCCGTGAAAATTATTTCCCATTGAAAAATAACGAAATATCGCCAAATAATCAGCTCTGTCAGGTACAAGATTAAATAAAGATGAACATTGAATGAAATTAAGATACTTTAAGACTATTTTAAGAAAATGACGTTATACTATAATCAAATGATACGAAAGGAGTGTGAACTCCGGGCAGTAAGGCGCTGCTGCGGAGAAGATTATGGCAATTAATACATTTGCTCGAAAAGAAATCAAGTTCCTCCTTAATATGGATCAGTATCACGGACTTATGGAAGTAATATCAGAGTATATGAATCCCGATAAGTTCTGCATAGGCGGCAAAGAATACGGAATCTACAACATCTATTACGACACACCAGACGACTATCTAATCAGGGAATCCCTTTCAAAGCCTTACTACAAGGAAAAGATCAGACTTCGCAGCTACTATTCACCTGCTGCGCCCACTGATACGGTTTTCCTTGAAATTAAAAAGAAGATCGGCGGTATCGTAACCAAGAGACGTGTTTCCATGACTCTCGAAGAGTCTGACGCCTATTTCCGTGACCGCTCCAAGCCTGAATTCACAAAGTATATCACTGAACAGGTTTTCGGAGAACTGGACGTATTTCTGGACAGCTATCCCATCGTGCCGAAGCAGTACATCAGCTATCAGCGCGAGGCATTCTTCGGAAAGTATGATAACGATTTCCGTCTGACATTTGACAGAAAGATCACCGAGCGCCGTTACGATCTTGGTCTCAACTATGAGAGCTATGGCAACTACATAATCGGTGCGGATCAGAGACTTATGGAGATCAAGGTCTCAAATGCTATACCTGACTGGCTTGTCAATAAGCTGTCAGAGCTTCAGATCTACAAGACGAGCTTTTCAAAATACGGAAGAGCTTATCAGAATTTCGTAAAGAGCCAGATAGAGGACGGTCAGCTTGCCGCAGGCAAGAGACGTATCTATATATCAGGTATATCAATGGTAAATAATAACATTATGATGAACAGGAGCGTTTAATTTTATGTTTCAACATGGTTTTTTTGGAAATGTGCTGTCAAAGTACTATGAGTCCGGTGACTCTGTGATCAATAACAGCAATTCCATCTTCAGCACTATCAAGCCGGCAGAATTTTTCGTCTGCGTTGGTGCGGCTGTACTGATAGGTTTCCTTATAAGCCTCATCTATATGGGCACGCATAGAAAGGAAGGCTACTCACAGAGCTATGTTCTGACAATGATCATGCTTCCTACGATAGTTTCCCTTATCCTTCTTCTTATCAACACCACGGCAGGCGCTCTCAGCCTTGCGGGTGCATTCACGCTGGTAAGATTCAGAAGCGTTGCGGGAGATCCGAAGGATATAGCATATATCTTCTTCTCAATGGCAGCAGGCGTTGCCTGCGGTATCGGCTACATAGGATTCGCAATCGTATTCTTCGTAGCACTCGGAATCATTCTCTTCGTTCTCAGCGAAACTGATTTCGGCGGCTGCAAGAAGAGACACATGACTCTCAAGATCGCTATTCCCGAGAACCTCGACTATCAGGGCGTTTTCGAGCCTGTACTTGCTAAGTACACAACATTCTACAAGCTCAGAAGAGTCAAGACCACAAACTTCGGTACACTTTTCGAGCTTATCTACAGTGTTGACGTTCTTGACAACATTGACCAGAAGAAATTCATAGACGAGCTTCGTACCCATAACGGAAACATGACAATCAATCTTGTATTCTTCAGATACGATGACAAGATCTATGAAAACTAAGCAAATACCTTGAATATATAAAAATACCCTCTCTCAACCCTCTGCCGGACTTAGTATACTATATTGAGTCCGGCAATTTTTGCATGTGAGGGGGATAAGGAGATATGAATATGGAGTATAGAAGGATTTTAGCCGCTGTATCGGCACTTGCACTTATGATGTCTGTATGCTCATGCGGCAAAAAAGAGGAAAGCGAATCCACAGGAACAGACGGAACAGTAATTACGGAGGACTCAGCAGCTGCAAAAACGGGTGAAAAGAGCAGTGAAAAGGAGACCAAGAGCGGAGAGACTACCACAAAGGCGGACAGCAAGTCCGACAAGTCCACTCAGACTTCAAAGGCAGGGGAGAAGAAAGCGGACAGTACAAATGCCCAAAATAAGGAAGCTTCGGCTCAGAGTACAACTGCCCGGAATAAGGATGCTTCGGTTCAGAGTACAACTGCTGCAAATAACGGCGGAAACAGCGATAACAATAATAATGCTCCCGCCCCCGATAATGGCGGTAGTGCGCCTCAGGACCAGCCCGGAAACGAGGGAAGCGGCGAGGAGGTCAAGGAGTATACAGCAGAGGTCATGCTGGGAACTGTCCCTGTTGTAAATGGCAGCCACGTAAGTGTGAGCGGCTCATCTGTTACAATAACAGAAGGCGGCGACTATATCTTCACGGGAAACGTTTCGGACGGTCAGATCTGTGTAAATACAACTACCGAGGAAAAGGTAACTGTCATACTCAACGGCGTTAATATATCCAATTCCAACGGCCCCGCAATATTTATAAACGAAGCCAAGAAATGTACGATCAAATCCCGGGAGGGAACTGTGAACTTTCTCAGTGACGGCGGTAAGGACAAGGTAAACGACGGCGTTATCTTCTCCAATGATACGGTGCGCCTCAAGGGCAACGGAGAGCTCAATATAACGGCAAATAATGCACATGGCATCGCCAGCGACGATGATATCATCATCGATAATGGTACGTACAATATAACCTCCAAGAAGTCGGGATTGTTTGCACATGACGACATTACAATAAACGAAGGCAGCCTCAATATCAAGGGCGGCACCAATGGTATAAAGTCCAAGGGAACACTTAATATAAACGGCGGAAATACCGTTATTTCAGGCGGTACCAAGGAAGATAAGAGTTCAATATACTCCGAGAGCAGCTTCAGTTACACGGGCGGCAGCGTTTATGCGGCCGGGAACCGTGTATCAGTGCCTACATATGCGGAAGCACCGTACATTCTTCTTGACCTCGGAGAGACTGTCAGTGCAGGCAGCAGTGTTGAGATGCTTCTCAACGGCAGGAGAATGATCTCCTTTGAGCCTCACAATGATTTCCGTTGTCTGCTCATGCTTTCTCCGGAAGCGGGCGACGGCAGTACATTCTGTGCAAATGTAAACGGAAACGGAAAAGATTTTACTGTTTCGGGAATGGAAAATCAATTCAGAATGAATTAACAAAAAACAATTTTTGCTGATTTCGTAAATAAGAAATAAGAAATAACAAATTCATAAAAAATTAACGAGAAAAATAGTGAAAAAACAGGCAAAAATACATTATAATATATTTTTGTGTACAAATGTATATTGAAAAGTACGTAGATTTGCAATATAATAATATCAGCAAATGAAGATTATTGGTATTCAACATCAAGTGCCCTCCCCTCTCATGTGCTTGATATTGAGTATTAGTTTCACTTGCACGCCATAGAAATAGTTTTGTCAAGTAATAAAACTAACCCCTTTCATTTGTAATTTTTTCATGTTTTCTATTCTCAATAACTTTTTTTAACTTATTAGTCTATGGCTCGGTCCACAGTGCTAAACGATGAAAATCGTTTGGGCCGAATTCTCCGCTCCCTGTGAGCGGAATTTTTTTGCTCTGTGAAACTTGCGTGAAAGATTATATAATCCGCTTGACAAATTCTATAACTTATGATATTATATATATAACACAGAAGGGAAGTGAGCTGACAGTGAAAAAAAGTGTGTACAGCCTTGTGCTGATGGATGACGTGATAAAGGCGGTTGACGAGCAGGCGTACAGGCTGGGGACGAGCCGCTCAAACCTCATAAATCAGATACTTGCGGAACGTCTGTCCTGCGTTACCCCAGAAATGAGAATGCGTGAGATATTCGATCAGGTGGCAGAGCTGGTCAGCAGCAGCTTCAGGATACAGGAACAGCGCTCACCCGCGCTTATGACTGTACGTACAGCCTTGGAGTACAAGTACAGACCAACTATTAATTATAAGGTGGAGCTGGAACGGTCGCCGAAGGAATACATCGGTACTCTCAGGGTAAATATACGTACACAGAGTGCGGCGCTGATAGACATGTTCCACAGCTTCTTCGCCTACAGGGCGAAGCTGGAGAGCGCATATCTGTCAGGGCTCGGTGTGGACAATTACCGCTGCGAGATCGGCGACGGAAACTTTGCAAGGAAGCTTATAAATACCGGAGCTCTCACAGGAGAACAGGCCGGTGAGGCCATAGGTGAGTACATCAAGGACCTTGACCATGCCGTTAAGACATATTTTGCAGCTCCTGAGGTCTTCGGAGAGAACGCGGGGATTCTTGAAAAGAATTACCGTGCTCTGCTTGGCAGGTACATCATTTAGGAAGAAGAAAGCAAGGATAAATGTGATATAATATGACAGGAGGATAATGTTATGAATGCAGAGAAATTAACTCAGAAGTCGGTTGACGCTGTAAGAAAAGCGCAGAGCATTGCTGTTATGCAGTCCAACTCTGTTATTGAGCCTATACATCTTCTTGCGGGACTTGTAAGGCAGGAGAGCGGTCTGATTCCGCAGCTTCTGAAAAAAATGAATATAGATGAGGATATCTTTGACAGCGAGGTTGAAAAGAAGCTGAACGGACTGCCTAAAGTAACGGGCAGCGGCAGAAGCAGCAATATCGGTATATCCGCAGAGTGTGACCGCGTACTTACAAGTGCGGAGGGTATCGCGTCAAATATGAAGGACGAATTCGTTTCCGTTGAGCACCTCATGCTTGCCCTGATCGACAGCAAGGACAGAGAGGTCTCACAGCTTTTCAATACCTTTAATATAAATAAGGATTCTTTCCTCAGCGCTCTTATGTCGGTGAGAGGTAATACCAGAGTCACCACGGAAAATCCCGAGGACACCTATGATGTCCTCACAAAGTACGGTCAGGAGCTCGTTGGCCTTGCGAGGCGGAACAAGCTCGATCCGGTCATCGGACGTGACAGCGAGATACGAAACGTTATCCGCATACTTTCAAGAAAGACGAAAAACAATCCTGTCCTCATCGGTGAGCCGGGCGTTGGCAAAACTGCCATTGCAGAGGGACTTGCCCTTCGTATCGTGGCGGGCGATGTCCCCGACAGTCTTAAGGACAGGAAGGTCTTCTCCCTTGATATGGGCGCTCTCGTCGCAGGAGCAAAGTACCGCGGCGAATTCGAGGAGCGTCTGAAAGCTGTACTCAATGAGATAAAGAACAGCAACGGACAGATACTCCTGTTTATCGACGAGCTGCATACCATCGTAGGTGCAGGCAAGACCGACGGCGCTATGGACGCAGGAAATCTCCTGAAGCCTATGCTTGCAAGGGGCGAACTGCACTGTATCGGAGCCACTACGCTTAATGAGTACCGTCAGTACATCGAAAAGGACCCTGCTCTCGAAAGACGTTTTCAGCCTGTTATGGTGGACGAACCGAGCGTTGAGGATACTATATCCATACTTCGCGGCCTTAAGGAGCGCTACGAGGTCTTCCACGGCGTCAAGATAAGTGATAATGCGCTTATTTCGGCAGCCGTACTGTCAAACAGATACATCACCGACAGATTCCTCCCTGATAAGGCTATCGACCTTATTGATGAAGCATGTGCGACTATCCGCACGGAAATGGATTCGATGCCTACTGAGCTGGACGTTATCTCACGTAAGATAGTTCAGCTCGAGATAGAGGAGGCTGCTCTCAAAAAGGAAAGCGACAATATCTCTCAGGAACATCTGGAGGAGATACAGAAGGAGCTTGCTGAGCTTCGTGAGAAGTTCAACAGTATGAAGGCAAAGTGGGAGAACGAAAAGAACGATATTTCAGCCGTTCAGAAGCTCCGTGAGGAGATCGAACGCACAGGCGGCGAGATAGACAAGGCTGAGCGTGAGTATGACCTCAACAAGGCGGCAGAGCTGAAATACGGCAAGCTGCCTCAGTTGCAGAAGGAGCTGGAAGAGCTTGAAAAGCAGGCTGAGCATGACGTTGAAAATGGCAGACTGCTTCGTGATAAGGTTACTGAGGACGAGATAGCCAAGATAGTATGCCGCTGGACCGGTATACCTGTTTCAAAGCTCATGGAGGGCGAAAAGGAAAAGATACTTGGACTGGAGGGACTTCTCCACAAGAGGGTCATCGGTCAGGACGAGGCTGTTACAAAGGTAAGCGAAGCTATACTGCGTTCACGTGCAGGCATACAGGCTCCCGACAGACCTATCGGTTCGTTCCTCTTCCTCGGACCTACGGGCGTAGGCAAGACAGAGCTTGCAAAGGCTCTGTCCGAGATACTCTTTGATGACGAGAGAAATATCATACGTATCGACATGAGCGAATACATGGAGAAATTCAGCGTAAGCCGTCTGATAGGAGCGCCTCCCGGATACGTTGGTTACGACGAGGGCGGTCAGCTCACGGAAGCAGTCCGCAGAAAGCCTTATTCGGTTGTTCTGTTTGATGAGATAGAAAAGGCTCATCCCGATGTGTTCAATATCCTTCTGCAGGTGCTCGACGACGGCCGTATAACCGATTCTCAGGGCAGGACTGTGGACTTCAAGAATACTATTATAATACTTACGTCGAATCTTGGCTCGCCTTATATACTTGAGGGTATAGATTCAAACGGCGAGATAACCGAAGAAGCACGCGCACAGGTTGAGGGACTGCTGAAAACTCAGTTCAGGCCCGAGTTCCTCAACCGTCTGGACGAGATAATCTTCTACAAGCCACTTGCAAAGACAGAGATAATCAAGATCGTGGACCTTATGCTTGCTGATCTGCAAAAGAGACTTGACGACAAGCACATCCGCATAAACGTCAGCGAGGCTGCAAAGAATTATATCGTTGAATGCGGCTATGATCCCAACTTCGGTGCAAGACCACTGAGAAGATTTATCCAGCGCAATGTTGAGACCCTTGCGGCCAAGCGTATCATAGGAGGTAACCTCTCGGCAGGAGACGTTATCGATATCGATATAGACGCAGACGGCAGACTTTCTGCGACCTGAACCGACTTGAACGTGATCACGCTGAGCTTGTCCGGCTCACTGATTGTACATTGCTTACAGCACTTTTTGAGGGGCGGATCTTTCCGCCCCTTATCTTGTGCATGAAAAAGTCCTTCTGTAATAGGGCTGAAATAGTGACAAATACAACGCAAAACCATTGAATATCCAAAAAATAATTTTTGGATTCTCTGTTTTTCACAAATGTACTGGAGGAAAATTGGTGATATTGTTGGCCGTTTTTGAGAGGGTGCTCACACTGTGCGCCCTCTATACTGCTATTCGTTCATATTTCTTTTTTTAAAACTGAAATATTTCTGATTTCTGAAAATTGGTCAACAAATTTCAGGCTTTTTTGGGAGGCTGAATTCCTTTATATTTCGGAATATATTGACTGTTTTATACTCATAGTATTGTTTTTGCTTCGGCGAAAAAATTTTTTGAACGTAAAATAGGCAAATACTATGTCTGATTTGTATAAAAAACACCCCGCAAATGGCTGTATATACGTCAATTTGTCTTTTTTTCATGAATTACTTGACAAATTGGAATATTGGGTATATAATTCAATTGTAAAATCTTATTTATGGAGGATACTAACTATGACAAAGACTGAATTAATCAGTGCAGTAGCCGACAAGGCTGACTTCACAAAGAAGAACGCTGAGACTGCTGTAAACGCAATCATCTCAACAATCACAGACGCTCTCTCAGGCGGTGAGAAGGTTTCCATCGTTGGATTTGGCACATTTGAGGTTCGTGACCGTAAGGCTAAGCAGGTTATCAACCCTCAGACAAAGAAGATGATGACTGCTCCTGCTTCTAAGGCTCCCGCTTTCAAGGCTGGTCAGGCACTTAAGAACGCTGTAAACAAGTAATTCTAAGGAGGATACTATCATGCCAGAGAAAACTGCAGAAAAGAAAGTAGTAGAAACAGCTGCTCCTGTAGAGGAGAAGAAGGCTCCTGAGAAGAAGGCTCCAGCTAAGAAGGCTCCCGCTGCCAAGGCAGCTGCTGCAAAGAAGCCTGCTGAGAAGAAGGCTGCTGCAAAGAAGCCTGCTGAGAAGAAGGCTCCAGCTAAGAAGCCTGCTGCAAAGAAGCCCGCTGAGAAGAAGGCTGCTGCAAAGAAGCCTGCTGCTAAGAAGACTGCTGCAGCTGCCGTAGACAGCAAGGTAGTTATTCAGGCAATGGGTTCAGAAGTAAGCACTGCTGACCTTATTGCAAAGGCTACAAAGGCTTCAGGCGTTAAGAAAGCAGATAAGGTAGACATTTACATCAGACCTGATGTAAACAGAGTTTACTACGTTGTTAACGGCGATATTCTTGGCGATTTCAACCTCTTCTAAGAATGATATAAGCTCCGCTTCGGCGGAGCTTTCTTGCATATTGCAGTATATATAAAGGCTCTCCGGCGGGGAGCCTTTTTCTTTAAAAAGTAGGATAGCTCAAAAGTACATTTTATCAGCGGTAATCTCCATTGAAAAGTACATATATACATTATATAATGTATAGTGTAATTGTATGCAGCCGGCATACAGGAGGATATTGATATAATGGAGGAATAATTATGAAAAACGGACTTTTAAAGCTGAGGACAGCTGCGGCTGTGACGGCTGTCATGCTGACTTTTTCCGCGGCAGCTCCTGCTTATTCATCGTTTTCGGAGTGTATGACCATGGTCTCGTATGGAGCTGAAAGCAGTGTAAAGGTCATAAGCTCGGCAGGTTGCGGCGAGGAAATGCATGCGGAGTGGTCGGCTGTTTCGGGAGCTTCCGGCTACAATGTTTATGTTGACGGAAAGCAGATAGACTCTATGCTCATCAGGCAGTACAAGGGCTTTATGAGAGCCGACGCGGTAGGTCTCAAGGCCGGTAGCCACACCATGAAGATAGTGCCTGTTACAAGCGGCAGGGAGGACGTTTCCAAGGCGGCTGAGACCAGGGCAGATGTTTATGCCCTTGACAGGAGCGGCTTCGGCTTTGTGAACGGAAGCTCAAGCGGCGCCTACAACGAGGACGGCACACTGAAAAGCGACGCTTTGGTAGTATACGTTACAAACGCCAACAAGGACAGTGTTACCGCAAGCATCGACGCCACAGGCAAGGGGGCGGAGGTGCTCACGGGAGTTCAGAATATCATTCTCGGCTACAAGAAGGGCAAGGAGAAGAGACCTCTGAATATACGCTTTATCGGAAATATCACAGACCCTGAGGTACTTACGAAGGGTGACCTCATGGTGGATTCCGTTACAGCGGGCTGTACCATTGAAGGGATCGGCAACGATACTGTCTTCAATGGCTTTGGGCTTGTAATGAAGAACTGCTCCAACGTGGAGGTAAGGAATATAGGCTTTATGAACTGCAACAGCAGCGAGGGCGACGACTGCGGCCTTCAGCAGAAAAATAACCATATATGGGTGCATAACTGTGACTTTTTCTACGGTGACGCTGGTTCCGACGCAGATCAGGCAAAGGGAGACGGCGCTCTCGATACGAAGACATCTGCCTATGTTACACACTCCTACAACCATTTCTGGGATAACGGAAAGTGTAATCTGCAGGGCATGAAGTCTGAATCCACTGAGAATTACATAACCTACCACCACAACTGGTACGATCATTCCGATTCCCGTCATCCGAGAATAAGGACCTGTTCCGTTCACTGCTACAATAATTACTTTGACGGCAATGCAAAGTACGGTGTCGGCGTCACAATGGGAGCTTCATGCTTCGTGGAGAACAATTACTTCCGTAACTGCAGGTACCCTATGCTTATCTCAATGCAGGGCTCAGACAGTATCACCGGCGGGACCTTTTCAGGCGAGGCAGGCGGTATCATCAAGTCCTTCGGCAATATAATGGAGGGACAGAAAGCATTTACAGCCTATCAGCAGAACAGTACCGAATTTGACGCATACGAGGCTTCATCGAGGAATGAAAAGATAGGTGCGGACGTCATTGCCAAAAGCGGCGGGACTGCTTATAACAACTTCGATACCTCAGAGATAATGTATAAGTATACTCCCGACAAGGCTGAAGACGTTCCTGCTATCGTTACGGCAAGGGCAGGAAGAGTTGACGGCGGCGGTTTCAGTTGGAAGTTCGACAATGCTGTTGACGACGAGGCTTATGCTGTCAATAAGGAACTCAAGGCTGCGCTGACGGCGTATAAGGAAAGTATCATAGCTGTAGGCAGTGGCTTCAGGGATGACGATACTCCCGCACCTGCGGTCACAACGACTGCAGCGGCTACAACTACGACAGCAACAGCAACTGCAACAACTGTAACTTCAACTGCTTCCGCAGCAGCAACCACAACTGCGGAGGCCGCTGAAAATGGCGTTGCAGGCGACGCAAACGGCGACGGTATCATAGATATGTCGGACGCCGTACTGATAATGCAGTCCCTTGCAAATCCCGACAAGTACAAGATATCGGCGGAGAACGCTCTCAATGCCGACGTTGATCAGAGAGGCAACGGAATTACCACTTCAGACGCTCTTGCAATACAGAAATATCTGCTCGGACTGATAAAAGCTCTGCCCGAGGCATAAAAACAAAAAGAAACAGGACTTTTTAAGGAGGATAAAAACATGAACAGAAAGATAAACAGGCTCATCGCTCTTGCTGCCGCAGGAGTCATGGCAGCGGCTCATTCCGCTTCAATGCCGCTCTTTACTTCCGTAGCGGCTGATACAGCCACAAAGTTCCCCTATACCATAGAGGGAGAGGATATGGAGGACGCCGAGCTCTGGGAGAAGATATATCAGACCGAGCTCCCGGGATATTCGGGAAAGGGCTTCTTCTATCTAACAGCAAAGCCCGCTTCTTTTGAGGTCACAGTGCCCGAGGACGGTATGTACTCCATAACCGTTCACGGCGCTCAGATACTCAACGAGGAGGGCAGGCAGCAGGCTGTAAGGATCAACGGTGTAAAGTATACAACTCAGGCGGCTTATTCCGATAAGTGGGTGGACTATGACTTCGGCATGGTGCGAATGAACAAGGGCGTTAACAAGATAGAATTCATATGCGAGTACGGCTACATGGCTATCGACACCGTTACCATATCAAACGCCGAGTTCCCCGACCTGTCAAAGGCAAGCGGCACTACCTGTGACCCTGACGCAACTCCGGAGACAAAGGCTCTTATGGCTTATCTCAAGAGCGTTTACGGCAAGCATATCCTTTCGGGACAGCAGGAGATATACGGCGGCGGTCATGAGGTGGCTACCACTATCCGCTTTGACGCAGAAAAGAAAAAGTGCATAGATAAGGAAGGCAAGGAGTACAGCTTCGATGAGGCAGATATCTCAAAGGCTGATGACGGCTCGATGTTCGTTTGGAAATGCTTCGACGAGGACGGTCAGCAGTACAGCTATCAGACTCAGAACCGCAACTATATCCTCAACGATTACAACTATGAGGTGAGATACCTTAAGGAGCTCACAGGCGAGGAGCCTGCTATCCGAGGCTTCGACTTCGGAAGCTACTGTCCCTGCTATGCCTGGGACGACGGGGTTGCAAGACGCATGATAGACTGGGCCAAGAACAAGAACGGTATCTGTACGGCTTCATGGCATGTAAATGTTCCCGTTACCAAGGCTGATTATACTCTCGGCGAACCTCTCGACTTCGGCAGGACGACATATAAGCCCAATACGGACTTCGTTACCGCTAACTGTATGGTAAAGGGCACTATGGAGTACGATTACTTCCAGCTCTGTATGAAAAATCTTGCAGCCGAGCTGAAAAAGCTTCAGGACGCAGGAGTTCCCGTAATATTCAGACCTTTCCACGAAGCTGAGGGAAACCCCAGCAATACTCAGGATCCTATTGACGGCTCCGGCGCATGGTTCTGGTGGTCCAAGGAGGGTGCTGTGGTATACAACAAGCTCTGGACATTCTTACAGGATACTCTCAGGGATGAATACGGTCTGCACAATCTTATCTACGAGCAGAACCTCTATGCATGGTCGGATAACTCCGCAAAGTGGTATTCTGGCGACGACAAGGTGGATATAGTAGGCTACGACAAGTACAACTGCCAGTACAACCGTCATGACGGCAAGCAGGCAGGTACTCCCAACGAGGACGCCGAGGCAGGTCTGTTCTATACCCTCAACAAGTTCGTAAAGGGCAATAAGATGGTATCCATGCCCGAGAATGACACAGTTCCCAGCCTCAACAATATGACTGTTGAGCATGCTTACTGGCTTTACTTCTGCCCGTGGTACGACTCCGAGCAGGAGCACTTCCTCTGCGGTAAGGAGTATCAGGACCCCAAGACACTTACAGAGCTCTATAAGAGCGATTTCTGCATAACTCTTTCGGAGCTGCCAAAGGATCTCTATAAGAGCGGCAGCAGCGAGCAGCCAAAGACTTCCACGACTACTACTGCAAAGACAACGAACACCACTACTACTACTTCAACAGCTACCACCTCAAAAACTACTGTCACAACTACAGTGACAACAACTGCTCCTCCGTCAACGGCTCCCGCGCCCGCAGACGTTAAGTACGGTGATGCTAACTGTGACGGCAGTATCGATATGTCTGACGCAGTGCTCATTATGCAGGCGCTGGCAAATCCCAACAAGTACGGAATAAACGGCAGCGACAGCAAGCATATAACCGAAAAGGGCGAGAAGAACGCCGATGTTGACACAACGGCAAAGGGTATCACCTCCAACGACGCCCTTCGCATACAGGAGTTTCTCCTCGGTAAGATAAAAACTCTCGATCCGTCAGATAAGTAATAAAAAAAGCCATAGGGAAGCATTCGCTTCTTTATGGCTTTTTTGGTAATCATATGGGTACGTGGAATATATGTTCCGCGGCCTCTGCTCAGCCCTCGAATATCTCTCCGAAGTCCATGCCGCTGTATCTTGCGAATACTTCGTAGATATCGGGATGATTGTGCTTTGTGCGTACCACCTTGAGCGATGTGTCCGTAAAACAGTGTGAGGAGCAGCCTTCAACGCAGACGTTTCCCGTCAGGCGGCTGACTATCCTGTAGACCACATGGAGAGTAGTGCCGTTGAACTTGTCTATTTTAAGATAAACCGCAAAGGGCTCGTCGAACCTGAGAGGGTGTCTGTAGGCGGCTTCTACGGAGAGAACGGGCATGAGTATGCCTGATGCTTCTATTCTTTCAAAGGGCATGCCCGCCTCGTTAAGGTAGTGCATACGGGCTTCCTCGAAGATACGGATATAGTTTGAGTGATGGACTATTCCCATCTTGTCGGTCTCGTAATAGAAGACCTTTCTTTCATAGGGACGGATTTTGTTCAAAATAATCTTCCTTTCAATAAAAAAATATGGTATAATAATACTGTTATGATAAATATTATTGTCGGAGGTGAGTTATGAAGCTGAAAAAGCTGCTGAGCAGCCTGCTCAGTACCAATGCGGCATTTGTCATACTTCTGCTGTTACAGATATTCTTCCTGCTTTTCATGGTAACAAGGCTGGGAGAGAGCTTTGTTCAGGTATATTTCCTGCTGATAGTGCTCGATATAGTGCTCATGGTGTACATCACCAACAAGAATGAGCCTATATCCTACCGGATGGCATGGATAGTGGCGATAAGCATATTCCCCCTTTTCGGCGGAGTATCCTACCTGTATCTAAAGCTGACGCAGCAGTTTCCGAAGTCGCTGGATATGCGCAATCAGAAGCAGTCCAGGGAGCTGCTGGTGCAGGACAAGGCTGTGCTTGAAGAGATTTCGGCTGTGTGTCCCGATTCCCTGAATCTTGCCCGATATATAGCGGATTATGGACTTTATCCCGTGTACCGCAACACCGAGACAAAGTATTTCAGGCTCGGGGAGATGCAGTTCGAGGAGCTCATTTCCGCTATCGAAAAGGCGGAACGCTTCATATTCCTTGAATTCTTCATAATAAGCAAAGGCTATATGTTTGACACCGTGTCGGATCTCCTTATCCGCAAGGCAAAGGCGGGGGTTGACGTAAGGCTAATGTATGACGGTATCGGCACAGGTATGCTCAATTCCGTGAAGCCTTTCCGTAAACTGGAGGAAAACGGAGTGAAATGCAAGGTATTCAATCCCTTCCGCCCCATGATATCCTCAGTTCAGAATAACCGCGACCACCGCAAGATAGTGATCATCGACGGTCACACTGCTTTTAACGGCGGCACCAATCTTGCCGATGAGTATATCAACCGCAGGGAGCGTTTCGGACACTGGAAGGACACAGCCATAGCAGTTCATGGGGAAGCGGTGTGGAACTACACCGTGATGTTCCTCCAGCTATGGGAAAAAGCCGAGAGCGCCGAGGTGCTGAAATTCCTGCCGCCTCAGTCGGCAGAACTGAGTGCAGTTGCAACAGACGGCTTTATACAGCCCTTTTCTGATTCTCCACTTGACGAGGAGCCTGTGGGAAAGCGGGCATACCTTGAACTCATAAGCAATGCAAGAAACTATGTCTGCATAACCACGCCTTATCTCATACTTGACGAGGAAATGACCAATGCACTTGGATTCGCAGCCAAAAAGGGAGTGAACGTGCGTATAATCACGCCCCATATCCCCGACAAGTGGTATGTTCACATGATAGCTTGGAACAACTATGAAAGGCTTACGGCAATGGGTGTGAAGATATACGAGTATACCCCGGGCTTTATTCATGCCAAGACCTGTGTTGCTGACGGTCTGACAGCAGTAGTCGGCACCATAAATTTTGATTACCGCAGCTTTTACCTGCATTTTGAGTGCGGCTCGGTACTGTACCAGACCTCGGTGATAAAGGATATTGTAAACGATTTTGAAGCAACTGCGGAGGTATCCCATCTCATAACCGCAGAGGAATGCGCTGAGCGTTCGGTAGTCAAAAAAATAGCGGGAGCAATACTGAACATATTTGCTCCCTTGCTTTGAATTTATTGCAGAGACAGAAAATATCGTCAGAAATAATCCTCGGCGAGAAGACTGCACAGCCGCATTTCCGTACCGCCGGAGTGCAGGAGACTTGGGCAGCTGACGATGCCCTCAAAGGTAAGACCGCATTTCTCCATTACGCGCCCCGAGGCAATATTGTCAGGGGCGTATTTTGCTTCTATCCTGTCAGCACGGACCTCCTCAAAGAAGAACTCTATTACTGCCGCGAAGGCTTCGGTTATATAGCCGAGTCCCCAGTATTCCGAACCGATACAGCAGCCCACCTCAATGGCAGCTCTGTCGTTGTCAACATTGACGGCGGTTATAGTCCCTATGGGAAAATCAATCTCTTTCGGAACGATGACCCAGTGATACCACTGAGGGTCATCGTATTTTTTCAGCCATGTCTGGCCGAGAGCCTGAGTCTGGCTTATACTTTTGTGATGCTCCCACGAAAGGTATTTGGTAACCTTCGGGTCGCTGGTCCATACATGGAAAGCAGTTTCCGTGTCGGACTCTTCAAATCTTCTCAGTATGAGCCTTTCGGTCTCAAGTCTGATAGTTCCAAGGTGAGTCATAATTCACATCATCCTGTCCCTGATCCCGTCGCAGATAGCGGGAAGTTCTTTTACGCTTCTTGTTTTCGTACATTATCTCGTCAGCCTGAGTGATAAGATTGAACAGGGTAACATCGGCGGTGGCGTCAGTAACGACTGAGCCGATGCTTGCTGATATCTTGTAAGGCTTTCTGATGATACGGTTTATGCTTTCAAGCTGTATATTGAAGGTGCTCTCAAGAGCGGGGATGTCCTCCTCGGTAGCGTTTGCGCCGAGTATAATGAACTCGTCACCGCCGAAGCGGGCGCATATCCTGCCGCTCTTGCAGCAGTCCTTTATTATTCTTGCAAGGTGCTGTAAGGCGTAGTCGCCCTCCTTGTGGCCGAAATTGTCATTGATGTACTTAAGACCGTCCATATCAATAAAGGATATGAGTATCTTTCTGCCCGAATTCTGGCAGGAATTGTATATCTGACCGGCCATTCTGATAAAGCCGTTTCTGTTGTATATATTGCAGAGCGGGTCAACGGTATAGAGCTTGTCCAGCTCGTTTATCATGCTGTTGAGGTGGAGAAGCTTGCAGATATTCTCAATTGAGTTGCTTATATTGAGCATAAGAGCATGGCACAGCAGGCTCTTCAGCGGGAATTTACTGTTTATGAATACATAGTATCCCAGACAGCGCTCGCGGAAGTGAAGCGGCAGGAAATAGCTGACGTTGCCGCCGCCCGATATGGGCGAGGGCAGCATATCGCTGCTGTCGAAAGCTGTAACAGGGTGGTTCCTGCCGTTTACGAGAAGCAGGGGAGCGCTCATCTTGTCGGTATAGCCCTGTATCTGATATATCTCGGGCATATCGTTGGAGGACTTGCCCGTGATGACCTGATCCCAGTTTGAGCAAAGACATATGGCGAACCGTTCGCACTGAACCTCGTGTATAAGGCTTGCTACTGTGCGGATATTGTCGTCGGGAGTCTCGTTCTCCGCAAGCTGTGCGGTTATGCGGTTAAGCAGGGAGATGTCGTTCCTGAAGCTGTTTATCATTTTGTAGGTGGTGGCCTTGTACTCGTCCATATCTATTTTCTCGGCAGTAAGACAGCCGCAGCTCTCCGTGAAAACGGGAGAGGACTCGAGAGAGATGTTCTCCTTCTGTTTCTTGCCGTTCACAACCTTGATTATGACCTCGCATGCCTTGTAGCCTGCGTCCGCAAGGGGGCGTGAAACAGTAGTGAGGGCGGGAAGATGATGCCTTGCGTTGTAGGTGTTGTCGAAGCCGGTGACTATAACGTCGTCAGGCACCTTGTAGCCCATATTGTTAAGCTCCTCGATAGCTGAGAGCGCCATTGCGTCGTTTGCGCATATGATAGCGTCAGGGTGATCGAGATTGCTGCTATAGAACTGGTCTATAGCCTTCTTTCCGTCAGCGGGTCTGAAATCGCCGTGGAAGATACGCTCCTCGGAGATCTCAAGCTGATGCTCGTGCATTGCCTCTGAAAAGGCTCTGTGACGGTCGGAGGCTTCGGGATTCGATACGGGACCCGAGATATAGTTGATGACTCTTGCGCCGTGAGCTTCTATAACATGGTTAACAAGAGCTTTCATAGCCGAGAAGTTGTCGATGCTTATGTTATGGAATTCGTGATAGTCGCTGCAGTCGAGTATACTTACTGGGAGCCCCGATTTTTTTACCCTGTTTACGATCTTTTCCTTTTCGATGGGATCGCTTATGGTATTGCTGAGAAGTATAACGCCGTCGAACTTCTCGAAATTGATGAGCGAGTAGATATTGTACTCGCCGACGTCGTACTTGCTGTTTGCGAGAACTCCGCCGAATGCGCTGAAGCAGGATACATTTGCGCTGTGCTCCTTGGCGCAGCTTACTATTCCTTCAATAACGCTGTTCTGATATTCTTCGTCGATTCCTGCAACGATGACTGCGATCTCTATTATTTTCTCCATTAATACACCCCTTTTGTATGATGAAAAAGAATTAACTGGAAGCTCTGTTGAGCATATCTTGCTGATCCTGATCCCAAAATATGGAATAATAGACTGATTATTTAATTCTATAGAAAAGATATACTTATTATATCATATTTATTATCTGATTTCAAGTATTTTTGTTGAATTAGTACGATTTAAACTAAAAAAAGGCAGACTATGGATAGTGTGATATCATACAGTATCCATAGCCTGTTTTTGTGCAAAACAGAGAAGTTAAAAAATCTTTTTCAGTATTCAATGTTTTTGCGTTGTATCTTCCGCTATTTCAGCACTGTTATAGAAGCTCTTATAAACCTCTGAATCTGTGAAGCGTACGCAGCAGCTGCGTATTATGCATTAAAAGGGGCTGCCTTTTGGCAGCCCCTGTGCACATCTTTGAAAGATTATTCTGTCTCCTCAACTCTTACGTTGGAGATATAAACGGTGGCAGTCGAGCCTCTCTTACCCATATTGAACTCAAGACGTCCGTTGTTGTCGTCCTTGTCTTTCATCTCGAAATCATAGGTAAAGGACTGCTTTTCAGTTGTAAGTGTAAGCTTTGTATCCTGTAAATAGCGGATCCAGCCTGCTGACGGAGCAGAAACGCATACTACGATATCGCGCTCCTCATCAGCGTAAGCGTCGAAGGTAACGCGGTATTTCTTGCCTTTTATCATAGGAAGATCGGGCTGTACAAGCTGTACGGAGTATTCCTCTGTACCCTCTGCCTCGGAGGTAACAACTATCATGTTATCCTTTATCTCAGCTGCGCCCTGGCCGCCGTTAAAGAGGAGAAACTTCCAGTTTACATCGTCTGTAAGATCCTCATCCTCGGAGAAATCACCGTTATAGATGAAATTGCCGTCCTCAAGAGCTTTGCGGAATTCTTTTTCGGGCTTCTTTACATTAGTATCGTATTCGGGCTTCTGATAAACTCTTACGTAGTCTACCTCGAATTCAGCCTTGTCAAAATCAGTTGTAGCGTCGGGATTTCCCGGCCATGTGCCGCCTACAGCGAGGTTCATCTGAACGAAGAAGGGCTGATTGAAAGGAGCGGGGTAAGGCTTTTCGTCTTCACCCTGAACTGCTGTGAACCAGTCGTTTACTGTATGGTAGAGGTTGCCGTCGATATACCAGCGCATCTCGCCGGGTTCCCATTCTACTGAATACTCGTGGAAACTGTCAGCGTAAGTCTGACCTGTCAGAGCCCATGTGCCCTGCTGCTCTCCGTGAGGCTCACCGTAGTGGAGAGTTCCGTAAGCAGTGTTTACATCGTTTCCGAGTACCTCCATAATGTCAATTTCGCCGCACTTGGGCCACTGTCCGTAGAAGCTCTCGTCCTTGGGCATCATCCATATAGCAGGCCAAAGACCCTGACCCTCAGGGACCTTAGCGCTTACAACAACCTTGCCGTAGGTGAAATCGGTCTTGTTCTGGCCTGTTACCTTGCCCGAGGTGTAGTAATCCTTGCCGTTCCTGTCAGATTTAATAGCCTTGATCACGAGCTTTCCGTCGCGGAGGAACACATTATCCGCAGATGTTGTGTACTCCTGAAGCTCCTCATTTGTCCAGCCCGGCTCATGCGGTTCATAGTTCCACTTGCTCTCGTCGAGAGCGCTGCCGCTGAATTCGTCATTCCAGAGGAGATCGTAGCCGTCAAGCTCGGGAACGTCAACAGCTTCCGTGGCAGCTTCTGTTGCAGCCTCGGTGGGCTTTGGGGCATCAGTGTCTGTATTGCTGCTGCAGCTCACCGCGCAGGCAAGCATTGAAAGAGCAGCTATCATCGATAAAGCTTTCATTGTTTTCATGTTTTTTCTCCTTAAGTGTTGGATTTATACTCTTATGGTATTATTATAACTTTATACAGTGAAAATTTATAGTAAAATGCAGAGAATTATAGTAACCTTATGATGTAACAATAGGTGAAGTCCTGACTTGAATGCGGTATGCATGCGTGAGTTTTTACGGTATCTGTCAGGAAACAATCTTTTGAGAAAGACTGGCAGAGAAGAAACTTTGCTCAGAAAGGTTTATCCCATAAGCACACGTAAAGCTTCTGTGTATGTACCATGTAAGAAGAATGTTACTTTTTCAGCAGACCCAGGGTGCGCTTTTTTCTGAGGATACGCATAACGCTTTCGTCAATGCGCTTTTCGGGTATCTCGCCGCTGCGGACAGCAGCGCAGACCTCGTCTATAGCTGCTCTGTAGTCAACGGGCATGAGGATAATATCTATTCCGGCCTTTATAGAGAGCTTTGCAGCTTCGCCTGAGGTGTAAACCTTGGAAATAGTATTCATCTGCTGTGAATCACTGATCGCTATGCCCTCGAAGCCAAGCTCCTTTCGGAGAGTTTCCGTAACTGCCTTATATGACAGGTCGCAGGGAAGCTCGTCCCCGAAGCCTGTAACTGACTGGTGTCCCACCATAATGAAGCCCACGTCCGCCTTTATGCCCTCGGAAAAAGGGATAAACTCGGTCTCGCGGAGCTGTTCAAGGGTACGGTCTATGACAACGTTGGAGTTTGTATGGGTATTGCCGTTTTCTGCTCCAAGTCCCGGGAAATGCTTGAGAGTAGCGAATACTCCCTCGTCCTGAAGTCCCTTTGTTACATAGCTGCACATATTTGCCACGACATTTGGGTCGGAGCTGAAAATACGGTCGCCAAGCTCGTTTGCGCTGCATATATTAACATCGGCAACGGGCGCAAAATCCACATTGAAGCCGAGACTCTTAAGGTCCTTGCCAAGACTGCTGCCGATATCGTAGGCGGTCTTGCTGTCGTTGGCTTTGCCGTAGTGAGCCATGCTTTTGAATTTGACAGTACCAAGCTTCTGAGCGCAGCGGGCTACAACTCCGCCCTCCTCGTCAACAGCAGTGAAAAGGCCGATACCGCAGGCTTTTTTAGCATAGTTCTGAGTGTTGGCTATCATTTTTTTGGTCTGTTCCTTTGAGGTCAGGTTCTGCGCAAAATAGATGATACCGCCTACAGGGTACTCCTCAATGGCTTTCCGCGTTCCGTCTCCCACCTCTGTCATGGGAGAAATGCCGGTGATAGCGTCTGGAGTGACCATGAACATCTGGCATACCTTCTGTTCAAGTGTCATACTGTCGAGAACTGTCCTGGGCTGCGGATTGGTGCATACCGAAGTCGTAGTCTCAGGAGGTGCAGTTATAGCTATAGTTGCGGTCATAGCTGTAGTCGAGGTCTCTGTTACGGTTGTAACTGTGGATACATCTGTAGTCTGCGGCTGAGTTACCTCCGCGCCGGGCTGTTCCTGCTGCTGTGCAGTGGGCCCGGTTTGAACCTGTGTGTCCTGATGAGCTTCTGTATTCTTTTGCGTGGTATTTACCTCCGTTGGAGCAGCTGTGGCCTTTGTCTCCGTTGTATTTGCAGTTTCGGGTACGGAAGTCACGCCGGCTGTGGTTTCTGCGGCAGTTGTCCGTGTAGTCATCGTATCTGTATATGTAGTCTCTGCTGTGCTATCCTCAGCTGCGGAAATATCCGGGATACTTCCTGTATTCGGAGCAGTTCCGCCGCAGCCCGTGGCAAGAAGGCTGATAGCGAGCAGAGAAGCTGTAAATATCTTATGTTTCAATTTGTCAAGCCTCCTCTGAGGGGATTACTTAAGATTATATCATAAATTGTCGGAAATAGCAAGCTGTGCCGCAAAAAAATCGGGAGAATGCTCTCCCGATATACGCTTTATTTTATTGCTGCCAATGCCTGTTTAAGTGTGCCTGCCGGGATTATCTCTATATCGTAGTCCTTGGGGTCAACAGCGGACATGGACTGCTTCGGCACTATGCATGTCCTGAAGCCCATTCTTTCGGCTTCGCGGATCCTCTGTACTATATGCGATACCGAGCGTATCTCACCGCCGAGACCTATTTCGCCGAAAGCCACAAGCTCCTCGTCTATCTGCTTGTCCATTATACCGGAATACAGCGCCATTGCTACAGGCAGGTCGCCTGCGGGCTCGTCAAGGCGGAAACCACCGACTATGTTCAGGTATACGTCGAGACTTCCCATGAAAATGCCGAGGCGCTTTTCGAGGACTGCTATTATGATATTCAGCCTGTTGAAATCAAAGCCAGTTACCATACGTCTTGGGGCGGAATAGCTTGTCTTTGCGGCAAGAGCCTGTACCTCCGCAAGAATGGGGCGGCTTCCCTCCATTACGCATGAAACGCAGGTGCCCGAGACGTTGTGCGGTCTGCCTTCAAGGAGCATCTGTGAGGGGTTGGATACCTCACGCAGACCCTTGTCCAGCATTTCAAATACGCCTATCTCATTTGTGGAGCCGAAACGGTTTTTCACAGCTCTCAGTATACGGTAGCTCTGATGGCGCTCGCCTTCGAAATAGAGAACTGCGTCAACTATATGCTCCATTACTTTCGGACCTGCTATGGCTCCGTCCTTATTGACATGACCCACTATGATCATGGGTATCTCCTGATTCTTTGCGGTATGCATGAACAGGTTCGTACACTCTCTTACCTGGGTGATACTTCCGGGACTTGAGGCTATGCGTCCTATGCTCATTGTCTGTATGGAATCGATAATGGCGATATCGGGAGCGCTTGAGACTATAGTCTGCGATATCGCCTCAGCGTCCGTAGCCGTCAGTATGTACAGGTTCTCGGTATCAACTCCCAGGCGCTTTGCCCTGAGCTTTATCTGCCTTGCGGATTCCTCGCCGGATACGTAGAGTACCGAGTGGTCCTCGCCGAGAAACTGGCATATCTGCAAAAGAATGGTACTCTTTCCTATACCCGGCTCGCCGCCGAGAAGAACAAGAGAGCCTTTCACAAGTCCTCCGCCGAGGACCCTGTTCAGCTCTCCGATACCTGTGTCGTAGCGGACGTCGCTGTCGGCTCCTATGTCCTCAAGCTCCAGTATGCTGTCTGAAAGGTCGGGAGCCGCTCCGTAAGAGGCAGATGAACGCTGTCCGGGGGGAGCAGTCTCCGCAATATCCTCCTCAAAGCTGTTCCATGCGCCGCAGGACGGGCATTTTCCGTTCCATTTAGTGCTTTCGTAGCCGCACTGATTACAGGTGTATATATATTTTGATTTAGCCATTTTTACCTCATCAAGCAAATGCAAGTTTGATATTTTCCTTGCTGAGCGGGTATTTTCTTCCGCAGCTCATGGTGCTGTCGGAGGGCTTGAAGCCGCTTATGCTGTCCTCGGTGAGGGAGCGCCCCTTCACCTTGCCCGACGAGTCAGCGGCGTAGAATGCCTTGCCTGCAATATCAAAGAATATACCGCCGTTTATGTCGCTGGGGACTTCAAGCTCCTTGACGCCTTCGCTGTCAAGGTAGAAAATACGTGTTGTGGATTCTTCAAGGAGACCCGTTGATACTACCACCTCCGGTAGTCCGTTCATATCGAGATCTGCGAGTTCAAAGGCTGCGTCGGGAACAGAGGTATTGTCAAGAACAGGTAAAATACGCTCCTTGAACTTTTTCTTCTGCTCGTCCGTGAGCACTCCGTGCCAGCTCTCGCTGCAATATACAGCATATTTTATGGCTTCGTCGCCGAAGGTGAACTTCCTGCCGATTGTGTAGCTGTCCTCGTTGCGGTAGGCATTGAGCTTTTCCTCAAATTCTCCGAGAGAAACGTTATCACCGTTTATCTCATAGCGTATCATTGCTCCCGAGGAGGCGCTGCCGTCGTTGGTGTAGAAGTCGAAATCCTTGTCGAAGGTACCCTCGGAGAGCAGCTGGTACTCGCCGATAGTGAAGCCCTCGCCAGCGTATTCGTAGCCGATAACGGTGACGGAGGGGATATATTCAAACTTTCCTTCAGAGCCGCATGAGCCTATTTTAGCGGCGCCGTTGCCTATAAGGGTGTAGATGTCACAGGCTGCGGATGCCTCTGTTGAGGGAGAGATTATGAGCTCGGGGATATCATCGTTTGTTATGTCGCGCAGGTCGAACATTGATGAAGAAGTATAATCCGAAGATTTTTTGAACTGCTCAAGCTCCTTTTCGTAAGCCTCCTGCCAGCTGAAGGTCACGCTTTCGGGAGCAGCCTTTACTGCAAGGGGATCGGGAGCTGTCTCGGTAACGCTGTCGGTCTTTGAGCAGCCTGTCAGAGCTGATGCCAAAGCAGCTGCTGTAATGAAATATGCGGACATTTTTATTTTCACTGTTGTTGCCTCCCAAATATGTACATATAAAAATTATACCACTTTTGACAATATATGTCAATTGATATTATAACGTGGGATAAATAAAAAATTATCATGAAAAAACGGGGGTTTTCGTTGAAAAAGCAAGGTTTTGCGGGAGTTTGAAAAAAGCTTATATTACAGTCGGATGTTCAGGTATCCGCAGTTCCCAGTAAAATTTTCTTGCGGATCGGGGAAAATCCTCCATAACTCCGTGCTCGGGGTCGTAGAAAACGCCATCGCAGTACAGGGACCAGTGCCAGCAGCGGGGAGTTTCAAGGCTCAGCAGGGCGACCTGAGGCAGGTCTTCTTTTGACTGTGCCTGTTTTCTTTCATCCGATATGAAAACTCCGCGTGAGCGGAGGGTCTCTTTCATTTCCCGCAGGTCTGTTTCACGGTCGTTATCCAGAAGCTGACAGATATATTCGGGAGTAGTTTTCAGCACCATTGCAAGGACTGCCTGACCGCACTGCAGGTCAGTGGGCTCGTGTATGTAGGTTATTTTCATTTTATCACCTCTGATGTCAATTGTACCATAACACTGAAATGGTGTAAAGCTTTTATTTATGGTAAAATCTCCACCTGTTATTTGCTTTTGGGGTTGTTTTTTTGTGGAATTTGCGCTATAATGTGCATAGGGGATAAATAAAAAACAAGAAAGTTCAATTAATTATAAACGTTGCACACAAATTTATATCATGAACTTTCTAAAAGGAGGAATTTATATGAGGGATAACTTGATGAAGCGGACCGTCGGCGCAGCTGCTGCGCTGTGTGTTGCCGCCCAGTCTTACGCGCCGCTCCCGCAGAGGCGATTGCAGGTAAACGCCATTGCGAGCTATGTCAATGCAGTTGTCGAGAATCAGGGCAGCGCAAAGGGAAATGCCGTTATCAAGGGTCCGAATGCAAGCGTAGAGTTTGACGGTAAGCTCAGCTCTCATGTTCTCGACCTGCACGGCGACAGCTTCGGCGGCGGCTGGCTTCAGCTCCCTGCGGATATGTTCGGCAGGGGATGCGACAAGGGTTTCAGCTTTTCGATGAGGTTCAGGCTCTACGGCGATGCTGAGGCATACACCCGCCTTTTCCAGTTCTCGCCGGTAGCCTTTGGCGCAGGAGCGGCTCCCAGCTATTCTTCACCCGATATCTCTGTGGACCTCAAGGACAAAACGGCTTACAGAACGAGCATATTTGCCGGTAAGGGAACCACGACTGAGAATGACGAAAAGCACAGCGCTGTCTTTGATATACAGGCGGTCCCCGACAGTCTTGAATGGCATGAGATGACAGCGGTATATTCACCGTCAGAGGCAAAATTCTATATGGACGGAAAACAGCTTTCAACAAGCGGCTGCGAGACCCTTTCTGATACGCTGAAAAGTCTTTTCGGCGAGGGAGTTCTTCCTTCATATACCTATAACTCAATAGGTCACTCGGTCTACACGGACCACGATATACGTGCATGTGTGGATGATATCAGGTTCTACGGTTATGCGCTCACGGATACACAGGCTTTGCGTCTGCCCGATGATCCGCTTTACTATTACACCTTTGACGGGGACACCGTCAGGGAGGGGGAGGCTGCTCCCGAGGAGGAGACAACTGTCGCTCCCGACGGCACTCAGCTTACAAGCGTTCCGTCGCTGGAGACCTCGTCTCCCGATAAGTCTCTGGTGATAAAGTTCTGGAGAGATCAGCGGGGCAGCTATTACTACTCCGCACACAAGCAGATGACAGGCAGAAGCTCTATGGTCATAGAGCCCTCAAAGCTTGGACTTGTTACTACTGACGAGGATCTTTCTTCGGGATTTTCACAGACTGCTCCTTCGGCAACTGTGGTCGAGCATGACGAGACCTATAAAATGCCATACGGCAAGCACACTACTATACGCGACAACTGCAACGAGCTTTCCTTCCCGCTGACAAAGGGAAACTCCACACTGACAGTATACTTCCGCGTTTATGACGACGGTATGGGCTTCAGATACTCCCTCGACCACGGTGCAACTATCAAGGAGGAGACAAGTCAGGTGATGTTCCCTGATAAGAGCAAATTCTGGGGCAACTGGCCAAATGCTACCTATGAGTGGGATATGGTGGAGCTCCCGAGAGACAGGGCAAACGAGACAAATGCCACCTATTCCTGTCCGTATACAGGCGTTATCAATGACAAGTACTGGGTAACTGTTACAGAAGCAGGCGTTTTCAACGAGGATGAGCCCTACTGCGCAGGCTCATTGCAGTTTGTGGGCAACTATCACAGGCTGAGATTCAAGGGCGGCGTCAAGGTAAGCTCTGTTTCCATGAAAAATGCCTTTCACACTCCATGGAGAGCTGTAGTTATCGGCGACGACCTTGACGAAATGGCTTCAAGCGATCTGATACTCAACCTGAATCCGCCCTCTGTAATAGATGATACAAGCTGGATAAAGCCGGGAAAGACTGCATGGTCATGGTGGAGCAGCGGCGGCGATTCTCCGGTTGAGTACCACACTCAGAAGAGCTATATCGACTTTGCGGCTGACAACGGCTGGGACTTCGTATGTCTCGACTTCGGCTGGGCGCTCTGGGACGACAGCGCTGCAAAGGTCAGGGAGCTCTGTGACTATGCTTCGGAAAAGGGCATAGGCATCTACCTCTGGTACGGCGTAAACAACAAGGGACACTCGGGCTACAAGGACAGTCAGGGCAATCCTGCATATCCTTATTATTCACTGCTGGACGAGGCTACTATAGTACGTGAGTTCAAGCGTATCAGAGGACTCGGAGTAAGCGGCGTCAAGGTGGACTACTATGAGAGCGATACTCAGGAGACTATGAAGCAGATGAACCTCTGCGCAAGGATAGCTGCCGAAAATCACCTTATGGTACTGTTCCACGGCTGTACCATACCACGCGGTGAGAGCAGGACTTACCCAAATATAGTTTCGTTTGAGGCTGTAAACGGCACTGAGTACTACAAGTGGTTCGACGCACCATCACTTGCGAACAGAGTTTCATATACCTTTACGCGAAATGTAGTGGGTTCAGCAGATTTTACTCCCACGGGCATACCGATATACGGCATAAAGGCTACAGCGGGCTTTGCACTTGCTGATGTTGTTACAATTGAGTCGGGAATTCAGCATTTCGCTCACTCTGTATTTACCTATCAGGGCAACAAGGCTCTCCCGTTCCTCAATGACGTGCCTGTTGCATGGGACGACATGAAAGTGCTGGACGGATATCCAATGCAGTTTAATGTTACTGCAAGAAGAAGCGGCGGAAGCTGGTACGTTGGAGCTTCATCTCTCTCACCGAGAACGGTGGACGTGAACCTTTCGCAGCTCATTGATGACGACGGAGTATATACCGCTTATATCTTCGGCGACAATAAGGACGGCAGCGAGATCGAGGTAACTGTGGTGGAAAACCTCACAAGGGACAGTTTCATTTCACGGGATCTTCTTGCAAACGGCGGCTTCGCAATGAAGATAACAAGGAGCGGCATGAAACTTACGACTCCTTACAGCAATTACAGGTTCTATGAGGCTGAAAACGCAAAAATTTCAGGCAATGCAAGGATAACCTCGGGCAAGGACGGCAAGTACAGCTCGGGCAGCGCCTATGTGGGTTATATCGGCGGCGGCGCTGACAATGCAGTCACCTTCGAGAACGTGACCGTGGATAAGGCAGGAGAGTACAAGCTCCGTATCTACTACGTTTCGGGCGAGAGAAGGAACCTCAGTGTCGATGTTAACGGCTCCAGGGCTGCCGACCTGAGCGGTCTCTACGCAAACAGGAACGACTGGTCGGGTATTAATGCGGCTGATATCACCGTTAACCTCAGGGCAGGCAATAATACCATAAAGCTGTACAACGCAGGCGGAAACGGTCCGTCCATTGACCGTATCGCAGTTGCTATCCCTTACGAGGACGTCATCGGCGATGTAAACCTGGACGGGGAGTTCAGCGTTGCAGACCTTGTGCTTATGCAGAGGTACCTTCTCGGTTCGGAGAATTTCAACAAGAAGCAGTTTGCAGCGGCTGATCTCAACAGCGACGGGAATGCCGATATTTACGATATGATACGGTTCCGTAAGGTGATACTTGCAAATAGCTGAGAACTGATAATAAGTTTGGGGCGCACAGTTGTGCGCCCCTTAAATTTGCTGAGAAACAGGTGGGGATATTCTCCGACCCTGTTACGTACCGCTTACTGGCTGATGTTTACTGAAAAACTCCCGATGATACTGGATCATCGGGAGTTTTGTACGCTTATGATTCCGGGGCAAGAGTTTTTACTATGCCCAGGAGGTATTCCTGTATGCGGAGGGCGTCGTTTGAGGTTATGCCCTTTACAGATGTGTCAACGTCGCCGTTGAGCTGGCCCTGTTCGGTTATGTGCTTTGCGTTTGTGCCCTTTATGCCGTATTTGTTCGGATTTGCAAGGCTCTGCATTATCAGAACTGCGTCTGACATGTCAATTCCACCGTCGCAGTTTGCGTCGCCGTATACTATTTCCTCCACAGGGTCTGTCACGTCTTCGGGAGCGTCTGCAAGATTGTCGAAATCAAGCCAGAGCTGTACGTACTCGCTGTCCGGAGCATATTTCGGTGAAGCCGTGTTCTGCGATGAGAGCTCCGCTGCTGTGAGCGCCTTGCTGTATACCCTCATCTCATAGAATTCAGCCTGTGAGTTCCTGCCTGTGTCGGGGCAGGCGCCAAGTGTGAGATTGTAACCGGAATGTGCTACTCCCGCTGTTGTGCCTACTTCCTTTTCACCGAGCATTTTACCGTCTGCGTATACGCGGAGCATATTGCTTTCGGCGTCGTATATGCCTGCTACCTGATGTTTTTTGCCTACCCAGCCCGAAGCTGCGTCAACTCCCATTTCGTAGTAGATGCTGCGCCATGCGCCGCCTGCGTATACGAAGAAGTCGAGAGAAGTAGTTGTTGTTCTGAATCCGAATGCGTTGTCGCCCTTGCCTGCGAACATGTTGAACTGCTGTACGCCTGTGGGAACTACGTTTACTTCAACGGTAAAGGAGTTGTTGCCCTCAAGTGCAGAATCCAGCTTGTTGTTGTGAGGTATGCTCACTGAACCTGATATGTAGTTGCCGTTGTCGTTATGACCGAGCTTTGCGCCTGCCGAAACCGGAACTGTAAGAGCGTTATTGCTCTTGTCCTGTACGACTGCGCCGTCGGAGCGCATTTTTGCGTAAAGTGTGGTTATATCCTGACCTGTGCTTGAAGAAGCAACAGGTACGATAGTGTATTTCCATGAATATGGTCTGCCTGAAGACAGTCGGTACTTTTCAAGAGTTGCCTGTCCGCAGGTAGCGCTTCCGGTGCCCATTGAGCCGTAGTCTATGCTGAGTATGGTTTCGCTTCTAGGCCTGAGCTTGTATGGATGGTCTGCATTCTGCAGATCTTCGGGAGTGAAGTGGAGAGCGCTTGCTTCCACAGTTCCCTCGGCTGCTATCATAAGGCTCATGTTCTTTTCTGTGTTCTGAACTGCTATCCACTTCACGTCTGTTAGGTTACCGCAGTCGTCAGCCTTCATGTAGGGGTAGAACATATCTGATACTGTGGTCTCCCATACGCCTTTTCTGCCGTTGGTCTTACGGTCATTGAAGGTCTCTACAGGTCCGTTTCCGTACCAGCTGAGCTTCTCGGCACCCTCGGGAAGCTTCATGAGAGAGCCCACGCGGATGAAGTTTCCGAGCCCCTTGCCGACTGCGTTTACATTGAACTCGATGTCCACGGTGCCGTTGCAGTGGATCGTGTAAGTGATATCAACGGTCGTGCCGCCTGCGTTCGGGAGCGACAGATGTGAAACTATCATCTGCTCGCCGCCGCCGATGTCCTTGACGTCGATACCGTTGCAGCGTGCGCCCTTCATGGCGTCGCGCCATGCGCCGTCAAATTCACCTCTTGCTGCCCAGCCTGTGTCGTTCTCGACATTGCCGCGCCAGAAGTTGGGAGCAGGTCCCTCTTCGATGAGCGTCTCGCCCATATATGAATAGCTCTTGAGCAGACCTGTGGATTTGTCTATAAGGAAGTTGAAGTTCTTGTTTGTAGGCACATAGCCGTCGGGGGTATCCACAACAGTTACGGCGTCGCTTCCTCTGTCGTATTTAGCGGCAGTACCGTTTGAAGCGAGAGGTATCTGTGCATAGGAGATCTCTGTTCCCTCGGGGAGCAGGTCTGTGCCGTTCTTTACCCTGACTGACATATCAAGGTAGTATTCGTCGCCTGAAAGGGCCTTCTTCGGTATCTCGAAGGGTACCTTTACAGTTCCCTTTGTGAGTGGGGCAACGTCTGCGTTCTCAACGGTTCCGCTCTTTACGGCAATACCGTTTTTGAGAAGGGTCCATGTTACATTGAAGTCGCTTATATTGAGGAAGTTGTTCTCGTTGTATACCGATACCTCCTGCTTGTCCAGCTGTGCGGCGTCGGCTGAGAACCAGAAGCTCTGATACTGGTATTTTACCTCTGCAAGCTCGGGCTGAGGAGTCCTGTCGGGGCTGATAAGTCCGTTTTCGCAGAAGCTGTTGTCGTTGGGCCAGTCGCCCCAGTCGCCGCCGTAGCCGTAGTACTTGCCCTTTGCCTCGTTTTTGTAGAGGTTAGCCCTGGCGTATGACTCGGAGTAGTAGTCCCAGCCTCCGTTTGGTATATTAACGGCTCTTGACTGGTCTACCCAGTCCCAGATGAAGCCGCCCATCATATTGTCGGCGCTTCTGATAACGTCCCAGTATTCCTTTAATGCGCCTACGGAGTTGCCCATTGCGTGGTCGTACTCGCACATAACGTAGGGCATTTTTCCTCTGCCTGCGTTGTTGCCTATAACGTCGGCGTTGGGGTACATATTGCTTCCCATATCGACGCCCATGCCGAAGCCCTGTCCCTCACTGTGGACGGGACGGGTGCTGTCGTTCTTCTTGAAGTACCATATCATATCGCGGAACATTCCGCCTGCGTCGTTCGGATTGCCTGTATAGCCCATTTCGTTGCCTATGGACCATGCAACTATCGATGGATTGTTCTTGAGGCGCTTGTAGGCTGTTTCTGTTCTGTCCATAGCAAGCTCATAGAACAGAGCCTTTTCGTTATTGTGGGTGCCGTCCTGCAAAGCGTGGCACTCCATATTTGTCTCACCCATTACGTACATACCGTACTTGTTGCAGAGCCAGTAGAGGTATGAGTCGTTGCTGTAATGGGAGGTCCTTATAGCGTTGACGTTGTTCTTCTTCATAAGGGTAACGTCTTCGCGCATGGTCTCCTGTGGGACTGCCTTGCCGTTGAATGGGTCGGTGTCGTGGCGGTTTACGCCCTTGAGGAGGAGACGTTTGCCGTTTATTGTTATGGGCTGCCAGTTATTTGTGGTGACTCTGTATGAGCCGTCTACCTGTGCGCTGGTAAAGCCTATCTCGCGGAAGCCCAGCTGTGCGGAGAGTATCTCCTGCACTTCGCCCCTGTCGTCTGTTAGCTTCAGTACGAGGGCGTAGATATTGGGCGTTTCGGCTGACCAGAGCTTCGGCGACTTGACGCTTGTCTTTATTACTGCGCTGCCGTCCCTGCCGGAGGAGAGCCCGTCAAGCTTTACGGAGGCGCCGCTGAGGATATTGTTGCCGGCCTCGTCGTATGCCTCTGCGGAAACGCTCCAGCCGTTTCTTGCATTGCCGGAGGTATTGCGGATATCAAGTGATATCTCAAGGCTTGCATTGGTGTATGTATCGTCAAGATCAGTGCGGACGTTGTAGTCCCTGATCTGTACATCGGGTGCGCTTACAAGGAAAACATCGCGGAATATACCGCCGTCGTAGATCATATCCTGATCCTCGAACCATGTTCCGTCGCAGAATTTGTGGACTTCCACAGCAAGAGTGTTCTCACCGTCGGTCAGATAATCCGTAACGTCGAAGCGGTGAGGGCTGAATGTATCCTCGCTGTAGCCTACTGCCTGACCGTTGACGTATACGTAGTAAGCGGACTCAACGCCGTCAAATTCTATATATGTGCGTCTGCCTGACTGACGTAAGGTGCTGTCAACACTGAACTTCTTCCTGTAAAGCCCTACGGGGTTGTAGTTCGTGGGAGCCTGAGGTGCTGGAACATTGCTGTCATACCTTGCCTGCCACGGCTGACCGACATTCGTGTAGATCGAATGGTCAAATCCGAGAGCTGTCCAGCTCTTCGGGAGCTGAACCGTCTTCCAGCCGTACTGTGCAGAGGGCTGATAGTCTGCCTTGAAGCAGCCTGCATTGATGTGGGTCTGAGCCTCCTGTGAGTTCTGAACTACCACAAGATCCCAGTCCTGATCCTTGCCTGTGAGCATTTGCAGATAATCGGACTGTTCACGTGCGTTGTAGTCCCATACTGCATTCACGGCTGCTTCAGTGCTCTGATAGGGCACGGGATTGCATGAAGCTGATTCGCGGTTTACAGCGAAAACGTCCTCTGCTCCGCCTTTTCCTGTCCATTCATTGCCGCTGAATGTGACGCTGGCTGCACTGACTGCTGTAGGAACCAATGTTCCTACAGACATTGCTGCTGTCATTATGGCAACAGCTGCTGAAACAAATCGTTTCATAAGTAATTCCTCCTTTGAGTCCTGCTGTTCAAAGACTGCCATAAGCTTCGGCAGCAGATCTCTGATCTTAATTCCCCTGACGGAACCAAGTTCCGCTTATTCAAATTTTTATAACACAGAACATACTGTTCGTTAATACTTATTTGTTAATCTTAACTATTATTATTGTACAGAATGTCTGCTGTTATGTATAATATATCACAAATATGAAATTTTTGCAACAGTTTTTTTAAAGATAATAAGAAATCAAACATAATATTGATATTTATAAGCGTTATTTTACCAAAAATGCCTGTTTTAAGGTCAAGAACAGCAAGTCCTTGTCTATCGGGCATATCAATTCTTGCGGCTGAAATAATAAAAAGCGGTGATAGTTATGTATCACCGCTTCGTTCAGTCGCTTTCAAGTATGTTTTTAATGTTCTGCATCCTGATATCCCACTGTGCGCTCTGGTCGGCACAGGTCTTGAGGTCGTCTGTAAGCATGTCCAGCTTGTCCTGTGGCAGGTCCTTTTTGTAGCGGAGCTTGTGTTCGAGGCTCGCCCAGAAGTCCATAGCTATGGTACGGAGCTGTACCTCGGCTTTTACAAGGCGCTTTTCGTTTTCGAGGAATATGGGCACCTCCACAATAAGGTGCAGGCTTCTGTAGCCGTTGGGCTTTGGTTTCTGTATGTAGTCCTTTTTCTCGATCAGGAAGATATCGTCCTGACGAAGAAAGCAGTCCGCAAGACGGTATATGTCCTGCACAAATGAGCATACAACCCTGATCCCTGCTATGTCGGATACGTTCTTTTCTATACCGTCAAGGGTACGCGGAAGATCCTTTGCTATCATCTTGCGGAATATGCTGCCGTAGCTCTTTATTCTCGACTGTATGAACTCAATGGGATTGCTCTCGCCGTTTATTGAAAACTGCTCGTTGAGTACGCGGAATTTGGTCTCTATCTCCATTATTGCGCATTTGTAATACGTGAAGAACTGCTGCATGGGGATAAGGTTGTTTTCTACGGAGCGGAGGAACTCCGACTCGGTCATATCGCTGTCCGCAAGTCTGCGCAGGGACAGTGTGCTGTCGTTTATATTCATGGGAATCTCCTGTATTTTCAATATTACTTGTATTATAGCATTTTTATCCCGAAAGGTCAATCGCTTTCGTGAAGTTTCGCCTGATTGACACAGAATAGGTACTGTGATATACTGGTATCATATTTATGAAAGGAGCACGGTCATGGCATTTGATTATAAAAAAGAGTACAAGGAATACTATCTGCCAAAGAACAGACCTCAGATAGCAGACATTCCGCCCATGAACTTCATTGCAGTACGTGGGAACGGCGATCCCAACGAGGAGGACGGCGAGTATAAGCAGGCTCTGGAGCTTCTCTATGGTATTGCCTACACTATCAAAATGAGCAAAAAGACCGACTATCATATAGAGGGATATTTTGACTACGTTGTGCCGCCGCTGGAGGGCTTCTGGGAACAGGAGGGCAAAGTCGGTATCGACTACAGCCGCAAGAGCGACCTGAAATGGACGGCAATGATAAGAGTGCCTGATTTTGTCACAAAAGCCGATTTCGACTGGGCTGTGGCGCAGGCAACGGAGAAGAAAAAGCGTGACTTCTCAAAGGTGGAGTTCATCAATGTTGCGGAGGGGCTCTGCGTTCAGTGTATGCACCTCGGCTCATACGACGACGAGCCTGCTACTGTTGCCCTTATGGACAGCTATGCGGAATCTATGGGCTATGATATAGACATATCCCCTCAGCGCCGGCACCATGAGATATATCTTTCAGACCCGAGAAAAACAGCTCCTGAAAAGCTTAAGACAGTTATCCGGCACCCTGTTAAGAAGAGGGTTTGACATAAGAGCGCACAAATTGTCGGGACGATTTACCGCCTGTGTGTTACAATATAATCACACCGAGAGGAGGAATGAACATGAACTGGACAGAGGGCATACAGAATGCTATCGACTACATCGAGGACAATATCAACGATGAGCTGAACTTCAATGATATAGCAGCGCGCGCGGCTTGTTCGGCTTTCTACTTCCAGCGTATCTTCGGAGCGCTGTGCGGACTCACCTTTGGTGAGTATATCCGCAGCAGGAGACTTTCTCTTGCAGGAAATGACATTGTTTCCACAGATGAAAAGGTCATAGACATAGCCATGAAGTACGGCTATAGTTCACCTGATAGCTTTACCCGAGCCTTTACAGCCTTTCACGGCATAACGCCTACTGAGGCAAGGCAGAGAAAAGCAGGTCTAAGGTCATTTTCACGCCTCAGAGTGCAGATAATAATGAAAGGCGGTAATACTATGGAGTACAGAATAATCGAGAAAGAGGCGTTCACAGTTCTTGAAAAGGTGGAGCGTCATACAGTTGCAGGAGCACAGAACCTTAATACGATCCCTGAGTTCTGGGGCAGAGCCGAAAGAGAGGGCGTTATAGAAACGCTGCTGAGCTACGCATCAAGCAGTGAGTTCATTTTCGGTACCTGCTACGGCAACGGACTTACAAATGAGGAAACATTCGACTACGGTATAGGCGTTGAGTGTGCTCCCGACACAGTCGCTCCCGAGGGATATCGCGTGAACACTATCCCTGCGAGAAAATGGGTAGTGGCAGAGTGCAGAGGAGCTATGCCTGACGCTATTCAGAAGCTATGGCATGAATTGTGCTCGGAGTTCTTCCCCACATCTGGTTATACTCCAACGTATGAAATGGACATTGAAGCTTATCCTGACGGAGATATTACATCACATGACTACAAGAGTCAGATATGGATCCCTATTGAGTAATACTGACAAATCAACGCAGCGATTTTTGTGACTTCCTACAAAGATGAAAAATACTATTGACTCTCACGTTACGTCATGGTCTATACTGAAATCACACGAGAGGAGTGGTAAACATGATGACGGTCAAACAGGTCAGTGAGCTAACGGGAGTGAGTATACGCACTCTCCGATATTACGACGAGATAGGACTTCTTCCGCCTGCTTCACATACCGTTGGCGGCTACAGGCTGTATGACGATACGGCGCTGGAACGGCTCCAGCAGATATTGCTTTTTCGCGAACTGGAGTTTCCGCTCAAGGATATAGTGCGCATAGTGAGCAGTCCCGATTTCGACCGTAAAAAGGCTTTGGAGCAGCAGATAGAGCTGCTTGAAATGAAAAAGGAGCACCTTGAGAACCTCATCAGCTTCGCTCGCGGAATAAAACTATCAGGAGTGAGAGCAGTGAATTTTTCAGCATTTGACAGGAAAAAGCTTGATGAATACGCAAAAAGAGCAAAGGAACAGTGGGGGAATACTCCCGAATATAAGGAGCTGAAGGAAAAGGAGAGCAAGCGGACTCCCGAGGAGGAGCAGGAGCTCATGGAGCGCTTCATGTCGCTGTTTGCGGAGTTCGGAGAGCTGAAAAAAGGTAGTCCCGAAAGCGCAGAGGCGCAGGCTATGGTAAAGAAGCTTCAGGGCTTTATAACCGAACACTTCTATACCTGTACGGATAAGATACTGGCAGGACTTGGGAAGATGTACACAGGCGGCGGAGAGATATCCGAGAATATCGACAAGGTGGGCGGCAAAGGGACTGCGGATTTCGCAGCGTCGGCTATCGAAGCATACTTCGGTAAATGAGCCCGTAAGGGGCAGATAATAACCGCCTGTGATACTTGTATTTATGAAAAACGGAGCAGTTATGCTCCGTTTTTGTTTTATGCAGGGTACGGCGTTACATACGGGATATATCTTATTGTGTCATTTTCTGTTAAAAATTACTGCATTATTTTACATAACAGATGTTGATGTGGACAAAAAAGTATGAAAAATGATACAATCAATCATTGCAAAATTATGAATAAGAGTGTATAATATAATAGACAAGGACTGCGGTCCCGAGATCGTGAAAAAATAAAAATATTGACTGGGGGAATTACAATGAACCTGAAACTGAAAAAAATAGCGGCTGCTGCTGCCTCTCTCGCAGTTGCCGCAAGCTCAAGTCTTGGCATGGGAACTTCTCTCATTGCTGACGCTGCTTACGGAGTCGGAGGCAACGGCTCCGCAATTATGGAGTACCTTGACCGCGGCATATATGCTATAAAATCGGGCAACGGTATGTTCATCAGCTGGCGCTTCAATGCTAATGACAAGGACGACGCCGAATTTCAGCTCTTCCGCGACGACCAGCTCATTTACACAAGCAAGGCTGGCGAAGCCACAAACTACTGGGACGCAAGCGGCAATTCAAGCTCAAAGTACCGCGTTGACACCCTCGTAAACGGCAGTGTCGTTTCTTCCGAGGACTGCCGCTTCACATCTGGCAGCAATTACTTCGATATACCTCTCGATGTGCCGAGAGGAGGCACTATCAACGGAGAAGCGTATACCTATTCGCCAAATGACTGCTGCGCAGGCGACGTTGACGGCGACGGACAGTATGAGATATTCGTTAAGTGGGATCCTTCAAATTCCAAGGATAACTCTCAGACGCACAATCCCGATAAGGGATTACAAGGGTTTACGGGAAATGTTTACATTGACTGCTACACCCTTTTCGGTAAGAAGCTGTGGCGGATAGACATGGGTAAGAATATCCGTGCCGGTCAGCACTACACACAGATGGCAGTTGCCGACTTCGACTGCGACGGCAAGGCGGAGCTCATAACAAAGACCTGCGACGGAACTGTTGACGGCAGAGGTCAGGTCATAGGCAACGGCAATGCCAACTATCTTGACAGCGCAGGAACCGTATTGCAGGGACCCGAGTACATGACCCTTTTCGACGGCGCAACAGGCGCGGCTCTCGATACTATCGACTTCCCCGTTCCCCGCGGTGACGCTACCAGCAATACCGCCAAGAGCACATGGGGCGACAACTACGGCAACCGCTGCGAGCGCTACAACTGCGCTATCGCATATCTCGACGGAGTTCACCCCTCGGCTGTTTACGGCAGAGGCTACTATACAAGGCTCACTCTTTCTGCTGTTGACGTTGTAAACGGCAAGCTTGTGAAGAAGTGGGTATATGATACGGGATTCAACTCAAATGATCCGGGCTACGGAAACGGAAACCATAACGTAATGATTGCAGATTTCGACAACGACGGCAGACAGGAGGTCTGCATGGGGGCATGCGTTATCGACGATAACGGAAAGCTTCTCTGGTCCACAAAGAAGGGACACGGCGACGCTATGCACGTCGGCGATCTTGACCCGAATCGTGAAGGAATCGAGGTATTCCTCTGCCATGAGAGCGGCAGCTACGGCATCTCACTGGTGTATGGAAAGAACGGTCAGATAATATGGCACTACGACGGCGATAAGGATACAGGCCGCTGCTGTGCTGACAATATCGTTGCAGGAAACAGCGGAGCTGAGTTCTGGGGCTCAAGACCTGCCAATGCAGTATTCGATGTTTCAGGCAAGCAGATAGGCGACAAATGGCCTGCCACAAACTTCCTTATCTACTGGGACGGAGACCTGGAGCGCGAGCTACTTGACGATATCACCATTACAGACGGTGCGGCAATAAACAATTATCCTACAATTTTCACAGCAACAGGCTGTGCTTCAAACAACGGCACAAAGGCAGTTCCCTGCCTTACGGCAGACCTCTTCGGCGACTGGCGCGAGGAGCTGGTCCTCAGAACCGAGGATAACTCAAAGCTCCGCGTATGGTGCACAAATACCGAGACAAAGTACAGACTGACGACCCTCATGCACGATATGCAGTACCGTATGCAGTGCGGCTGTCAGCAGTCCTCTTACAATCAGCCTCCTCACCCGAGCTTCTACCTGGGTACAGAGGCTCAGCTTCCCGCAAGACCGAATATAAAGCTGAACAATACTCCTCCTGAGCCTGTAAACGGAAAGCTTGTGAAGAACTTCCTCGTTAAGGACAACGCTAACTCAGGCTCATGGAAGCTCATGGAATCCAACAGGACAGGCGGTCCTATCTACGGTGACAGAGACTTTACATATACAGCTCTGCCATCTGAGCTCGAAAACTGCGAGTACATAATGACAGCCTGCAACTCCAAGAATACGGACAGCGACCTTGCAGAGTTCACAACAGCGGACAAGTGCGAGGTGTATGTTCTCATTGATACCCGTGAGGAGGAAGCAAATTCTGTTCCCTCATGGCTCAGCGGCTACACAAAGACGGCTTTTACGGCGGGGTCAAGCAATGAAGTAAACTTCTCGGTATACAAGAAGGCTTTTGAGGCAGGTCAGAAGGTTGTTCTCGGTACAAACGGTATGACAGGAAACGTTATCAACTATACTGCTTTTGTCAAGGCTCCCGAGGTTGTTACGACTACAACTACCACGACGACAACTACAACTACCACCACCACGACCACCACTACTACGACAGCTCCGGTTACAGAGCCTGTTACCATTGTAACTACCAATCCCGACATACCTGAGGTAACTGTATGGGGAGATTCAAACTGCGACGGCGGAGTTGACATGTCAGATGCGGTGCTTATCATGCAGAGCCTTGCAAATCCCGATAAGTATGGTGTTAAGGGCTCCGATGAGAAGCATATCACCGATCAGGGAATAATAAATGGAGACGTTGATATCAGCAGTAAGGGTATCACCTCAAACGACGCCCTCAGGATACAGGAGTATCTGCTGCATAAGTTCGTAAGCCTCGATCCGACTGTAAAGTAACATTAAAAGCTGCACATATGTGCAGCTTTTTCTTGACAATGAGGGGAAATCATGATATCATATAATATATTTTCATATTGAAAGGAAAAGTAAAATGAACATCGTAAACAAGGATATTGACGGCGGAAAGGCATTCGACTGGGGCAGGACTTCCGAAAACTATGCAAAATACAGGGATATTTACCCTCAGAAGTTCTATGAAGCTCTTGTAGAGCGCGGGCTCTGCGTAAAGGGACAGACTGTACTGGACATTGGCACGGGCACAGGTGTTATCCCGCGTAATATGTACCGCTTCGGTGCTGAATGGACAGGTACCGATATCTCGGAGAATCAGATAGAGCAGGCAAAGCGCCTTGCGGAAAAAGGCGGAATGGATATAGATTTCTTTGCTTCTCCCGCGGAGGATATAGACTTTCCGGGCGGTACCTTTGACGTTATCACAGCTTGTCAGTGCTTCTGGTACTTCGATTATGATAAGCTTGTTCCGAAGCTGTATGAGATGCTGAAAGCTGACGGCAGACTGGTTGTGATGCAGATGGCATGGCTGCCATTCGATGACAGGATAGCTGAAAAAAGCGAGGAGCTTGTGCTGAAATACAATCCAAAGTGGACAGGGGGCGGCTGGACGAGAAAGCCTGTGTTCATAGACGATAAGGTGCTGGAGCGCTTCGGAGTGGCAGAGCGTGTGGAGTTCGACGTGAATGTACACTTTACCCGCGAGAGCTGGAACGGCAGAATGAAAGCCTGCCGCGGCATTGAGGCTTCACTAAGCAAAGAAGAGACCGAAGCCTGGGAGCGCGAGCATATGGCTCTGCTGAACAGTATTGCTCCCGAGGAGTTCGATGTGCTGCACTATGCGGCTATTGCCATACTTAAAAAGATATAGTGTTTAGCCGTGAGCCGGAACTCATTGCTGAGCTTACGGTTTAACTAAAAAACAAAGCCCCCGAGCAATAAACGACTGCTCGGGGGCAAAATTATTACATGGTCTATTTCAGGTAGGGGCTCAGATACTGTCCCGTGTATGAAGCCCTGCACTTTGCCACTTCCTCGGGAGTGCCCTGTGCAACTATTGTTCCGCCGCCGTCTCCGCCCTCGGGACCAAGGTCGATGATATGGTCGGCAACCTTTATCACGTTGAGGTTGTGCTCGATGACAAGGACTGTATTTCCCTGATCTGTCAGCTTCTGCAACACGTCTATGAGTTTGTGTACGTCGGCTGTGTGAAGTCCCGTGGTGGGCTCGTCAAGGATATAGATAGTGCTGCCTGTTGAGCGCTTTGAGAGCTCCGTGGAGAGCTTAACGCGCTGAGCCTCGCCTCCCGAAAGGGTAGTGGCAGGCTGTCCTATCTTGATATAGCCGAGACCTACCTCCTGCAAGGTCTTCAGCTTTCTGGCTATTTTCGGGATATGCTCGAAGAATTCCACGCCCTCGTCAACTGTCATTTCCAGGACGTCGTATATCGACTTGCCCTTGTAGTGTATCTCCAGCGTCTCGCGGTTGTAGCGCCTGCCCTTGCATACCTCGCAGGGTACGTATATATCAGGCAGGAAATGCATTTCTATCTTTATGATACCGTCACCCTCACAGGCCTCGCAGCGTCCTCCCTTTACGTTGAATGAAAAACGTCCGCTCGTATATCCGTGAGCCTTGGCATCGGGAGTTTTTGAGAAAAGGTCGCGTATATCACTGAAAACTCCTGTATAGGTGGCGGGATTTGAACGCGGGGTACGGCCGATAGGCGACTGGTCTATGCATATTACCTTGTCAAGGTTCTCAACGCCCTCCATAGACGTAAATTCACCGCATCTTATCTTAGCACGGTTGAGCTTTGCGGCAAGGTGCTTGTAGATTATCTCGTTTACCAGTGAGGACTTGCCCGAACCTGAGACTCCCGTTATGCATACGAGCTCCCCGAGAGGTACGGAAACATCGATATTGCGGAGATTATGTTCAGACGCGCCGTGTACCGTCAGGAACTTTCCGTTGCCGCTCCTGCGTTTTTTCGGTATCTCTATCTTCTTTCTGCCGCTGAGGTACTGCCCTGTTATGGAAGTTTTGCATTTCAGCAGCTTGTCCACAGTTCCCGCGAAGACTACCTCGCCGCCGTGGATACCCGCACCCGGACCGATATCCACTATATAATCCGCGGCAAGCATGGTGTCATCGTCATGCTCGACAACTATGAGAGTGTTGCCGAGGTCGCGGAGACGTTTCAGTGTGGCTATGAGCTTGTCGTTGTCACGCTGATGAAGGCCTATACTCGGTTCATCGAGGATATACAGCACTCCGACAAGAGAAGAGCCTATCTGCGTTGCAAGGCGGATACGCTGGCTTTCGCCTCCCGACAGAGTTCCCGAGGAGCGCGACAGGGTAAGGTAGTCAAGACCCACGCTGCTGAGAAAGCCGAGGCGCTCCTTTATCTCCTTGATTATGCGTTCACCGACGAAAGAATCATGCTCCGAGAGCCTGAGCTCGCTGAAAAAACGGAGCCCCTCTTTGACGGAGAGGTCAGTTATCTCGCTGATATTCTTCCCGCCCACAGTTACTGCAAGGTACTCGTCACGAAGCCTTTTTCCCTTACATACGGGGCAGCTTACCTCGCTCATGTACTCTTCAATCTCGTTCCTTGAATACTCGCTGGAGGTCTCTTTGTAGCGGCGCTCGAGATTGTTTACCACACCTTCGAACGGTGAGCGGTAGCTGCCGCCGCCCAGTGAAGCGGGACGTTTCAGCTCAAGGGTCTCGTCGCCTGTGCCGTAGAGGAAAAGGTCAAGCTGCTCCTTTTTCAGTTCCTTTACGGGAATGTCTATGGGAACGCCGTACTTCCCGGAAATAGCGCGGTAGTACATTGAAGCGACTGACGTTTCGTCAAGGCTGTTCCAGCCCGAGGCGTTAATGGCTCCGTCCTCTATGGAGAGGTCGGGGTTAGGGATTATGAGCTCCGGGTCGATGTGTCTGAAAACACCGAGACCCGTACACTTCGGGCATGCGCCTACAGGATTGTTGAATGAGAACATTACGGGCTCAAGCTCACCTATACTTATATTATGCTCGGGGCAGGCGTAATTCTGCGAGAAAAGTATCTCCTCCCCGTCGATGACATCGGCAATGGCAAGTCCTCCCGAAAGGTTGAAGACAGTTTCAAGGCTGTCGGTGATACGGGACTCTATGCCCTCCTTGATGACGATTCGGTCAACTATTATCTCAATATTGTGCTTCTTGTTCTTGTCGAGCTTTATCTCTTCAGCAAGCTCGTACATTATACCGTCTATTCTTGCACGTACAAAGCCTGATCTTTTTGCGCTTTCAAGCTCCTTTGCGTACTGGCCCTTGCGGTTCCTCACTATGGGAGCGAGAAGCTGGAGCTTCGTGCCTGCGGGGAGAGCCATGAGAGTGTCCACCATCTGGTCTATGGTCTGCTGTGAGATCTCCCTGCCGCAGACCGGACAGTGGGGGATACCTATTCTTGCATAGAGCAGTCGGAGGTAATCGTATATCTCTGTGACGGTACCAACTGTTGAACGCGGATTCCTGGAGGTGGTCTTCTGGTCAATGGAGATAGCGGGGGAAAGTCCCTCTATGCTGTCCACGTCAGGTTTTTCCATTTGCCCGAGGAACATTCTCGCATAGGAGGAAAGGCTTTCCACGTAGCGGCGCTGACCGTCCGCATATATGGTATCAAATGCAAGAGAGGACTTGCCCGAGCCCGAAAGTCCGGTCATAACGATAAGACGGTCCCTCGGAAGTTCAAGGTCGATATTTTTCAGATTGTTCTCCCTTGCGCCCTTGATTATTATTTTATCGGTCATAAAAAGCTCCTTTTCAGTGATATCAGATACTTTTCGATGACAGCCGCCCTTGTCTTACAGGCGGCGCATACAGATATATTATATCACGATGTGCTCATGATTGCAAGCATTGACATCTGCCATATTTTGCTATATAATACAACTTATGAAAGAGGTGGGAATATGGAGATAAAAATTGCAGAAGCGTCACAGCTTGGTATCGTAAAGGATATCGCACACAGGACCATAAAGGCGGTCTATCCCCGCTATTATCCTGCGGGAGCTGTTGATTTCTTCCTTGCTTATCACTCGGACGAGCATATAATGTGTGATATCAATGACGGAAATGTCTATATACTGTATGACGGCGGCGAGGCAGCAGGTACTGTTACGGTAAACGGCTGTGAGATAAACCGCCTGTTCGTACTGCCCGAATGTCAGGGAAAAGGCTTCGGCGGCAGACTGATCGCTTTTGCTGAGGAGCTTGTCTCACAAAAATACGGTCATGCGGAACTGAGCGCTTCGTTCCCTGCAAAGGCGATATATCTCAAAAAAGGCTACGAAGCTACGGAATTTCACTCAGTACTCACGGAAAACGGCGATTATCTCTGCTATGACTACATGAAAAAGGAGTTTCTGAAATGAATATACTCGTAGCGGGAGGCACACGCTTTTTCGGCATACCGATGATCGGAAGACTTATTGCGGACGGGCATGAGGTAACTGTGGCCACAAGGGGAAGAACTCCCGATGATTTCGGCAGCAAAGTAAAAAGACTGATCTTTGACAGGCTTGACGAAGCTGGCATAGCTGCCACTCTTGACGGCAGGAGCTATGATGTGGTCATTGATAAGATAGCCTACTCGTCAAATGACGTAAAAAGGCTGCTTGACCATGTGGAGTGCAGGAAATATGTCCTGATGTCAACGTCCTCAGTATACGAAAACATCGGAAGGGATACTCCCGAAAGCGCCTTTGCCCCCGGAAAATACCCGCTCAGGTGGTGTGAGAGAGCAGATTCAGACTACAGTGAGGTGAAGCGGCAGGCTGAATGCGCTCTTGTACAGAGCTATCCGCAGCAGAAATATACCGCCGTTCGTTATCCTGTGGTCATAGGCAGAAATGACTACACGGGAAGGCTTCGTTTCTACGTTGAAAGGATACTTGCAGGGGAGCCCATGTACATTGATGATATGGATTCCCGAATAAGCTTCATACATGAGACCGAAGCCGGGGAATTCCTTGCATATGCAGCTGAAAATGACATTTCCGGCCCCGTTAACGGCTGCGGCTCAGGCGATATCTCCATTGCCGAGATAACAGGCTATATAGAGCGGAAAACAGGCAGGAAAGCCCTGCTTTCCGAAAAAGGTGCAGCTGCACCATATAACGGATATCCGCCATTTGCTACCCTTGATACCTCAAAGGCTGAAGCCTCAGGCTTTGTTTTCGGAGATGTGAAAAAGTCGGTATTCAATACCATAGATGCATATTTAAGCGGACATTAACATAAAAAGCGCCGATACTTTTTAGTAGCGGCGCTTAAATCATTCGTTATCAGTCGATCTTTGTGAATCGCCTGACGTCACCTGCTTTCCCGATGAACATTGACTTGGGTCTTGCCCAGACCTCTCCCTCCTTGAGGGACTTGTACACAACAAGCTCCTCCATTGTCTCACTGTGGCGGGCAACGGCGATGACCTCATACTCATTGCCCTTAAAATGACGGTATTTTCCGCCGACAACGATCTCTGTATCCTTATCGGGGATTATCTTGTTTTCCTCGGGCTCTGTATTCACGATATCATCGGCAACGATTATCATTGCGGTATATGGTCTCATGCGTACATGTGCATTGCCTCCGTCTGCCTTTATTGGTTCGGCTGTGAATACGTCAACAAGTCCCGTCATATGGGTCTTGAAGTTGAGGTCGTAGTCATAGTCGCCGAGATTGAGAGCAACGTAGACTGTCTGATCTCCCTGAGTCTTCTTGAACAGGAGCTGCTGATTCGTTATCATTATACGTTCATAGTTGCCTGTTCTGAGAGCGGGGTATGAGCGGTAGATGCGTCCCAGCTTTACGATATGCCTGTAAAGTGAGGTGTTCCCGTGTTCTGAGAGGTCGTTCAGGTGGAGACACGGACGAAGATTATCGTCGGAGTTGTTCTCCTTTCTGCCCTCGGTGCCGTATTCGCTTCCGTAGTATATGGAGGGGATACCGGGCATGGTGTACATGAGAGTGTATACCAGCGGCAGATGTGCGTTATTGTGGAGAGTGCTCGCAAGACGGTTTACGTCATGGTTGTCCACAAAGTTATAGAGATTGATATTTCGGTAGATACCGCCGTTGGCTCCTGACTGGCGGTTTATGGAGTAGTCTATTTCAAAGTAGTTCTTGTCGTTGTGTGACGACCAGAGACCCTTATAGCACTCATAATTTGTAACGCTGTCAAGCATTTCGGGATTTGCCCATCTGTTGTAGTCACCGTGGATTATCTCGCCGACGAGCCAGAAATCAGGCTTTTTACCCTTGCAGAAGCACCTTATCCTCTTGAAGAAATCAAAGTCTATGCAATCTGCTGCGTCAAAGCGGATACCGTCGATATCAAATGAATCTATCCAGTAGTTTATAGCGTCGATGATATGATCGCATACTCCCTGATTGCGCAGATTGAGCTTAACAAGGTTGTAATGGCCGTTCCAGCCCTCATACCAGAACGGATCGCCGTAGGGGCTCGAACCTCCGAAATTGAGGTTCTGGAACCAGCCGCAGTACTCAGATGACTGTCCCTTTTCCTGAACGTCCATGAACTGCGGGAAACGTCTGCCCACATGGTTGAAAACTCCGTCAAGTATTATGCGTATCCCATTCTCGTGAAGCCTGTCGCAGATAAAGCGGAAAGAATTGTTATCTCCGAGGCGGCGGTCGATTTTTTTATAATCAATGGTATCGTAGCCATGTTCAACGGACTCAAAAACAGGTCCGAAGTATACGGCATCTACATTCATCTCCTTGAGATGAGGTATCCATTCAAGGACCTTGTCAAGCCTGTAGGTCACATCCTCGATCCCGTCATTGAATTTTGGCGCACCGCAGAATCCGAGAGGGTAGATGTGATAGATAAGGGCGTTATCGTACCAATTCATAATAAAAAACTCCTTCATTTTATTTATTTGAGCCTTCCATATAGTAGGATGCCTCCATATCGGCCACGTTCAGTGCCAGAGCGAGTGGGTACATTTCAAGTGCCCTGCCGATGGAATTGCGTTCTTCTGTTCCTCCGTATGAGAAGCCCATGTGGTACCGTATTGCAAAGGCCTCCTCGCGTGTGAGACGGTTGTCTCCGTAGAAAAAGCCTGAGAGTATGTACACAGATTTTTCTCCGTGTCCATATGGTAGAGTATCATTTATTGCGAAATAGGGTACTTTTTCCCACTGGCCCGTTTCTTCGTTCTTTTTGTTTCTCATCTCGACGGTATAGAAGTTGATCTTGCAGACGTCGTGGAGCAGGGATACGAGCGCTATCGTTTCGTCCGTGTAATCCATACCGTAGAGTTCCTTTGTACGGGGGCGGGAAAGGTAATCTTTGAGACAGTGGTACACGTTCACGCTGTGCTGAACGAGACCGCCTTCATATGAACCGTGATAGCGTGTGCTGCTGGGTGCTGTAAAGAAATCACTTTTTTCGAGGTACTCCAGGAGCTTGTCAGCTCCCTCTCTTTTGATGTTTTCTTTATATATTGAGATAAATTCTTCTTTTGGTGTCATTTTTATACTCCCTTGTATTTCGATACATCTATATTATACCACAAAATGTTATTAAATTCAATATCTGTATATTATTATTTTATGAACTTTAACTATAATTGGTAATACAGCTCTAACGAGGGAAAAAAATGTCGTTTAGCCCTTGAAATTTCTTCTGAAATATGGCATAATAAGTGAGTAGAAAGAATTGATCAGTGAGCAGCAGAGAATGCGTCATCGGCGTTCCGTGTAAATACAATATCAATGGGCGGATAATATCCGCCCCTACTAATTGCTGTTTGCTACTTACTCAAATACGGCGTCCGCTGCCGTAAAGCGGAGGTTAAGGAGGGACTTATGTCTAATCAGCTTTGTATCGTCCTTGATTTCGGAGGTCAGTACAACCAGCTCATCGCAAGAAGAGTTCGTGAGTGCGGCGTTTACTGTGAGATCAAGAGATTTGACACTCCTATAAGCGAGATCAGGGCGCTGAATCCTGCCGCTGTCATCTTCACAGGCGGTCCTAACAGCGTATACGACCCGAGCTCGCCTCATATTTCCGAGGAGATATTCAGTATCGGCGTGCCGATTCTCGGAATATGCTACGGATGTCAGCTTGTTGCATATACTCTCGGCGGTAAGGTCGAGAGCTGCGAAAAAAGCGAGTACGGAAAGATCGAGATCACTCAGGATACAGACAGCCTGCTCTTTAAGGACGTTCCGGAAAACAGTGTTGTCTGGATGAGCCATACCGATTTCGTAAGCAGACTTCCCGAGGGCTTCCGTGTGACGGCAAAGTCCGACGACTGTCCCTGCGCTGCCTTTGAAGCGCCCGAAAAGAAGATATATGCCGTACAGTTCCACCCCGAGGTCACTCACAGCGAGTTCGGCAAACAGATACTCCACAACTTCCTCTATAATGTCTGCGGCTGCACCGGTGACTGGGTAATGGACGATTTCATCGAGAAGACCGTTGCAAAGCTCCGTGAGCAGATAGGCGACAAGAAGGTGATACTCGGTCTTTCGGGCGGAGTCGACTCCTCAGTTGCGGCAGGTCTTCTCAGCCGCGCGGTAGGCAAGCAGCTCACCTGCGTTTTCGTCGATCAGGGACTTATGCGCAAGGATGAGGGTGATTTCGTTGAAGAAACATTTACAAAGCTTTTCGATATGAACTTTGTCCGCGTAAACTGCAAGGACAGGTTCCTTACAGCCCTTAAGGGCGTTACAGACCCCGAGCAGAAGAGAAAGATAATAGGCACCGAGTTCTACAACGTATTCTGGGATAAGATCAGAGAGCAGGGAACAGACGGCTTCTTCGCCCAGGGAACCATCTACCCTGACCGTATCGAATCGGGCAGGGGCAATCAGGCTGGTCACGGAAGCACAGCAGTTATAAAAACTCACCATAATATGGTAAAAATGCCTGATGATATCAGGTTTGCAGGTACTATAGAACCCCTCGGCGACCTCTTCAAGGATGAGGTAAGACAGGTAGGTGAGAAACTGGGAATCCCTCACGACCTTGTATGGCGTCAGCCGTTCCCGGGCCCCGGTCTCGGAGTTCGCATAATAGGTGAGATCACAGAGGAAAAGATAAAGATATTACAGGAAGCAGACGCGGTATTCCGCGACGAGATACGCAAGAGCGGTATCGAGGAACAGCTCAAGCAGTTCTTTGCGGTACTTCCAGATGTCAGAACGGTCGGAGTTATGGGCGATCACCGTACATATGACCACCTTATCGCTATCCGCGCTGTTACTACCGATGACTTCATGACAGCCGACTGGGCAAGGATACCATATGATGTTCTTGCTAAGGTCTCGAACCGCCTCTGCAACGAGGTCGAGCACGTTAACAGAGTAGTTTATGATATTACCTCGAAACCGCCCGGAACGGTGGAGTGGGAATGATAACATTTTTAGCACAAATGGCTTAAATACGCCATTTTATGTAATTTGACAATTCGATTGATACTATTTTGATACTAAAAAATCACCCTGACTGATTTTAAAGAATAATTTCAGTCAGGGTTTTGTTTATCCTCAGGTTTTGGTTTACTATTTTAGTCCATATAGAGTATCATTTATCTGATATATCAGGCTAAGAAGTTCATTATCCATAGATTCTCCATTTTCAATTCTTTTGAGTTCAGTTAATACATTTGCCAGTTCATTCCTTAAAGCTTTATAGGTTCTTGGGTTTCCAGTGACAGATATTTCACGCTGAAGAACTCTCTGAATAATATAATCCTGCTTGGTGTGACCAGATAATCTGACAAAACTATCAAGCATATCATTTTCTTCCGCTGACATTCGAAATGATACTATTTTCCCACGAAATCGTCCCTTGTTATCAAGATTTTTAGCTGACATTATCTTCTTCCCTTTCAATATTGAGTTTAATAGCTATTTCAGTTTGCCTTGTAGGGAAAAGATGAGCATAGCGATATGTTATATCTATGCTCTCATGTCCCATCCTATCAGCGATTGCAACTGCTGAAAATCCCATTTCTATAAGCAGGGAAACATGTGAATGTCTCAGGTCATGTATCCTGATCCGCTGCCAACGACATGTTAGGCGTAAAATGAGCATTCAGATAAGCTATAGTCTGAAGCTATAACTCAGGATAAAAATAAAGAATACTTCAGGGTATTGATTTTTCTGAAAAGCAAGCGTATAATAGACTTAACAGATAGGAATTATAAGTTCCGGATAAAAGGAGGATATATTATGTCAAATATTTATAAGGGAGCCGTTGAGCTCATAGGAAATACTCCTCTTGTGGAGTTCACAAACATCGAAGGAACAAGCGGAGTAAACGCAACTGTTCTTGCAAAGCTGGAATACTTCAATCCCGCAGGAAGCGTAAAGGACAGGATCGCAGCTGCAATGATAGAGGACGCTGAGAAAAAGGGTATTCTTAAAAAGGGCGCTACTCTTATTGAACCCACATCTGGCAATACAGGTATAGGACTTGCTTCCATTGCTGCTGCAAAGGGATATAAGATCATACTTACAATGCCTGAGACCATGAGCGTTGAGAGAAGGAATATACTTAAGGCTTACGGCGCAGAGATTGTACTTACGGAGGGCGCAAAGGGAATGAAGGGAGCTATCGCTAAGGCTGACGAGCTTGCAAAGGAAACTCCCGACAGCTTTATCCCAGCCCAGTTTGAGAACCCCGCCAATCCCGAGATACACAGACTTACTACCGGACCAGAGATATGGAAGGATACAGACGGAAAAGTTGACATCTTTGTAGCAGGCGTCGGTACAGGCGGAACTATTACAGGTACAGGCGAATATCTCAAGTCCCAGAACCCGAATGTTAAGGTAGTGGCTGTAGAACCAAAGGATTCACCGGTATTGTCAAAGGGCACGGCAGGTCCGCACAAAATTCAGGGAATCGGAGCCGGCTTTGTACCGAATACTCTCAATACGAGCGTATATGACGAGGTCATCGCAGTATCCAACGATGACGCATTTGAAACTGCAAAGCTTATCGCAAAGCAGGAGGGCGTACTTGTGGGTATTTCATCGGGAGCTGCATATTACGCAGCACTTGAGCTCGCAAAAAGACCCGAGAACGCAGGCAAGACCATTGTTGCACTGCTTCCCGACAGCGGCGACAGATACTATTCCACACCTCTTTTCAGCGACTGATACTTACATATATACATACACTCATGTAAGAAAGACGTGCCTGTCCGACACGTCTTTTTTACAGAACATTAACGGTGGCAGCTGATATCTACTATACTTATAGATAAAATCTATAATAATGTACAAACATTGTTTCTATAGTGCAGATTGTTATGTGGAAAAAACTGATTTTAGCAAAAATCCTCGATCCAATGTTGACAAATTCAGTTTAATGCTGTAGAATAAACACATAGTAATCCACTATGTTTAATCTGATTAGAAAGGAGCGGCTATCATGCTTTATAATAAAGCGAACAGATTTGAACTGAATATGATGTGCATGATACGATGCTCCGTGCTTACTGTATCATAGCTTTGTTATGCTCTGTAAAAAACAGTAAAGTATCGGAGACCTGCATGATCTCCGATTTTTTTGTGAAAGGAAGAATTGATATGAAAATAAGAATATTATCTGCGCTGCTGGCGCTCGGTCTGGGAGTTTCGGCTGTATCCTGCGGAAAAACCGCAGACAGCAGTTCAAACACCGTAAAAATTGCCTATTTGCCAATAACACATTCACTTGCCGTCCTTGAGGAGGCGGAAGAACTTGAAAAGCAGTCGGGCTTAAAGGTGGAGCTTGTGAAATACGGATCATGGAACGAACTTCTTGACGCTCTCAACTCCAACAGGGTAGACGGAGCCTCTGTGCTTATAGAGCTTGCGATGAAGTCCAGGCAGGAGGGCATAGGCATAAAGGCTGTAGCTCTCGGACATCATGACGGAAATGTTATCGTAGTATCAAACGATATCGTAACAGCAGCCGACCTGAAAGGGAAGACCTTCGCTATCCCACACAGACAGTCGTCCCATAATATACTTCTGAACGACGCTCTTGCAACTGCGGGACTTACAGTAGATGACGTTAACGTTACAGAGCTCGCACCTACCGAAATGCCGTCAGCTCTTGCAAGCGGACAGATAGACGGTTACTGTGTTGCAGAGCCGTTCGGTGCAATGGGAGTGAATCTCGGCGCAGGAAAAGTTCTTTTCAGCTCTGAGGAACTGTGGGAGAAGTCTCTGTGCTGTGGACTTGTTCTCACAGATAAATTTATTGACGAGAGACACGACGACGCAAAATCGTTTGTAGAAAGCTATAAAAAGGCAGGAAATGCACTTGACAAGGAAAAAGCCAAGGCAACAGCAAAAAAATACTTCAGCCAGAGCGATGAGGTCCTCGATATATCACTTCAGTGGATATCCTACAATGACCTTGATATAACCGAGGAGGAATATGATATCCTTGCAGAAAAGGTAAAGGAATACGGTTTATCCGATAAACCGCCCGCATATTCCGAGTTCGTAAAAAATGATTTCTGATAAGGCGTGATACTGATGAAAAAGATACTTTCACTGAAAAATGTTGTGGTCTCCATAGCAATACTTATACTTATATGGCAGATCCTGTTCTCTGTGAGCAGTTACAATAAAGCACTGTTCCCGTCACCGAAAATGGCTTTTGATGCTTTGCTTGAGATGATAGAGAACGGCAGGCTTTTTGAAAATATCAAAACCAGCATGTACCGTTTTGCAGCAGGATACTCGATATCAGTGGTCACAGCCGTTGTACTCGGACTTATCCTCGGCAGGATACCAAAAGTATTTCAGTACGTTAATCCTGCTTTGCAGCTTCTGAGACCAATATCTCCGACAGCGTGGATGCCCTTTATCGTTCTTTTGTTCGGTATCGGAGATGTACCTGCTATCGTTATAATATTCATCGCAGCATTTTTCCCTGTATTGCTTTCAACAGTATCTGCGGTAGGAAATATAGATCCCATATATCTTAAAGTCTCAAAAAACTTTGGCATAAAACAGCCTGCGCTCACTTGGAAGGTGATATTTACTGCAGCGTTCCCGCAGATAGCAAACGGCGTACACCTTGCACTCGGAACAGCGTGGATATTTCTTGTTGCAGGCGAAATGGTCGGAGCTCAGTCAGGTCTGGGCTATCAGATAATAGACGCAAGGAACAATATCCGTGCAGATATACTGCTTGCGACAATACTTGTGATAGGAGTTATAGGAATACTGCTTGACGGTATCCTTAAGATCATAGAAAAGGCGGTAATGAAGTCGTGGGGAGGTGCAGAGTAATGTATATAGAAATAAAGGACGCCTGCAAGAATTATGTACAGGAAGGAAAGAAATTCACTGCTCTCGACCATGTTTCACTTGATATTGAAAAAGGTGAGTTCATCTGTCTTCTCGGTCCGTCGGGCTGCGGCAAGAGTACGCTTCTCAACGCACTTGCGGGCTTTGAAAAGGTAAACAGCGGCAGTGTGAAGATAGACGGTAAGGAAGTAACTGCGCCTTCTATAAATAACATCACTATTTTCCAGAACTATGGGCTTCTTCCTTGGAGAAACGTTCAGAAAAATGTTGAACTTGGACTTGAATCAAAAAAAGTTCCAAAATCTGAGCGCGCAGCAGCTGCAAAGAAATATCTGGAGCTTGTTGGTCTCAGTGGCTATGAAAAGCGCTACCCAAGGCAGCTTTCGGGCGGTCAGCAACAGAGGGTGGCAATAGCAAGAGGCCTTGCGGTGGATCCTGATATTATTTTCATGGACGAACCATTCGGCGCTCTCGATGCAATTACCCGTATGAAATTGCAGGAGGATATACTGAGGATATCACGGGAGGAGAAAAAGACCATAATATTCGTTACTCACGATATTGAAGAAGCTGTATTTCTTGCGGACAGGATAGTGGTCATGATGGCGGACCCCGGCAGGATAAAAAGCGTGGTCAAGGTACCTCTCGGCGATAACAGGGACAGGACAGGAGAGAATTTTCTCTATGTACGCGACAGGATATTTGACCTTTTCAACATGAAATCCGACAGCTATATCGAGTATTATATTTAGTGAGCAGTAAGCGGACGGTAGTAGAGCAGGTGAGGATTTTTGCCGCTCCTGTTTAATAATACAGCATTGAGGTTTTCATACTAATATGATACTAAAAAGTCAGGTTGACTTGCTAATTCAAATTCAAACATAAATAACGCTATATGTGCAAAAAAACACCAAATCAGCATAAGGATTTTGGAAATAACCAAACGTACTTTTGGGTGTTGTAGTTGACCATTATTTGACCAGATCAGAACAAGACAAACAGAATGCTCCTAACAAACGCCGTGATTATTATGAGGAAAAAGTATGTCAAGAAAAACGGCTCAGAGAGTACAGCCTTTTTTTCTTCATCTTCTTTTATTTTTTCTCACTTCCGCCAGTTTGTTACATTTTATAATAGCACATGATTCCAGCTTGCCAATAACAATATGCAACTTCTTTGTATTTTGTCACAACAACTATTGCAAGATACATTTTTATGTGTTATAATACGACTATACTCATTTCTGGCTCGAAGTCACCGGTAACAGCATGGAACCAGATTTCCACGAAAGTGATCTCGTCTGAAAGGTCATTGATTCGACGAGAAAGTATAAATAAATGCAGAATTAATCACAGATTTCGTATTAATAAAGGAGATTTAAGAATAATGGAAGTAAGTACACTTAAAAAAGATACCGTTGAAAGACTTAGAAAAGTTAAAAAAGACCAAGAGTTCACTATAGCTTACATACTTGAACTGCTTGAGAAAAAAGGCTATTACCTCTCAGAGGCTACCGTAAAGCGTGTTTTTTCCGAAAATGCCGATGCCGACAGCTTCAAGTACCGCGATACTATCGCACCTCTTGCCGATGTTCTGCTTGATTTCTACGAAGACCAGAGCAGCACTTCTGAGCTTGATGCACTTAAAGCAATGATACGCGATAAGAATATGACTATTGCTATTCTCGTTGCCAAGAACGAGGAGATCAGAGCAGACTTTGATAAACGTATCACACACCTCACTAAGCAGATAGAGCGCCTCGAAAAAAATCTTGACTTCCGCGAAAAAGTCGTAGAACGCAAGGACGCTGTTATCGAGAAACTTATAAATAAATATATCGGCGATGATAATTTATAATGCCAGGAAATTAACTGCTCCGGGCAAGGATAATAAAGAGCGTTGTATACTGTTTTGAGAAAAGCGATTTTCAGAATAGCTACACCTTTGACAGCGTTGTCCCTGTCGGTATCTATGACGGCAATATGTCTGTCTGCGTTAAGGACTTGACATAATATTGGTTCATGCATTTTCTGCATCAAACACCGAAAAACTTCGGAAGTTCAGCTCGTGCATAAAATGCATCTGTTCAACTATTTCGTTTTGGAAAACAGTTCAATGAATTATAGCCCCTGCTCCGAGGTTATCGGAACAGGGGGATTTTTGTACTGGTGAATTGATACATTAGTATTAAAACTATATGCGAAGTCTATTTAACATCCCTTATTTGTCTCGCAGAGCGCACATACCATGTAAGCATTATATGTATCTGGTTTTATTCAGCGTTATGCTTGTGACAGGATGTCGTATAGGAGAGATATGTGCACTGACATGGGATAATAATGATTTTGAAAACAACTGTATTCATATCTGCAGACATTTTATAGTAGACAAGAATGGCTCTACAGAAATTCAGAACGGCTGCAAGACCCATGCAGGAGACCGCTGGCTTACAATGGACAACAGTATTATGGATATGCTCAGAGAATACAAGGCTTACTGTGAAAAGACGGCTGAAAAGTACGGCAGTAAGTGGAACTATGATGATAATGCAGTTTTCTTCGCAGTAAAGAGATATTGTTCATTTCTTAATTCTTCAACAGCCAGAAGCTGACGGGCAGGACATGCACGCCCTGATATTACTTTGCGTATCTATTCTCATACGCTTAAGAAGAACGAACTGCACTGCTGTGAAGCTGTAACGAAAGCAATGCCCGTAATGCCAAAGCATGAAGCAGTTTAAAACAATACAGTAAGCTGCGATAATCCTATGTTATTGCAGCTTACAGTACCATTGAAGCTGACCGTATGTTGACCAATGAGCTTTTCTGCCTCCAGTAATCACTTTGAAACGACGTATTTTCGGTATGAGGGTTGCAATTTACATACTAATATGATATAATTAGTGTATTATCGTTCAGGAGATGATATAATGAGTAAAAAAGACCACGGTCACTGTCATGACCATGCACATGAGCATGAGCACGGTCATCATTCCCACAGTGATTCCCCTGCGCATATACATTCACACAGAAATATCATAGGCTTTGACGAGCATGGTATCCCAACGGTCATACTGAAAGCAAGTCACGGCGAGGGAGAACAGGACGATCCGCAGGCATTCATAAAGGACTATATGAATGCAGTATCGGAGTACAGAAAGACCTTTCCTACGAAGCAGGACGTTATCGAACTGACTCCTGATCCTGCTGTAAGAGAAATGCTTTTACGTATGGAGCAGCTTGGCATAGATACTGCCTTTGACCGTTTCGATCAGCAGAAACCGCAGTGTAATTTCGGACTTGCGGGAATATGCTGTAAGATATGTAATATGGGACCGTGCCGCGTAACAGCAAAGGCTCCAAAGGGTGTCTGCGGCGCTGATGCTGACCTGATAGTTGCAAGAAATCTTCTTCGTTCTGCTGCGGCAGGTGCTGCACAGCATGGCATGCATGCCAGAGAGGTAATGCTTGCGCTGAAATGGGCGGCCGAGGGAAAGCTTGACGTGCCGATCCTCGGTGAGCAGAAGATACGCTCCACAGCTGAGGCTTTCGGCATAAAGCAGAAGAACCGTCAGCTGAAAAATGTTGCAAAAGACCTTGCAGATGCTCTTCTTGATGACCTTTCAAGGACAGTTCCTGATGAATATAAGACCATTTCCGCCTGTGCTGTCCCTGAAAGACAGAAGGTATGGAAGGAGCTTGACATTCTCCCAATAAGCGCATACCATGAGGTGTTTGAAGCCTACCACAAGTCCGGCTGCGCCACTGACGGCGACTGGCGTTCGGTAATGCAGCAGTTCCTGAGATGCGGACTTGCATTTACATTTTCAGGCGTTGTTGGAGCATCTATTGCTACGGACAGCCTTTTCGGCGTCGGCGACAGAGTTACCTCAAAGGTAAATATAGGCGCACTGGAAAAGGGCTATGTGAATATCGCAGTACACGGTCATCTGCCCCTGCTTGTAAGTCAGATAGTGGAGGTTGGCAAGCGTGAGGACCTTATAGAGCTTGCAAAGTCAAAGGGGGCGAAGGGTATACGCTTCTACGGCATATGTTGTTCGGGGCTCTCCGCGATGTACCGCTATGCAGGCGTTATACCGCTTTCCAACGCAGTATCTGCGGAGCTTGTTCTCGGTACGGGAGCTCTTGATCTGTGGGTAGCGGACGTTCAGGACGTATTCCCGTCAATTATGGAGGTAGCTCACTGCTTCAAGACTACTGTTGTTACTACAAGCGAGTCTGCAAGACTTCCAGGTGCGGAAAGATATGAGTACGATCATCACCATTCTAATATAGAAGAAACAAAGGCTCTTGCTGAAAAGATAGTCTGTCGTGCCATAGAAAGTTTTGAAGCAAGAAAGGGCATACCTGTTTACATACCGCCTTATGAGGTAGAAGCAGAAGTTGGCTTCTCAGTTGAATATCTCTGCAAGCGCTTTGGCGGCTTCGGACCTATTGCAGAAGCTATAAAGGACGGAAGGATACTTGGTGTTGTCAATATGGTTGGCTGTAATAATCCCAAGGTGCTGTATGAGAAGTGTATAGTAGATGTTGCTGACGTACTTCTGAAAAACAACGTGCTTATCCTTTCCAACGGTTGTGCTTCATTCCCGCTTATGAAGCTTGGCTACTGTGCAGTATCGGGCAGGGAAAAGGCAGGGGACAGTCTCAGGGAGTTCCTTGAGCCCGATCTGCCGCCTGTATGGCACGTTGGCGAATGTATAGACAACACTCGTTCATCCGGAATATTTGCAGGTATTGCAGGTGCTCTGGGGCATAAGATATACGAAATGCCTTTTGCCTTTTCTTCACCTGAGTGGGGAAACGAAAAGGGAATAGATGCAGCTCTCGGCTTCAGACTAAATGGTATAAGCTCATATCACTGTGTTGAAGCGCAGATTTACGGTTCTAAGAATGTAATTGAATTCCTGAAGCATGGCACACTTGAAACACTCGGCTCGTCAATGAACGTAGATACTGATCCTGTTAAGCTGGGAGAGAAGATAGTTGCTGATATGAAAGCCAAGAGAAAAGCGCTTGGCTGGGATAAATAATAAGGAGGAGTAAAAATGGCTTGTTTTATTGTACCTGCTACAGAAGCAATAGTAACAACTGTTGCTCAGAAGGTGATAAAGAAAAAGGAAAGAAATGAGAATAATAAGAACAGCGATATCAAGATACGCTTTTCTGAGAAGTTGAAATGGCTCAACGGTATGCTCTGGGGAGGCTCGGGCTTACTTGCTTTTGAGCATATCTGGCATGGTGAAGTTACACCTTTCTTCCCGTTCCTGACGGCTGCCAGCGACCCGGCTGACAGAGCAGAGATGTTGCATGAAATGGCGACATCAGGCTCGGCTATGGCGATACTTGTTACCGCAGTATGGGCCGGCGCTGTTCTGGTATCAAATAAGCTGGCTTCATCACGGAAAACGGAAGAAAAGAAAGCAGGTGCGACGATATGACATTGCTTATTACTGTTATCGCGGCAGTTGTATCAACTGTTGTATGGTATTCAAGCGAAAAAGCAAGAGAGCTTAAAATAGGCGTTCTTCTCTATATGTTCTGGGGAGCTTCTCTAATGTGGCTCGTTGACGCAGTTGCGGAGTATATCGAAGCCGGAGCGGAGTATTTCACACCGTCCGCAGGCGATATGCTCAATGACGCATTTCTCGGAATATCAGTGGTCGCTCTCGCATTGGTCGTATGGGTAGTCTATATACTTATAAAAGACCCGAAGAATACAGTAAAAAATATTCTTGCTGAAAAAGGAAGAAAATAAAAAGCAAACAGCAGCTTGAGTGTGATACTCATACAGAACTTTTGTACTTCATATCGAGGGTACCTTTCCTCAGAAAGGTTTTCCCCGGTATAAAGTATGAGTTCCTATAAAAGTATCACACCTGGCTGCTGTTTGCTTTTTATACTTATTCAGACTTTACGCTGTCAGACACTGTTTTTTCTTTGCCATCTTCAGGAGTGGGCCTGATAATATTATGATCGTAGACAAAAAGATAATAGTTTGTGCCGTTTATCTCAGTTTCCGCAGTCCGCACAGGTTTTTCTTTGGTAAAGAAGTCCGTGGACGACACTTTGTTCCGTTCGGAATTAGTCAGAAGCAGGAAATATTCCTTTTGCGCGGGATCGTCAGCGTACCACGCCTTTGACGACTGATAAAGTCTTCTTCTGACGCCTTTTTCGTTGGCGTAAACGTCGCTGACCTTGATCTTTCCCCCTGTGATAAGGGTAACGGAATTTGCGTTCCAGAATGTGGAATAGCCCTTGTTCACTCCCTGTTCCTTCAGAAAGTCGGCGAGCAGATACTGAGTATTCTTCTTGTAGCCGTCGCTTTTCATCATCGCAGTGTCGTAACAGCTTATCGCACCGCCTGCGATAACGGGTATCATGAGCAGAAAAGCTATCCTTGCGGCAGCTGCCTTTTCAGTCAGACACCATGAAACAAAAAGTATGCTGAGTATGAGTGAAGTGCCGATCATGGGGATTATACGCCAATCAGCCAACGCAAGTATGCCGAAGATGAAGCCTGTAAGGTTTACAGCCGTAACTGCCCAGTGTATCCATATCCATATTCGGAGCATTTTACCTTTTCGGTTATAGCTGTATTTCTTGTAGAAGCATGTAGCTATAACAGGTATCACCGCAATTATTATCGCAGCAGCAATGAAGATCAGGTTGCATATTCCCTTATCCTCAGTAAACATAACGTCGGGGAGGTTTTTCACTCCGAGGAGCTTCATCCATGCGATCGGCAGGTCACGGACATGGTCAGCCCATGTGCTCATCTCCGAAAACTCGGTATTTGCGTCCTGATATCCTGCCACCAGCTTACCCAGAAGGAGCTCGTTGATAATAATGCCGATAACGGCCATTATAGAGAACACGAGCACTCTGTAGGCGGTAACGACAGTCCTTGTGCTCCATAGCTTCTGTCTGCTGTTCAGAAACTGCTCTGCGAATATACCGCCTGCAAAGGGAATAGTAAAGAGAGTGAGTCCTGTTACTCCGTCCATGCCCGTAAGCAGCATAAATGCGCACAACAACAGAAAAATCAGGACCTTTGCAGCTGTCTGCGGCTTTGAGCTCTTATTGTTTTTCCTTTTCACTTTTGCTTTAAGGTCAAGCGAGAGTATTCGGAAGTAGAGGAATGTACCTATCAAAAGGAAGAATATGCCGAGTGAGTAGTAGATAGTATGTCCCCAGAATATCTCGCGCATTTTCTTTGTGGCAAGCGTTGACGACAGGAAGACTGCCGTGCCTATAAGAGCGGCAGGCATGCTTTGCGTTACCTCCCGCAACATAAGGAGCATGAACAGTGTAAAAAGCACAAAGAAGCAGGACATGCCCGCAATATGAGCTGTCATTGTAAAGCCGAAGAGTTTCAGAGTTACAAGCATGATGCAGTTAGTACCGAAAGGCAGGAAGCAGGCATATTTGAAGTCAGGATCGTAGAGGTGCCCGCTTTCCAGTGAAGCGTTGGCCCACATGATAGTATCCGTGCAGTCAGCATGGAACTCGCCCCTTGCGGCAGTGGTGACATAGTAAAGCGTTACCGCAGCTGTACTGACAAAAACAGCCGCCGCAAACACCCACAGCAGTACTTTCCAAAGCTTATCCCAATTGAATTTCTTTTTCACGTGAGCCCTGACCGCTTCGGGATCAGTCTCTGCTTCTGCATTTCCGGCAGAAATTTCGGCTGCATTCATATCTTCGGTTACACCGGCAGGAACTGTCCCGGCGGCAGGAGCCTCATTAAGCGGGATATCGTCTTGCCCTGACGGTTTAAGTTCATTATCCATGAATAATACCTCCGATAATATTCGGGGCGCATCAAGTGTAATACATATATCAAAGTTGTACGCATGCTTATCGGTGAAAAAATTTTTTCAAAAGTTTTTCCCTCAATAAATATACATATAGCTTTCATATACGTACTGCACTTGATGCGCCCCTCATGATCATTGTTTCTTTTTTGAATAAAGCAGTATCTTTCGTGCGAAGAAATTCCACAGGAAAGAAACGCCTGTGGCGACGAGCTTTGCGATGATCTGAAAGAGGCTCGTTGTATCTCCCAGCCACATTTCAAACAGCTCGGTAATACCGAAGGTTATCAGCAGACCGACCACACCTATAGCGGCAAAGCTGATAAATTCCAGCACCTTGTTTTCAACTTTTGAGGTCTTGAATATCCAGCAGGTGCTGATAAGGTAGTTTACGACAAGACCTGCAATGAATGAGAGGGAATTGGCAATGGAAGCCATTTCCTTCTGCTCATGGAAGGCGAATCGGAACAGTATGTATGACAGTGCGAAGTCAACGACGAAAGCCAGTCCGCCCACAAAAAGGTAACGGAAGAACTGTATGATAGTATTGTCCGTATCTCCGACAAACAGCTTCTTGAACTGTCTGTCGCGGATTATCTGCTTTATCTCGTCCATTATTTCTTTTTCTCCTCATGGTATTCCTTTTCGGTATTGACGTTCCAGAGTGCAGACTTGTCGGTGCTGCCGCTCTTTATAGCCTTTACAGCCTCAAAGGAAGTCACCATTGAGTGATCGATATTATTGTATCTGTGCTGACCGTTTCTGCCTACGCAGTAGAGGTTGGGGACAGTATCGAGGTAAGCGATGAGCTTGTCCATTTCCTCATATGTGTCAAAGTAGGCAGGATAAGCCTTCTTTACCTTTTCCATATGAGAATCTATTACCTCGTCGGCGCTGTCGATAAGACCCAGCTTTACCATTTCCTTTACGCAGAAGTCCGAGAATTGCTTCTCGGTCATGTTCCAGAATCTGTCGCCCTCGGAAACGAAGTATTCAAGTCCTACCCATACGGTGTGTCCAAGGTCCTTTACCATATAGGGAGACCAGTTGTTGTATATCTGAAAACGTCCCATTTTTACGCGCCTGTCCTGAACGTACACCCAGCAGTCGGGGACTATATTTCCCACAGTCTTCATATTTGTCTTGTTCTTGAGCTTGAGCCTGGGGACAAGGACGCCGAGCGTCATATAGTCTCTGTAGGGAAGACCTGCTGCGATACGTGCCGGCTCCTCGGGAACGTCGTTCATGCCTGCAACAAGATCCTTGACCGGCATAGAGGAGATAACGCAGTCGCCTTTCAGCTCGGTCTCCTTACCGTCCTTGATGTAGGTAACTCCTGTGAGGACGTTGTCGGAGTTCTTATGGAGCTTCTTTACGGCAGCCTCCATGATGATACTGCCGCCCAACTTTTTCACTTCGTCAGCTGTGACCTCCCAGAGCTGTCCGGGGCCAAGCTTCGGGTACTTGAACTCCTCGATAAGCGAGGTGTTCACCTTGCGGTTCTTGACCCTGAACACCTTGCCGAAGAAGTCCTTGATTATGCCGACTATAGAGAGCCCCTTTGTACGCTGAGCTCCCCATGAAGCGTCGATCTCGCTGGGGTGTCTGCCCCATAGGTTTTCGGTGTAGTACTCGAAGAACATGGAGTAGAGTTCCTTGCCGAAGCAGTTGATATAAAAATTCTCAAGATTGTTCTCGGGGCGCTTGTGAAGAGCGGCGCCCAGATAACTGAAGCCCACCTTTGCAGTGGTGAGTAGGCCGAAATTCTTGATGGTTTCCGGTTTTAATGAAATAGGATAGTCGTAGAACTTGTTATTGAAGAGGATACGTGAGACTCTGCGCCTTTTGAGCATTACGCGGTTTTCCTTCTGAGGGTCGGGGCCGCCTTTTTCCACGTTCACATGCCTTTTGAGGTACTTGTCGTCAGATGATGGAGATCCCTGCAACGGGAGCATATCGCTCCACCACTGATTTACCTCTGGTATCTTTGAGAAGAAGCGGTGACCGCCCATATCCATGCGGTTTCCTTTATAATTAACGGTTTTTGAGATACCGCCTATAGCGTTTGTTTCTTCGAGAACGGTAACGTCATATTCGCCCGAGCCGTCCTTAAGAAGCTCATAAGCGGCAGTGAGTCCCGCAGGTCCTGCGCCTATTATTATGACTTTTTTCATATTGGATAGTCCTTTCCATTTTTACACGACGGATGTGAATATTTCTGCTTTGTAAAAAAGAGCATAAATAATCAATTATAAAATATATTATACCATATTTCAAATAAGTAATCAAGAACAACGGGGATAAAAACATTAGTGCATATCCGACAAATGAGTGCAGCGCTAATTGTGCAGGTATACAAAGCTGAAAAATATTTTTTCAATATTCAACGGTTTTGCATTGAATCCGCCCTTATTTCAGCCCTGTTATAGAAAGGCTTATCAGCCATTAGCTTGTAAGGAAGACTGTCCTCTCCGCTGAAAAAGCGTTCCTCATTTTATATGCGTCCGATCACTGTTAATGCATAATAAAGGCGCACCGTGAAGTGCGCCTTGCTATCAAACTGTTTGCAGGTGACGATGTCCCGTATGATTTATTTTTCCGTGCAGAACTCGACTTTTTCACCGTTTAGGATCATATTTGTAGTTCTTACAGCGCACATCTTTCCGCACATAGAGCAGGTATGCCTGTCTGCGGGAGGAGTGCTCTCGAAGTAAGCCCTTGCCTTTTCGCTGTCAACGGCTATCTCGAACATCTTCTCCCAGTCAACGTTGTGACGTGCTTCCGCCATAGCGTTGTCGGGGTCAGCAGCATGGGGGATACCCTTTGCGATATCGGCAGCATGAGCAGCTATACGGCTTGCGATGATACCCTCCTTGACGTCGTTTGCGTCGGGAAGACGGAGGTGCTCAGCAGGGGTAACATAGCAGAGGAAATCCGCACCGCTTGCAGCAGCGATAGCTCCGCCGATAGCAGATGTGATATGGTCATACCCCGGAAAGATATCGGTTACAAGAGGTCCGAGAACATAGAACGGAGCATTATGGCAGATGCGCTTCTGCAATTTCATATTAGCGGCTATTTCGTTCATTGCCATATGTCCGGGTCCCTCCACCATTACCTGTACGTCCTTTGCCCAGGCTCTTTCCGTAAGGGCACCAAGCTCTATGAGTTCGGCTATCTGTCCTCCGTCGGTAGCGTCGTCGATACAGCCGGGTCTGAGAGCGTCGCCGAGGGATATGGTACAGTCATATTCACGGAGTATATCCAGTACCTCGTCATAATGCTCGTAGAACGGGTTTTCATTGCCTGTCATCATCATCCATGCAAAGAGCAGTGAGCCGCCTCTTGAAACGATGTTCATTTTGCGCTTGTCTCTGCGGAAAGCCTCAACTGCGCGGCGGTTTATGCCTGCATGTATTGTCATGAAATCAACGCCTTCCTCAGCATGAGCGCGTACTACACGGAGAAAGTCCTCAGCTGTTATTTCGAGGAGATCCTTTTCAAGGTAGCCTATAGCGTCATACATCGGAACTGTACCTATCATAGCAGGGGACTTTTCGATGAGAGCCTTTCTGAAAGTATTTGTCTTTCCGTAGTTAGAGAGATCCATGATGGCCTCAGCCCCGAATTTGAGGGCAGTATCCACCTTCTGCATCTCTATGTCGTAGTTCTTTGCATCGCCCGAGATACCGAGATTGACATTTATCTTTGTGCGCATTCTTGTGCCGATACCCTCGGGAGATATGGACTTATGATTGATATTGCAGGGAATGCAGACCTCTCCCTTTGCAACGAGTCCGCGGAGCTCCTCTGCGCTGATATATTCCTTTTTGGCAACTGCTTCCATTTCGGGAGTGATTATCCCTTTCTTTGCAGCTTCCATCTGTGTATAATAGTTTTTCATTTATATTTCCTCCGGTAACTGGTGTTTCTCAGTTTATGCTATACTTTTTGCGTTCCTTGAAAAGAGCTTTTTTGCTATAACGCAGAGTACGATTGTAGCTGCCATGTCGGGCAGAGTGTTTCCTACGGGGATATCCTTTGTCATAAGGAACCTGTAAAGCACGAAACCAATGACCCATACGGCACAGCTGATAATATCGAAGCTCTTATCCGAGCTGTCCTTTCTGAGTATGAAATAGTCTGCTATCTGAACAGCTATCATAGGTGCGAATACCGAGCCTATAAGATAAAGGAAGTTGGTTATATCGTCCATTGGGAAGATAACAGCTCCCGCTGTGCCTATCACCGCAGCAGCCACAGCCACCCACTTGCCCTTCAGTCCTGAGAATATGGATTCTCCGGATATTCCCGCAGAATAAGCGTCGAGGAAGGTAGTCGTCACTGTTGAGAATACAACGATAAGAAGCCCCGCGATACCGAGACCAGCCTTTACCATTATCTGAGCGATATCGGATTCGGCGGTGAATATTGCGGCTCCCATGCCTATAGCGTACATCCAGCAGCTGATAATGCCGTATACCACAGCGCTTACAGCTGTTGCAGCTGTGGGTTTTTCAGCCTCTCTTGTGTAGTCGCTGATAAGCGGCAGCCAGGAAAGGGGCATTGCAACGGAGAGCTCAACAGCAGCGCCGAAGCTCATGCTCTCCTCGGATACGGGCAATTCGCTGCCGTCGAAGAATATGACCTTGCAGAGTATTATGGTAAGCACGAAAAGTGCACCCATAGCCACAGTATTTATCCTGCCGAGGTTCTTGATGCCAATGAGTATCCAGAGTACGATCAGTCCTCCGATAACGAGACACCATATCCATTTTCCTGCATCGAATACGCCGTTTGCTGCAAGGGCTCCGTCGTATATCATTATAGCAGTCCAGCCCACAAGCTGAAGTACATTTAGTACCGAGAAAAAGATACCGCCCTTGCTGCCGAAGCTCATTTTTACTGTCTCCATTGCGCTTTTACGGGCTTTTCCGCCGATAAGTCCCGCAAGGAAGAGCATGGTACAGCCTATGATATGACCGGTTATAACTGCAAGAAGGCCCTTGCCGAAGCCGAGGGGAGCAAAATAAGTTCCCGTGATGATCTCGGCAATTGAAACTCCGGCACCGAACCATATAAGTCCGTTTTCGTATATTGAAGTGCGTTTCTGTTCCACAGTTATGCCTCCTTTGCAAATTTGCCGGTTAGAGCGAAAGCATGGGCCATAGGACCGCTGCCGCTGCCGAGATCAAGCATAGCCGCAAGAGCTCCGGATATATAGTCCTTTGCGCGTTTAACAGACTGTTCAAGGGTGAAGCCCTTTGCAAGATTTGAAGCTATGGCGCTTGAAAGCGTACAGCCTGTACCGTGAGTATTCGGATTGTCGATACGTCTGCCGTTGAACCATGTGCAGCTGTCATTGTTCCACAGGAGGTCGTTTGCGTCGTTGAGACTGTGACCGCCCTTGCAGAGAACAGCGCAGCCGTACTTCCTGCCGATTATCTCTGCTGCGCTTATCATGTCGTCCTTTGAAGCTATCTTCATATCCGCAAGTATCTCAGCCTCGGGGATATTGGGAGTAACTACGGCAGCAAGCGGAAGAAGCTCGGATCTGAGAGTTTCGACTGCCTCTTCGGCGATAAGTCTTGCACCGCTGGTTGCTACCATAACGGGATCGACAACGATATTGTCAGCTTTGTACTGTTTCAGCTTTTCCGTGATGGTACGGATAAGCATTTCGGAGGAGACCATGCCCGTCTTGACAGCGTCGGGACGAATGTCTCCGAACACAGCGTCAAGCTGCATAGCCAGAAATTCAGGCGATACCTCCATTATACCTGTCACGCCGGTCGTGTTCTGCGCGGTGAGTGCTGTTACTGCGCTCATAGCGTAAACACCATTCATGGTCATTGTTTTAATGTCCGCCTGAATGCCGGCGCCTCCGCAGGAGTCGCTTCCTGCGATCGTTAATGCTGTTTTCATTTTCATTTCTCCTTTACGGTGTATTCGGGCTCGTGCCCCAGCATTAATTTTGTATAGCGAGACAAAGTGGTGCCCCCGGTATCCCGCTTTTTCAAAGAAGAGCTCTGCAAGTTGAGAGTTTGGAGTTGAGAATTGAGAGTTATAGTTAATTCAGATCAATGCACGTTAATGGCATATATTAACTTTCAGCTTTTTCCGGCTTATGCACGAAAAATAAAAAGGCGCGCCTCTGCAAAGAGACACACCTACATTGCATAAGTATTTCCCTACGTTGGCATTATCCAAATCAGGTAAGGTCGGAGTTTGAAACTCCCTCTCAGCCTGTCACACAAGCTCCCTTTTTCATATCTATTATACCACTTCTGACCCAAATGTCAAGGAGTGAAATTGTTTACAAAATGTACTTGAAGTTCACAGGCTGTTTTGGTAAAATTATTATAAGATGACGCGCTGCGAGGCGATGCATTTTAAACCGAAAAAACAGGAGGTTTTAACTATGGACAAGAAAGCAATGTACAGAATAAGCTATGGACTTTTCGTCGTTACCGCCGGTAGTGACGGCAGGGATAACGGCTGTATCACTAATACTCTCGCACAGGTGACCTCGTCGCCCAATAAGGTCAGCCTTACTGTTGCGAAAAGCAACTACACCCACGACCTGATAATGGCTACCGGAAGGTTTACAGCCTCAGTTATCAGCACAGACGCGGATTTCTCATTATTCAAGCATTTCGGCTTTCAGTCGGGAAGAGACGTGGACAAGTTTGCGGACTTCAGGGAATGCAGGCGTGCCGGAAATGGCTGCCTTATAGTCACAAAGGGCACAAACGCATATATTTCGGGTTCTGTATGGCACAGCATAGACCTTGGCACCCACACTATGTTCATTGCTGAGGTCACGGATATGGAGGTCCTCAGCGACAAGCCTTCCGCAACATATGAATACTATCAGAGCAACATCAAGCCAAAGCCTGAGGCTGTGGGAACAACTTCCGACGGACAGACCATATGGAGATGTGTTATCTGCGGCTATGAATACGTAGGCGAGGAGGTGCCCGATGACTTCGTCTGTCCGGTATGCAAGCACGGAAAGGCTGATTTTGAAAAAGTAACCGGAAGTCACGACGCCGTTCCGGTTGGAAAGACAGAGAGCGGGGAGACAGTGTGGAGATGTACGGTCTGCGGCTACGAATATGTGGGAAACGAAGTCCCGGCGGATTATATCTGTCCTGTCTGCGGGGTGGGAGCAGATATGTTCGAGAAACAATAGTCTGAACAGAGAAACGGATGATATACAGGGGGATAATATATGATAGTTTATTTTTCGGCTACGGGAAACAGTAAATATGCGGCGGAGCGTATAGCCTCCGCCCTCAATGAAAAGGCAGTTTCCATCGAGGAGAAGCGCTACGACATTACCCTTGAGGACGGCGAATGTTTCGGTATCGTCACACCTACCCACTGGTGGGCTCTGCCTGTACCTATGCGGGAGTTCCTGCATAAGCTGAGACTTCACAGGCACGGGAAGCACTATGTTTTCATAGCCTCCACCTACGGTACAACTGTAGGGTGCAGCGGTGAAGAGGCGAGACATCTGCTGAAAGACAACGGCATACGCCTGAGTGCGGTATACAGCATAAAAATGCCAGATAACTGGACAGTTACCTTCGACCTGAGCGACAAGGCAAAGGTGGCCCGTCAGAACGAAGCTGCTGAAAAGAACATAAACAAGGTCATCGCAAAGATACTTGACAGGAAAAAGGGCTGCTTTCTCACTATGAGGACTCCCTATGCTTTTCATAAGTACACGGACAAGGTCTTTGCAAAGGTGAGAATGACAAAGAATTTACAGGTAGAGGACGGCTGCAGCGGCTGTGGCCTGTGCGCTGCGAAGTGTCCTGTGAAAGCCATAGAGATGCGTGACGGCAAGCCGGTATGGGTCAAGGAGCGCTGCGCTCTGTGTTTCCGCTGTCTGCATCATTGCCCTGAGTTCGCTATACAGTTCTGGAACGGCGCTACGAAAAAGCACGGGCAGTACACAAATCCGAACGTCAGAATATAAGGAGCTGAAACACAACTTATAATGGACAACACTAATTGCAGATACAAAATTTTCAACCGTGATATGATGAAATGTCTCGCTGTTTTCATCATGTTCTGGGGACATCTTGTGAGTTGGTCTGTACAGTATAAATACGGGGACATCGAAGCGGTTTATTCTTTGCCTATGTGGCTTTATATCATAATATACACATCCCTTTTCTGTCCGCCTGTCATGTTTTTCTTTATAGCTGACGGCTATAAGTATACACATGACAGAAAAAAATATGCAAAGCGGCTCCTGCTCTTTGCATGCATAACACAACCCTTTGACTGGCTTTGCTGTCACAATTTCAGCGGATGGTGGCACACCAATGTTATTTTTACGCTGTTTTTCGGACTGCTTGCTGTCATGGCGTGGGAGAGCGGATATAAGCTGTGGCAGAGGATAGGGCTTGTCGTGCTGTGTGACGGTGCTACGGTGCTTATTATGTCAGACTGGCTGGTCTTCGGAGTGCTTTTTATATTGTTCATTCATGTTTTCCGTGATAAGCCGAAGAAAAGGTGTATTGCATATATGATACTAACGGCTGCACATTTTCTTCCAAATCTGTTCGGACTTGGTAAAATTCCGACTGACAGGCTTATCATTCAGATCGTTGTTATGATGCTCATGTTCGTGCTCGCTTACCTGTGTATGACATTGCTCTACAATGGCAGAAAGGGTAAACACCCGACAGCTGCAAAGTGGTTTTTCTATATCTTTTATCCTGCACATTACCTGATAATATGGTTCGCAGCAATTCTTATCAGCCGTTAAGGGGCAAATATATAAAAAGGCACTCATATGTGCGGTACCCGCAAAGAAGTATATATGGGACTTACCGGTGGAAACCTTTCTGAAGAAAGGTTCTCCCCCGTACCCCCTTCCAAAGACTTTTAACCCAAATTTTTCCAAACAGGACGCCCTCTGTATATCTTACAGAGGGCGTTTGTTTCATTTGGGCGTCCTGTTGGGAAAAATTTAAGCTGGAAGTTTTAGGAAAGGAGTTTGAGGAAGAACCCTTTTTCAAAAGGGTTTTCCTCAATAAATTCTCACATATACTTCTCTATGCGTATCACACATATGAGTGCCTTTTTGATAGTATTAGTATATGGCGGTTTGAATATCATCATTTTGAGATAATAAGCTTCCTGAGTCCTATCATATCAAATACGTCTGCTGCTCCGTCGCCGTTTATATCGGCATTTTTCGGAGCGGCAAGCTTTTCGTTCTTCAGCAGATAACGCTGGTAGTGTACAAGGTCGGCAACATCGGTACTTCCGTCATTGTTCACGTCACCGATGAGGACGCCTCCGTCTGTTGTTCCGTATACTGCTATCTCCGCCACGTTGCAGAGATAAACGCTGTCATTGTTCAGCGGACTTGCAGGAGCTCCGGTGGGGACCTCATAACGGACATAACGGGCTTGCAGGTTTTCAAATTCCTGTGTGAAGTTCATTTTGTATGCCGGCTTGGTCTCAACTGTGTAAACCTTTGTCCAGTCAGCGCCGTCAAGTGATACGCTGAAATATCCGTCTATCATACGGGCTTCGTAGCTCTCTCTCGGACAGTAGGCGATATTCCCTATTGTGCAGGGCTTTCCGAGGTCAATGGTCACATAACCGCCCTCAAGTCCGTCAAAATATGTGCTCATATCGCCGTCGTAAGCCTTTTCGCAGGTAGTTGAGGCTGTGTCCTTCCACGAGCCGCTGCCTGTGACTCCTGCGGGAACGAGCTTGCTGTATCTTGACTGCGGGGACTGGCCGTGAGGAGTTCCGAACAGTGCTATTTCGGCAATATTCGCGCAGTAGTCGCTGTCGCTGTTGTATTCGTTCTTCGGTGCGCCTGTAGGTACCTCATATCTCACGTAACGGGCTGTTGTGTCTCCGGACAGTGCAGTGACGTAGTGCATTCCCGAAGTGGGCTTGCCTTTTACGGTATAGAGAGTTGTCCAGCTTACACCGTCTGCCGATGCCTTGAACATGCCGTCAGTCATGCGGTACTCATAGCCTGCGCGGGGGGCATATCCGATAGCGGACAGATCGTAGAGGCTGCCCAGGTCTGCCTGAACCCAGCCGTCGGAAACGCCGTCGAAGAATGTTGAGACATTTCCGTCAAAGGCTTTGGTATAGTTTGTGGATGTATCGCTCTTCCATGAATCGGAGCCGCTGAGCATGCCCGATGTTACGTTTATCTTGTCTGTAAGAGCTCCGCCGCCCTTTACGCCGTCAATTATGAATGTGGTGACTGACTGTTTTGCAAGTGTTGCCGAAAGTGCTCCGCCCGATACGTTTATCCTGCCGATATCCTTCCAGCTCTCGGAGTTGCTGGTGCGTACAGCCTGCGCGGAGGAGCCGGCGCTGTCAAAGCCCGAAAGATCGAATACCATTTCCTTGTCGGAGGATCCGTCGTTGGTGGCTACGATAACAAGCCTGCTGTTATCGGTATCGATTGCTGCCATGCAGTTGCCGCCGCACTTGAGCATTGTCATTCCGGGACGGATATAGCGTGAGAACTGTCCCATTGCGTAGTACTTCTTCGTGAGGATTATCCTGTTGTTGTCATGGTCAGCAACGGCGAGTCCCCAGTAGCCGCCCTGAGTGTTTACCATGCCCTTGTCCTTGTTGCCGTTCATTCCAACGGAGGAGATGTGGTTGTCGATGACCTGCCACAGTATCCACGCGGAGGAGTTGAGCTCGTTGCAGTCGAGGGTGATACGGTCTGCAAGCCACAGTGCAGCGCCCATTTCACCTGCGTTGGTGCCTGCTGTGGAGCCCCCGTCCACCTCGCTCATCCAAAGGTTCCTGTTTGCCTTTATGGCTGTGTTTTTCAGCTCTGCACGCTGGCTTCCGCCGTATGTATGGGTATCTATTCGGCCGATGAGAGCTTTTGTGGTATCAGACATTTTGTTCCAGGAGCTTATTGCAGTATCTATTACGGATTCATCGCAGGCGCTGATGATTATATCGTTCAGGCCCCGCTTTTTAAGGGACTTTGAAAGCTCCTGGTATATCTTGTCCATAGAGCTTCCCTGATCGAAGTGACAGCCCTCCTGCTTGGCGCTGAATGCGCCCCAGTAGTTTGTGTAGGGCTCGTTCATGGGAGTTATGCTCTGTACGTGTATGCCCCAGTCCTTTTCGTAGTGGGCTGTGACCTCTGCCAGATATTCCGCAAAATCGGTATATTTGTCGTCGCGGAGGTTGTTCTTGTTTGAGTCTGTGGCTCCAGTGCTGCAGCCGCTGTTGGTCATATAATATGGAGGGGAGTTGGAGAACATCTCCACTATCATATCATCACCTGCGGCTTTGATACAGCGCCTGAGTACATTGCGCTGATTTGCGTCTGCGCTCCAGTCATAGGTAACTGTGCCGTTGCTGTACTTGGTATAGCCGGGCATATTTGAGTCGGTCCTTGTTATGTGAGTGTGGGACGGGTCATCGCCGCCGCCTATGTTGAAGCGGGCGATGTTCAGCCCGAGCCCCTCGGAACTGAAAAAGGTGTCCGCTGCCTGCTGTGCAAGGGTGTCGGAGTAGCCTACGCGGTTTGCCCACCAGCAGAGTGAGGTGCCCCAGCCCTCAAATTTTCCGCCGTTGATATCGTATGTATCATATGGCGATATGCTTACGACTGTGGCGGCATACGCATTGTCTGTTGGAAGCTCCGCAGTCAGGGCCGACAGCATGCATACGGAGGCTGCTGCCGATATTATTCGCTTTATAAGTTTCATTTTCGATTCTCCTTCCGGATAATTTGCTGTGCAAATATATATTACTAACATTATAGCGCATTTTTTATGCGTTGTAAACATAAAAAATGATGATTTTGATGAAATTATGACGTGTTTTTTGCTTTGTAATTAAAAAAAGAGCTTTTTAGTTGCGCTGCTTGCTATTTAACGGCAAATGTGCTATAATTTAAAAACACGTTATGAAATATGCATTACCGGCTTTATTCGGAAAGGAAAAATATGAGTGCTTACGTTGAATTTAAAAATGTAAAGAAGACATATAAGACGGGCGAGGTGGAGATACACGCCCTTAATGACGTAAACTTTGAGATAAACAAGGGGGAGTTCTGTGTTATCGTGGGAGCCTCGGGTGCGGGAAAGACCACTATCTTGAATATCCTCGGCGGTATGGATACTCTTTCCGGTGGAAGCGTCTTCCTCGACGGTACGGAGATATCCGCTCTGAGCAAGAGAAAGCTGACCGCCTACAGGCGCTACGATGTGGGCTTTGTGTTCCAGTTCTACAACCTTGTTCAGAACCTTACGGCTCTTGAAAATGTTGAGCTTGCAGCTCAGATATGCCGCAACCCCCTTGACGCTGAAACTGTGCTTTCACAGGTCGGGCTTTCAGACCGCATCAGGAATTTCCCCGCGCAGCTCTCGGGCGGCGAGCAGCAGCGCGTGGCTATCGCACGAGCTCTTGCAAAGAATCCCAAGCTCCTCCTCTGTGACGAGCCTACCGGAGCTCTTGATTATACCACAGGCAAGGCTGTGCTGAAGCTTTTGCAGGACACCTGCCGCAAAAACGGAATGACAGTAGTGGTAATAACACACAATCAGGCTATAACTCCCATGGCTGACCGCATCATCACTGTGAAGAGCGGTACAGTGTCTGGGGTGCGCATGAACGAAAACATCGTCGATATCGAAGATATAGAGTGGTGACGGTATGGGTTCGGCAGTAAGAAAGACCGCGCTTCGCGAGATACGCGGCACATTCGGACGTTTTTTTGCCATAATGGCTATTATAGCCCTCGGTGTTGGCTTCTTCACGGGAGTAAGGATAACAACTCCTGCTATGGTCGATACAGTGAACAGATTCCTGCAGGATAATCAGTTCTACGACTACAGGCTCCTTTCCGCCATAGGCTGGAACGAGGAGGATATAGAGGACTTCCGCGGTCAGAGCGGTGTGCGCTTTGCGGAGGGAGCCTATACTATGGATTTTCTCACGGCAGGTGAGAGCGAGTATGTGGTAAGGGCTCATTCCATTACCGATAATATCAACGGTCTGAGGCTCACCGAGGGACGTATGCCCGAGAACGACAGCGAGTGTCTTGTTGAATCGGGGAAATTCGGTATCGGCTTCAAGCTCACGGTTGCAGGCAGCAATCCCGAAAGCACAAGGAAAAGATTCAGGCATGAGACCTTTACTGTGGTAGGAATGGTGGATTCCTCCATGTATATCAACTTTGAGCGCGGAAGCTCCTCTGTTGGGAACGGCGAGATAAGAGCCTTTGTATATCTCCCCAAGGAAGCTTTCGATATTGAGGTATACACTGAAGCGTATGTGCGGTTTGACCAGGATTTCACCATTTATTCCGACGAGTACGACAGCTATATGGACGGCAGGGAGCAGCAGTGGGAAAAAATTGCGCAGGCTCGTGCTGATATCAGGTTCGATAAGCTTTACGGTGAGGCTGAGGAAAAGCTGAAAGACGGCAGAGATGAGCTTGAGAGCAAGCGTGCGGAGGGGCAGCAGAAGCTTGATGATGCAAAACTGGAACTTGACAGCGGAAAGGCTCAGCTTGACGAGCAGCTTGCGCAGTTACAGCAGATAAAGGATATGCTTCCTGATCAGTATGACGCGGGAATGGAACAGTATAATGCGGCTTATGCCGATTATGAAACGGGCGTATCGGAGTATGAGAGCTCCGTTGCCGATTTTGAGAAGCAGATAAAGGACGCGGAGGCGGAGCTGGAAAAGGGCGAAAGCGATCTTGCTGCACAGAAAAAGCCTGATACCTATGTTCTCGGCAGAAATACAAATATCGGCTATGCCTGTTTTGAGAGCGACTCGGATATAGTTGCACAGGTAGCAAGAGTTTTTCCTGTGTTCTTCATACTTGTTGCGGCACTGGTATGCATGACCACCATGAGCCGCATGGTTGAGGAGCAGCGTACGCAGATAGGCGTTCTCAAGGCACTCGGCTACTCCGAGGGGACTGTTATGGGCAAATACATCTTCTACTCCGGCACAGCGGCTATGATAGGCTGTATCCTCGGCTACGGAGCAGGTACATACCTCTTTCCGAAGATAATCTGGAAGACTTATACACTCATGTACCTGAAGCTTCCGATGCATTACCTGTTTGATATAAAGCTTGCTCTCATCGCTTTGGCGGTATCACTGGTTTGCTCTGTTGGAGTGACGCTGTTCAGTTGCAGAATGGAGCTTTCCGAAACTGCAGCAGGACTTATGAGGCCAAAGGCTCCTAAGCCGGGCAAGCGTGTATTCCTCGAATATGTGGGATTCATATGGAAAAGGCTCAGATTTCTCAAAAAGGTGTCCATTCGCAATATATTCCGCTACAAAAAGCGCCTGTTCATGATGATACTCGGTATCGGCGGCTGTATGGCTCTGCTGCTTACGGGATTCGGACTGAAGGACTCGATAGCAGGCTTTGCGGATACTCAGTACGGTGAGATACAGGTGGCTGATGCCTCGGCTGTACTCAGGGAAACGGAAAGCACTATCCCTGATGAACTGAAAAAAACTTTCGATGAAAATACAGAGGACTATACACTTCTGTACAGCGGTTCATGGGATCTGCTCTACGGAAAAAAGGTCAAGAGCGTAACTCTGAATGCTGCCGACAGCTTCGAGAATATGGACAGATACTTCATACTCAGGGATATGAGGGGGAAAACGCTGGACTATCCCTCAAAGGGAGAGGCTGTCGTGAGCCACAGCATCGCCGAGCGCTACGGGATCAGAAAGGGCTCGGTGATGAAGCTCAGGGACGAGAACATGCGTGAGCTTAATGTAAAGGTAACGGGAGTTTTCGAGAATCATGTATATAATGTGGTATTCATCGGAAGAGATACCATGACGGAGCAGCTTGGTGAAGAAGTGCCGCTGAACAGTGCTTTCCTCAATTTCAATGAGGGTGCCGACAAGAACAAGGCTACGGCGGCGGTTTCGCAGAACAGCTATGTCATGCAGATACTGACATTTGACATACTCAAGGACAGACTCAGCAAAATGATGGGAAGTCTTGATTATATAGTTCTTATAGTTATTGTCTGCGCCGCAGGACTTGCATTCATAGTGCTTTACAACCTGACCAACATCAATATCACCGAGCGTGTGCGTGAGATCGCAACGATCAAGGTGCTCGGCTTTTTCAGGCGTGAGACCTCGGCGTATGTGCTCCGTGAGAATATAGCCCTTACGGCTATGGGGGCGGCTGTTGGTATCGGGCTCGGCATCGTGCTGCACAGATTCGTGATGGCTCAGATCAAGGTGGATCTTGTGGATTTCAGCGTGAAGATACTGCCTGAAAGCTACGTCTACAGCGTTATTCTCACGTTCCTGTTCACCTTTGCTGTGGACCTCTTCATGGAGCTGAAATTGGAGCGTATAAACATGGCGGAATCACTTAAATCTATTGAATAACTTAAATGATAATTGAAATTTGCTCTCCCTTCAATCAGGGGAGGGCATTTTTGTGCAATTCACCAAATACTGGGAAAAAGTCTGCCTATCATATTGACTTTTTGTGCTTTGTATGATATAATAATAACGAACCAATATAAGATAAAAGAGGTTCAGGGGAAATGTATCGAGGTAATCGATAAGGAGAAAAATGAATGAATTACAAGATCAGAAAAGGCGTACTAAAACGGTACAAAGAAGAGAAAGACGTCACCGAGATCTTTGTTCCCGATAATGTAGGCATTATCGGCGAAGGAGCGTTCAGCGGCTGTACTAATCTTGTGAGGATCCTTTTACCCGATACCGTTCAGTTGATATCTGATACGGCATTCACAGGCTGTGAGAATCTGAAAAGCATAGCTCTTCCCGAAGGCACTTTAAGGTTGGGCTGGTATGCGTTCAGAGGCTGTCATAACCTGAGCGATCTGACTATCCCGTCAACTCTGAAGGAGATAGGCAGACATGCCTTTGCCGGCTGTGACCGTCTTGTGTCGGTCAAGGTGCTCCATGAAGGCAGGATCTACAAGTTTGTGCTCGGTTCCGAGCTCGATGACGAAAGGTGGCAGGAAATAAGGCATTCTCTCCACCAGCTTGACAAAGCCATTGCGGTTTGACAATCCCACACCCCCGTCCGTAATAATGGGCGGGGTGTTTTTTTGTCATCATGAATATAAAACAGAAACGCCCGCGCAGCTGCACGGGCGTTTGATTTACTTGTTCTGTTCGTATTTTGGCATTAGCATCAGCTTGTGGAGATTTGCTCTGTGGAGACGGTCTATCTTCTCCTTTATCTTAGGTACGGAGCTGAGATCGTCCTCGCCCCGTATGTACTTGTCAAGCATTGCATAGGTAAAGCCGAGGTTCTCTTCGTCGGTCTTGCCGCAGAGTCCGTCTATGGGGACCTTGTGAACGAGCTCCCCGGGAAGTCCGAGTACCTCGCCTACCTGTAACACCTCTGTTACGGTAAGATCGGAAAGCGGGGAAAAATCGCCTGCTGCGTCGCCGTATTTCGTGGAATAACCTACCCAGTCCTCGGAAAGATTGCAGGTGTTCACTACTCGGCCGTTGTTGCAGGCTGCTATTGCATAGAGAGTGGTCATCCTTATACGTGCGGGAGTGTTGACGATAGCCTGATTTGAGGGCTCAACGTGCTTTCTGAGCTCGCCCATGAATGCCTTTACAGTTTCGCCTATATTCACGGTGTAGCTCCTGATACCAAGTGTATCAACGAGCAGGTGGCTGTAGGATATGTCTGCCTGTTCGCCCTGAGGCATGAGAACTCCTATAACTCTGTCTTTGCCGAGGGCTTTTACGCATACAGCTGCGGCTACGGAGCTGTCCTTTCCGCCTGATATACCAATAACTGCGTTAGTCGTCGGACTTGCAGTCTTTTCAAATAGCTCGCGTACCCAGCTGACAACTTCCTCGGTCACTTTTTCTGCATTGAAATTATAGCTCATAATTTTTACCTCCGCTCATAATTTATGGTTTAGCGGCGCTCAGCGCCGTTAACAGCGGCTTATTCAGCCATTGCGCTTTTTATTGCAGCAAGGAGCTCGTCATAGGTTTCAAATGCGGGGAGCTCGGGGTGATCCTTCTTGATCTGCTCTGTGCTGCGGAAAAGGAAGCCTGCCTTGCTTGCCTCTATCATGGCAAGGTCGTTATAGCTGTCGCCGCTTGCGATAGTATCGTAGCCTATGGACTGGAGAGCCTTTACTGTTGTGAGCTTTGACTTCTCGCAGCGCATCCTGAAGCCTGTTATCTCGCCGTTGCCGGCAACCTCAAGGGTATTGCAGAAGATAGTGGGCCAGCCCAGTTTCTTCATGAGAGGTGCTGCGAACTGAGTGAATGTGTCGCTTATGATTATTACCTGACCAAGCTCGCGGAGCGCGTCAAGAAACTCCCTTGCACCTTCCATTGGCTCGATCTTTGCGATAGTATCCTGTATCTCTTTAAGTCCGAGACCGTGCTCCTTAAGAACGCCGAGACGCCATTTCATCAGTTTGTCGTAGTCCGGCTCGTCACGTGTGGTCTTTCTGAGTTCGGGAATGCCGCTTGCTTCCGAAAAAGCTATCCATATCTCGGGAACAAGTACTCCTTCAAGGTCAAGACAGGTTATATACATAATGAATTCCTCCGTTAAAAAATATCTTACCTTACCATTATACAACTTTTTACAGTGTTTGTAAAGAAAAAAATCACCATAGACCTGCATTGGCTGATGCCTGCATTGCCGCGCTGTTTTGTCAGGTAAACAAAAAAGCCCCGAAGCATTGCTTCGGGGCGGTAGCAGTGTCAGTATAGAAGAAGTGTGTTGATTATTCCCTGATAGAGATAGCCTGTCTGACTTGCGAAGTCAAACCCGAAATCCGCAGGATTCTGAAGCTGCATTACAATTATGTACGAGCCGTTCTGACCGTATTCGCTGTAGTCAGTGTATTTTATTTTTTCGCTTGTGCGGTCCGCAACGTTTCTAAGGCAGCCTGTGATATACAGGAAGTCACCGCGGCCTGTCTCGGCGGTTCCCGTTTTTGCGAAGAATTCGTAGTTTTCGGGTATGTAAAGTCCGAGATTATTTGCTACTCCTCTCATGCATTCAAGGAGATTCTGACGGTTTTCCTCGGGTATGCTCGCTATGACCTCATATGGAGCTGTACCCTTGGCACATTCCCTTGACGGGTCTGTTGTGTCTACAAGCTGCTGTACCACAAATGGCTTCACCATGTCGCCGAATATTGCTTCTCTGCCGAGAGCGGCAAGATATATCGGGCAGGTCTTTACATATGACTGTCCGAATGCGCTCCTGCGCAGGTCATCGAGGCAGTGTATCTCGATATTGTTCTCGATAGGACCAAAATCACAGCTTATGGGATCGCAGAAGTGGAAAAGCGAGTTCAGCTCAGAAAGCACCTTATCGGCGCCGAGCTGGTCAAAGGTCTTTGCAAAGTAAATATTGCTTGAATTGACAAAGGCTGAATACAGTGTCCTTTCGGGGACGGGATAGCCGCCGATGTCGTGGTCCCAGTTGACTATGGTCGCTCCGCTGTCGTTCCATTCTCCGTCATCGTAGAGACAGGTTATGCCGTTTTTGTCGGCTATGACCTCGGACATTATCTTGAAGCATGAACCGGGGGAGGCGTTGATGAAAGCCTTGTTTTCAAGTGCTCCAGACCACAGTCCGTTCCTGTATTCCTCGTCGGAGCAGTAAAGCTCGGGGTCATAGTTCGGGTAAGATACCTCCGCAAGTATGGAGCCGTCCGTCCTAAGGACAACTATTGAGCCTGACATGCCCATATTTGCCATATAGCTGCACAGAGCTGTCTGTACGTCGGAATTGATAGTAAGCCTTACGGAATTGCCCACCTCATGGTCAGCGCTGACGCGGGTAGGATTAGACTTTTTCAGCAGCTCCTCAAGCGAACTGTCGAAGCCGTTTGAGGCTTCACTGATTATATTGCCGAAGGAATATGCGCAGTTTTCCCCGTAAAGGCGCTGATCGGCGTCGGGATCCGCGTATGTTCCGTATGTAACGAGATTAAGGTTTGTGTCGTAGATATTTCCCCTGTATACCAGAGCTGTTGTCGTGGTAGTTGTTGTCGTCTCAGTCGTTGTGACAGTGGTCCCGTTAATAGGGTCAGAGTTGCGGTGGACTTCAAACTGTCCTACCTCCGCAGAACAGGACGGAAACGACATTGCCGCAGCGGCTGCACCCAGCAGCACCATAAGCCTTGTTCCCCTGAAAATCATTTTGATTACCGTCCTCAGTAATATTTGCATTTTCGCACCTTGACAGATGCGGGAAAGTCATACTATAATTATACATTTTTTTACAAGATACGTCAATATGTTTCAAAAAAATAATATGGCAAAACTGCGTATTTATGTTGGTTATCTGTACTTTCCTTGACAAATTATACAGTCTGGACTATAATTAAAGCAATAAACTGGATGAAGGAGGAGCACTATGTCTTCAAGCAAGGAATATCTCGATTTTGTACTCGAACAGCTCTCGGAGACGGAGGAGGTCTCATACAGAGCTATGATGGGGGAGTATATCATCTATTGTCAGGGGAAGGTGGTTGGCGGTATATACGATGACCGTTTTCTTGTAAAGCCCACTGCCTCTGCAAAACGCCTGATGCCCGAAGCGCCCTGTGAGCTTCCCTATGAGGGAGCATCGGAAATGCTTCTTGTGGAGGATATCGAAAACAGGGTTTTTCTTAAAGAACTGCTGGAATCCTCTGCGGCAGAGCTGCCTGTTCCCAGAAAACGTAAGAAATGAATGTGAAAATCCCCGGGGCGGCGATATGCCGGTTCCGGGGATTTGTATATGACGTTAAGTTTATTTACCGAGCACAATGTCAAGTATCTGACGGTAAACTCCTGCCGACTGTGAGGCGAACTCAAAGCCGTGCTCAGCAGGATTCTGTATTTCCATGACTACTATATACGAGCCTGTTTCACCGTAGCTGTCGTAGTTTTCCCAGCTCTGTCCGCCGTTGTCGCTGTTATTCTTTGCGCAGCCCGTGATATAGAGAAAGTCGCCCAGCCAGCCCTCGGCCGTGCCTGTTTTGGCGTAGAAGCTGTAGCCTGCGGGGACGTATACTCCGATATCTGAGCCGACTGAACCCATTACGCTGAGAAGATTGCTCCTGCATTCGGAGGGGATTGAGGCGATAACATCGTTTGCTTTGGTGCCGCTGTCTATCTTCTTATTTGCGTCGGAGCCGTCAACAATGTCCTTCATGACAAAGGGAGTGACCATATCGCCGAAAACAGCCTCTCTGCCGAGAGCTGCAAGGAATATTGGGCAGGTGAGCACCTTTGCCTGTCCGAATGCGCTCCTGCGGAGGTCATCTATGTCGCCTATCTCGATGTTATTGCTCAGGTCGCCGAAATCGCAGTGTATATCGTCGGAATCGTCAGCTCCGAAGTGGAATATGTTCCTCAGGTCGCTGAGGACCGCCTCCTCGCCTATCTGCTCGAATGCCTTTGCGAAGAAGATGTTGCTGGAGTTTATAAATGCGGAACTGAGGGAACGGTTCGGTACCGGATAGCCGTTCTTGTTTGTCTTGTGGTCCCAGTTGACAATGGGGTGGTCGTTGCCGAAGTCCCATGTGCCGTCGTCGTAAAGTGAGTATATTCCGTGCTTGTCAGAAAGCACCTCGGACATTATCTTGAAGCATGAACCCGGCTCGTAGTTGCTGAACGCCTTGTTTCCCACGTCGCCCCATGCAAGGTTCTCGTCGTATTTCTGGTCGGCAATGGCGTTGGGGTCGTATGAAGGATAGTTTACCTGAGCCATTATGGAGCCGTCCGTTCTCAGTACAACAACTGCGCCCCTGAGGTTTATGCTGTCCATATAAGTGTAGATATTGTTCTGAACATCGCCGTCAATGGTGAGCTTTACTGAACGGTAGCTGTCAGCTCCTGCCGGAGTGGTCAGTATCTTGTCGAATGCAGTGTCATATCCATCGGACATGGTGGAGATTATATTTGCAAAGGATACTGCATAATCGTTGGCAAATACTCTCTTTTTGCCGTCCCCGGAATCGGAAACAAGGAGATGTCCTTTTGAATCGAAGATACTGCCCTTTCCTCCGCCCGATTCGGGGAGAGCCTCGTCAGTGGTAACTGCTTCGGTGGTAACTTCTGCTGTGGAAACGGGAGCTGTTGTGACGGGCCCGTCTGTACCGCCCATATCAGCCTTGCCAACTGTGGAGGAGCCGCATGAGGTGAGGGCGAAAAGAAGTGCAGCCGAAGCTGTAAGTGCCGTTATTCTGTTTGTTTTCATATTATCATTTTCCTTAGCTTAAATATTTTTTGAGTAAAACGATCATTAATATTATAGTCTAAAATGTTACTTTCGTCAACAGTTTGCGAAAAAAATACTTGACTATTTCAGTGATATGTGAGATAATTAATTGTATGTGATTTTTAATGAAAGCGAGTTTTGTTATGTTAAAGTATATTCTTACATTCCTTATTTCCATGGTGCCTATCGTTGAGCTCAGAGTTGGTATCCCATTTGGTGTCGGTATGGGCGTTAAGTGGTATCACGCTGTTCCGATATGCATGATAGGAAATATGCTGCCTGTTCCGTTTATTTTCTTCTTTGCGAGAAAGATACTGGAATGGGGCGCCGATAAGCCGGTTATAGGAAAGTTCTTCTCATGGTGCCTTGAAAAGGGTCATCACGGCGGCGAAAAGCTGAAGGAAAAAGCCGGAAAGGGAATGTTCTGGGCACTTCTCCTGTTCGTTGGTATCCCGCTTCCCGGTACAGGTGCATGGACAGGAACACTTGCGGCAAGTCTTCTTGACCTTGACTTCAAGAAAAGCATTATTGCGGTAACACTGGGTGTTGTACTTGCTGCTGCTATCATTACGGTTGCAACTCTGCTCGGATTCAGCGCATTTTCTGCAGTGAAATAATGATACGTACGGAAAACAGCGGTGATAAAGCCGCAGTTGACAAGCTGATAGTCAGCTTTGGCGGAGAACATACATATACCGGGAAGCTGCGAAGCGCAGGCAGGCTCGTTCCTGAGGTCTCGCTGGTATCGGAGGACGGAAACGGGAATATCAGCGGTTATATCGGCTGCACATATGCAAGAGCAGGCGAGATAAACGCACTATTCATCACCGGTGTCCACTCTGAAAAAGATGATGCAAAAAAAGAACTGATATCAGCTCTCATTGATAAGGCAAAGGAGCAGGGCAGGGACGCTTTGTTTGTCTATAACGACGGCTCGGCTGTGTACAAGGAATTCAGATTCATCAGTTCCATATGCTATGATATCATACCGCCTGACAGCATTGACGATATGGGGCTGCTGCTCTGTATCTTCGTTTCAGATAAGAGACTTGATGAAGCAGCGCGGGCGGAACTTCCCGGAGAGCTCGGAAAAAGCTTTGAAGAGCCTGTTTTCTCGCTGCATACAAGAATGACCGACGATGAAGTTGCCTTTGCCGCAATGGATACAAGAAGACGCACACGCATAATGAGCTATGTAATGGAAACGGTACTGATAATCGTATCTGTTGTGCTATTCCTGATAAAAAGGCGTTTTTTCTTTCTGTCGCCTGCAATAATTACTGCCATATACATGGCAAAGACGTTCAAAAGGCTCGGTAGGTTCAGAGAGGAACTCGACAAGCTTAAAGCTGACGGGGGAAAGCTTAAGGAAAATACACAGCTGATCTTCTATGATGAATTCCTGCTTGCCATATTTGTCGGAAATGATAAGGCACGCTGGTACAAATACAGCGAGTTCCATTATATTTATGTGAAAAAGGATTATATGTTCCTTGGTTATCCCGCAAGAGACGGAAGTCTCAACGGACTGTACGTCAAAAGCAGTGATATTCCCGATAAAGAAGCGCTTTTAAGCTTCATAAAGAAAAAATCGGGCGGAGTAAGGATAATGAAATAATGTTAAAGCCGCAGCTGTATATGCGGTACTCGTAAAGAAGTATATATGGGACTTATCGGGGGAACCCTTTCTGAGGAAAGGTTCTCACCTGCCCCCCCCTTCCAAAGACTTTTAACCCAATTTTTTCAAAAAAAGGACGTCCGACACGAAAAAAATGCCCTCTGTATATATTACAGGGGGCGTCCTTTTTTGAAAAATTTAAGCTGGAAGTTTTAGGAA
>DBXO01000031.1 GCA_002309635.1 Ruminococcus flavefaciens | reverse complement strand
AAGCAGGCAGCTCAGAACGGTTCACTCGAGGGTGCTATCGTACTCTGCCACGAGAACTATGCTACAACAGCAGCTGCTATGGAGGAAGTTCTCCCCTGGCTGGCACAGAACGGCTATCAGAACGTAAATATCTCTGATTTGGCAAAGGCAAAGGGCAAGACTCTTGCAGGCGGTCAGGTACATACTCGCGTTTGATTGCAGGTAATTATTTAACACTGAACAGTGCCGGTCATCTGACCGGTGACCGGCACACCAATTAAGATTTCTCCAAATTTTAATATCCCCTGAAAGGCAGTCGGTATATATCGGCTGTCTTTTCATTTTTATATAGGGTATATGTTAAATGCAATATTTTATTATCGGCAGGTCATATGTTGTTGATTTCATAAAATGAATGTGATATAATAAATAGGATAAAGATGTGACGTCTGAGATTGATATGAATAAGAAAGAAAATGGATAAAGAGAGAGGTTAATCTTATGAACATGAATTTTAAATGCAAGCTTCCTATACCTGCCGAGGTTAAGAGCGAATTCCCCGTTTCTGAGGAGCTGGAAAAGGTTATTGCTGCAAGAAATGCGCAGATAGCCGATGTAATTGCAAGCAAGGACGACAGGCTCCTGCTTATCATCGGCCCCTGCTCTGCCGATCATGAGGACAGCGTTATGGACTATATCTGCCGTCTCAGGGAGGTTCAGGAAAAGGTAAGCGATAAGATACTCATTGTTCCGAGAATATATACAAATAAGCCGAGAACAACAGGAAAGGGCTACAAGGGAATGCTCCATCAGCCCGATCCCGATCAGAAGCCGGATATGTACAAGGGCATAGTTGCTATACGTAAGCTTCACCTCCGCGCTATAAAGGAGACAGGCTTCACCTGTGCCGACGAGATGCTTTATCCCGAGAACCACCGTTACCTCAATGATCTCCTCGGCTATGTTGCTGTAGGCGCACGTTCTGTAGAGAACCAGCAGCACAGACTTACAGCAAGCGGACTTAATGTTCCTGTCGGTCTCAAGAATCCTGTCAGCGGCAGTATGGCCGTTCTTATGAACTCCATAGAGGCTGCTCAGTCGGGCCATACCTTCCTCTACAGAGGCTGGGAGGTATCCACCAATGGCAACCCGCTTGCTCATGCGATACTCAGGGGCTTTGAGAATAACCACAGTCAGTGTATGCCAAATTATCACTACGAGCACCTTGAAATGCTTCACCAGCTTTATGTTCAGAAAGGATTTATGAATCCTGCTGCAATAATCGATACAAACCACTGCAATTCGGGCAAGCATCCCTTTGAGCAGCCGCGTATTGTCAAGGAGGTACTGGGCAGCCGCAGATACAACGATGATATCCGCAAGCTCGTAAAGGGCTTTATGATAGAAAGCTATATCGAGGACGGTTCACAGAAGATAGAGGAGCATATCTACGGCAAGTCTATCACGGATCCGTGTCTTGGCTGGGAGAAAACAGAAAAGCTTATTCTTGATGTTGCGGATAAGCTGTGATCATGCCTGCTTCGGACACCTTATAATGCGTATAAAGAGCGGCCCCTGCCGCTCTTTTCATGTTTTGTGAAAAGGAGACTTCATTGACACGAAATATATATGCGAAATGCGCAAATCAAGCGTAATACAGAGATTTCGCTTGACTTTGAGTCTGAAATGTGATACAATTTTTAAGAACGTGATAATTTTACTTTAATAAATTATTTCAGCGTTAAAAATGGATTTTGGTTATTAGAGAAATGTGTAAAGGGAGTAATCAAGGATGAATAAAATTACTATCAAGGACCTTGTCAAGCTTTTGCTTGGAAAAATCTGGCTGATCCTGTTTTTCATGATACTCGGAGGCGCGGCAGCATTCTGCTACTCCAAATTCATGCTTCCGCTTCAGTATGAATCCCACATAAATATGTATGTGCAGAGCTATTCGGGAATCAGCGACAACAATAACAATATGAACAACATCACCAACTCCAAGCAGCTTGTTAATACATACATGGAGGTTATGAGAGACGATGCTGTTATGGATGATGTCGGAGGTCTCCTTATCAATCAGTTCGATATCGATACTCTTTCCCAGAACTTTACAGTTTCAAACGGCAGGATATTGCCCTCATCGGTGCGCAGAACGATAAATATCACATCAGTGCCCGATACTTCGGCATTAAAGCTTTCATCTGTCACAAAGAACCCGAATGTATCGGCTGCGGTCTGCAACGATCTCACACTTGTAGCTCCGAAGTTTGTTGAAAAAGCTGTTGGCGTCGGATCTATCAACACTATCGACAAGGCAAAGGTCTACAGCAATCCTGTTGGTCCCAACGTTAAGAAGAACACCATTCTCGGCGCAGCTGCTGCATTCTTTATTATAGTATTCCTTATCTTCATCATTGACTTCTTCGACAACACCGTCAAGGAAGCAGATGTAATCAGCAAGAAGTACAAGAAGGCTATCCTCGGTGAAGTCAACAGATTCGGCGATTTCAGAAAGCACAAGGGTGGCAGGAAGGAGAGCGATGTGAGATTCCTTATCTCAGATCCCAAGATCCCTTTCAACGTTTCCGAAAGCTACAAATCTATCCGTACAAACGTAATGTTTGCGATGGGTACATCAGATAAGAAGATAGTTGCTATCTCAAGCCCGAATCCTAATGAGGGCAAGTCAACAACTGCTGCAAACGTTGCTATAGCCTTTGCGCAGACAGACAGTAAGGTGCTTCTGATCGACGCTGATATGAGAAAGCCTGTTCAGCACAAGACCTTCAAGGTAAAGAATTCTGAGGGACTTTCCACACTTATAATCAAGAAGTCAACTCCCTCAAAGTCCATAAAGCAGAACGTATTGAAGGGTCTCGACCTGCTGCCCAGCGGTCCTACCCCTCCTAACCCCTCGGAGCTCCTTGCTTCCGAGCAGTTCGCTTATCTACTCAATCAGTTTGCAATAGCATATGACTATATCATCATCGATACACCGCCTATCAACGTGGTAAGTGACGCTATGGTAATGAAGGACAATATCAACGGTATCCTTGTTGTTCTCAAGCACAGCAAGACCACTGTTGACGATGTCGAGAACTGTATGAAGCAGCTCGATCTTGCTCAGGCAAATATGCTCGGATTCGTAATGAATTATATCGAGCCCAATCGTCATTCATCGTACTACAAGTCGAAGTATTCCGATTATGGCTACAGCGAAACGGAGAATAAGGAAAATAAGGAAAAGAAAGGCGCAATAGCAGATGCTGACTGATCATCATTGTCATATACTCCCCAACATCGACGATGGCTCTGACAGCGTCGATACATCGCTGCAAATGATAAAAATGATGAAAGAGCAGGGTGTGGACAGGATAGTTTCAACATCACATTTCTATGCTCACAGGGAAAAAAGCGTTGACTCATTCATTGAGAAAAGGCAGCGTGCCTATGAGGAACTCGTAAAAGCCGATCCCTCCAATTCCGGGATAATACTTGGAGCAGAGGTAGCTGTTGAACATGGTATAAGTAAGCTTGAGGGCATAGATAAGCTCTGTATCACAGGTACAAAGTATATACTGCTGGAATTCCAATATGCGAAGTTCTCGCACTGGATGCTTGAAGAAGTGAACGATATTGCCTGCGAGTACGGACTTACGCCCATACTTGCCCATATCCACAGATACCTTGAGTATTACAGTAAATCCGAGCTGGAGGAGGTACTCAGAACGGATGCTGTATTGCAGTTCAATAATGAAGCCTTTGAAAGCTTTAAGGAGAAGCGCTTTGTGAAGTCGCTCATAAAGGACGGTTATCCGTACATCTTCGGCAGTGACTCGCACAACCTCAGCAGCCGCAAGCCTAACTGGGATCTTCTTCAGAAGAAAGCAAAAGCCGATATTATTGACGGCGCAGAAGATATATTTGAATAATAAAAGGGAGCTTTCAGCTCCCTTTTTGTTATGCTTTGTTTATTTATGCCACTGTGAATTGAGGAATTCTATCCTTGTTTGCAGCCATCCGAGCAGATATTCAGCCGATTCCTTCTGAGAAGTGTTGTTCGCTTCGGGTTCTGAAAGCTCAAAAAGGACATTTTCAGGCTTATGTGCGTCGTTCCGCCATTTTGCGTAGTTCTTCTTAAACTCGTCTGCAAGGACTTCCGTATCTGATTCGATCATCTGGCAGACGCGGGTAAATACTCCGTTGTCGTAGGCTTTTGTCCACTTTTCCTTTATCATATCCTGATACCAGTCCTCATAGGCGAGAAGTACGAACCAGGGGTTTATACTGTTGCTTTCGGGGATTATATCTGAAGCGTAAAAGCCCTTACCATCAGCGATGGTCGTTACGTTGCCCATTGCGGAATCGAAGTCCCACGGAGCTTCAAAGGTCAGGCGTTTGATATGCCCGGGACTGAAATCAATGTCCATGTAAAAGCTCGACCACGAAACGTCTGCATCGCAGGCAAGTTCGTGGATAATGTACATATCAGCAAGTGAATCAACGTCAACGACCTTCTCCACAGCCTGCTGAGGTGTTAACTCGCTGCTTTCGGTAATATTTTCGTTTTTGTCGTCGAAAACAAAGGCTTTGTGATTATATGCGGCTTCGTACATTATCTTATAAACGTTGTTTATGTAATTTGCAATGAAATCATGCTGCTCCTGAGAATATATATCGCTTTTTATGGTAAATCCTATCTCATTTGCCAGATAGCTGAAGTCATTGTCAAGGCACTTTATGGTTTTGCCGCTGCCGCCATTGCCGTCATAAGGAGTCAGCGGAGCGTTGTCGGCATAGTCGATAGGGAACTTGTGCAGCTCGTCTTCGTTTTCAAAATAGCCGTCAAACTCAAGAAAATAACCGATGTCTGTACCTGTGTAGCCGTCCTTCGGCCTGGTGGCATAGGCTCGTTTCTTTACCTCCTGCTGCATTTCTGTTAGCAGATAAAGACCGGCATATTCTCCGTTTATCTCAACCTGAACGAAGTCTGCGTCAGCTGCGTAAAGGCCGTCAGCGCCGAGGATATGACGTGCTGCATAAAGTGTAGCCTTGTTCCTCAGCATTGAGCAGTCCTTGTATTCGGCGAGAAGCAGCCAGTTTTTGAATCCTGCGTCTCCGTTGAGACCGAGAACGCTCTGTTTTTCAGCAAATTTTATCCTGAGAGGCTTTTTCGGATACATAGTTGTAAAGTTGCCCCGTACCTTGACCTGTGCATCGGCAGGCTGCAGTTCGACCTTGCCGTCGGAGCCAGTTATTGATATAAGGCAGTCCTCGTAATATGGGGCGGGAGCGTCACACTTTTCTCCCCAGGATCTCAGAAGTTTTGCAACATGAGCGGCCACAGGCTCTGTATAAAAATCCGTGGCGTTTTGGCCCTTGTTCTTAGTTTCAATCGAAAGTACGGGGAGGGGGACCTTTTCTGCTTCATATGAGTCGTTCGCAGTAAGTGTTGATTCATAGGATACAGGCTTCTGTATCTTGCTTTTTTTCTTCTTTTTTCCGGCTGTGCAGCCGAAAATCATGGTCATCGCAAGTGAAAGTGCGATGATTCTGCGTATATTCTTCATATTTATTGACCTCATTCTGTAAAGACATATATTAATAGCATTATATATGAATTATAGCACATAAGTCTTCCGAAAACAAGCCATACTGCGGATAACAGCAATAAAAGTTCAATATGACAGCAAAAAACGGGGCATCGCCCCGTTTTTTATTCCTCGTTCCTGACATTATAGAAGTGAGATTTCATTCTTTGCTCGAATTCATCTATCGGAAGCGGCTTGTCAAACAGGAAGCCCTGAGCGAAGATACAGTGGTTGGCCTTAAGGACCTTTACCTGATTTGTTGTCTCAACGCCCTCCGCAACGCATTCCAGACCGAGATCCTTAGCCATAGCAACAACATATTTGAACATGACGCTTCTGGTACTGTCCTCCACGTCCTCGTCCACAGGAAGAAAGCTCCTGTCCACCTTGAGTACGTTCCAGGGGATCTCGCGGATAAGGTTAAGGGAAGAATAGCCCATTCCGAAATCGTCAACAGAGGTATATATGCCTTGCTGCTGGAGACTGCTTACAACGCGTTTAAGGTCGCGGAACTCAACGTCCGTGGTAGTCTCGGTGAGTTCTATCTCGATGTATTCATGGGGAACTCTGTATTTGTCAACGATGCTGATTATGTGTTCGAGGAGATCTACGTCCATCATGTGCTTACGTGAAAGGTTCACGGAAACGCGGACTACCTTTCTGCCCTCGTCAAGCCAGCGGCGTATATCCTTGCATACATGGTCAAGCATATAGAAATCCAGCTGGCATATGTCTGTATTCTGCTCAAGTATGGGTATGAATTCCATTGGAGGGATTATCTTTCCGTCCTTGAACCAGCGGCAAAGCGCTTCTGCACCTGCAAGCTCGCCTGTTTCGATATCTATCTTAGGCTGATAAAAGACTTTGAATTCCTCGTTTTCGATAGCCTTGGGGAAAAGCTGCTGTATCTGCATGCGCTTTTCCTTGCCGATCTCCATTTTTTCATCATAGAACACCACATTGTCCTTGCCGCCGTTTTTAGCAGCCTGCGACGAAGCAAGTATCCTGTCCATGATATCTCCGGGGGTATCGAAAGTATAGCCCTCCTGCATACGCAGAACGCCTGTGCTTGCGGATACCATAATGCGCTTGCCGGTGTTGGTGTCATAAATTACGGGAGTGCCGCTTAGTATATCAAGGATATCATCAGTAAGCTCGTCATCGAAAACGGCTACGAAGTTATCGCCGCCAACTCTGCATACGATACCTTTGTCACCAATGATATTCTTTATCATTTCGTAGAAGCTGCGCATAGCGATATCACCGGCGCTTCTGCCGATATCACGGTTTACAAGTGTAAAATGGCGCAAGTTGTAGTATACCGCGGTATGACCGCCGAGAGCCTTTTTTTCGTTGAGCATTTCAAGATGCCTGAGGAATGAGCGTACATTTGGATAGCCTGTATCATCGTAGAATATGAATTGTTCTATTACCATCTCAAGTCTGTAGCGGCTTAGAAAGCTCAGGAGCATCCTCATTATAAGTATGAGCTTGTTATTCTCCTCTTCAGAGAGAGGAGGAGTATCTTTGGCCATATATATGGAACCCTTGACGATGGCTCTCGATCTTGTGACGATACGCTCGGTGTAAATGATATCGCTTTCGGAGCCGCTGTCAAAGGCAACGATTTTTTCGCCTTTATCCTGCTTTTCAAGACTCGCATTCTTATAGAACTCGGAAACAGCCTTTGAGATGCCGAAAAATCGGCAGAAATCTCCTATAGCACGCAAAATGGCTATCTTATCGAATCTATCCGTCTGAGTCATAGCACTGGCAAGCTTTTCCATTAAAAGATAAAAAGCTGCCTTTCTTTCATCTGTCATAACAATCTCTCCATTCTAATCTCATTATGAGATAAAAAACAGATTCCCTATAATTTCATTATATCAGGATTTTGTTAACAAATCAAGTTATTATAAGGCAATATAAGTACAATTTGGAAACTTGCTGAAAATAAAGAAAAACATTTTCTTAAGAATGTTCCGGAAACTTGTATAATGTTTAATTCTTTTGCTTTCATACCTGCCTGTACATAAGCATAATTAATAATCTTTCACAAATTGATTGACAATTGAACGGACTAAGTGTATAATAATAATATATTTAATATAATTGCGGGGGTGATGATACGAAAAGAAAAAAGCAGTATTTTTCAGCTGTGGTGCTTCTTGTGTCTGCGGTACTGTTCGCAGGAGGCTGCAATGTTGAGCCTGTTCACGACAGCGGTACAAAGCCGCCTGCTGAAGAACGCAGGGAGGAGCACGATAATCACGCTGGTGAGGATTTCGCAGTTTCGCCCGGGAATGGCAGAGACGCTCTTATTTCCGACATGGAGAGCAGGTATAACGACAGCTTTACATTTATTGAAAATGCCGGCGGAGGCACTATGATGAACGATCATTGTGCGGTATATCTGCACTCTGAGCGCTTCCCCGACGATAAGATATATGCAGTCCGGGGAGTTTTCGACGGAAAGACCGAGAACAGGGACAATTATATGGCATATTACCTCCGCGAAGAAGCCGCATCGTATCTTGCTGAGCTCGCCAAGAAGGTCTACGGCGAGTGCAGAGCGTTCTATACGCCCGCAAAAGATGTTGCGGCGCCCCCCGGGATAACCATTGATTCAACTGTTGAGGAGCTCCTGAGGAGCACCAAAAACTATTGTTCCGTCATACTTCCCGAGGGACAGGATCTGTCCGAAAAGGACAAAAAGCTTGACGAGATGTATGAAAAACTGAAAGGAGAGGGAATAAACTGTTATTTTTACATAGCGTATCTTGACAGCAATAGATCGTATAACGAGGCAGTTTCAGCCGAGGGTATTGACAGAGAGCATATCATAGCCGATTGCTCCCTCGGCATGGACGAAGATTTTAATATAGTCGAAAGACAATGGGGGTAAAATGTCATGGCTGATTTTTTTGAAACTAAAGGGATAACAAAAGAAGCAAGTATAGCTATAATTCTTAACACATTCATGTATGCGGACAGGTGCAAGGAGTTCACAAATGCGCCGTATTTCGAGAGCATTCTCGAGCAGATGTTTTCGGAGAAGGACAACTATGAGGATTCGCAGAAAGCGGCAGTAAAAATAGTTCGCGACCATGTGAAAAGCGAGCCCGAGACAGCGGAAATAAGGCGGCTCAGGTTCGTCAACTTCTCAAACAATATGGGCAGCAATTACACAGGGGCATATGCGGCGTCGTTCATGCTGACAGACGAAAAAGGCAGCATAACCGACATATACGTGGTATTCCGCGGTACGGGCAGCGGACGCTGGTACGACAACGGACAGGGACTTTATGAGGACGCATCAAAGTATCAGAAGGTGGCTCTCAGGTATTTCGAGGATACTTTGCGTGCTCTTGATATCGACAATATCGGCAGTTCTGTCAGACTTGTGGTCACGGGACACTCAAAGGGTGGAAATCTTTCACAGTTCGTTACATTCAACTCAAAGTACCGCGACTATGTAAACTGCTGTATATCCTTTGACGGACAGGGATTCTCTCCCGAAAAATATGCGTCGATGAAGGCTGACCGCGATTTTGAGAGGATACGTGAAAAGATGTACTCGGTCTGCGGCGATAACGACTATGTAAACGTACTTGGCGACAAGCTCATTCCCGATAAAAATACGGTATATATAAGGACAAAACCGGCTTTTACCGATATGTATTCGGCACATTCGATAGTTCCGCAGTATTACAGCGATATTGTAAGGCATAAGGACGATTTTCTCTATAATTTCACCAATAAATGCTTCAATAATCAGACTCCCAATCAGCGTCAGCTTGCCGAGTGCTCAAAAGCCATAAACGCAAATACCATGAAAATGAAGCGTGAGGACCGCGAAAAGACCTGCAATTCCATTATGACCCTTGCGGAGAAATTCCTCGGCGGCAATGCCTCACCAGAGGGATTATGCGGAGAAAAGGCTACTACAGGTGATTTTATTGGCTTTATCTCCAATATTTACAACGAGATAATCCCGCTTACGGCATATGCCGGCAAGGAGATAGGTGACGATATTATATTTGCCATGATGGTAAAGACCGACGCCAACAATGCATATCTTCTCTCTGCTACACGAAAGGAGAGGATAGAGTATGTAATGCACGATCCGAATTACATGAATATGTATTACCTTGCGGTATCCATTGCATTTCAGAGCGTAGTCAACAGCGTGTCCTATTACAGCAGCAGGCTCGGAACCATAGCAGCTCCCGATCTTCAGGACAGGATAATGACGGCTTATAAAGCTTACGGTTTGATAAGCAGGTTCATCAATACAGTAAGTGTTGAGGACTTTTTCAAATTCATTGTCATAATCGGAACGAGCATAACCATAAGCGGAAATAAGGTAATGCAGCTTACAGCGTTTTTCAAACAGGTGCTTATGCTTTCGACTAACAGCACTGTCTGGAGGCTGGTCGGAAATATATTGGATTCAGTGGCAGATACACGTGGTACAAGCGCAAGAAGTTCAAAGGAAAGCAGCATGATATTAAATCAGCTTATGAATGTCGATCTGTGCAGTTACTCTCTCAGCAATGAGCAGAAACAGGCAGTTGAAGAAGCTGTAGCTATCTCAAAGGCTATCCGTATACTGGAAGGCACTGATGGCGATGACGGTATAATCGGAGAAGATACTGATGAGATAATAAGGGGCTACGGCGGAGATGACGGGCTTCACGGAAACGGCGGAAATGATGAGATATACGGCGGCGACGGCAACGACAGGATATACGGCGGAACAGGCAATGACAGGCTCTACGGCGAAGCAGGCGACGATAATGTCTACGGCAAGGACGACGATGACTATATCGACGGAGGTGACGGCAGCGATACGCTTAAGGGCGGTATCGGAAACGATACCGTAAGAGGCGGTGCAGGAGACGATATCATCTGTGGTGAAAGCGGCGATGATACACTGTTCGGAGGTCTCGGCAGCGACAGATATGTTTTCGGCAGGGGCTTCGGAAATGACCTGATAAACGACAACTTCGGCGAAAACATCATTGAATTCAAAGGTATATCCCCTGATGAGCTGAAAGCTGAGTTCAACGAAAACGGTGAGCTTATGATAGGCATGAAAGCGGAACCTGACAGCATAAGGATACGTAATTTTTCTGAGGGAAAATTCGGATTTGTCTTCGACGGTGCCTGCTACAGTCTTGCAAAGCAGGGGGAGGAACTTGTATTTGCAAGGGTATGACGAACTGTAATAAATAAAAATATCCCGGAAGCAGTCAATATGACCGCTTTCGGGATCGTTTTTTTTGTTATTTGCGCTTGCGCTCCGGGAATTTCTTGTAGTAACGCTCCTTATCGGCGTACATTCTCTCGTCGGCGGTACGCATAGCATAGCGTATATCTCCGCCGCTGTTATCGAAGTATCCACCTACAGCAAAGCTTATGCTATCCGGATCCTCGGAGTCCTTTCTGAGCTTTTCAATGCGCTCCTCAATGACATCCTCGGGGACATTGACCGCGATTATCATAAATTCATCGCCGCCTGCGCGGTATATGTCGCTGTCGTAGAAAACGTCCCTCAGCTTTGCAGCAGCGTTCTTAAGGAGCTTGTCGCCTGCGCTGTGGCCCTCTGTGTCGTTCATTTTCTTAAGACCGTTAAGGTCGGCAAAAATAACGCTGTATGCTCTCGGCATAGGATCAGTACCTGCAATATATCTGTCCACACGGTTGTTCATTGCATTACGGTTATATATACCTGTGAGCAGATCAATGGAGCTCATGACCTCAAGTCGCTTGAGAAGCTGATAATTTGCTATCTCGGAAGCTATGAAATAAGTGGTGAGCTCAAGCGTCTCCTTGATTTTGGTTGCCTTTGACTCGTCAAAATTGATAGCCCATATGTATCCGAGGGTCTCATCATTGTTATTTAGCGGAAAGAATACGAGACTATTTACATGCGCGTCTGTCAGAGATTTATACCACACGGGATTGCGATCTTTAAGTATTTCCATTTCCTGAGCGTTGGGGAGTATAAGACAGTTACTGCCTGCGAGAGTGGCATTCCACGTCTTTACAATCTCAAAGAAGTCATCTGGTATTTTAAAGCTGTCAAGTACCTCACCAGAGCCCTCGCGTACAGCCTCTGCCAGCTTGGAGCAGGTACACTCCTTGAAATCCGTGATAAGAAGCGTACACTTGTTTGCGCCGCTGAGTTTTATTATATCGCCCAGTACATCGGTTATGGCTTTTTTGAAGTCGTTCCTGCCGCGGAGCTTGATACAGGTCTCAAGGACGCTTGAAGCTGTGGAAGCAGAAACATGGGTCATTATCTCGGTATCAACGTCCATAGTGATATCGAGTGTGTACGAGCAGTAGCCGATGTCAGGGTTGTCAGACTCCACGGGCATGATATACTGATTGAGCCAGCATTCAAAGCGGTCGGGCTTCAGATAGGTATGAACAGGCTTTTTCTGAAAAGCGCAGCGGTAAACGGTCTGCTCGAAGTTGAGATCCTTCGGGATATACTTATCATACGGAGAATTCGGGATAAACTTATTGTTCAGCATATGCGCCGAGGCTCCGTTGTACGGGTTCTCGATAGAGTCTATGTATGGCTTGTTGCCGGCGACGATACGGATATCACCGTAACTGCCGTCAGGAAACTTTCTTACAGAAATAATGCAGGTAGTAAGTTCAAAGCCGTCAACAAATTCCTGATAATTCATAGGGCCTCCTTTCAGCCATAATGTCCATGTGTCATATGCTGTATCGGTAAGTGAAAAGATTCAGTTATAACTATGGCATATTTTATTACATTTATATTATATCATATAATTTTTTTATTGTCCAGTGAATTTTATGTGAATAATGCCAAAAAGCTCCCTCGTAATGAGAGAGCTTTGATACAAATATATTTATTTGCGCTTGCGCTCGGGGAACTTTAAATAATACTGTTCCTTGTCGGCGTACATTCTCTCGTCGGCAGTACGCATTGCTATGCGGATATCGCCGCCGTTACCGTCGAAGAACTCGCCAAGTGCAAAGCTTATGTTTTTCGGATCCTCCGATTCTTTCCTTAGCTTCTCAACGCGGTCGGAAATTAGTTTTTCGGGAAGATCGACAGCAATTATCATAAATTCGTCGCCGCCTGCGCGGTAGACCTCGCATTCGGGGAACACCTCCATGAGCTTGTTTGCAGCATCCTTTAGCAGTTTATCGCCTGCGAGGTGGCCGTTATTGTCGTTTGCCTGCTTAAGACCGTTAAGGTCGGCAAATACTACGCTGTAGCAGTTGGGTTTGGGATCCTTGCCCGAAACGAAGCGTATGATGCGGTTGTTCATGGCATTACGGTTGTAGGTGCCTGTAAGCTGATCGACTGAGCTCATTATCTCAAGCTTGTTGAAGAGCTGATAGTTTGATATCTCCGAAGCGAGGAAGAAAGAGGTTATCTCCAGTATCTCCTTGATTTTCATGGTATTGTTGATATCAAAATTTATTGCCCATATATAGCCGAGCAGCTTGTCGTTGTATTCAAGGGGGAATAGTACGAGGCTTTCTACGTCTGCTCCCTGCATTGAGTCGTACCAAACGGGATTGCGCTCCTTAAGTACGCCCATATCATACTGATCCTTGATGATGAGGCAGGTGCTGCCTGCGATAGTATCCTTCCATGTTTCGACGATATCATAGAAATTATCAAATACCTTCTCCACGTATTCGTCCATGGGGATAACGTGCACATCTGGAGCTGAGGACTGACAGAGTACCGAGCATGTTCTTTCCTCCTCGTTCGTGAGCAGGATACAACTGAGATTTGCATTGCAAATAGAGCGTATATCGTCTATGATCTCATCCATGGTATGCTTGAAGTTTTTCGTGCCTCTGAGCTTGATACAGGTCTCGATGACAGCCGAGGAGGTCTCGGCGGACAGGTTGGACATCATGCCCGAATCGGCTTTTATAGTAATCTGCTGAGAGTATGAGCAGTAGAACTTGTTGGGTTCATTGGATTCAAGTGGCATGAAATACATATCCAGCCAGAATGTGTATCTTTCGGGATGAATATACTCATGAGATGGTTTTTTCAGAACGGCACAGCGATAGCACTTGTCCTCAAAGTTGAGATCCTTGGGGATATAATTCTCATAAGGGGAGTCAGGTATGAATTTATTGCTGACCATCTGATTGGCGACCATATTGTTCTTGGTGTCTTCGATAGAGGCAATGTACGCTTTGTTTCCCGCAACGAGACGGATATTACCGTAATGTCCGTCGGCGAGCTTTTCAATTGATATTATACACGTCATTGCTGAAAATGTATCTACAAAAGATTGAAAATCCATAGAATAACTCCTTCCATAAAAGATATTTGCATAGATAGTTTTGTCTTATATTATATTATATCATATTTTTTATAAAAGTCCAGTAAATTTTGTGTGAATATAATAAATTCGGCAGTGAAATAAGTCGTATAAGATAAAATATAACAGCAAAAAGCACCTTATAGTTAAATATTATTCCTTGAATTATATTAATTTTTTCGCGGGTTGGGATACTGAATATTAAAAAAGCAGGAATATATTAAAAATGCACAATTAATATATTGAAAATTTGTAATAAAAATAAATTGAAGACTTTGCCTCGATATGATAGAATAAAAATAGCATTTATGAAGAAAAATGAGAAAAGGAGGGAAGAAAAATGCAATTTGTTTATATTGTGATCGGAGTGATCGTGCTTGCGGCAGTTGCTGCTGTTATTATTTTTGCCGGAAGACAGAAGCAGCAGGCTAATGATAATTATTATCAGGAGCAGATCAGAAGAGGCGAGGAGCGCCGGAAGCAGGCAGACGAGCAGGAGCGCATGAAGCGCATGATGCAGCGCGAGCGTGCAGGCAGACAGTGATACTTGCTTTTATATCCGTTCATTTCGGGGCGCAATGCCCCGATTTTTTATGCTATAACAAAAGGAGCGTGATAATTACTTATCACGCTCCTTATCTTTTAAGAAAGTTCGGGACTTACTGCGTTTCTGATCTCTCCGGCGAGGTCGCCGCTGCATCTGTACCACTCAATGTTATGTCCGCTCTTTACTTCGTCCATATTGGTGCATATCTTCCTGTCACCCTCGGTGCGGAACTGATATCTTGCGCATGATACTACAGCGTTCTGACCGCTCACTATGTTAATGATATAGTAGCCGTTGTCGCTGTTGCACATGATGATTACCTGATCGAAGGTGCGGTCAGACTTTGGTGTGACAGACGGATTTCCGCCCAGCTTGTAGCACTTCTCGATAGCCGCAGCCGTATTCTGTGCAGGTATCTCTGCGGGATTGGTTATCTTGGTGTATGTGCGGCTGTTCAGTATCTTTACAGCTGCTGCCGTGTTCTTTTCCAACTTGAAAGCAGCGTAGTTCGGAATAGAAAAAGCACCGAACTTATCATCTCCGTTCTCGGGATAGAGAGTCATATTCTCGGGGTGATAATAGGGCGAGAAGTTGAAATAGAGGTCTGAATCATCAAGCAGCGAGAAGCTTTCAGATGATGAAACTGTTTCTATTCCAAGTATCTCTGCGATATTAGACTCCATGTAATCATAATTGATGTTGTACTTGTGTATCTCAGGATCAGAGCAGATAACGGAAGTCACTGCGCCCGAGCTGTCCTCAGTATATGCCGAGCGAATATAGGTCAGGCAGGCGGTATCCTTACTGAACGCTAAGAAGCGGAGCTCCTTTCCGTTCTTTACCATGAAATTGATACTGCTCTCGCTGTTGTTCTTGAGCCATGGCGCATTGCCGCCGGAGCCTGATGTATAATCAGGATAGCTGCATCTGTTGAAGAACTCGGCCAGCCTTATTCGTTTTTCAGCGTTGAGTTTTTCGGCATAGTTGAAGCTGAAGCTTTCTCCTCCTGCCGATATGAGCAGAGTTTCGCTGCTGCTGTCGCGTACTGCGTCGCCGCAGTAGCCCACGTCATAGAAGTCGCCGAAAGGAGCGGCGCCCTCGCGGGGTTCTGTCGTTTCCTCAGTTGTCGTCTCAATAGTTGTTTTTTCTTCTGTTTTTTCTTCTGTGGTGTTCTCTGTAGCTTCCGCGGTAGTATCCTCCTCAGGCTGAGTTTCATTGGTTGCCTCAGGTGAAACGTCCTCAGCGGAAACATCGGGAGCATTGCCCTCGGAGCTTTCATTTCCCTGTTTGCTGCATGATGAGCAGCAGAATACTGCTGTAAAAACAGCAAGGAGCATAGCGGTTAATTTTTTCATAATTTTCACCATCCTAACGTAGTGTATTTGTTGTATCGTAATTATATCATATAATAAAAGAAAATTCAAGGTATATTTTGTTAACAAAGAACGCCGCCTTTTATGCAAAAGGCGGCGAAATGTTTTATTTATTCATGCAGTCTTTTATTCTTTGGATTATATCCGTGTCGTCCGAGATTAGATACACTTCGTCTGTGTAATCGGATTTAACTGTGTCATATTTGCTCATAACTGCATATGTCTTGTCGTTAATGAGCGAAAAACTGAGGAAATATAAGCTCTCCGCATCCCTGCTTATCAGTTCGATGTGTTCCTTTGGCGTTGGTAACATTATATCATGAGTTTCAAAACTTTCTTTTGAGACAGATGACCATTTAATGTTAGTGATGGTAAAGAAAATGTTTTCTCTCTGTTCGGGAGTGGTTTCAATTGATTGCTGAGCATTGTCATCGCTGAATTTCCAGTATAAATCCAGAAACGAGGGATCAAGATTTATGAAGGGAACATTGTCTGATCCTTTTGCGGTCTCTTCTTCGGGTTCAGCGGGAGTACAGCCAAGAATGTTATTTAAAGATTCCTTAAAAAAGTTATAATCTATCCTGTACTGCTCCGTTTGAACATTATCAGCATTGACGATGAGCTCTCCGTTTATCTCGTCATAACGGAAGTGCAGATACTCTAAAATGCCGCATTCCTTGGCTGATGACCTGTAATTGAAGAATCCGAACAACCATGCCTCGTTATCGGAGCAGTATATGAACGAGGGGATATCTCCGTATTCCATACTGCTGTCATCATTAGCAGAAATATAGATCAGTTCATCACAGGCCACGGGCTCATATTTGTAGTTGTTGAAGAATTCTGCAAGCTTTTCGCGCTGTCCGGCTGCGATTTCCTTGTTGTTGTAAAGATTAAGGTTCATTCTTGTTCTCTGCTTGGGATCTGAGTTGTTTTCAATGCGTATGGACTTCAGATCTTCCACGTTGTGACAGTACAGCTTGAAGCTGCGTTCGGCAAAAATAAGCCTGTGGGCTGTCTGCGGTGAACTTTTCATAAGCTCTCGTATCTGCTGGTCGGTCATATGTACCTCCGTTAAACCTGTGCAGCACAGCTGCGAAGCTTTCAAATGCATTTGTTGCGCTCTGTCATATACACTCGGGAATGGAAACGGAACTGTGACCATAATATCATTTTTTTTATTAAAGCAAGTAAATGGTAGGCTCATAACGGACTTTTGACTGGCACATATGCCATACAGAAAAAAACAGCGTAATAATTTTGATATATAACAAATGAAATTACTTGTTTCCTGGAAAAAGTTGTGTTATAATTGACTTAAAGTAACTATTCGGGTTACGGGAGGATATTAAAATGAATATTGGATTTATAGGAGCGGGAAAGGTTGGCTTTTCCATCGGCAGATACTTTGCCGAAAACGGAGTATCCGTCACGGGATATTTCAGCAGTCATGTGCAGTCTGCCACCGAGGCTGCAAAATTTACGGGAAGCAAGGTCTATTATGAGCTTGCGGATATAGTCAGAGAGAGCGATACGCTGTTTTTGACTGTGCCTGACAAGGCTGTAAAGGAGCTTTACGGGCAGCTCAGGGAAATGGATATCAGCGGCAAATGCCTGTGCCACTGCAGCTGTGCTATGTCAGCAGAAGACGCATTCCCGGACATAAGGGAGATGGGAGGCTTCGGGTATTCCATACATCCGCTTTTCCCCATAAGCAGCCGGTATGAGACCTATAAGGAGCTGCACAGTGCATATTTCTGCATTGAGGGCAGCGAAGAACGTATTAACGAATGGGTAGAGCTGTTCAGCGGTCTCGGCAACGGTATCAAGGTCATACCCGGAAATATGAAAAGTATGTACCACTCTGCATGCATAATGGCAAGTAATCTTGTCAGCGCCCTTGCGGTCCAGAGCCTTGAAATGATGGAGAAGTGCGGCTTTTCCGAGGCTGACGCGCGTAAGGCTTTTGCACCGATGATAATGAGCAATGTTAAGCGCATACTTGCTGCAGGCCCGATGGAGGCTGTCTCGGGACCTGTTGAGCGCAATGAGCTCGAAACGGTTCGGAGGCATATAGAGTGTATGGACAATGAGACTGACAGGAACATGTATAAGGCGGTCTCGCGTAAGCTTACGGAGATAGTTCAGGAGAAGCATCCCGAGACTGACTATTCCGAAATGAAAAAGCTTTTAAAGTAAACATATCAAATCAAAAGGACGGATAAAGCCCGCAATAAATGGGTTTTATCCGTTTTGTTTTACTGCTAAGGAGACACAATTATGGTAAAATCATGCTATAATTGCTAAAATAACGTTATGATTTATTGTGCCGGTTAATTTTGCAATTATTGCGCGAATTTCAAGCAAATGCGTTATTTTCACCGATTTATAGCCATATACATATAGTATAAAACAGCAATATATGGTCGAGGAGTATATCAATCGCAATAATTGGCTTGTTTTGAGATTGGTAATATAATACAATTTATTATAGATATATAAAATTTGCACGTGCAGGGGATTATTTATCTACAAAAGAGCAATCAAAAACTCTATTTATTTATTCGGAGGAGTGATTTAAGTGAAGCTGAAGAATTTGAAGAAGATCATCGGTGGTACAGTTTCTGCAATGATGATCGCGTCAGCCGTTCCGTTTGCCGCTTCAGCTGCTGATCAGCAGACACGCGGAAATATCGGCGGATACGACTACGAAATGTGGAACCAGAACGGTCAGGGACAGGCATCAATGAATCCCGGCGCAGGCTCATTTACCTGCTCATGGAGCAATATCGAGAACTTCCTTGCCCGTATGGGTAAAAACTACGACAGTCAGAAGCAGAATTACAAGCAGATCGGCAATATCGTGCTCACATATGATGTAGAGTACACTCCAAGAGGTAATTCGTATATGTGCGTATACGGATGGACAAGAAACCCTCTGATGGAGTATTATATCGTTGAAGGCTGGGGCGACTGGCGTCCACCCGGAAACGACGGTGAAAACAAGGGTACAGTTTCCCTAAACGGAAACACATACGATATCCGCAAGTCTATGCGCTACAATCAGCCGTCTCTTGACGGTACTGCAACTTTCCCGCAGTACTGGAGCGTTCGTCAGACAAGCGGTTCAGCTAACAATCAGACAAATTACATGAAGGGTACTATCGATGTATCAAAGCATTTTGAGGCATGGGAAAAAGCAGGCCTTGACATGTCAGGTACTCTTTATGAGGTATCTCTCAACATCGAGGGTTATAGATCAAACGGTTCTGCTAACGTTAAGAGCGTTACAGTAAGCACAGACGGTTCAGGTGCAGGCGCTTCCAACAATGACTGGAATCAGGGTCAGCAGCAGAACAACGACTGGAATCAGCAGAGCAACGACTG
>DBXO01000036.1 GCA_002309635.1 Ruminococcus flavefaciens | reverse complement strand
TCCGAATTTGTCCGCGACACTATGCTGCCTGCAATGGAAAAGCTCCGCAGTGCCGCTGACAAGGCTGAAGTTGTTACATCTGAAACATACTGGCCGTTCCCTGCATATGACAAATTACTCTTTGGAGTTTGATATACAGTTACAGCATAAATATAGAAACAATCCGCTTGAGCTTGCATTAGTTCAGGCGGATTGTTGTATTAATAATAAAGGTTTTGTCTGTATAATGAAATTTAAATGCTTCAAAAGCATCATCTATAATCACAACAGAATTAGTTTCGACCTTGGAATAATACTTTACTTCCTTATCTTCTCTCTGTATACCTCCAAATCTATCTCACCGTTTTCAGCCTTATCTCTAAGTTCAAGAGCATAATCAGCCCATTCAGAGAATTCAGCCTGTGACATTTTCTTTTTCATATAGCGGGCGTAGTGCTGCTTGTAAGCCTTGCTGTAAATATTCCAGTAAGGATTTGTTTTAACCTTGTCGGCGTACTTCTTTCTGTGTCCCATATCACGGCATATCCTGCCGTCCATCCCTTCTACTGGTCTTGTGCAGTAGTCAGAGAAAAGACCTGCTGTGAGAAGAAAATATTTACCGCAGTAACCGCATTTCTTTGGAAGGTAATGCAGTTCCAGACCTTTGAACAATTCAATATACAGATAGCCTCCGAGTGTTGTGAAAGTATAGTGCTGACACAGCTCGGAGTTTTTTCTTTGTCTCAGAACTTTGTAGGATAACTGCATATTTCCTGAAGGCTCTAAGCGTTCATACGGATAGAGTCTGTTTTTAGGTGCGTCGTTAAAGTCTGCAAGAACCTGTGCTGTTTCGTTGTTATCAAGATAACGGCTTTCACTGTGTATTTTCTCTAAGAACGGTTCAAAGGTACGCTTTACACGAAGAATGTCCTCTATGAAAATGCGCATTTCCGATGCAAAGGCTTTTAACTGATCATTAAGTATGTAAATATCCCTGAGAAGTTCTGAATCTTCCATATCACCTGAGCCAATACGTACATAGAAATGATAATGCTCTTCTATATTATCTTCATTCAGCTCATCATCATCGCCCAACTCATCTTCATCAAACGCCCAGATATGCTCATTGAGTATCGTCCGCAGAGTATCACGCTGTATATCCATAGCGCTGTACGGAGGAGTATTAGCTATCATCTGCTCTATTTTATCATAGAAAGAGATCGCTCCCTGAAACAGCTCTTCACTTTCATCAGCTTCACGCATATCCTCGGGATAATGCAGTATGGCTTCATATCGTCTGCATTCCGAATAGAGCTTATCGAGCTCACGATAACGCTTGTCCAGTATCTTTTCAAGTATCTCGCCCAGTACATATTTCTTTTTTCCGTTTATGTATATGGTTTTCCCGTTAAAATATGCTGAAAAAGCTGTCATGGCAATTCTCCTTTAGCAGTTGTTTTATTCATTGTATCACATCTACTATCTATAGTCAACTCAGAAGAATTACATCAAAAAAATAATTTCTGTCAGTTTTTGTTATTAGGGACTTTTTTTAGATGCTGGATTTCACGATTAAAAAATAAAAATCAACGTAATAAAGCCGTTTATAATATATCTTTTCAAAAATAGATGTTACATCTGAAAAAGTAGAGTATATACGAAAATAGATGTGAAATAGTTGTAAATAGAGTATGCCTGTCACATCTATTGACTTTGCTGTTTTTATTGGCTATAATGGGATTGCAACGTTGCATAAGTAACCTGAAAACATAATAAATCGCGGTAGGCTAATAAATGATAGTCCCTTTCGCCGTCTTGTAATACATACAGCTTAAAGCGTATGTCAGCAGCAATGCTGATCTTATTAAAAGGAGGAGTCATAACTATGACTACACCAAAAAGAAAAGTGCTTACGATCAAAGAGGCGGCGAAGCTTATCGAGGGACTGACGGAATACCGTATCAGGCAGATGTGTATTTCGGGAGACCTGCCCTGTTTCAAGGCTGGCAAGAAGTACCTCATTTCCGAGGAAGCTCTCATGAAAGCTGTTTTCGGACACTATGAACCCGAAGGCGGTGATGCTGCATGAACATATTTGAAAAGGTTCGTGAAAGTGTTACCATGCAGCAGGTAGCGGAACTGTATAGTATCGACGCTCGCAGAGGAATGATAAACTGTATCTTCCATGATGACAAAACTCCTTCCATGAAGCTATATGACGACCATTATTACTGCTTCGGCTGCGGAGCTCACGGTGATGCAGTAGCTTTTGCAGCTCAGGTAACGGGACTATCGCAGTACGAAGCTGCAAAACAGCTCTGCTCCGCCTTCGGTATCGTACACAGCAGCGATGAACCATTCATAAAACCCGTGATACAGAGGGAGACACAGCGTGAGAAAGAGGGAAAAGCTTTCCGCATACTGTCTGACTATTATCATTTGCTGTGCAGATTCCGGGAAGAATATGCTCCGCAAACGCAGGGAGAAGAGCCCAGTCCGCTGTTTGTGGAGAGCCTGAACAATCAGGACGAATATGAGAATTACTGTAATATTTTCATCAGCGGAACTCAGGAAGAGAGAAAAGATTTTATCGAGAACAGGAAGGAAGTGTTGGAACGTGCAGGAAAAAGAGTCAGAGAATATTATGGAAATAGTATCACAGGACGAAGCAGCGAATATGTCATTTCCGGATGAAGAGCCTACGATAATAGACGTTGAGCCCGAAGAACTCACTTCGGACGGTGCTAATGAAACCGCATATACTGCTTCCGAAGTAAGCACCACTTCCACCACAGATGCAGCTCCCGTTTGGCTTGATGATAAGAGCGTAAATGAGATAATCTTCTGTGAGGAGTTTTTGTCTGAACACAGGATAATCTGTATCAACAATCAATTCATCGGCTTTGACGGCGTTATCGAGGATATCTATATTGAAAAGCTTATCTATGAGAAGCTGAAACCGTATATTCAAAAGGGAGTTGCAGGTAAGGTAAAGAAGCTGTGTCAGGCTCTGAAGCTGGACGCACATTCCGAAGAAATAGTACCAGATATTAATGAGATACACTTATTAAATGGAACATTAAATGCAGAAACTTCTGAGTTCACTTACGAGAAAAAGTTCTGCTTCGGACGTATCAATAACAGCTACAATCCTAATGCAGCTCCGCCCGAGAAGTTCCTGTCGTTTTTGTCGGAGCTCCTTATACCTGAGGACATTCTCACGTTACAGGAATGGTTCGGCTACTTGCTGATACCGAGCACAAAGGCGCAGAAAATGCTTACCATGATAGGCAACGGCGGAGAGGGCAAGAGCCGTATCGGAGTTCTGCTTAAAAACATTTACGGCAGAACAATGTCCTCGGGAAATCTGTATACTCTTGAAACAAACCGCTTTGCCCGTGCAGCACTTGAGAACGCATATCTTTTCCTTGACGATGACATGATTATGGACAAGCTCTCCGAGACAAACGTGCTGAAAACAATTATCACAAATGAAGGAAAAATGCTTATCGAAAAGAAAGGCATACAGCCTTACTCGGCAAATATCTATACGAAGCTTATGTCGTTCGGAAACGGTTCGCTGAAATCTCTTACGGACAAGTCCGACGGATTCTTCCGCAGACAGATAATCATCACAACAAAGCCAAAGCCCGAAAACAGAGTTGATGATCCTTTCCTTGTTGAGAAATTTATTTCCGAAAAGGAAGGAATACTTTTGTGGTCACTGGAAGGTCTGCGGAGACTTATGGATAATAATTTCAGCTTTACTATCAGTGAAAGGACAGCAGAAAATCTCAGGAACAGCATGAAGGACAGCAGCAACATTATCGGCTTCTTAGAGGACGAACAATTTGTAAAATTTGATCCTTCACTGGAATGCTCCACAGCAGATTTGTACAGTGGCTATTGTCACTGGTGTGCTATTAACAGTACCGATCCAATGAAAAAGGAAATGTTCAACTTCTGGCTTAAGCAGAATCACAACAAGTACAATATCGAATACGGTAACAATATTCAGAGTCACGGGAATGTGAAGAAAGCCAGAGGATATCGCGGACTGGATACGACTTACAGAAATAATCTCAGCTGAATTTAAAAAATGATGTATTTGGTGTATTCGGTGTATTAATATACGGTGTTAAGCCATTTTCAGGCTGTTTTCTAATACATCAAAATACACCGCGAATACACCGCCGCTGTATCAGATGTATTTTGAAACGTCGGAATACAGGCAAATAGACATCAAATACATCAAATACACCGATTTTGAAATCCATTTAGAAATTTCAGAAAGGAAAGAATTCTTCTGAAGCCGTGCTCTTGTGCCATAACAGAAATGATAGTTTTCATTGAAAAAGTATTCTAAGCTTTTCAGAAAATCCCGAAAAAATTATCAGGCACAGAAGTGCAGTTTGGAAGGGAGCAAGCATAGCCTTTGTAAAGACACTTCGGCAGTTTCTGAAGAAACTGTACTTGCTCTTTTGAAGGGGAGCAAGCAACGCCTGTGTCATTACACTTTCGATTTTTCAAGAAAAATCTCATTAAAGGCAGCAGACATTACTGGGAGATTCCCAGACCCTTTTATCTGAAGTTTAAAAACATTTTTGTGAGGAGGCAGATATGGCAAACCGTGTAAGGAAACACATGATTAATTTCTATGTTGATGATGATGAACTTGTAGCTATCAGGCTGAAAATGAGTAAAATGAACATGACCAATCAGTCACTGTATATGAGAAAAATGGCTCTTGAAGGCAGGATAATCAAAGTGGATTATTCTGTTTTTAATGATATCGCAAGTTCCATTTCCGGCGTAGCGAGAAATATCAATCAAATAGCAAAGCGTATCAATGCTACCGATAACATTTATGCAGAAGATATGCAGCAGATAGAACAGACTCAGGAGAATATCTGGAAGTTATTGAAAAAGAAACTTTCAAAGCTTCTATGAGCAAGCAGACAATGTTGAACGACAAAAACTGGCAGTTGACCTTTCAATGTAATAATCCAACTTCCAGTATTGACTTTAACGTGCAAAAGTGATATAATCAGCGTGGAAAGGTACGCTGTAATATTATCAAGGAGGTAATTATTATGGCCAGTATCACAAAACGAGGCGGCAGTTATCTTATAAAGGTAAGCTGCGGCTATAATTGCAAAGGCAAGCAAATGGTTCAGACTATGACATGGAAACCTGAGCGTAGTATGACCCAGAATCAAATCGAAAAGGAGGTCAACAGACAGGCGGTCTTATTTGAAGAAGCCTGCAATCAGGGATATCAGAGTTCGGCAGTAAAGTTTGAAGTGATGGGAGAAGAGTGGTTTAAAAATTATGCAAGGATAAATCTCAGAAAAACCACAGAAGAAAGAATGCGCCGTTTGTGTCCGAGAGTGTATTCTGCAATAGGTCATCTCCGCATGGATAAAATAACGCCGCGCCATGTTCAGGCGTTTATCAATTCGCTTTCCGAGAAAGGTGCCAATATGCTTAACGGAGAGCCGCTCTCATCTAAAACTATCAGACACTATCACAGCTTTATATCGGAAGTTTTTACGTATGGTGAAAGAATGGGTGTAGTCAGCGAAAATCCGTGCGAGAAGGTTATTCTGCCAAAAGATACAGTACACGGAAAAGCAGATATACACATCAGAGGACATACAAAGAATACTGGTATTGCTTGAAAAAGAACCGCTTCAGTTCAGAGTGTTTTTCACACTGATGATATACAGTGGTTTCCGCCGCGGCGAAATGCTTGGTCTGGAGTGGAAAGATGTAGATTTCGAGAACAATATAATCAGTATAAGACGCACAAGCAACTATCTTAAACAAATCGGCACATACACTGATACGACAAAAACAAAGCGCTCTCAGAGGACTCTGAAATTTCCAGAACAGATCATGGAACTTTTGAAACTTTACAAAGAAGATCAGGATATGCAGGCGTTGAAGTACGGTGATAAGTGGATTGATAGCGACAGATTGTTTGTAAAATGGAATGGCGAACCTATGTATAACGGAATACCATATTCATGGTTCAAGAGATTCTGCGACCGAAATGATATACCGTTCCACGGGATTCATTCATTCAGGCACACCTTCGCTTCGCTCCTTGTCAACCAGGGAGTGGATATTGTTACGGTATCAGGAGCGTTAGGACACTCGGTAGTTTCAACGACGAGCAATATCTACTGTCATATGCTTGATGAAGCAAGGGCTAAGATCACCGATGCCATCACTGCATCACTGAATTTTGCGGACAAAAAAATAGAGCCAAAAGGTGCTTGACCTATTGGCTTCTGAAGCGTTACATTGTTTGATTATTTAATAAAGAACAAACAAAGAACAAATTGAATAAAAGCAAAATGTGAAATCATGGGAATGGCGATATATAGCCATTCCCACAGTTTAAAACTGGTGGAGGCGAGGGGAATTGAACCCCTGTCCGAAAATCCGTTCATGCAACTTTCTACGAGCGTATTTTACCTATTATGATTCCCTGTATCCGCCGCCGATAAACGGGCTGTGGTCACAGGTAGTCCGTATACAACTGACGGACACGGACACTTCCGACAGTCGTTCACCGCTCATCGATGCCCAAGCGAGAGCCGCGGTACTCTCCCGGTGGACAGAAGCTGACTTAAGCAGCTACCAGTTCGCTATTTCTAGAAACTGTAATGTTATTTCTTGCGTTTATATTTAAACGTGGCGCAGGTTATGGAGATCACGCCATTCTCCGCTCGCTTATCACACTTCGAGACCCCCGTCGAAACCTTTACGCCCCCATATATTCAATGAGGGAGTGAGGTGGGGAGCTGAAATGCTCCGAATAATATTATAACTTGTTTTGCCGGATTTGTCAACTGCATAAAATGACGAAGCATGTCAGTGCATAATGTATTTGCTCAAATGAGCGTTATTTCCTGCTTTTCTGCGTCAACACGTGCCATAGCTCCGTAAGGGAGTATCGCTCTTGGTAAGGAATGACCGAAATTTACATTATATAGCATGGGGAGATCCGCGTTGTCCACTGTCTCACGCCATACAGCCTTGTATTCCTCATAATATTTCTCGTTCATTGGCTTTCCTATGATGATTCCGTTGATATTATCGAAAACGCACTCTTTTTTCAGCGCTTCGAGGTATTCTCTCAGCATGTCAGGAGGAGGCATGACTTCGCTGGTTTCCGCAAAGAGTATCTTTCCGCGCCACTCTTCGGCAGCGGGGAAAATGCAGTATTTACTTGTTATTCCGCTCTGGTTGACAAAGTCGTTTTTTAGCTGCGGGCACTTCTCAAACTCAGAACTGAGAAGCTCACCGAATCTGTCTGCATTGCCTGTAATGATCATTTCACCCATACTGTCGATACAGCCGCCGAGGAGTTCGCCCTCGAATACGGGGCTACCCTGCAATAGCTCATAGCCGTGCTCCTCTTTGTGTGAGACGGGCATAGTTCCAGCAGCAGCTGCAGAGAAGTCTGTTCTTTCCTCGTACCACACATCTGAGGGAGTTATCTTTCTGCCGTGATATGATTTGAAGCAGTTTCCGAAATGAGCCTTTGAATATGGGAGCATATCTCCCGAGAGCTCAGCTAAGTCACACATGAAAGCCTGTCCGTAGAAGGTCTGCAAGCCAAGTCTGTAAAACATGAAGTGATTATTGGTAGTATCGGAAAAACCGAGAAAGAACTTGGGGTGCTGACGGACAGCATTTATGAACTCATCGTCCTCCATAAGGTAGGGAAAGGTCCGGAATGTTTCGATACCGCCGATAGCAGATATTATACCCTTTACCGAGTCATCGAGAAAAGCGGCTTTCAGGTCGGCGGCACGGGCTTCCGGGTGGCACATTATATAGTCCTTACCCATTAGAGCGTGCTCGGTGAAAAACGGCTCAAGACCGAACCGGCGGAGCATTTTTAAGCCAAGCTCTTTTTCGTGAGCGCAGTACGGTTCGCCGAGGATACCGCTCGAAAGACTTATAACAGCGACCTTATCACCTTTTTTCAATGGTTCTGGGAATAACATAGAAAAATCATCTCTTAATAGAATATTTTTATTGACCTTATTTTTTCGTCATTAAAACTGAATACTATACAAATGCTTTCGCTATTGCCATAGGTGTATGAAGTTTCCGTTTTCTCATCCGGTTCGCCAAAGGCATTGATAATATCGGATCTGCATGAATCATACCCGATACCGGAGATGCTGAAATCGCTGTTCGGAATATCATCATCTATGTACAATCCTCTTATATCATTATTATTTGACAGATCTATAAAGCCGATATTCTTGTCCTTGTAGTACAGCGTATAAGTAGATATATCACTGCCGTCATACGGTATGGCATTTGCCGCAGTATAATCATCACTGAAACTATCAAATGATGAAGGAAAAGATACTTTTTCATTGTACAGGATAACATTATCCAGCATTTTCTGAACAATATCCTGTGTATCGGAAGAAGTTGTCCCGATTGTTTCAGATGTAGTATCAATAATGCTGTCCTTGTCGGACGGTTTTACATCATGTCCGCAGCCAACTAATAGCGTGATCGTTATAAGAAATATCGGAAGAATACGTTTTTTCATAAAACTCCTATTGATTGCGTGATTTGATATTGCGGTCAATCTCACGGTTCGCATCGCGCTTTGCGATGTCTGCACGCTTGTCGTAGAGCTTTTTACCCTTGCAGAGACCCAACTGCATTTTCACTTTTGAGTCCTTGAAATAAAGGCTCAGAGGGATAAGCGACAGACCTTCCTGTTTGAGAGTACCGTACAGTTTATTTATCTCGCGCTTATGCATGAGGAGCTTTCTCACTCTCATGGGATCGCGGTTGAAGATATTGCCTTTCTCGTAGGGAGAGATGTGCATACCGCGGACAAAGAGCTCTCCCTTGTCGATAGAGCACCATGAGTCCTTGAGGTTCACTCCGCCCTGACGTATGGACTTGACTTCGGTGCCGACAAGCTCGATACCTGCTTCATAGGCTTCGAGTACGAAATAATCATGGCGTGCCTTGCGGTTTTCGGCAATAGTTTTAGTACCTTTTGAGCGCATATTCTCATCTCCTGTCTGTAAAAAATTATACACTATCCCGCGTGAAATGTCAACCGCAGGAATATTGCAAAAAACGTAAAATTATGGTACAATATATCTGATACGGGAAATCATTGCGTACAAACAGGGGAGGATTAGCATGAACAGACTGGTTTTCAGGCTTATTGAAATTATAATAAAACTCATTGGCGGTATATTCAGGTATGCCGAGGACGAAAGGCGCGAGTTGCACGGCGAATCCATGATGAACGATCAGTATCTCGGTGATATCAGCGGAAACAGGTCGCTTGATTACATAAACGAGCTCCGCGCGGACATGGAAAATATCAAGCGCTCACGTGAGCGCTTGGAACAGCAGCAGCGTGACAAGTACGTTTTTCATGATAACGGTGCTGATATGGATGATATATATTCGCACAGGAAATGAACGGTCAATCTTATAAGGACGCCAATGGGCGTCCTTTTTTATTTGCCGGATGCCTTTGGAAGCGAATACACTGCTGAAAAAATCACTGAAAAGTCGGGAGCATAATATGCTTTCGGCTTTATTTTTTGGCCGTTGATAGACCGGTTTTTACCGAAATGTCAAAATAATGATAATTGTGCCAAAATAATGCGGTATTTTATTTTGTTATAACATATAATATTCACTTTGTCCACCTAATCTGCAAAATAACAGTTGAACAAATGGTGAACAAATGGTAAAATATACAAGGAATAGTGTTGAAAATGGCGGTAATATGTCAAAATGCTCAGAAGGTTATAGAATGAGCATTATAATTCATTTGTGTTGACAGGGGATATGTTAGGCAAACATGACGAAATGAATTCAGGAGGTATTAAAATGAGATTTGGCACAAAAGCAAAGACAGCAGCGGCATTACTGCTGTCGGCAGCTGTTGTTATGCCCTCTGTTACGGGAGCAGTCCGTGTTCCGCAGTCAGAGGCTGTGGCAGCTTCAACAGCGTCTAACCCTATAATATGGTCGGATGTACCTGATGACGACGTTATCAGAGTAGGCGATACCTATTATATGGTAAGCACAACAATGTTTTTCAGCCCGGGCGCTCCCATTATGAAGTCCAAGGACCTCGTTTCGTGGGAGATATGCAACTACGTCTTTGATACATACGCAAACGGAGACGTTCAGAACCTGAAAAACGGCAAGCATGACTACTCTCACGGACAGTGGGCAACCAGTCTGCGCTACAACGAGAAGAACGGCAAGTATTATGCTTTCTTCGGAAGCTACGGTTCAAACAAGTCGTACATCTGCTCTACGGACGATATCGAAAACGGCGAGTGGTCACGTGTTGAGCTTAACGGCATGTACCATGACGCTTCGATACTCTTTGATGACGACGGCAGGAATTACCTTGTGTACGGTGCAGGCGGCATCTGCAATATCAAGGAATTCAACTCGGATATGACAGGCTGGAAGCAGGGCGGTGCCGAAAAGCAGCTGTTCAAGACTAATTTTGACAACCTCGCAGGAGAGGGCTGGCATATTCAGAAAATCAACGGATACTATTATATATTCGGTATCGCATGGCCGTCGGGTCACGGACGTCTCGAGTTCGTATACCGTTCAAAGAGCCTTCTCGGCAGCTATGAGAGCAAGACTGTACTTGATTCCGGTCTCGGCTCATACGGAAGCGGCTGCGCTCAGGGCGGCATAGTCGATACTCCCGACGGAAAGTGGTACGGACTCCTCTTTCAGGATCACGGCGCTGTAGGCCGTATACCTGTGCTCGTACCCGTAAACTGGCAGAACGACTGGCCCATGATGGGTGTTAACGGCAAAGCTCCTCTTACTCTTGATCTCGGTTCAGGTACAGGTACCGACCTTGCAGGCGATGACAGCTTCGACTACAAATCAAACGACCTTGCTCTGGAATGGCAGTGGAATCACAACCCCGATAATACCGCTTGGTCTGTGACAGAGCGCGAGGGCTGGCTCAGACTTAAAAACAAGAATATAGCTTCAAATCTGCTGAATGCACGTAATACACTCACGATGCGTACAGAGGGACCTGCATGCAGCAGCTATATAAAGCTTGACGCTTCAAACATGAAGCCCGGCGACTATGCTGGACTTTCCGCATTCCAGCTCATGTACGGCTGTATCGGTGTCCGTGTTGATGACAGCGGTTCAAAGAAGATATATATGTCCGTCAACGGCGGAAACGATATAGGAAACAGCTCCAACAAGATAGTTGCGGAGCAGAATTTGAACGGCGACGAAGTATACCTTAAGGTAGATTTCAAGTTTGCAAACGTAGGCTCCGACGGAAGCTCCTCAAACAATATCGACAAGGCTAATTTCTATTATTCATACGACGGTATGAACTGGACAAAGCTTGGTCAGGAGCTCTCAATGTCCTACGACCTCAAGCTATTCACAGGCTACAGGAGCGGTATCTACAGCTATCCTACAAAGACTACGGGCGGCTACGCTGATATTGACTTCTTCGAATACGACCGTCAGACATGGAACGGCTGCGACGGCAGCAAGGTCCTCAGCGGCACACCAGTGGTTATAGAGCCTGATGAGAACGGATATTACTTCCATAATACCTTTGAGAGCGGCACAGATTCGTGGACAGGCAGAGGTTCTGCAAAGGTTGCGGCTGACAAGACTGAGTCGTATCAGGGCAGCGGCTCCCTTGCTTGCACAGGCAGAGAGGCAAGCTGGAACGGCGCTTCAAGGAACCTTTCTTCAGGCGTTTTCAAGGCAGGACAGGAATACAGCTTCAGTACGGTAGTAAAGTACACCGAGGGTCCTGCTTCTCAGAAGTTCTATCTTACCCTGCAGTATGAGGACGGCACTGACGAGGTAAAGTACGACAAGATCGCCATAGTCGAGGACGTTCCGAAGGGAGAATGGGTGCAGCTTGCGAATTCAAGCTATAAGATACCCGATAATGCCACAAATATGCAGATGTACGTGGAGACTGACTCCGATGAATACAGCTTCTACGTTGACGAATCAATAGGCGGAGTTTCAGGCACGGCAATAGGCGGTCCAAAGCCTGTGAAGACTATACTCGGAGACATCAACGGAGACGAGAGAGTTGACAGCTTCGACGTGGCAGCAGCGAGAAAGGCTGTTGTAAGCCAGAAATTTACTGACAGCAGAGCCGAAAAAGCTGCCGATGTTGACAGAAACGGAAAGTTTGAGACTGCCGACCTTGTTCAGATACAGAAGTTCGTACTCGGAAAGATCAGCGAGTTCACAAAGTCTGAGGCTTCTCAGACAGATGATAACGGCACGGGCAATAATAATGCGACCACATATACTATGGAAGCATACACCAAGCTTATCGAAGCAAAAGTGGCAAATAAAGAGCCTGATTCGTCACATCAGGAAAAGGCAGGGGTAAAGTACGGCACTGTAAAGAGCGGCACATACTACTCCTCTACCTGTAAGCGAAACAAGCCGTACAATATCCTTCTTCCTGCCAATTACGACGAGAGCAAAAAGTATCCCGTCCTTTATGTAATGCACGGCTACTGGGAGAATCAGGACAGAATGATAATCAAGGGAAACGGAACCATGTACACCCGTCAGATAATTGGCAATGCTATAGCCGGGGGCGAGGCAGAGGACATGATCGTTGTTTTCCCCTACATATACTCCAGTGCAACACAGCCTGACTGTACGGCAATGGATGACGCAAACAATGCAGCGTATGACAATTTCATAAATGATCTTACCAAGGATCTCATGCCTTATATCGAAAAGACATACAGCGTCAGAACAGGCAGAGATAATACCGCTATTACAGGTTTTTCAATGGGCGGACGCGAATCGCTCCTCATCGGAATGCAGCGTCCCGACCTGTTCGGCTATATCGGTGCTATCTGTCCCGCTCCCGGTGTAACGGGCGACTTCAAATGGAAGAACGGCGAAGAGCCTCACCTTGTATTCCTTACAGCGGGAAGCAACGACGAGGTAGTATATTCAACGCCAAACGGCTATCATGAGAGCTTCACAAAGAACGGAGTACCTCATATATGGCATTACGTTAACGGCGGATATCACGGTGACAACTCCATTCATGCACATCTTTACAACTTCGTGCGTGCGGTTTTCAAGGCATAAGCTATACCTGTCAATCATTTGACTTCCTTTAAGAGAAACACCGCAGCCTTTTACCATAGCTGCGGTGTTTTGCGTTTATATATCGTTTACGATGTTTTTTACCCATACATTGCTTCTTACCATGAAGTAGCCGATCGCTACCTTGACAACCTCGGAGAAGGTAACGACAGCAAAAACAATACGTATGTCAAGGTCTGTGAAGTAGGCAAGCACTGCTGCAAGAGGTATCATAAGCAGCCATGTGAAGCCGAAATCAAAAAGAAATGTTATACCTGTTTTGCCGCCGCTCCTGAGAGTGAAATAGCAGGCGTTGGTGTAGCTCCACAGAGGCATTGCAAGTGACTGTATGACTATCATGTATGAGGCAAGGTAGCGTACCGAGTCTTCAGTGTTGTATATTTTCGGAAAGAAAAGTGCAGCAGGCATGGTAAGCAGACCTACTGCCGCAGCAGCTGCCACCGAGAAGAAAAGCAGCTTATTATCGAGATCGCGGGCTTCCTTAAGCTTGTTTGCTCCGAGCCTTGCACCTACGATTATGGCGATGCAGGCTCCCATTTGAACGTATACGGAGTTAAAAAGGTTGGTTATGGTGCTGGAAATGCTTCTTGCAGCCACAACATCGGTGCTCCTGACGGAGTAGCACTGCATTACTACGGACATGCCCAGTGACCACAGGAACTCGTTCACGAGCATGGGGATACCCTTTTTGGTGATGTCGGCCATGAGCCTTGCAGGGATATGAAATCCGCTGTAAGCGCCTGCGATGTATCTGTTTTTATCAGTGTGGGTATGAGCCCATACGATGACTACAAGAGCTTCGACGGTCTTGGCGATGACCGTAGCCCAAGCGGCGCCTCTTACACCCATTGCAGGAAAGCCGAATTTCCCGAATATAAGACAGTAGTCGAGGACAATGTTGAGGCCTACCGCAGACATTGCGGCTGCCATTGGTGCTTTTGTGTATCCGCATTCGCGGACAACGCTTGAGTAAGCCTGACCGATACCGAATGGTATGAAACCGATGATGATAATTTTCAGGTAACTCAGACCGCTTCCGAGTATAGCCGAAGACTGGGCAGAGGTACTGTCCTTGCTTATAAACAGCTTTATAAGCGGCGAACCGAAAACTGTGCAGATAACCGAGGCGATAACTATTATAAGGACGCAGACCAGAAGACGGAAACGGAAGGTATATTTCTGACCCTCATGGTCGCCTTTTCCGAAAAACTGAGCGCCGAAAATACTGGGTCCCGCAACTGCACCGAAAACAGTGACGTTGAAGACAAAAACGAACTGGTTTATTACGGAAACGCCGTTCATAGGCTCCGTACCGAGCCTGCCTACCATTATATTATCTATAAGGCTGACGAAATTGGTGACAGCCATTTGCAGTATCATCGGGATTACCATTGACATGACCATTTTGTAGAAGCCTTTGTCGCCGATGAATTTTTTTCTGAATCCTGTAAACATAAGTATCCTCCTGTTGAATAGAGCTTATTATAACACAGGTCAGGAAAAAAATCAAGGTTTGCAAGCCGTGATTATGCAAAAAAGTATATAATTGCTGTTTACAGTGCGTTTTTTGGCGCTGTGAGCGGCAATATAGAATATATAATGTTATCATATACAAATGAAGTGATAACATAGCAGGGGAATTAAAATCAAATACCATGTTTCGCAATAAAAAAACATGAGGCATGGTACATAAGGAGGAATTACTTATGAGCATCAGACAAAGAGGAACAGCTATTGCCATAAGCATGGCGACGGCTCTTTCCGCGCTGAGCATGGGAGGTCTTATGGGCAGCGCAAATGCCGAGGACGGGATACAGGCAGTTTTCTATGTATCTCCCGACGGCAGTGACAGTGGCAGCGGTACCTTGAGCTCGCCATTTGCCACACTTGAAAAAGCCCGTGACGAGGTAAGAAAGATAAACGGCAGCATGACAGGCGACATCGTCGTTTACCTGCGCGGAGGAGATTACCGCATCACGAAGCCCGTTGAGTTCGACACAAGGGATTCGGGCAAGGGCGATTACAGGATAAGATATGAGGCTTATGCGGGAGAAACTCCCGTTATCAACGGCGCGCAGAAGGTCACAGGCTGGAAGAAGTTCAACGATAAGCTCTGGTCAGCTCCTCTTGACCGGGATGTGAAGCTCCGCAACCTTTATGTAAACGACCGCCGTGCCAATATGGGCAGCGTGCAGGTTCAGGCAAAGGGCGGATACGGAGACTACTACATTCAGGCGGGACAAGCAGACTGGGCATGGGATTCCGGCAAAAAAAGCGACGGTATAGTCTACGACGCAGGCTCAATGCCGCGTATAACCTCAAACTTTGACGACCTTGAGGTAGTCAACGGCACCACATGGAACGAGAATATTGTCTGCTCACGTGATATAAAGTATGACGGCGGTAGCATGATACTACTCATGCAGCAGCCCTACGGCGCTATTGCTCAGACTCCCGGCTGGGGAGCAGGCTTCACTACGGGAGGAACCCATACCATTTACAATGCGTTCTCATTTGTTGACAGCGAGGGCGAATTCTTCTTCGACAAGACAGAAAAGGTGCTTTACTACTATCCGAGGAACGGCGAGGATATGACCACGGCAGACGTTGAGGCGCCTGTTGCAGACGGACTTATAAAAATAGCGGGAAAGTCCACGACTGACCGCGTTGAGAACATTTCGTTCAGCGGCATAACCTTTGCAAATACAGACTATCTGCTCACAGACGTAGCAGGCTCCCACGGCAAGACCACATGTCAGGCAGCTCAGAGTTATACGGCTTTTGCTGATTCCAACTGGCACAGCAAGAATTATGAGATGGTAGATACTCTTCCTGCGGCTGTACATATAACCAGCAGCGACAACATAAAGCTCACAGGCAACGTTGTCAAGCATACAGGAGCTGACGGTATCTCAATGACAAATGATGTTATAAATTCAGAGGTCAGCGGAAACTTCGTAACAGATATCACCTCCAGCGGTATCACAGTAGGTCACCCACAGCATATCTACATCGGCGACGGTGACAGCAGGAACCGCGAGAAGTTCCCGAAAGGCGTTGAGGGAGTATGCAAAAACGACCTCATAACACAGAACCTTCTTTATGATATCAGCGTAGTATACGGCTTCGGCGGCTGCGCGGCTATCACCGCATACTTTGTGGATTCCGTGAAGATACTTAGCAACACCATTGAGAAGACCGCATATAACGGCATACACCTCGGCTGGGGCTGGTGCAATTTCAAGGACAGTACAACCTGCCGCGACAATCAGATATGTTACAACAGAGTTATAAACTCGCTGAACCGTCTCCATGACAGCGGCGGTATCTATACTATAGGTCAGATGCCGGGTACTGTCATCAACGAGAACTACGTTCAGGGCATACCCGCAGGCGGCCCCGGCTGGCCCACGTACGGACTTCACAATGACGAGGGAACAACTTATATCGAGGAGAATGATAACGTTCTCGAAATAAGCCCCAACGTTACCTACACCATAAACTGTGAAGAATACGGCGACAAGCACCACCTCACTATCAAGCGCACCTATGCCACAGTAAACAAAATGGGCAAGAACCCGCCGTACAGCGATATAGATACTCCTATAGTAGTGCCCGACAATGTATGGCCGTTCCAGCAGTATAAGATCTGTTTAAATTCAGGTATCTCCGACGAGTACCGCGGACTTATGCCTGCATGGCTCAAATCTGCAGCGGATTACGTATTCCCTGCAAGCTGCGCGACTACCTGCGGCAGCAAGCTCCCCGTAAGAAAGACCGACGGTACTGTATGGATAGCTCCCGACGGAACAACCACCTTCAGGGCAGGAGCCGATATGACAAGGGCAGGCGGCAGCAAGGGCTCGATAAAGACTCCCTCAGAGGAGGGTGAGTACAGGATATACGTCATTGACGCAAACGGTAAGGTGCTGAGCAAGTCCTCACATCTGCTGAGGCTCAGCGGCACAGGTAGCGTTGATGATGACAACGTTATACAAGCTGAAAACTGTGATTTCAAATCGGGTATCGAGACCGAGACCTGCGAAGAGGGCGGACTTGACGCAGCTTTCATCGAAAACGGTGACTACATCGGCTTCAAAGACGTTGACCTCACAGGCGCAAAGGATATCGACTTCAGACTTGCTTCAAACGGTGCGCAGGCGGCACTTGAGGTACGCTTTGGCTCTCCAGACGGAAAGCTGATAGGCAGCATTGACGTCAAGGGCACAGGCGGCTGGCAGAAGTGGTCCACTCAGACCTGCGCTATCGAGGAAACATCAGGCAGACACGATGTTTATCTGGTATTTACAGGCGAGGAGGGTTATCTCTTCAACGTTAACTGGTGGAAGCCGAACACTCCTGCGGCAGCGGTGATCCCTGGAGACATTAACGGTGACGGAGCTGTTGATATCTACGATTTTACACAGATGAGGAAAGCGGCTCTTGAGGGAGACGCAGACCGCTTCGCAGCAGCCGATATAAACGGTGACGATAATATCGACGCCGATGATCTTGATCTGCTGAAGAAGTTTATTATGGGCGAGATAAAGTCATTCTGAGTTTTATACCTTAAAAAGTCCGAAAGCAGCAATGAAAGCTGCTTTCGGACTTTTCTCATCTGTATTCAACAACATCGCCGAAGCTTTTCCGCGGTCTTGCCTCGGGAGCTTCATTTGCGTAGCCGAGGGCTACTGCTCCTATGAGCTGACTATTCGTGCCGATATAGTTTACGAGCTCATTATACGCAAAACAGGTATTTGCTATCCACAGACTGCCTATACCCAGCTCGGTAGCCTTGATAAGCATGTTTTCAACAGCAGCGCCTATGGACAGGCTGTCGCATATCTCGGTGATACGGTCAAAGGGCTCCACAGAGACAAAGGGTGAACCGCCGTTTGTGTTGAGCACCATTATGACTATGGGTGCGTCATGCATTATTCTCAGTGTGTTGAAGGCGTCGGAAAGCATGTATTCCGAATTGGGCATATTCCTGAGCTCTTCCTTTGTTTTCAGAAGTCCCTTTTCCATTTCAATAAGTATCTCGTCCTTGGAACAGCCGCTGTAGACGATGAATTTCCATGGCTGTCTGTTCTTGGCAGAGGGGGCGAGAATGGCAGCGCCGAGTATTTCATCAATATGCTTCTTTTCAACATGCTGAGCCGTAAATTTTCTGATACTTCTTCGTTCTTTTATAAAATCCATATTTTTCTCCCGAACAGTAATTTTTACATTTACATTATACAGGAATTCATTTTTCATGTCAATGCCTGAGGAATACGAACGTTTTATGTTGACGTCAGCCGAAAAAAGTGGTATAATCATTAGGCATGAAAAAATGGAAGGACGGTTTTATGGAGAGGATCCGTAAGTTTACAAAGGCACAGCCTGTGCTGGTAATAGCATTTCTGCTGGCTGTTGCGACGATGTTTATAGTTCCACCCGACAAAGATTACATAGGCTACTGCAACAGGACGGTGCTCATAGAGCTTTTCGCCCTCATGGCAGCTGTAGCGGGGCTGCGAAGCATAGGCATATTTGACAAGGCAACGCGGTTGATACTTCAGAAGGCGGGAAATGTACGGCGCTTGGGAGCCGTTATGATACTCATATGCTTTTTCAGTGCTATGCTGGTCACAAACGATGTTGCTCTCATAACCTTCGTACCGCTTACGCTGCTGATATACAAAAACATCAAGGATGAGAGAAGCCTTATATTAACCGTAGTGCTTGAATCTGCGGCAGCAAATCTCGGCAGTATGATGACGCCTGTGGGCAATCCGCAGAATCTGTTCCTCTATGACAAGTACGGCCTGACGGCAATGACCTTCCTGAAAACCATGCTCCCTGTGGGCGCTTTGGGACTTGCGGCTGTATTGGGAATTACGCTGCTCCTGCCAAAGGAGAAATGCAAGGCTCCAGAGCCAACGAAAGAAAAGATTCCGCTGCTCAGGACTGCTGTATATACCGGACTTTTCCTGCTGTGTATCGCAGCTGTATTCAGACTTGTCCCTGACTGGGTATGTCTTGTCGCAGCCGTACTTGCGGCAGTTATATGTGACGTAAAGCTGCTTCTGAGAATAGACTATGTACTTCTCGGCACATTCATATGCTTTTTCGTATTTGTCGGAAATATCGCCCGTATCGAGGCTGTGAGCAGTTTTTTCTCCAACATACTTGTGGGAAGGGAACTGATAGTATCGGCGCTCCTATCACAGTTCATAAGCAATGTACCGGCGGCAGTAATGCTTGCAGAGTTCACTGACAAGGGAACCGACCTGCTTCTGGGAGTGGATATCGGCGGTTTCGGAACGATAATAGCCTCAATGGCGAGCCTGATAGCCTTTCAGATATACCGCACATCAGAGGGGGCTGCCTCAAAGCGTTACATGATGGTATTCACGGCGGTAAATGCTGTACTTCTTGTTCTGCTGCTTGGATTTCAGCTAATTATAATGAAAATGTAATAATACCCGGCAGTTATAACTGCCGGGCTTTTTGATGTAAAAACGTATATATCAATCGCAATTCTTGAAGTAAAGGCCGCCGAAAAGGCTGAACATGAGCTTTTCAAGGAACTTAACATCAGCTTTCTGGCCTGTGAGGATAAAGTTCTTGGCGATACTGTTCATTCCGCTTGCAATGAAATCCACGATAAAAATTCGGCTTTCGTCGGAAACATCACTTATAAAATGTCTGCATTCCATAAGGGAGCGGTACTGCACATCGTAAAGGAAGTGTATCATGTCGTTGCGCACAAGAAGTGAGATAATGTGCTGTTTTTCAATTATGTAGCGGCTGTAGCCCACGCAGAAGCCGTGAAATACAGCCGAGCGGCATGAAGCGGAGCTTTTTTCGGGCAGAAAGCAGCAGTTCTGCCCGAGCTCATATATTATTACGTTTTCCTTGGTACCGAAAAGGGAATAGAAGGTCTGTCTCGATACCTGAGCCTCGCGGCATAGGTCGCTGACACTTATTTCGCTGAACGGCTTATCTTCGAGGAGCTTCAGCAGAGCATCGGAAATGAGTTTCTGCGATAATAGAGCAGATTTGTTGCTGCCTTGATACATGGACAAAATACCTCGCTTTGTAAAAGTTTAAGAAACCTCATTGACAAATGTCAAAGACTGTGATAATATTATAGCAAGGACGCTGACATTTGTCAAGTCCTGCAAAGAGTATAACGGAGGTAAAAAAATGGCACAGGTAACAAAGGAGACAAAGATAGGAGAGCTTCTCCAGCTTGATAAGGACGTATCACCCATACTTTTCAGTATAGGAATGCACTGTCTCGGATGTCCCGCATCACAGGGCGAAACTATTGAAGAGGCAGCAATGGTTCACGGCGTAAATGCAGACGAGCTTGTAAACGCTATAAATCAGAAGCTTGCCGAATAATTCAGCTGCTAATGACAAAAACAAACCGCAGAGTCATAAAGGCTCTGCGGTTTTATGCTTTGGAATGCCGGTGGCGGGGGTCGAACCCGCACGGTGTTGCCACCAACGGATTTTGAGTCCGTCACGT
>DBXO01000058.1:2094-28272 GCA_002309635.1 Ruminococcus flavefaciens | reverse complement strand
AAAATGCTCGAAAAGGAAGGCGTTCCCACTCATCTTGTCGAGGAGATCAGCGACCGCGAAACTATCGTTAAGAAGGTCTCGATCGTTCCCCTTGAGGTTATCATCAGAAACGTTGCAGCAGGCAGCTTCTCAAAGAGAATGGGCGTTGAAGAGGGAAAGAAGCTCCTCTGTCCTATCCTTGAGTTCAGCTACAAGAACGATGATCTCGGAGATCCCTTCATCAACGACTACTATGCACTTGCACTCGGTATCGCCACAAAGGAGGATATCGACACCATCTCAAAGTATGCCTTCAAGGTAAACGAGTTCATGGTAAAGTTCTTCAAGGGTCTCAACATCGACCTCATCGACTTCAAGATCGAGTTCGGCAAGACTGCTGACGGAACAATAATCCTCGCTGACGAGATCTCTCCCGACACCTGCCGCTTCTGGGATTCAACAACTCACGAGAAGCTGGACAAGGACCGCTTCCGCAGAGATATGGGCGGCGTTGAAGAAGCATATCAGGAAATCATGAAGAGACTTATGGGAGAATAATATATGGGCGGTTTTTTCGGAGCAGCTTCCAAAAATGACTGCGTTACCGACGTATTTTTCGGAACTGATTATCATTCTCACCTCGGCACAAGACGCGGAGGTATGACCTCATGGTCGGAGGAGCACGGCTTTCAGAGGAATATCCACAGTATCGAAAACTCGCCCTTCCGTACCAAATTTGAAGACGACGTTGTGACAATGCGCGGAAAGATCTGTATCGGCTGTATCAGCGATACGGATCCCCAGCCCATACTTGTACGTTCAAAGCTGGGCGTTTACGCTATATGCTCGGTAGGCATAATCCGCAATGCGGACAAGCTCGTTGACGAGCTCCTTGAAAAGGGCTGTGCCAATTTTGAGTCCATGAGCAGCGGGAACATCAATTCAGGCGACCTCATAGGTGCTCTCATTGCCCAGAAGAACTCCTTCGTCGAGGGTATCCGCTACGCTCAGGAAAAAATAGAGGGAACCATGTCCCTTATCATACTTACCGACAAGAGCATCATCGCCGCAAGGGACAGATTCGGCAGACTTCCCATTATAATCGGTAAAAGAAGCGACGGCTTCTGTCTTTCGTCAGAGTCCTTCGCTTTCCAGAAGCTGGGCTATGCCACATACAAGGAGCTCCTCCCCGCTGAGATCGTGGAGCTCACCGCCGATGAATGTAAGACCATTGCAGAGGGCGACGCTTCAAAGATGAAGATATGCACCTTCCTGTGGACCTACTACGGCTATCCCAACGCTGTATACGAAGGCGTCAACGTTGAAGTCATGCGTACCCGCAACGGCGAGATAATGGCTGAGAACGACATCAAGAACGGAAGACTTCCAGACGTTGACTATATCTGCGGCGTCCCAGATTCGGGAACTCCCCATGCTATCGGCTACGCAAACAAGAGCGGCATCCCCTTTGCAAGACCGTTCATAAAATATACCCCCACATGGCCGAGAAGCTTCATGCCCACAAATCAGAGCATGAGGAATCAGGTGGCAAAAATGAAGCTCATACCCGTACATGAGCTCATAAGCGGCAAAAAGCTCCTCTTCGTTGACGACAGTATCGTAAGAGGAACACAGATGCGCGAGACGGTAGAGTTCCTCTACGAGCACGGCGCTAAGGAAGTGCATATGCGCTCTGCCTGTCCTCCCATCATGTACGGCTGCAAATACCTCAACTTCTCCCGCAGCACATCTGAAATGGAACTTATCGCCCGTCAGATCATCGACGAATTCGAGGGCCCCGTAGGCGTAAGACATATCGAGGAGTACAGCAACTCCGCAACAGAAAGAGGACGCAGGCTCAGAGATGAGATATGCAAGAGGCTCCGCCTCACCTCACTTGAATTCCAGACCCTTGAGGGCACGGAAAAGGCAGTAGGCCTCAACTCCTGCGGTCTCTGCACATATTGCTGGAACGGCAAAGAATAAACTTATACTCTGTCTCCCTGCCTGCGGCAGGGAGACAGGCAACTATGGAGGTAAATCAATGAATAACAGTTTTTCCGAAAGCTACAAGAAGGCAGGCGTTGACGTTACCGCAGGCTACAAGTCAGTTGAACTGATGAAGGAGCACATCGCACGTACCATGATAAAGGGTACTCTCTCGGGCATCGGCGGATTCGGCGGCCTTTTCGAGCTCGATATGACAGGTATCAGCAAGCCTGTTCTCGTTTCGGGCACAGACGGTGTCGGCACAAAGATAAAGCTCGCTTTCATCATGGACAAGCACGACACAGTAGGTATCGACTGCGTTGCAATGTGCGTAAACGACATAATCTGCTGCGGTGCCAAGCCGCAGTTCTTCCTTGATTATATCGCCTGCGGCAAGAACTTCCCCGAGAAGATAGCCACTATCGTTTCAGGCGTGGCAGAGGGCTGCGTACAGGCTGAGTGCGCTCTCATAGGCGGCGAAACTGCCGAGCACCCCGGTCTCATGCCCGAGGACGAGTACGACCTTGCAGGCTTCTCGGTAGGCGTTGTTGACAAGGACAGGATACTTCAGCCCGACACCCAGAAGGCAGGCGACGTTCTCATCGCTATCAAGTCCAGCGGCGTTCACTCCAACGGTTTCTCACTGGTAAGAAGAGTATTCGACGTGAATGCGCAGAACCTCAACATGCACTTCAACGACCTCGGAACAACTCTCGGCGAGTGTCTGCTCACCCCCACAAGGATATACGTAAAGGCTGTAAAGAGCCTCCTTGAGAGCGTGAACGTAAAGTCGATATCTCATATCACAGGCGGCGGCTTCTACGAGAATATCCCCCGTTCGCTCCCCAGGAACCTTGCAGCAAAGATCGAGAGGAACGCAGTACAGGTTCTTCCCGTATTCGAGCTTATACAGAGAACAGGCGATATCCCTGAGCGCGATATGTTCAACACCTTCAACATGGGCGTCGGAATGGTCGTATCTGTTGACAGGAACGACGCCGACAAGGCTATTGCAGCTATCAAGGCAGCAGGAGAGGACGCTTACGTACTGGGCGAGCTCGTTGAGTCTGAGGAAGGCGTTATCATCTGCTGATACAGCAAGCAACTCAATAAACATCATAGCAAAAGCCGCATGAATTATCCGAATTGACGCCTTTATAAGCAAACTTTCAAGGGATATGTGATTTGGACAAAATTTAAAAAGACGGTGATGTTTATGAAAATTAGCAAATTCATAGCCTCGGGACTTGCAGCTGCGGTCCTGACGGCATTCCCCTTGTACGGCAGCGCGGCGGAGAATATCGATATGGACTACAATTCCGACGGAAAAGTAGACTGCTTCGACCTTATCACAGCGCGTAAGAACGAGGAGATATCCAGAGCGGAGCTGAACGCACTGCAAAAGTTCCTGCTGGGCGTTAACGGCAAGGCTCCCACAGAGTTCGAGATACCCGACCTACCAATTGACGAGGACGCTGTCCTCGAACCAAAGGGCACAGTACATACGGGAGAGGGCACCTTCTACGGCGGCGGATATACAGGCGGCCATGCAATGCTCGACCCTGTTTCCCACGACTACTGGATAGTAGCCATGAACCACTCAGACTACAATGAGGCTCAGCTCGCAGGTGCATACCTCGAGGTAACAGGAGAGCTGGGAACCATAAAAATGCTGGTAACCGACGAGCTACCCGAAGGCAAAAAGGGAGACCTCGACCTTTATACCGACGCATTCCCGCTCATAGCTCCCGTGGAAAAGGGCCGTGTCCCGGTAAGCTGGAAGATCATCCCGCTGGATACTGCCGAAAACGCTCCCATATGCTTCAAGTACAAGGAGGGCAGCACAGAGTTCTGGTGCGGAGTGCAGGTGCGCAACCACCGCTATCCCATAACAAAGCTTGAATACCTCAACGCCGACGGCGAATTCGTAGAAGTACCGCGCCGTCCCTACAACTACTTCGAGACAAGGGAAATGGGCGCAGGTCCCTTCACGTTCCGCATAACCGATATCTACGGACAAGTAGTCATAGACAAGGATATCCCCCTTTCCTACGACGATACGGAGATAATACAGGGACACGTGCAGTTCCCCGAATAAGAGGTATGACCGCTCTGCCATACAACAAACGGAGGTATACATAATGAAGAATATAGTCGTTCTCGTTTCGGGCGGCGGAACCAATTTGCAGGCGCTCATCGACGCCGAAAAATCGGGGATAATAAAAAACGGTAAAATTACCTGCGTGATCTCCTCAAAGGAAGGCGCTTACGCTGTTGAAAGGGCGGCGCAGAACGGCATAAAAAGCCGCGTTATCCCGCGTAAGGAGTACACTGATATAGCGTCCTACACAAAGGCAGTAACCAACGCTCTCATCGAGGAAAAGGCAGACCTTGTGGTATACGCCGGTTTCATGACCATACTCGACGAGCAGGTGGTAAAGGCGTTCCCTTACAGGATGATGAACGTTCACCCGGCGCTGATACCAAGCTTCTGCGGAAAGGGCTTCTACGGACTGCACGTCCATGAGGCTGCTCTCGCAGCGGGAGTAAAGCTCTCAGGCGCAACGGTACACTTCGTCACCGAAGAATGTGACGGCGGTCCGATAATACTGCAGAAGGCTGTCCCAGTAGAAAACGGCGATACGCCTGAGGCCCTGCAGAAGCGTATAATGGAGCAGGCTGAGTGGAAGATACTTCCCGAAGCCGTTTCACTGTTCTGTCAGGACAGGATAGAGATAATCGACGGAAAGGCATACGTAAAGTAACATCATGGAAAAAATAAAGGGATTATTTGAAAAACAAGTTATTCAGAAGCTCTTTCTCTGCTTCTGGATGTATGCGGTACTTGGCTGGTGCTACGAGGTCTTCCTCGAAACAGTAGTCTACCGATGGGGATTTCACAACAGAGGAAATATGTTCGGCCCGTACTGCCCGATATACGGAGTGGGAGCTCTGCTGTTCCTGCTGTGCTTCGGGTGGCTGATGAAAAAAAAGGACAGGAAATGGCTGAATATAGTCAAACCGCTTCTTATCTTTCTCGGATGTATGGCTGTCGCCACATTTGTGGAACTGATAGCTACATACATACTTGAATACACTCAGGGATCATGGCCATGGCAGACCTATGCACGGTACAAGTACAATTATCAGGCACGTATCGCTCTGAGTACCTCAGTGCGCTTCGGACTGGGCGGCATGCTGTTCATGTATATAGTACAGCCGTTCTTCGACTGGCTGCTTGCAAAGCCGGAACGCAGAACTCTCAATATCATCACCCTTGCGGTGCTGACAATAGTCCTGACGGACTTCATACTGACAAAATCCCTGAATTATACGCCTAAACTTGCATAATCGACCTGTAAACGGATAACGTCATGAAAAAGATAAAGGAATTATTGGAAAAACAGACTGTTCAGAAGCTCTTTCTCTGCTTCTGGATGTACGCGGTACTTGGCTGGTGCTACGAGGTATTCCTCGAGGTAGTGGTCTACAAATGGGGCTTTACAAATCTCGGCATAATGTTCGGACCATACTGTCCGATATACGCGGTGGGGGCGCTTCTGTTCCTGCTGTTCTTCTCAAAGCTGATGAAAAAGGAGGGCGGACTTCTTTTACAGATAACACGTCCCTTCATAATATTCTTCGGAAGCATGGCAGTTGCCACTGCCGTAGAGCTTGCAGGCACATATATCCTCGAGTTTTTCACAGGCTCATGGCCGTGGAACACCTATGCGGACTATGACATCAACTTCCAGGCAAGGATAGCTCTCTCCCCGTCACTGAGATTCGGCATGGGCGGAGTGCTTTTCATGTACTTTGTACAGCCCTTCTACAACTGGCTTCTTGCAAAGCCTAAGAAAAAGACCCTAAACATCATCACACTTGCTGTGCTGGTGATAGTTGTAACAGATTTCATACTCACACTTATTTTCAGATACTGATATCATTAATTACCCGAAAGGAGTTATTATTATGAAAAAGCTTGACTTGGCAAAAGAACTCAGCACAAACGCTTACCCCGGAAGAGGTATAGTTATCGGTAAATCAGACTGCGGAAAGTACGCAGTTACCGCATACTTCATCATGGGCAGGAGCGAGAACAGCCGCAACCGCGTATTCATCGAGGACGGCAAGGGAATCCGCACAGAGGCTTTTGATCCTTCAAAGCTCACCGATCCCCACCTTATCATATATGCTCCCGTAAGAGTTCTCGGCAACAAGCTCATCGTTACAAACGGCGATCAGACTGATACTATCTATGAGCTCATGGACAAGCAGTACACCTTCGAGCAGTCTCTCCGCACAAGGGAGTTCGAGGACGACGCTCCAAACTATACGCCCCGTATCTCCGGTATACTCCGTTTCGGCGAGGAGGGCTTCAACTACGCAATGTCCATACTCAAGAGCGCTAACGGTAATCCCGATTCATGTCAGAGATATACATTCAGCTACACCAATCCCATTGCAGGCGAGGGACACTTCATACACACATACATGGGCGACGGCAATCCCCTCCCAAGCTTTGAGGGCGAGCCAAAGCTCGTGGGCATAAGCGGCAGTATAGACCAGTTCACTGATATGCTCTGGAACAATCTCAACGCCGACAACAAGGTATCGCTTTTCGTCCGCTATGTGAACCTCGATTCCAATACCGAGGAGACTCGTATCGTAAACAAGAACAAGTAATAACGCCGCCTTTCGGCTTGATCATTATGAAAATATCATTTGATCTTGATGAAACTCTGTTTGTGAATCCTGCGGAAGTCCCCACAGAGCCCGAGCTTAAATTCCCGTATAACAAGCTATACAAGGACAAGCTGAGAAAGGGCGCTGTGAAGCTTCTCACGGAGATAAACAAGTCCGATACAGAGCTGTGGATATACACTACCTCCAACAGAACGGAGCGCTATATCAACGGTATCTTCAAGCATTACGGCATAAGGATAGACAGCATAGTCAACGCCGTCCGCCACGAAAAAGAAGTGGCAAGGGGCAGGGCGAATTTCCCGTCGAAATACCCTGCGGCTTACCGCATAGACCTCCATGTGGACGATGAAAAGTCCGTCTACGAAAACGGTATCGCCAACGGCTTCCGTGTGTACCGTATAAGCAACGACGATGCAGACTGGGCTGACAATATCCGCAAAGAGCTTGAAAGGATAAGAAAAGTCAATCAGGCAGATCAAAAGGCATAAGAATTATGAATTATTATAAGGAGGACATTAACAATGTCAAATGAAATGCAGTTAAAATACGGCTGTAACCCCAATCAGAAGCCTTCAAGAGTTTATATGGCTGACGGCAGCGAGCTTCCTATCGAGGTGCTCTGCGGAAAGCCCGGCTATATCAACCTTCTTGACGCCTTCAACGGCTGGCAGCTCGTTAAGGAACTCAAGGCTGCTACAGGTATGTGCGCAGCAACTTCCTTCAAGCACGTTTCCCCGGCAGGAGCTGCTATCGGCAGACCGCTCAGCGACGACCTCAAGAAGATCTACTGGGTAGACGATCTGGGCGAGCTCACTCCCCTTGCAAGCGCTTACGCAAGAGCAAGAGGCGCTGACAGAATGTCCTCTTACGGCGATTTCATCGCTCTTTCGGACAAGGTGGACGTCTGCACAGCCAAGATGATACAGCGCGAGGTATCAGACGGCGTTATCGCTCCCGATTACGAGCCCGAGGCTCTGGAAATCCTCAAGTCCAAGAGAAAAGGCACTTACTGCATTCTCAAAATGGACGAGAACTATAAGCCCGCTCCTATCGAGACAAAGCAGGTATACGGCGTTTCCTTCGAGCAGGGACGCAACGAGCTGGATATCAACCGCGAGCTCCTCGCTAACGTTGTTACAGAGAACAAGGATATCCCCGACGACAAGAAGGACGATCTCCTTATCTCGCTCATCACTCTTAAGTATACACAGTCAAACTCTGTATGCTACGTAAAGGACGGACAGGCTATCGGTATCGGAGCAGGTCAGCAGTCACGTATCCACTGCACACGTCTTGCAGGTCAGAAGGCTGACAACTGGTGGCTCAGACAGTCACCTCAGGTAATGGGTCTTCAATTTGTGGATGATATCCGCCGTGCAGACCGTGATAACGCTATCGACGTTTATATTGGCGACGAATATGAGGACGTTCTCCGCGAAGGCGAATGGCAGCGTATCTTCAAGGTAAAGCCTGCCGTATTCACACGTGAGGAAAAGAAAGCATGGCTTTCCAAGAACACAGGCGTCTGCCTCGGTTCGGACGCATTCTTCCCATTCGGAGACAATATCGAACGCGCCAAGAAATCAGGCGTTGAATATATCGCAGAACCGGGCGGTTCTATCCGCGACGACAACGTTATCGAAACCTGCAACAAGTACAATATTGCAATGGCGTTTACAGGCATCCGTCTGTTCCACCACTGATAACGATATCATTCAGCTGCGGTCCATAACGTGACCGCAGCTTTCTTACGAGGAGATACCAATGAACAAAAACACTATTACAGCCTTTCTGGCTGCATCAGCCGTATTCGTTTCACTGTGCGGCTGTGTGGAACAACAGAACAGCACTACCACCAATGCTCCTGCGTCTCAGTCTGATACCATAACTCTGAGAAAGGAAAAGACAAACTATTTCAACGGCACAGTAAAGAATCCCGAATTCTCATACTTTGCCGACCCTGCCTTATGGTCTTACGTTAACTCGCCCAGCGACACCTGCGAGCTTCGCATGATAACAGGCAAGGACACTCTGACCTGCGGCGTCAGCGTTTTCATATCTGATGAAAAGGAAAAGGATCAGTCCGCAGAGCTCAAGGTATTGTCTATCGTCAATAAGGAAGAGATACTCTCTACCGGACCTCTTGCCACAGTCGGCAGAACTTTCTATTATTACGAATGGGCTGTCGATGAAGAGATAAACGCAAGGGTATACCTTGCCGATTACGGAGACAAGTACGTCTGCGCATATTCCGAGTGCAACAATTTCGGATTCGTTGAAGGCAAGATAGCCGATCTTCTCAGTACTCTGAAGCTTCATGAGGAAACTGCAACGGAAGAAGAGGAAAAATAAAGCAGCTCTCTGCGTTCTGTGCTGTTTGCTGCCTGATATGCTATGAGCGGCGAGACGCCGTAAACGGACAAAAGCGGGCTTCTTCCATGCACAGCTTGCCATTAAGAGCTATATATGCTATAATATATTATATTCGTGTACAACTTGTTTTTTATTCGGGGGGATAAAATATGGGAAACTACAATTCGATCAAGCTCGAAAAGCTTTACAGGACAGCGGCTGTTTTCTGCATTGCATACATCGTTTTTTCAGTCGCCGCATATCTGCTTTCGGGAACTGTATTCAGTCTTTTTACCGGCTCGGGCGATGACTACATACCCGCGCATCCCGAAATGATGATATCCGGCAGGTGCAAGGCTCTGCTGTGCCTTACAGAGCTGGTATGGGTGCCGTTTATCGCCTATATCATAGGCTGCTCCGGCTGGGCTTTTTCGGCTAAACGGTGCAGACGTACACTAAAGGCGGCTCCTGCGATATGGGTGGCGGGCTTTATTGCCGAGCATGCGCTGGCTCTGCTCATTTCCCATTCTTCCCTGACGAAGTATATTTCCGAAGGCTGGCTCATACAGCGCACTGAGTATATCACCTTCTTCCTGAGCATACTCCTCACGGGAGCGCTGGTGCTGGTGTGTACTGCCGCAGCCCTCGGCATAGATGAGGACAGGCACGTAAAGCATCTTAAATACAAATAAATCCAACATAACAGGAGAATATAAAATGGAAAAAAGACACTGCATAAATACTGTGCTTCGTCTGGCAATAATATTCTTTATAATAAAATTCGTACTGGATATGCTAATATTATGCTGTGAGCCGCTGCAAAAGCTTTTCTGTCTTATGTACCGGAACTCATCATTGCAGGATACAGAGCTTTCCGGCATTACAATAATAATATCATTAATTATGCTTCTCATCACACTTCTGCCGAAATGCATACTTGCATTTTATAATCTCGGCAAAAAGGATATGCAGAAGCAGCGCGGACTGACAACTATTATCCTTACGGCAGTATTTTCGCTGCTTTCATCGGTCATCTCTATAGCAGCAAATACAATAATAGGCATGAGTATATCTCTGTATGAGGTCGCGCTAATATCCACATTGAGCCATCCGCGAGTTGTTACAGGCTTGCTTTCAACTGCCGCAACGATAATTCTTTACTGCTGCGGAGCCATAGAGCTTTACAACGGCGCTGAAAAGCCCACATATCCGCCATATAACGGCGATAATATCAACACGGAAGATACTTTATCTTAATATACAGCCCGTTAAGCATCTCAAGTACAAATGATAAACGCAAACATGATATAAGGAAAAACTAAAAGGGTAATTAAAAAATGAAAAAAATCATTATAATCATCTTATCTGTCATTGTACTTGCGGCAGCAGGTATTTTCGGCTTTGTTTACTGTAATTTGATACCTTCAAAAGAATATAAAACGGAGCATTTCAGTTTCAAAGTTCCCACAAGCTTCAAATTCATTCCCAACACTCCCGGAGAGAACGATTATTTATTTGAAAGCATGGGTGCAGAAATACATATATACGATATGAATATCAACTGTACTCCCGATATAGCAGGTGAATATCTCAAAGCTTTTTCAGATGAAAAGAATACCGAACCTGAAAAGCTCACAGACTGTCCTTACAAAGGGTATTTTTATTCTGCTGAAAGCGACTCCGAAGGCGATAATAAACTCCATATGATATATATCCTTGGAACAGATACTTATTTTCTGGAAATAAGTGCTTATTGCAAGCCTTCTGCCGAGGCACGTATGAAAAGTGCGATAGACCGCATCGTAAAAAAGGTTGAATACACATCTGATTACCGTATCTCCGATAAGCCAGAGGTGTACGACTATGAGTGGCTCAGCGTGAACACCGGTTCAAAGTATTATCTTATCGACAAAACGGAAGATATGAAGGACTCGAAAGAAAACGTACTTCTACGTGTGAACGAGTTGTATGCTCAGGCTGACGATATCGGTAAAATGTCATTTCCAAAGGTTTCGATACAGGTCGATGAAGGCGGTACCCCGGCTGCCGAACGTGCGGATAAGCTGTACGCTTCAAAAATGGAATTGCAGGATAAATACAAGATACTTACCAGAGACCGTCAGGAAAAGTTCGGCTTTACCTGCGAACATATCTATTTTGAATTCAACTTAAAAGACGGAGAAGCTGATCCGCTGTACTCTCATGTATACTATTTCGACAGCGGAAAATATATCTATTTAGTCAGCGCTTCATACCGCAACAGCTCTGATGAAGACGATATAAAGGAAATGCTGGACGGCATAACCATAAAGGATATCAAATAACTATTTACATACAGGAGGAATACCCCAATGAAGAACGTATTAGTAGTAGGCGGAGGCGGCCGTGAACATGCCATTATCATGAAGCTGGCTGAAAGTCCCAAGGTAGGCAAGCTTTATTGTACTCCCGGAAACGGCGGCATATCCAAGTATGCTGAGTGCTTCAATGTTTCAGCGACAGATGTTGACGGTGTTGTGGCTCTCGCCAAGGAGCTCAAGCCCGATATGGTAGTTGTTGCTCCCGACGATCCGCTGGTACTGGGTATGGTGGACGCCCTGCAGGCAGAGGGCTTCATGACCTTCGGTCCCAAAGCCGATGCCGCTGTTATAGAAGGCTCCAAGGTCTTCTCAAAGGAACTCATGAAGAAGTACAACATACCTACCGCTTTCTATGAGGTATTTACCGAGTCTGACAAGGCTGTGGCTTACCTTAAGGAGCAGAACAGCTATCCCGCTGTTATCAAGGCTGACGGACTTGCTCTCGGAAAGGGCGTTATCATCGCTCAGAATGAGGACGAAGCTGTAAAGGCTGTTCATGAGATGATAGACGAGCTCAAGTTCGGAAAGAGCTCCGCTCGTATCGTAATAGAGGAGTTCCTCACTGGTCCCGAGGTATCTGTTCTAAGCTTTACCGACGGCAAGACCATCGTTCCAATGATATCCTCAATGGACCACAAACGCGCTCTCGACGGCGACAAGGGACTCAATACCGGCGGTATGGGTACGGTATCTCCAAATCCATGCTACACCGACGATATCGCAAAGGAATGCATGGAAAAGATCTTCATTCCCACTATGAACGCTATGAACGCCGAGGGACGCACCTTTGAAGGCTGTCTATACTTCGGACTTATGATAACTCCAAAAGGTCCCAAGGTAATAGAGTACAACTGCCGCTTCGGCGACCCGGAAACTCAGGTCGTGCTACCTATGCTCGACGCCGACCTCTATGAGATATTCGAAGCTATATACAACCATGAACTGGATAAGGTTGACATAAAGTGGCATAAGGGCAGCTGCGCATGCGTTGTCATGGCAAGCGGCGGATATCCCGAAAGCTACCCTAAGGGCATCGAAATGAACGGCTTTGACGAAAAAGGCCAGGTGGAGGGCTGCTTCGTTTACCACGCAGGCACCAAGCTCTCATCTGACGGAAAATTTCTCACAAACGGAGGTCGTGTTATCGGCGTTACCGCCAAGGGCGACAGCTTGCAGGCTGCTCTTGACAAGGCTTACGAGGGAGTTTCAAAGATAAGCTTCGACGGCGCTCATTTCAGAAAAGATATCGGACAGAGAGCTCTCAAAGCTCTCGGGTAAGGAGCCGCCTTATGCATGAAAGATTGAATTTCGGCTTGAAATTAAGCGTTATCGGCAATATTCTCTTTATTGCTTTCGGCCTGGTATGCTTCATCTTCTACCTTACCTATTCCGATTCCTTTCTCACGAGCCTGCTGTGCTTTCTGGCGTATGCAATCGAGATAGGCGGCTTTGCAGTACTCGCTATGGGCGACTGGTTCATGGCTACGGCAATGAGGTTCAGGACTACCATGAAGGCTGCATGGTCCTTCTATATTGTTCTTGAAGCGGCCATGATGGTATTAGAGCTCAATTCCACTAATATAAGAATGTATAAGCCCTATTCCCTGCCGCTGGCTATTGCCCATTCGGTAATATCGGGACTTGTGTGCCTTACATTTTTACAGCTTGAAAAGGACAACAAAAAGCTGGAGCTGAGAGTAATCATCTGCATATGCATGATATTCGCGGGCATGCTGGGAAATATCCTCGGTATTAGAGTTTATTTCAGCATTATCGTGAACGCAATCGCTTTCGCTGTTTTGTTCCAGTCCGTGAGAACTCTCGTCAAGCACGGCGATATCGAGATAGACTGCCACGGTGACCGCGCCCGCGTTGCGGAATACAAGAGCACCATTGTTGACGACTGATATGCCCTTCTGTAATAGGGCTGAAATCAGGGCAGATACAACGCAGAACCATTGAATATTGAAAAAATAATTTTTGGATTCTCTGTTTTGTACAAAAAATACTTGTCTGCATTGTGCGGATTGAGTTGTTAGTGATTAGTGAATAGTAATCAGTTTGCGGGCTGCCTTTGGCAGCCCGTTTGTTTTTTCATTGACTTTTTTCAGTTTTTGCTGTATACTAATATATGTAATTATTTATGGTCAGGATGGCATAAAATGGACACAGAAGGAATCATGATTATTCTAACGCTTCTTTTTGTAGGCACAGTCTGCGGACTTATATGGCTGATACTTCTGATTATCGGCTGCGTAAAAAAGAACAAAAAGCGCATTATACTGTCGTTTATCCCCGTCGGAGTTTTTGCGGTCATAGCAGGCGGGATATTTGCCTATGACGCTGTTAAAAGGCATGAATTCGAGAAGATACCATGCCTTGAGGTAAAAAGTGATTCGGTAACTATCCTCATGCGTATCCATAAAGGTTTGAATCCCAATTTTCACTATGTTCTTGCGGAGGAAGGCGAAAAAGGTAATATAGTCGTCAGGAACACAGAAAGGAATACGAAAAAATACATTGGCAATTTCTTTATGACTTCCGATGAAAGCATTCTGACGGAAACAGATCATCAATTTCACATGAATCACAGCATGACAAAATCAGGGTATACGTTTAAAGTCAATAAGCCCGGAACTGCTTATGTATGCATTTTTGTCCGGGAAAACGGACATTATGTATTTCTGGAAATCTATAAGGTCATTGCCGATGATAATAAATCAGTAACAGCTGAAAAAATCGAGCATATAGAGTGCAATGATAAGTTCAGTGAGGAATTGCCCGAGGAGTTTTCATTTCTTACGGAAGTATTTGATGAAATGAATAAAAGATAAAAAAGGCGAACCTTTCGGTTCGCCTTTAATTATGCATTATTCATTATGCATTATGCATTAGTACATACCGCCTGCGGGCATTGCAGGTGCTGCGGGTGTCTCTTCCTTGATGTCAGCTACAAGACTCTCTGTTGTAAGAACCATTGATGCTACGGAAGCTGCGTTCTGGAGTGCGCTTCTTGTTACCTTTGTAGGATCAACGATACCTGCGGGTATCATATCTGTATAAACCTCGTTGTATGCATCGAAGCCGTAGCCTACCTTGCGTGAACGGATTATCTTGTCAACGATAACACTGCCCTCGAGACCTGCGTTCTCAGCGATCTGACGTACCGGAGCTTCAAGTGCCTTGAGAATTATCTTTGCGCCTGTCTTTTCATCGCCCTCAAGTGTAGGAACGAGCTTGTTAACAGCCGGCATAGCGTTTACAAATGCTGTACCGCCGCCTGCTACGATACCCTCCTCAACTGCTGCCTTTGTAGCTGCAAGAGCGTCCTCGATACGGAGCTTCTTCTCCTTCATCTCTATCTCTGTTGCTGCGCCGACCTTGATAACTGCTACGCCGCCAGCAAGCTTTGCAAGTCTCTCCTGAAGCTTCTCACGGTCAAAATCAGATGTGGTCTTCTCGATAGCTGCACGTATCTGGTGAACTCTTGACTGGATAGCCTTCTTATCGCCTGCACCGTCAACGATGATAGTGTTTTCCTTCTGGATAACTACCTGCTTAGCCTGACCGAGCTGCTGGATCGTTGTCTCGCTGAGTTCGAGACCGAGCTCGGAGGAAATTACCTCGCCGCCTGTAAGAACTGCGATATCCTTGAGCATTTCCTTTCTTCTGTCGCCAAAGCCGGGAGCCTTAACAGCTGCTACCTTGAATGTGCCTCTGAGATTGTTGAGTATGATAGTTGTGAGAGCCTCGCCCTCTACGTCCTCAGCTACGATAACGAGCTTCTTGCCCATCTTTACGATCTGCTCGAGGAGAGGGAGTATCTCCTGTATCGAAGATATCTTCTTGTCTGTAATGAGAATGAAAGCGTCGTCATAAACTGCCTCCATCTTGTCTGTATCTGTTACCATATAGGGTGAGATGTAGCCTCTGTCGAACTGCATGCCCTCTACTACCTCGCTGTAGGTCTCGGCAGTCTTGCTCTCTTCGATAGTAATAACGCCGTCAGCTGTTACCTTTTCCATTGCCTCAGCGATGAGCTTGCCTACGTTCTCGTCGGCAGATGATACTGTACCTACTCTTGCGATATCCTCAGAGCCTGTAACTGCCTTCGAGTTGTCAACGATAGCCTTTACAGCAGCGTCAACAGCCTTTGCGATACCCTTCTTGAGTACCATAGGGTTTGCACCTGCTGCAATATTCTTCATACCCTCGCGAACGATCGTCTGTGCGAGAAGTGTAGCTGTTGTAGTACCGTCGCCTGCTGCGTCGTTGGTCTTTGTAGCCACTTCCTTGACGAGCTGTGCGCCCATATTCTCAAAAGCGTCCTCAAGCTCGATGTCCTTTGCGATAGTTACACCGTCGTTTGTGATGAGGGGAGCGCCGAACTTTTTGTCAAGAACTACGTTCCTGCCCTTAGGACCCATTGTTATCCTTACTGTATCGGCAAGCTTGTCGATACCTGCCTGAAGAGCCTTTCTTGCTTCTTCGCCGTACTTTATATCCTTAGCCATGATAATTAACTCCTTTATAATATAATTTTGAATTGAGAGTCAGGAGTTGCGGTATCCCCTTACGGGGACAGATCTGAAAGTTTTTTATTGATCGGCGTAAGCCGATGCATTAACTCTCAACTTCCAACTCTCCACTCATTAAGCATTACTTAACTGTTGCGAGTATGTCTTCCATCTTGACGATAATGTATTCTTCTCCCTCGAGCTTTACATTGGTGCCAGAATACTTGGAAATGAGAACCTTGTCGCCCTTCTTTACTTCCATTTTCACATCAGAAGTTCCCGGGCCTACCTCAACGACCTCTGCTACCTCGGGCTTTTCCTTAGCCGAGCCTGAGAGAATGATACCGCTCTTGGTAGTTTCCTCAGCTTCTGCCATTTTAACGACAACTCTGTCCTGTAAGGGTTTGATAGTCATAATATATACCTCCTGATAATTAATTACATATTCAAGTTTAGCACTCTTTCTATCTGAGTGCTAATTATATTTTACCACCTTTTTACAATAAATCAAGCCTTTTCTGAAAGCTTTCACAATTTTTGGCGCTATGTACAAATATGAGTTCCTGTAGTGAATTTTTATGTGCTGTAAGCTGAGCCTTTTCCCCTCATATCACCGTATTCCCGCATCAGCAGTACCACCATTATTATAAGCATTATCGATGGTACCGCCGTTCCGGAGCTGTATCCGCCCGCTGCTACAGCTGCTGCCGCTGCGGCTTCATTTCCCATGAAAAGCGGAAGAAGTATACGGCATATCCAATAACTCATCAGCGCCGCCGCCGTCCTCATTACTATAAGAGGCTTAATTGAGAGCTTTCCGGATGCTATCGATGAAAGCTGAAAAAAGACGCACACTCCGCCGAATGATACCGCAGCGCTGACGTATGGCAGCTGCAAGCCGCTGCGTGAGGCTCCCGCGACAGCGGTTATATCTATCAGGGAGGCAGCTAATGCCTCGCCGCTGACGCTGTCAAGGCCGGGCAGCAGCCCGAGCAGCTCACCTGCTGCCCACATTGCGCCTGTGCGGACCAGGAATGCCGTGAGTACCGAGAAGCCGATTATCATTATGCATATGTCCGCCATTGTCCTGCCGCTGCGCATGACGCATTCCGTGAGCATATCCGCGGATACGCCCGGAGATTTCTGAGCTTTCATCCGTGGAGCGGCAGTCTTTCGCAGGAAAAAAGACATTATCAGCGCTACGAGCACATTTGCGGCAACTGTGGAGACGAGTATCAGCTGCCCGGCACGTTTGTCCGCAAATACCTGACGGGATATGCAGCCGAATATAAAGGCGGGACCAGCTCCGAAGCATATGCCTGCGAGAAGCTCTGCACGCCGCTTGCTTATACGTCCCATGGCGTACTCGTCGCAGAGCATTTTCGTACCTGCGGGATAGCCTGCAAACATTCCCAGTGCAAATATCCTCAGCTCCCATGCGTCCATGCCGAAAAGCAGTCTGCCGAACCTGCCCGTAAGCTTCGGTGCAAAAACTCCCGCACCGCTCCTGACAAGTATGGACGATACCATTATCATGGCGAAAAGTGAGGGCACTACAACATTTATACAGCGCTGTATTCCTGAGTACACGGCTGCCGATACCGTTTCCGTATCCGCCGCACAGTATACGAATCCGGCGGTAAGCAATGCGGTCTTTACAGCGGCTCGCCCCCTTTCAATACTTTTTCTCATATTCATCACCCTGTAAATCATATTATTGGAAGTGAAAAAATATACGGGAGTGACCATAATGTTTGAAAGACTTGCCGAGCTTGCCCGCGAAAAACTCTATCTTGAATCAAGTATACATATTTCCGCAAACAATGAGTTCATAATCGAGGGCTGCCGAAGAATAGAGGAATACAACGAGGTCTACATGCGCTTTCTTGCCGACGGGATATATATCAGTATCCATGGCAGCGGGCTCAGAGCATTCGACTTCCGAACGGGAGGACTCGTTGTAAGGGGCTGTATCACAAAAATAGAATTCGAGGAAAGGAACAGAAAGCATGAGACTGAAACGCTCCGTGAGGATAAACGCACAGGGGAAGGAGCTCTGTAAATTCATCAACCTTATGCACGAGGAATATATCGGATGCCGTGAGCAGTACTGCCGCGGAGAGGTATTTCACGGTGATATACTACACCGTGACCTTGCAAGAGTCAGGGAGATAGCCGACAAGTGCGGGGTAATGCTGAAAACTGCCGCCTACGACAGCGTGGGAGAACGGCTTTTCCGCTACAGGAACAGGATAGGCATTCTTTTTGGCGTTATGATAGCGGCTTTTACCGTTATTTACTTCTCGCAGATAGTGGTCACTGTCGAAATAAGCGGTAATACCTACGTCCGTGACGAGGTGATACTCGCCGCCCTCGCAGAACTGGACGTGAAGTCGGGCACTCCCGTCCACAGGCTCGATTTGCAGAAGTGCGCCGACCGTCTGCCGTTCATGGTGGAGGGTATCGCATGGGCAGGCATGCATCGTACCGGCAGCCGCATTGCCGTGCAGATACGCGAAACAGCTCCCATACCGAAAAAGGAAAGAGGGAGGGTACCCTGCAATATAGTCTCCGAACGCGACGCAGAGATAACCTATATCCTTGCGCGTAACGGCTCCCCTGTCCGAAAGGCAGGCGACTATGTCCCGAAAGGCGCTATGCTGATCAGCGGAGTTTACGAGCTGAGCTCGGGCAAGACCTCAGTATGTACAGCTATGGGTGAGGTGCGCGGTATATTCAGCGAGAATGTATCCTTTTCCGCCGCTTTTCACGGTGAGGAGCTCCTCCCCTCCGGCAGAAGCAGTACACGGCGTACTCTGCGGCTTTTCGGACTGGATATCCCGCTCTCGTTCGGCGAAGAGAGATTTGAAAGAAGCACCCGCAGCTGCACTGAAACTCCTCTTGTGCTGTTCGGGAAAGAGCTGCCTGTCAGTATCAGAAAGGAGAAAATAATGGAAACAGTGCGCAGAAGGACCGGCTTCACAGCCGAGGAGCTCACCGACAGGCTCATGAAAAAGGTGTTCCTGTACGAAAAGAACTTTCTCGGCAGCAATACAAAAATTATCAGCAGGACCATTGTACCCGAAGAGACCGAGGATACCCTTACGCTGAACGTTTCCTATAAGCTTGAGGGAAACATCGGAAAGCAGCAGGAGATATTCGTCAAATAGCAGTCCCTACAAATCAGTCCCTCTTTTTTTGTAAAAACTCACGAAAAAGCATATAGTGACAAAATGAGCTGTCTATGATATAATATAGTTAATGAATTTAAGGGGGATCGGATATGAAAAAGCTCTTTCGTCTTTTATCACTTATGGCAATACTTTTCGGGTTAGTACTGTTCCCGATGAAGCCGCTTTACGCCGAGGCTTCTCCGAGACGTGCCGACTTCGGCGACTTCTCGGGTGATTCCGACTTCGGCGGTGGAGGCGGCTGGGACAGCGGAGGCAGCGACTGGGACAGCGGCGGAAGCTGGGACAGTGACAGCGGCAGCTACAGCAGCGGCTCGGGCTCAGGCAGCGGGAGCGATATGGAAGCTGTCATAACCATTATTGTTATCATTATAATCATAATCGCTTCGACTTCTTCAAGAAAAAAGAATACCGGCACAAATACCCAGACCTATCAGCCGCAGGAAACCAAGTCGCTGAGGCGCATAGAAGAATACAGTGAGACCGACCCAAGTTTCAATGCGGAACAGTTCAGGGATAAGATCTCGAACCTCTACGTTCAGTTCCAGAACGCATGGCAGAACAAGGATCTTTCCCCTCTCAGACCATATCTCACAGATACCTACTTCGCGCAGATGGATAATCAGCTCAACAGGTACCGTCAGAACCATCAGACCAATATGGTGGAAAGGATAGCCGTTCTCAGCACTCAGCTCATGGGCTGGCGCCAGGAAAGCGGACTTGATGAAATGGTCATCAAGCTTGATACAAGGATAGTAGATTACGTGATCGATGACAATACCGGCAGCGTCGTTCGCGGAAGCAAGACTGCGGAAAAGTTCATGACCTATGAATGGACTCTCGTCCGCACCACAGGCGTGACCACATCGCGCTCAACAGGCACTACAGGTCAGACCTGTCCTTACTGCGGCGCTAATATAAATATCAACCAGACAACTGTCTGTGAATACTGCGGCTCCGTTATCACTACGGATAAGTTCGACTGGGCTGTCAGCAACATCAGGGCGCTCTCTCAGCGTACAAGACAATGATATATCAGCATGGGCTGCCGTCAGCAGCCCATATTCTTTATAAAATGGGATAATTATGAAGAAAAGGCTGCTTGTTTGCGACAGCTCTCCAAGCCTTGGACGGATACCGGTACAGAGATTCGCAAATACGTGCATTCCCCCAGAGCTATGCCGAAAACGGCTCCGTTTACAAACTGACCGAAGGCCGACTGGCAGATAAGCCTGCAAATACCGGGGTGATTTGTGCAGTATGCAATATGTTTACTCGCCGTTAGCACATTTTTAACACAGGTTTTTTGTAGAAAATAACTTAAAATTATAACACTAATTCAAAAAATAGTGATTTTTGATTGACATTTTTGTAAAACTGAGTTATAATTAACTTAATATCTTACAAGCAGGCTTTCTTGCCTGTATTGTGTACAAAATGCTTTCTTTGCGAATTATGCAAATAAGGGGAAGTATAAGTGAATACGGAAGGAAGGTATTAAAAAATGGCTAACGAAAAAAATCCAAAGGTACTTATAGTAGACGACGATAAGAACATCTGCGACCTTCTCCGCCTCTATCTCGAAAAGGACGGATACAGTGTTCTCCTCTGCCATGACGGTGATGACGCTGTTGTTAAATTCAAGGCTCTCAGCCCCGATATGGTGCTGCTCGATATCATGCTGCCCGGCAAGGACGGCTGGCAGGTCTGCCGTGAGATCAGAAAGATCTCGAATGTACCGATAATAATGATAACCGCCAAGGGCGAGACTATCGACAAGGTCATAGGTCTCGAACTGGGCGCTGACGACTATATCGTAAAGCCATTTGACGCAAAGGAGGTAATCGCCCGTATCAACGCCGTTACGCGCCGCGTTGGCACAGGTATGGCCGAGCCTGAGCAGAAAGAGGTCCACTACGACAAGCTTTCTGTCAATATGGACAGCTATGAGCTCAAGGTAAACGGCAAGAACATCGATACTCCTCCGAAAGAGCTTGAACTGCTTTACTATCTCGCTTCCAATCCTAACAGAGTTTATACCCGCGATCAGCTTCTTGACGAAGTATGGGGCTTTGAGTACTACGGCGATTCACGTACCATCGACGTACATATCAAAAGACTTCGCGAAAAGCTTGAGGGCATTTCCGACAAGTGGACCCTTAAGACCGTTTGGGGCGTCGGATATAAATTCGAGGCTGACGAAGAGGAATGATCTGTAAAAACTCCAGAACATCAAGGGGACATCTGTCCCCTTATTTTGTATAGAGGTGATACCATTGAAAGGCAGAAAAAGCTCTTATGACAAGCTTTTTATATTCTTTATCATAATCATCCTTTCGATAAATATCATACTGGGTATCGTTGCCGTGACCGTCAGCTCTACCTTATATAAATCAAGCAAACTGGACGAGCTCCAGAAAATCGGCGACCTTTTTACAGGCTGTATGCAGGAGAGCTACGCCGAGGAGAAGAACACCCGTTCAACTACCATAAAGAACCTGCATAAAAGGTTTTCGAGCAAATACCACCTTATGATCTATATATACGACGGAAACGGCAACTGCGTCCTCTCTGACGCCGATTATGAGGAAAAGCCCAAAAAAGTAGTAAAAAACAGCGAAAAGATCTCCATAGCTGAGCGTGAGCGCTTTACCAAGAGCGACTACCTTGCACTGGAGACGAAGAGCATTTCTGCCAACGAGCCATATATGCTCTACGGCACCTGCTTCTTCCTTAAGGGCAAAGATGAGTACATACCCACCCGTATGTTTGCCAAGATATATACAAATTCAAATGCCGTAAATTCATTTTCCGCCAAGATGACCGTGTTCTACACCCTCTTCTGCCTGCTGAATATGAGCATCCAGCTCTTTATACTCAGCCGCAGATTCAAGAGGCTCTCGGCTTACGAAAACGATTTCCGCCGAATCAGTGAGCAGTTCGCAAAACGTGACTTCTCGGAGAATATACCCACAAATGTACCGTATACCACTCCCGAGATAGCGGAATACGTCAATACCGTAGCCGCAGACGTCGCCAAGAGCGAGGAGACCAGCAAGACCTTTATCGCAAATGTCTCACATGAGCTCAGAACTCCCATAACCACCATAGGAGGCTTCGTGGACGGTATCCTCGACGGTACTATCCCCAAGGGCAGACAAAAGGAATACCTCATACTCGTATCCAAGGAGATTAAGCGCCTGCGCATACTCATATCCTCAATGCTGAATATGTCACGCTTCGAGACGGGTACACTGAGACCTAATTTCCGCGACGTAAACCTTACGGACATTGTCATACAGACAGTTCTCATGTTCGAGAAAAAGATCGAGGACAAGCACCTTGAGGTAGAGGGACTCGGAAGCGACCGTATGTCAGCAGAGGTCGATCCCGACCTTATCCAGCAGGTAATATACAACCTCGTGGAAAATGCCGTAAAATTCATAAACGACGGCGGTATACTCTCATTCAGATTCGAGCGTTCTATCAACGGCTCCTGTACCATAGGTATAAGGAATACTGGCGAGGGACTGAAAAACGACGAGATACAGCAGGTCTTCGACCGCTTCTACAAGACTGATTCCTCACGCGGCAAGGACACTACGGGACTTGGTCTCGGTCTTGCTATTTCAAGAAAGATAGTGCATCTCCACCACGGTCACATAGTTGTAAAGAGCGTGTACGGCGAGTATACGGAGTTTCTCATTCAGCTTCCCGAGAAACAGCCGAAAAAGAAAGGATAACAAATGGACGACAAGGACAATATATATCAGGGCAGTCCTGATGATAACGGCCGGGAAGAGCATTATATCCCCCGTCATGAAAAGCCTGCGGAAAGCACCGCAGATAACGGTATCTACGACCAGCAGGCTCCCAATAATACCTATGAGCAGCAGAACTACAGCCAGCCGCAGAACAGCAGCTACGGACAGCAGTACCACGCTCAGCAGCCGAACAGCAGTTACGGACAGCAGCAGTACGGCAGTCAGCCGCAGAATAACGGCTACAGGCAGCAGTTCTACAATCAGCAGCCTAACGGCGGTTACGGACAGCAGCAGTACGGCAGTCAGCCGCAGAACGGCGGCTACGGGCAGCAGCAGTTCTACAATCAGCAACCCAATGTCGGCTACGGACAGCAGAATTACGATCAGCCCCGCCGTCCCGTATACGACCGCTTTATGTATGAGCCTATAGGCTTCGAGGATATGGAGCGCAGACAGCAGTTCAATGCGCCCCCTGCCGAGGATCCACAGAAGCAGATCGCAAAAAGTCAGAGGACTATCGTTATACTGTTCGGAATGATAGTCGGTATCGCAGCTTTTATTGCTCTTTTCGGCATTATCTTCGATATCATAAACAGCGACAAGGTCATAGACAAGATAGGCAAGCAGAATCAGGTGGTCATATATCAGACAACAAAGCCTGAGGGCGCCAACGATCTTGAAAACTTCAAGGACGAGAACGGCAAGTATACTCCAGAGGGGGCGGCTGCTCTCGTAAAGCCGTCTATCGTCAAAATATACACCTACGCCGATTATGCAGGCTACAGTGCAAAAAAAGCTATAGGCACAGGCTCCGGCATCGTTCTCAACAAGGACGGCTATATCGTTACAAATGCCCATGTTCTCGAGGCTGAAGGCTACCACAAGATCGAGACTATGGACGGCAGCTTCTACGACGCCAAGGTTGTGGGAAGAGACACCAAGACCGATATCGCCGTAATAAAGGTAAACGCTCCCGACCTTGTTCCCGCTGTTCTCGGCAACTCAGATGAAGCTATCGTGGGCGAGACCGTTATCGCTATAGGCAACCCGGCAAACCTTGCGGGTACAGTAACGGACGGAATAATCTCCGCCGTTGACCGTGATATAAGAAGTGATTCCTCGGGCTTTGAGATGAAATGCCTGCAGACCAACGCAGAGATAAGTCCCGGAAACTCAGGCGGCGCTCTCGTTAATATGTACGGTCAGGTGATCGGTATTACCTCATCAAAGTATTACAGCAACGATATAGAAGGTCTCGGCTTCGCTATCACTATCAACGAGGCTGCTCCAGTTATCGAGGAGCTTATCAAAAACGGCTTCATCGCAGGACGCTTCAGGATAGGCATACACCTCCTCGATATGGGCTCCGAGGCAAAAATAGCCGCCATAGAGGAAAGACTGGGCACAGAGATCCCCGACGATTTCAAGGGCATTTACATCGACGATATCGACAAGGACTGCGATATCGCCAATACCGAACTGAAAAAGGGCGACTTCATCGTGGCCATAAACGGAAAATCAGTAAGCACCTACGACGAGCTGTATGATACAATAAGCGAACAGTATGAAGCCGGCGACAAGGTGCCCGCTACCTGCGCAAGCATTGATAAAAAAGGCAATATCAGCTACTATGAGATAGAATTCAAGCTCATGGAAGACAAATCGGGAAATTACTGATCCATAAGCTTTCCCGGGCGTTTTGAGTTAACGCCCGCAACTCCTCCCGCTGCACCGGATACGGTGAGCAGGAGGAGCTTTTTTATGCCCGACGGGGTACCGAGGAATATAATACTGCATATGCTCAGCAGCCCGTACATTACGGCTCCGCATACCGAGCCGCCGAACAGTCCCCTGCTGCGGTGATATTTGCCGTAAAGGAAGGCTCCGCTGTACCCTCCGAAGGCAAGGGCAACCCCCGAAAAGCCTCTTATAAGCTTCATATCCCTCATAACGAAAAACAGCAGACCGCTCAGCAAGAGCCATGCAGCTGCTGTGGCGAGCAGCCCGCAGAGGACGGAAACTGCGGCGCTCAGAGGACCGTTTGTCCATATACTTCGTCTGTGTCTGCGCATAAAAAACCTCCGCATAGTATTCTTTTAGATACTATGCGGAGATATTTGATCTTATTCTTCTTCGTCATTCTTCTTTTTGGACTTCTTATCGTCTGCATCGTCGTCAACGAGTGCCGCTGATTCAAGCTTGGCAGATGAGGAACCTGATGTCTTGCCTGCTGCCTTTGCTTCCTTGATACGCTCAGCAGCTGTAACATTCTCGGTGATAGCCCAGTTCTTGATCCTGAGCTTGTGCTTTGCGCCGCCTGTTTCGATAACGACTGTATCCTCGCCTACACTTACTACGATACCGACGATACCGCCGCCTGTAACGACCTCGTCGCCTACCTGCAGGCTCTCCTGCATTTCCTTAAGCTCCTTGTCGCGCTTTTTCTGAGGTCTGATAGCCACGAAGTAGAGAAGTGCGAACATGATAGCAAGAGAGAATATCATTCCGCCTGCGCCAAGACCGGGGGCAGGCGAATTGCTGCCTGAAGCTGCTGCATCTGCTGCTTCTCCCTCTGCAAAAGCTGTCAAAGCCGTATATCCAGCCATAGCAGCTGTTGAAGCAGCTGCTGAAAGAATGCTTATCAATTTTTTGATCTTCATACTATTACTCCTGTCATTATGGATTTATTTTCATACAATGGTTATTATAACATATATCCAGAGGTTTTGCAAGTACTTTTCTTCGATTTTTCGCTTTTTTTATGGACTTATCCAAAAATTGGGGTAGGTACCTCAAAACGGAAAAGCCGCTCCCTTATCGGGAACGGCTTTTATAATAATTATCTGCGATCAAACGAGCTTGATGATAGCCATTTCAGCAGCGTCTCCGCGGCGGGGTCCGATCTTCACAATCTGTGTATAACCACCGTTTCTCTCTGCATACTTGGGAGCGATCTCGTCGATAAGCTTCTTAGCAACGGACTCCTTAGTGATGTAAGAGAATACCTGACGCTTGGAGTGCAGATCATCATTTTTACCGATAGTGATCATTTTTTCTGCAACTGCACGAACTTCCTTTGCTCTTGTTACGGTAGTCTCAATCTGACCGTTCTCAAGCAGGAAAGTTACCATGCCTCTGAGCATAGCCTTTCTATGATCAGATGTTCTGCCCAGTTTTCTTGTACCCGGCATTGTATTCACTCCTTTTTATAGTGGTGCGCTAACGCACGTTTTATGGTTTATTCCTCTTCTGAAGAAAGGTCAAAGCCCAGTGACTGGAGCTTTTCCTTTACTTCGTCGAAGGATTTCTTTCCAAGGTT
>DBXO01000058.1:0-1915 GCA_002309635.1 Ruminococcus flavefaciens | reverse complement strand
AAAGCTTCCTTAGCGGAGATGGTACCGTCTGTCCATACCTCCATTGTGAGCTTATCATAGTCGGTGACCTGACCGAGTCGTGTATCCTCTACGGTATAATTTACCTTAAGAACAGGAGTATAGATACTGTCTACGGCGATTACGTCAACGGGGAGGTTGATCTGCTTCTTGTTTCTTTCTGCTGAAACATAGCCTCTGCCTCTGTCTATTGTGATCTCCATATAGAGCTTAGCGTCCTTGCCGAGTGTTGCAATATGCATGCCGGGATCGAGGATATTAACCTCTGAATCGGTCTTTATATCGCCGGCAGTGATCTCGCATTCGCCCTCTGCCTCTATATATACTGTCTTAGGGCCTTCGCCGTAAAGCTTAGCCGTCAGTCCTTTGATACTGAGGATTATTTCCGTAACGTCTTCTTTTACGCCCGGAATAGTTGACAACTCATGGTGAACTGTACCATCCTTGCCTGAAAGCTTTACAGATGTTACAGCCACACCGGGAAGTGAGGAGAGCAGCACACGTCTGAGGCTGTTTCCAAGTGTAATACCATATCCACGCTCCAGCGGTGCTAAAACGAATTTGCCGTATTTGCCGTCACTTTTAAGCTCGACGATCTCAATATCAGGCTTATTAATTTTTTCCAGCATAAAAACCCTCCTATTTCGCAATTAATGTTGATTCCGAATACTGACGCTTCAAGTATATCAATCTGATTACTTGGAGTACAGCTCGACGATGAGGTGAGTAGCTACCTCGTAGTCAATATCCTCAGCTAAGGGGAGACGATTTACCTTTGCAGAGAAGTCGTCCTTGTTTGCTGTGAGCCATACAGGAACGAGTCTGTCCTTGGTTTCCTCAACTGTTGCCTTGAACTTCTCGGAAGTTCTGTCCTTTTCCTTGAGGGCGATAACGTCGCCGACCTTTACTCTATAGGAAGGAATGTTTACCTTCTTGCCGTTTACTGTGAAGTGGCTGTGTACAACGAGCTGTCTTGCTTCTCTTCTTGTAAGAGCGAGACCCATTCTGTATACAACACTGTCAAGTCTGGACTCGAGAACGGTGAGAAGATTATCACCGGCCTTGCCCTCCATTTTTTCAGCGATTGAGAAATAGTGTCTGAACTGCTTCTCGAGTACGCCGTATATAAACTTCAGCTTCTGCTTTTCCTTGAGCTGGAGTCCGTATTCAGATATCTTCTTTCTGTTGTTAGCGTTCTTGAAACGGATAGACTCCTTCTTAGATACACCCATTACAGCGGGGCTGATGCCCAGATATCTGCACTTCTTAAGGATTGGTTCTTTCTGTACTGCCATATTAATACACCTCCAATTTGATCAGACACGACGTCTCTTAGGCGGACGGCAGCCATTGTGCGGGATAGGTGTTACATCCTTGATCATTCTTACCTCAAGGCCTACGGTCTGAAGTGCTCTGATAGCTGCTTCACGTCCTGCACCGGGTCCCTTTACGTATACTTCAACATTCTTGAGGCCGTGTTCCATAGCAGCCTTTGCAGCTGTTTCAGCAGCTGTCTGAGCTGCGAAAGGAGTTGACTTCTTTGAGCCTCTGAAGCCGAGTTCGCCAGCGCTTGCCCAAGAGATAGCGTTTCCGGCTGTATCTGTGATCGTAACGATCGTGTTATTGAAAGTGGACTGGATATGAACAGCGCCGCTCTCGATATTCTTACGTTCTCTACGTCTTCTGACAGTAGTAACTTTTTTACCCTTCTGCTGTGCCAAAGCTCATGACCTCCTTACTTCTTCTTGTTAGCGATAGTCTTTACAGGGCCCTTGCGGGTTCTTGCGTTTGTCTTGGTTCTCTGACCTCTTACGGGGAGACCCTTACGGTGACGAACGCCTCTGTAGCAGCCTATTTCAACAAGTCTCTTGATGTTAAGAGCAACTTCACGGCGGAG
>DBXO01000046.1:27915-83542 GCA_002309635.1 Ruminococcus flavefaciens | reverse complement strand
TACGCAAAGGATCAACAGCTTCAATGAAGGTGGTCTCCCACCTGTGGCACTAAGGACTTCAAATCAGCTCTCGCATCACGCCGCCTGACTCCTGCCTATCCAAGATTTTGGGTATTCTCTGACTGCACATTTCTTGACAATTCCAAACGAAATAGTCCTTGTCCTTCATAAGCTCAAACAGCGTCTTGTATGTGCCGTTGTCCACGTCCATATAGCGATTGATGTAGATGTAGCGTGACCAATAAGCCCACTGTTCTTCAAGCGTCGGGAACGGATAGAAGCCGCCCGAATACATATCCTTGAAGCCATACTTTGCTTCAATATCCGAGAAATATTTTTCAAACCTCTCTCCCAAATAGGTAAAGCCTGCGGCGGTGGAAAGTCCTGCACCCGCACCTATTATAATGGCATCGGCAGTCTGTATTTCCTTTCTCAGGCGTTCAATTTCTGCCGAGTAATCCTTTATATATCTCATAATCGTCCTCCTTGAACACGTTGAAAATGACCTGTATATCGTGTTTCTGACGATATTCCAGTACCGTTCTGGCAGCGATCTCCGCTGCTTCCTTCTGCGGGAAACCGAATACTCCCGTGGAGATGCAGCAGAAAGCGATACTGCTGATGCCGTTTTGCACGGCAAGATCAAGACAGCTTTTGTAGGAGCTTTCAAGCAATCTGCAATGCTCTTTGTTAGTGTGTTCTTCACAGTTTTAACATCATTTGAGAATTATAAAAGCAAGCCCGCCATAGTCAAAAACATAATTAGCTGACACATTCATTTTGTTGAAGATGTAGAATATCATACACGAATATTGACAAAAGCATTTCATCTCAATATAATAATAAATTGATAATGATTATCAATTTTGATTTTCAATAAGTTGAGGTGAAAACAATGACAGGCAGTAGAAAAAGATTCTTTTCATGGATAGTCCTTTTAATATTCAGTCTTGTCATTTTCAGTTCATCTTGTTTTATTATCCTGCATTCAAATCATGTCTGCACAAGTGAGGAATGTTCTGTTTGTACAGAACTTGCCGGGTGCCATAAAACTCTGAATACACTCGGAACATCTGTTATTAGCGGCGTTCATCTTTCCTTTATGATGTTTGCAGTTTGTGCGGTTTTAAAGCTCCTAATAAGCTGCAAATCCTACCATACCACCCTGATATCTCTTAAAGTAGAGCTTCTGAATTAAATATTGACAGCATTATTCTGTACGGATAGTTATACCCAAACATCGCTTAAACCGGATAACTATGCCGTTTTAGTAATCAGGATGTATTTCACTTGAAATACATCTGTTTCGTTATGCTATCAAAAAATTTATTCGGAGGTTCTTTTTATGTTAAAGAAAAAAATAAGCATATATGCTATTGCTATATCAATGATTTTTGCAGGTATGACAGGCTGCGGTTCAGCAGATAATTCTTCGGAAAGTGTAAATTATTCTGCTTATGAAAGTGAAAATAAAAGCTCAGAAAATATCAAATCAGATACAGAATCATTAAGCATTGTCTGCACTATCTTCCCCGAGTATGACTGGGTCAAGGAGATACTCGGTACCCATACTGTAAATATCGAAGTTACATATCTTCTTGACAGCGGCGTTGATCTGCACAGCTACCAGCCTACTGTAGATGATATGATGAAGATATCGAACTGCGATCTCTTTGTATATGTCGGCGGTGAGTCTGACAAATGGGCAGATGACGCTATTTCAAGTTCTTCCAACAAAAATATGAAAGTTATAAATCTTATGGAAATCCTCGGTGACTCTGCAAAGGTTGAGGAACTCAAAGAAGGTATGCAGAGCGAAGAGGAAGAAGAAAGTGAAGAAGAAGGTGAAGAAATCGAGTATGACGAACACGTATGGCTCTCACTGAAAAACGCAAAGCTCCTTTGTACTGAAATCGAAAAGAACATAGAATCTATCGATGCTGAAAATGCCGCTGATTATAGGTCAAATCTTGACAGCTATATTTCTGAACTCAGCAGCCTTGACAACAGCTTTAAAACACTGATTAACGGTTCTTCTGTAAAGGCTCTTGTTTTTGGCGACAGATTCCCGTTCCGTTACTTTGTAGACGACTACGGCCTTGATTATTATGCTGCTTTTATCGGCTGCTCTGCTGAATCCGAAGCCAGCTTTGAAACTATAAAATTCCTTTCCGACAAAGTAAAAGAACTTGACTGTGACACTGTTTTCACTCTTGAAAATACAAATAAAGACATCGCAGATTCAATCATCACAAATTCAGGCAAAAAGGATGTTAAAATAGCAGAACTCAATTCGCTTCAGTCGGTCTCAAAAAATGACGTGAAGAACGGTGCAAGCTATATTTCACTTATGCAGAAGAACTATGATGTTCTCAGCAGTGCCCTCAAGTGAGGTGCGCTATGTCAGAGAAAAAAATACCCGTAATACTTATTACAGGCTATCTTGGTTCGGGCAAGACTACTCTTATGCAGAATCTGCTGAAACAGGAACAGCGTAAAATAGCTCTTATCGTAAACGATATGGGCAGCGTGAATATAGACGCTGCTCTCCTGAACAAAAACCGTGACCGTATCGCATCTGTTGAAATGGTAGAATTGCAGAACGGCTGTATCTGCTGCTCTCTCCGCGATGAATTTATTGCTGAGATAGAGAGAATATCCCAACTGCCCGATATTGAAGCTGTTTTCGTCGAAGCGTCAGGAATAAGTGAACCATCCAATATTGCCGCTTCATTCGTTGTATATACAGAGGATAATCCTGACACAAACGTTTATCTCAGCTCCGTTGTATCTGTTGTGGACGCTGATCGTATATACCGTGAATTTCTCTGTGAGCTTTCAATGGAGAACGATACCGAGGAAGGCGATATCATAAATCTTATAATAGACCAGATCGAGTTCTGCAACCTAATCATTCTCAATAAGACTGATCTTCTCAGCAAGGAACAGGTAGAAGAAGTATCAAAGGCTATCCGTGATATACAGTCCGAGGCTGAAATTATCCCTTGTATCAACAGTGAAGTTGATACTGACAAGATACTTCACGGAAAGGATTTCGATTATCATGCCGTGCTTGCATCATCGTCAGTTCAGCGTGCTCTCAATACTAATGAACCGACAGACAAGGAAGCCTGCATGGACGAATACGGCATAACTTCCTTTGTTTATGAAGAAACACGTCCTTTTGACCGGGGTAAATTCATGGATTTTGTGGACGAGTACCCGAAGGAGCTTATCCGCACAAAAGGCTATGTGTGGTTCGCTGACGACGACGTGCATATCCAGCTCTTTGAACAGGCAGGCAGAAATGCAAGTGTTACAGAGCTTAATGAATGGCTTGCCGCCTGTCCGCAGGAAGAGCTTGATGTCATGTTCGAGAATTACCCCGATCTGAAAGATGACTGGGACGATCAGTACGGCGACCGTATCAATCAGCTCGTATTCATTGGAAAAGGTTATAAAAAAGCAGATATTCTTGCTAAACTTAATACTTGTCTTGCAACTGCATAAACCACATTGGAGGTATATTATGAAAAAATTCAGTTTGATCTCAGTTTTAACATCGGCATTCTTTCTCCTTTCAGGCTGCGGAAGTACTTCAACAGCAGATAATAACAACTATGATAATCAGTCACCGTCGGCTGTATCAGATACAAATTCTGATTCAGAAAGCAGTTCCGAAAATATAGAAATTGATCTGACTCAGATGAATTCAAACATGGTTTATGCTCAAGTATATGATATGATTAATTGCAGCGATAACTACCTTGGCAAAAAAGTAAAAGTTAAAGGACCGTTTTCATATTTCAAGGAGAACGACGGCAGGGAGTTCTTTGCGGTTCTGATAAATGACGCTACCGCCTGCTGTTCTCAAGGTATAGAATTCGTACTTAAAGGCGAGCATAAATATCCTGACGATTATCCAGCTCTCAATACAGAGATAACAGTTACAGGTGAATTTAATTCTTACACAGAAAACGATGCAACTTATTGTCAGCTGCTTAATGCTGAGATGCAGGCCGATGATACACTGAAATGGTAAACAAAGAATTATATGGTGATATTAATAAAGTCCGGGAATAAATCCTCGGACTTTAATTTTATATAATCTGTTTTCCGCTGTAAAAAAACAACATCATAGTGCATATCATCACCTTCTGCATCTGTCATTGGTATCAATACAAAAGCATTTTTCAATACACAGATCATATCATAACATCGCTGATTTGTCCAGTTGAAAAAGGCCTGTGATTGAAAAACATCTCCCAATATGGTATAATTATGTAAAAACAGAAAGGATCCGGGTTCAAGCCTATGATAATACTGATAACAGGAGCTTCCCACACGGGGAAAACGCTGCTTGCGCAGAAACTGCTTGAAAAATACAAATACCCTTATCTGTCAATAGACCACCTGAAAATGGGGCTGATAAGAAGCGGTCAGACCAAGCTCACGCCCTACGACGATGACAAGCTTACGGTATACCTCTGGAACATTCTGAAAGAGATTATAAAAACTGCCATTGAGAACGGTCAGAACCTCATAATCGAGGGCTGTTATATCCCCTTCGACTGGAAGGACAGCTTTGACGAGGACTACCTGCCGCAGATAAAATACATCTGTCTTGTTATGAGCGAAAGCTACATAAACAGCCATTTCACCGACATTGTCAGCTTCGGGAACGTTATCGAAAAGAGGCTCTCCAACGACCTCGGCATTGAGGAGACGATACAGGACAATCTGAAGTATCTCCGCGGCTGTATCAGTCACGGGCTCGAATATTTTTTGATAGACGATGAGTATGACCTGGAGAGGTGCTGCATATGAGCAATCCATGGGAAGAAATAAGTCTTGACGACTACGAAAAGCACATGAACCTTGACTCCGTGCGCCAGCTTCAGGCGATGAATTCCATAATGCAGAAGCAGTTCAGCGCCTACCCTGCCGAGACCGCAATGGTGCTGGGTATCGCAGGCGGCAACGGTCTTGAACATGTCAGTCCCGACAAGTTCCGCAGGGTCTACGGCGTTGACATAAACGCGGACTATCTCCATGCGGTATCCGAGCGATATCCAGAGCTTTCAGGCATACTGGAATGCCTGCACACCGACCTTGTGAACGAAGCCGAAAAACTGCCGAAAACTCAGCTCCTCATAGCGAATCTGCTTATCGAATACATCGGCTACGGAGCATTTCAGAAAGCCGTTTTGCAGACTGCTCCCCAGTATGTGTCCTGCGTGATACAGATAAACACCGACGAGAATCAGTGGGTGTCAGAGTCGCCGTACCTCCAAACATTCGACAAACTTGACGAGGTTCATCACCAGATGGAAGAAGCGGCACTGACGGCTGCCATGAACGAGACAGGCTACACGCTGATATTGCAGGAGTCCTGTCCCCTGCCTAACGGCAAGGCACTGGTGAGGTTGGATTACAGGAAAACTGAGGTGATACAATGGAATATGTCAAAGTCAAAGATGATAAAGAACGAAAAAGGATCTTAGAACAACTCGGAGCGCAAAGTAACAAAAGAAGATGCGGTCTTTTGGGTATCTTGTACACTGATGAACTGACTATATATGTTCTAAATACACCAGGACCACATTGGATGTTTCTTTTGATTGCAGATTATAATAATCACAGGTATTGTCTGCGGGGAGGATGTATCTACTCTCATATAATATGGAATATAGACATAATAGAAACTGCAATCACCGACTCTGACGAAATCAGGAAAATGATATCTCTTGTTTTAGAGTCTGCACGTTTTATTAGGATATATGATGACTTGGAATTAGGGATGATAAGCCGCAGCTATGAAAAATTGATCATTCAGAATAATAAAGAAACTATTCACGGGATACATCTGTACTGATCATGATGATAAAACATAGTAATAAACAAGCCACTGGTTAGGATTGATTTTAAGAAGGAAGGGTGATTCCATAATGAGCGAAAAGCTCATAGCCCTGCACAGCAGCGAACAAGTGATATAAGACAAAATCGGGAACAGTTTTCACTGTTCCCGATACTTTTTACAGCCACTTTTTCTTTTTGAAAAAAATCAGACTGACAATAACGATTATAATGCTGACTGCGATAACAGCAGGATAAGCCCACTTGTATTCGAGCTCGGGCATATACCTGAAGTTCATACCGTACCAGCCTGCGATGAGCGTCAGCGGCATGAATATGGAAGTTATTATAGTCAGCAGAGCCATTATGCGGTTCTGCTTTATGTCGAGCTGTGACTGATACAGGTCGCGTATCTGTATGGAATACTCACGGAGCGAAGCCGTCACATCGTGAAGCCGAGAAACGCGCTGCGTGAACAGATGGAAATAGCGGGTATTGTCCTCGTTGAAGAAATCGTTTTCGTTTTCTTCAAGCTCCTGACCGAGGTCGAGAAGCTGCTCATAGTGGATACGCATATCACGGAGGTCGCTCCTGATACGGCTGACTCTCTGCGACGGGTCTTTTTCCTCACCGTAAAGGATATTCGACTCTATCGTGTCGAGCTCCTTATCCACGCGTTCGAGTATCAACTGGTCACGGGCAACTATCTGCTCGAGGAAGTCATATATGAAGCGTTCGAGACTCGGCATTGTCCAGCGCTTGGAACTGATAATATTGCCGATAGTTCTGTCCACGAAGCCGCTGTCATCGATGAAAACGATTCCCTTTTCGTCGAGAGCAAAGGCAAAATTAGTGTTTGGCAGCGAAATGTTCTCCCTGTCGGGGATAGAAAAAGTGCCCGTCAGCGAATCGTAGTTGACCTCTGCCTTTGTGGAATGGATAGCAGAAAGGTCGATGTCCATTTCGATTCCCATATCGAACCTGTCCCTGTTTTCCAGCCATTCTGCGGACGTCAGCACAGCAACGAACTGACCGCTTTTGCCTTTGAAGTCCAGCTTCTTTGTTTTTTCAAGCGTGTTTTTTATATAGTAATACATAGCTATGCTCCTGTTATTGAATATACCACATTATACCATTATTTCAATGCTTTTGCAAGAATTATCACGGAGACCGCTTGCTATTTCTGCCATTTTATGCTATAATTTGAAAAACAATTACGACGGGAGGTCACATCATGCTTGATTTTATTACCATTAACGAACACAGCAGCATCCGCATTGACGAGGGAAAGATAATCTACTCCGACCCGTACAACATCAGCGGCGCTCCCCATGACGCCGACATAATTCTCATAACACACAGCCACTTCGACCACTACTCCCCCGATGATATCCGCAAGGTCATGAAGTCCGGCACTGTCATAGTCTGTCCGGCTTCAATGAATGAACCTGACGAGCTTGGTCTGACCGTGAAGCAGGTGTCCGCAGGCGGGAAGTCCGAGGTCCTCGGAGTTATATTTGAGGCTGTCCCTGCGTACAATACAGGCAAGCCTTTCCACCCTCAGGCCAGCGGCTGGCTTGGATATATCATTGACAGTCCCGAACACGGACGCATCTACATTGCAGGCGACACAGACATTACTCCCGACAACAAGCAGATAAAGTGCGATATCGCGCTCGTTCCCGCCGGCGGCACTTACACCGCCGACGCTTCACAAGCTGCGGAGCTTATTAACACTATCCGTCCGAAGTATGCTGTTCCGATACATTACGGAACTGTGGCAGGCAGTCCCGCAGACGGTGAAAAGTTCCGCAAAGCCGTTGACAGCGGAATCGAAGTTGTAATAAAGCTATAAATATGGATATTGATTCAATAATAAGCAAAGTATTCCCCGCTGTCACCGACAGATCCTGCACTTTTATTAAAAACCCGTGATCCTCACGACAACTCAATCATATAAGACAACAGCAGCTGCCTTCGGGATATGACCGCTTCCGGAGCTGCTGTATTTTTTTATTAAGTTAAAACGTACTGCTTGTCCTTATGTCAGAATACTTTCTGAATATCCTTCATATTGCCGAGAAGAAGTATCGCATCATCAATTGAAAGTTCCATATCCGGCATCGGTACAACAAGCTGGTTTGATTTGCGGACAGCTATGATATTCAAATGATGCTTTTTGCGTATATCAAGTTCCGCAATGGTTCTGCCATTCCATGCTTTCGGAACGCGGACCTCATATATATTGATATCATGGTCAAGCTGGAACACATCAAGTATGTCGTCCGAAGCTTCCTTTGTTGCAAGACGTATTGCGGTCTGTTTTTCGGGATAAACGGTTTCATCTGCTCCGTTGCGGAGAAGGAACTTCTCCTGAACGTCATTCTGAGCGCGGGATATGACCTTTTTGGCGCCCAGTTCCTTGAGCAGAGCCGTAGTTTCAAGCGAGTCCTGAAAGCTGTCGCTTATAGTAACGATACATACGTCATAATCTGGTATACCCAGCGAACGCATAAAATCCGCATTTGTACTGTCGCCTATCTGAGCGTTGGTTACAAGCGGAAGGATCGCGTTGATACGTTCTTCCTCGGCGTCTATTGCCATTATCTCACATCTGAGTTCAGCCATACGCCTTGCTATATGTATACCGAACTGACCCGCACCTATTATTAAAACTGATTTCATAGTTATTTCTCCTTTTAATGTTTATTATCCGACTGTTATCTTTTCCTGCGGAAGTCTTGATACCTCGCTGTTTGAGGAAAATGCAGCATATATCAGCGTCAGTCCTCCGACTCGTCCTGCAAACATCAGAAGCATGAGTATGATATGAGAGGACAACGAAAGCGATGTGGTTATTCCAAGCGTCAGTCCTGCTGTTCCCAGTGCAGAGCCTGTTTCAAAGAGGCAGCTTATCAGCGGCAGCGCTTCTGTCATAGAAATTGCTATTCCCGTTGACAGGAAAAGCGTTAAGTACATAAACAGTATCGCTCCTGCTGTTCGGACAGTATCCTCGGGAATGCGGCGCTTAAAGCACTCGACGTCATTCCTGCGGCGGAAAACGCTCAGTGCAGCAAGGAAAAGCACTGCAACGGTCGATGTTTTCATACCGCCTGCCGTAGAACCTGAACAGCCTCCTATGAGCATGAGCACAGTCATGAGCACTGCGGCAGGTTCGCTCATTTCAGAAAAATCAGATGTGTTGAATCCTGCTGTTCTTGCCGTAACCGACTGAAACAGTGAATGCAGTATACGTTCCTTCATTGGTTCACTGTTGTATTCCGTAAAAAAGAAGAACAGAGCAGGAAGACTTATAAGGAGCCCGGATGTTACAAGTACCACCTTGGTCTGGAGGCGGTATTTCTTGAAGTGAAATCTGTACTGAACAATATCGTCCCATGTGAGGAATCCGATACCGCCAATAATAATAAGCAGCATAAGCACAGTATTGGCATAAGCGTCAGCGCCCAGGGTCGTAAGCGATGAGAATTTCTCCCTTACGCCCATAAGGTCGAAACCTGCATTACAGAATGCCGAAACAGAGTGAAAAACCGAGTACCATATCCCCTTTACCGCACCGAACTCACGGCAGAATACAGGATAAAGCAGCGCAGCTCCAGTAAGCTCTATAGCCGCGGTCATTTTCAGAATAAACTTTGTAAGCTGCAGTATTCCTCCCACATTTGGTGCGGATATGGAATCCTGCATCATGCCGCGGAACCACAGACCGACCTTTTTGCCTGACATTCTCGTTATCATGAGACCTATCGTAATGACGCCCATACCGCCTGTCTGAATAAGTGCAAGAATTATCATCTGTCCGAAAAGCGACCAGTGTGTAGCTGTATCACGTACCACAAGACCTGTTACACAGGAGGCTGATATAGCTGTGAAAAGCGTGTCCCTGAACGGCGTAACGATACGCTCCTGTGATGATACAGGCAGCATAAGCAGAAGCGCTCCGCTCAGTACAAGTACCAAAAAGCCAAGGCTTATCACGCGAAATGGATTCCGGTTATGTATTAGGTTCTGTGTTTTATCTTTTTTCATACAAATTCTCCAACCAGTAATAATCATATAGACATATTTTATTATAGCATTATTCCGATAATATTTCAATACGGTAATTTACAAGCTTCATTCTGCCATAGTCAAAACACAATAAACGCGAAAGACCTGCCTGTAATTCATACAGGCAGGTCTTTTTTATTACTTAACCGTAAATCTGAGCATATTCCATGAACGAGGGGCAAGAGTTACCTCGCCGCCTGTTTCCTGCTGTACAGGTGATACCGCGTCGGGTTCATCCGCACTGTTGCAGCGTTTCATATCATCGTTTTTCAGAACTGTATGGGATACGAGACTGTATCCTTCAAATCCGCTGAGTTCAAGCTCACAGCTCTCATCAGCCGAACGGTTGACTGCAAACATGGTGATATCACTGCCGTTTGCAACTGTGATACAATCAATATACGGCACACTGCTGTGCTTCTTTGTATCATAGGTGCCGCATTCACAGGCAGTATTCAGGACAGTTCCCCTTCCGTTGACCGAACAATGGAGAAAGGGATAATAAATGGGCTGCACCCACAGTCTGCCGCCTGTCTCGGTCATTATCGGTGCTATAACGTTGACAAGCTGTGCAAGACAAGCAGCCTTTACCCTGTCGCAGTGGCGCAGCAGCGTTATAAGCAGACAGCCTACGACAAGCGCATCCTCGAAGTTGAAGATATCCTCCAAAAGCGGCGGAGCGATCTGCCAGTGTTCTATATGCTTATCCTGCTCATTGCTGTGGAACCAGATGTTCCACTCGTCAAAGGAAAGCATGATATCCTTATCGGACTTCTTCTCCGCTTTTACCTCGTCACATATCTTTGCAGTATCTATGATGAACTGCTCCATATCCATTGACGACGCAAGGAAATCCGCAGTGTCATTCTCCTGATTGCCATAGTAGCTGTGCAGAGAAAGGTAGTCAACGTGGTCGTAGCACTCGCGAAGTACAGTACGTTCCCATTCGCCGAAGGTAGGCATGGTCGGGGCTGAGCTGCCGCAGGCGACAAGCTCTATGGTCGGATCGGTCAGCTTCATCAGCTTTGCGGTCTCACAGGCGAGACGGGCATATTCCTGAGGGGTCTTGTGACCAATCTGCCAGTCGCCGTCCATCTCGTTTCCCAGGCACCACATCTTTATCCCGAAGGGCTTGTCAAAGCCGTTTTTCCGTCGGAGCTCCGCATAATACGTATCGGTGTCAAGGTTACAGTATTCAACGAGGTTCCGTGCCTCGTCCGCACCCCGCGTACCGAGATTTACAGCCATCATTACTTCTGCTCCTGCACGTTTTGCCCATTCCTGAAACTCGTCAATGCCGATCTCATTGGTCTCGATACTGCTCCATGCAAGGTCCAGCTTTCGCGGACGTTTTGATCTGTCGCCTATACCGTCCTCCCAGTTGTAGCCTGACACGAAATTTCCGCCGGGATAGCGTACAACAGGCACTTTCAGCGTTTTCACAAGCTCCAGTACGTCCTTGCGGAAGCCCATATCGTCAGCACTCTCATGTGACGGTTCATATATACCGCCGTAGACCGCACGTCCGAGATGCTCGATAAAGGAGCCGTATATCCTGGGGTCGATATCGCCGATAGTGTCCGAGGTGTTGATAGTGATTTTTGCTTTCATAGATTAAACTCCAGATAATTTTTGTGTAATCATTATAACAGTTCCGTCATAGCAGCTATGACAGCATCTGTTTTGGCAGATACCTATATCAGCCCTTTACAGCGCCCGCAGTAAGACCGTCAACGATCTTGTTGGAGAATGCGCAGTAAACTATAATAGTAGGAATGATCGCGATTATAATAGCCGCAAACATCTGTGAATAGTTCGTATTGTAAGGTCCTACGAACTTTGACAGTGATACGGGCAGGGTCTTCTTGGTTTCATCGGAGATGAATACCATTGCAAGAAGAAGCTCGTTCCAGTTGCCGACAAAAGTCATGAGTCCCGTTACAAAAAGACCTGTTTTGCTGAGGGGCAGACATATTTTGAAGAATATCTGGAATATATTCGCGCCCTCCATACAAGCGCATTCGATAAGCTCATTGGGAAGGCCCTTGAAGAAGCCTGTCATAATGAATATCGTTATCGGAAGCGAGAATGTAAGATAAGGGATTATTATTCCTATAAGCGAGTTTGAAAGATGCATATCCGCGAATCTTGTGAAGAGGGGGATAAGTACACAGTGTACGGGTATCATCATACCGATAAGGAAATAGGTCATGGTAAGCTTTGAGCCCTTCCAGCGTAAGCGGGCAATGCCGAATGCGGCCATAGAACCTATGAGTGAGCTTAATACCAGAGCGGCAACGCACACAATAAACGAGTTGAGTGTCGCTATGCCAAGCTTTCCTGCTGTCCACGCGAAGGAGAAGTTATCGAACGATATACGCTCGGGCAGTGCAAAAGGAGCGGTAAATATCTCCTTATTGGTCTTGAACGATACATTGAACACCCACAGCAGAGGGAAGATGTACGTCATGCATATGATCACCAGAAATACATATATTGCTATCTGTACAGGTGAAAGCTTTTTCTTGGAGGCAGTATCCAGATCGGGTACTCCATATTTTGAAGAACTCATTTGTCTTTACCTCCTTACATTTCGTACTGCTCGGTCTTTACGACCTTATTGATAAACAGTGTTACCAGCAGACAGAGTATAAGCAGCACTACGCCTATAGCACTGGCATATCCGTATTTGAAATACTTGAAGCCCTGCTGATAGAGATGTGTTGCGAGAACCTCTGTTTTGTGGTTAGGTCTGCCTTCTGTCATGTTGTATACAAGGTCAAAGAATTTCAGCGAACCTATAGCATTGAGGGACATAGCTGTAGCCACCATCGGCTTTATAAGCGGGAGCGTTATGTATCTGAATGTCTGGACCTTTGTACAGCCGTCGATATAGCTTGCTTCCATAAGCGACTTGCTTATACCTGATATCTGAGCCATATAAAGCATCATTGACTGGCCTACATACTGCCAGAGTGCAACAAAAGCTATTATCCACATAGGAAGGATAATATGTCCGTTGCTGTTCGTCAGCCAGAGGGGGGGCTCTGTAACGCCGATTTTTTCAAGGAGCTGGTTGATACCGAGCTTCGAGTCAAATATGAACATCCACATCAGACCAAGGGCTGCCGACGAAAGTACGCAGGGAAGATAGATTATGTTCTTGAAGATATTTCTTCCTTTTTTTATGTTTGTGAGCACAGCCGCAAAGACAAGACCAAAGACAAGCTGTGATACACATGAGAAAACGAGGAAGAACATTGAGTTTTTGAGAGCAATAATGAATATTTTATCGGAAAGCAGCGCCTTGTAGTTGTCAAGTCCGATATAATGGGGGGCAGTCATGCCTTTGTATTCACAGAATGAATAATATATCGACTGAACGATCGGTATAAAAAGCACCAGTGTGAACAACAGTAAAGCAGGAAGCATGAAAACAGCAAGTGCTTTCTTGTTCCTAAGCATTTTTTCCATCCCGTACCATCTCCTTTCGGGAAATCAATTTGGTAAAAAAAATAAAAGACAATAAATATAGGGGCGCAGGGTTACGCCCCTATATTGTTTTTTTCGTAATGAGTCAGAAATTACTTTCTGCAGTTAGCCTTGTAGTAGTCCTCCATGTCCTTTGCAGCCTCTGCAGGTGTCATATCCTTGAGGAATACTGAAACCATTGTGTCGTCGAAGTGAGCGCCTGTCTCTGTTGTGGGCATCGACTCGTTGTAGAAACCGAATGTACCCTTTGCGCCCTTGAAGATGTCCATAACGTATGAGAGCTGCTTGGGAGCTACAGATGCGTCATACTGAACCTTGGTTACAGGGATCTTACCGCCTTTTTCAGCTGTGTACTTCTGAGCTGTGTCATCTGTGAAGTACTTGATGAGAGCTGCAGCAGCCTCAGGATACTTTGTGGTCGAGCTCATGCAGAGAGAGTCAGACTTAGCGATTACTCTTTCAACGCCGGGGAACTGGAATACGCCGCACTTTGACTCGAATTCGGGGTTCTGACCGTTTATCTGACCGATTACCCATGAACCCTGAATAAGGATAGCAGCATCTTCGTTGTAGAAGTTAGCTGTAGCAACATCGTTTGTATCGCCTGCTGCTGTCTTCTGGAAGTACTTGGAGAACTCAACGAGCTTCTTGCCGACATTCTCGAGCTTACCGTCAGTCCATGAAGCGGAGCCGTCAGCGAGCTTGGGAAGCGAAACGCCCTCTGCCTCACAGAGATAACCTGCTACCATTGAGAGGCACCATGCAGTACCTGCGGAAATAGTTACGGGAGTAACGCCTGATTTCTCAAGCTTTTCGCAAGCGTCCAGCATTTCATCCCAGTTTGTGGGAACCTTTGCGCCTGCCTTCTCGAACATCTCTGTATTGTAGAAGCAGCAGGCAGCTGCTGTGTTAAGCGGAACAGCGTATATCTTTCCGTCGTAGGTCTGCTGTGAGAATACAGCGTCGCTTGTGAATGTATCCTTCCAGCCGTCCTTGTTGAGGTAATCGTCAAGGGGAGCTGCAACGCCGGGCTCAACATAGTCTGTGAGCTGCGGGCCGGGACTTACGATAAATACATCAGGTGTATCCTTTGCAGATACAAGAGCATTGAGCTTGTTATAGTATTCCTCAAGGTTTGTGGTAATAGGCTTTACATGATACTTGCCCTCATAATCCTTGTTGAATCTCTCGATAGTCTCCTTGTAGCCAAGAGAGATAAGATCCTCAGTAGCATCGAGGTCGTCCCAGAACATCCATGTGATCTCCTGAACTTCGTTCTTCTTTCCGGAACCGCCTGAGTTGCTGCCGCTGTTTGAATCACCTGATCCGCCTGTGGAGCCGCAGCTGCCGAGAGTAGTAGCGAACATTGCTGCTGTCATAAGTGTTGCCAGAATTCTTCTTTTTTTCATAACTATACCTCCTGAATAAGTCCCGCACGATACATAACTGAATATATTCCTATGCCGCACGGCAAATTTTACGGTTATACCGAATTATTTTGACGCCTTTTTGGTGTCCTTGTAAATTTTACCATATTATACACAGTTTGTCAATAAATATCTGTAATAAAGGCAATAAAAGATTAAAGGCTATGCTTTTTCATATATTTTTCGCAACAATTGGTTAGACAAAAGGAAAAATTAACCGATTTGTAACGGTTTTTTAATGTATTTTTCCCTTTTGTTACAGTAAGCAAATCATTCCAGAGTGAACGAACCGAGCGACAGCGAGCAAAGGTCCTGGCTGCCTTTACCCTTGAAAACAAACCATATAGCATTCACGCCGTCGGGGATCCTGATATCAGCAGTGTATCTCGTCCATACGTTGCTGTTCTCTATCTCTATCTCGCCAAGCTCCTCTCCGTCCCACGCAGTCTTGACGGCGAAAGCGCCGCTGCCGTAGCCGCGGGTGGTAATGCTTACCTTGGTGATACCCTTGCAGTCGAAATACTTGAAGCCTATATTTGTACCGTCTTTGATATTGTAGATGTATCCGGTCTCCTCATCGCCGTCCCTGCCGTCCTGCACTATGCGTGGAGCATTGAGGTCGCCGATATAGAGCCCGGGCTCCCTGCCGAAAATATTGCAGGCGATATAAGCGGGGTATTCGCCCTTTCCCTCAAGAGGACCGCCGTTGAGACCGCACGATGTGATCTCAGCCTGCCCGAAGCTTCCGTCGGCACTGAGGGTAAGCTTTTCCGCACAGCCCTGTCTTGAGAACCAGGTGCCGTTGGTATGCCTGTGATAGAAGATATACCACCCGCCGTTTATCTCAATTATGCTGCCGTGGTTGTTGGCACCGCGGCAGGCGGGCATATCTGCGGGCTTGTAGCTGTCGATATGCAGATCGGTGTTGCTGACCAGCACGCCGCCGTATACAAAGCCGCCCAGCGGATCATCGCTGACAGCGTAGCAGAGCTCATGCATGACTTCAGAGGAGTATATGAAGTAATACTTGCCGCTTATCTTGCGTATGGACGAAGCCTCAAAAAAGGCGTGCCCCTCAAACTGTGTGCCTGCACTGAAGCAGCAGCCCGGCACTGCGAGCTCCGGCCCGGTGATAACAGTCAGCATATCCTTATCGAGCGTTACCACCTTTGAACCTGTTCTGGACCTGTCGCCCTGCGGACAGAATCCACTGTACATATAGGTCTTGTCACCCTCGGTCATAACTCCGGGGTCGAACTGGGGCTCGTCGCCCTCCCTTTCTCCGAGACGGGTCCCGTCGGGATAGTGAACATAGCCGTAGAACTCGTACTTTCCCGCAGGCTCGTCACATACCGCAACAGACATAACGCCCACCTTGTCGAGCACATAATAGAGGTAGTATCTTCCGTCGGGACCGACAGTAACATCGGGGGCATAAAGACACATATGACCGTCCCTGTTCATTGGGTCGGCATTCCTTGGATAGATAACGCCCTCATACCGCCAGTTTCCCAGGTCGTCGACCGGTGCGGACCAGCACACGTAGTCGCCCATGCAGAACACATATCCGTTCCACATATCGTGAGAACCGTAGACGTATACACGATTGCCGAATACATATGGTTCGCCGTCGGGTACATACTCCCAGCTGGGGAGATAGGGATTGAATGCCTGTTTCCTGCTCATAAATTCTCCTCCTTATTTCATTGTACCGAGCAGGAATCTGACAATACCGTTCTGCTCGGCGGAAACCTTTGCGCCGTCACCTGTGAACAGCATCTCGCTGCGTTCTTCAGCGGTATACGGCTTCCAACCGGGAAGCCTGTTACCGTTAAGATCAAAGCCGTTGGGGTCTCCCGTCTTTATGAAGTTAGCCCAGTAATCACACATCTGTCTTGCAAGGTCGTAATGCCTGCCCGCGAAGGGTCTGCTGCTTTTTGCAAGCGTCTCGAAGAAGAACCACAGATCAACAGAGTGGAACGTTCCCGCGTTATCTTTACCGGGTATATCCGGAATGAAACGGTAGTAGTAACAGTCTTTCGGTTCCTTCTGCCTGTTTTCACTGAGAAAAGCGGCCTTTACGCCGAGCTCGGGCGAGGAAACAGGTGAATAACCGAGGTCTGTCCTGATTCCTGCTTCGGGAAATGACAGAAATTCCTCAGCCCTGCTGCCGAAGTACTCCCTTGCTTTCTTTTTCAGTTCATCTTCATCTGCCGCATGTATGAACTCAATAAATTCGTCGCTCGTATTGCCGCCCATAACAGGTACACGGATACGTGTGCCGTTCATGAAAGCCTCCATTGGATCCTGCGTGCAGAAATGACCGTCCTGCACTATGGTGAAGAACATCTCGCCTTTATTGCGGAGCTCGGAATATTTGCTGCGGATATAGTCTGCGTCAAGTTTTCTTGCCTCTTCAAGAGTCTTCACGCCGAGATACTCAAAGAGCCTTTCGCCCTTTTGGCTTGCCTGTTCAAGGCTCTTGGCCAGAAATAATTCATTGACCTCATAGGGGGCGCCGAACATGCCGCTCATTACCACAGCTCTTTTGAAATCGCCCTCGTTGTCCCTGCATGCCATCTGCGCCATTACGCTTGCTCCGCCTGCCGACTGACCTGCTATTGTTATATTGTCGGGATCGCCGCCGAAATTTGCGATATTGCGGCGCACCCACCTCAGGCCTGCCTGCTGATCGAGACTGCCGAAATTGCAGGGTGCCTCGGGCTGCTCCTTTATCAGCTGAGGGTGGCAGAGAAATCCCAGCGCACCAAGGCGGTAATTCACAGTAACTACAACGATATCTCTTCTTGCAAGGCGCTCGCCGTCAAATTCCATCTCTGAGGTATAGCCCCACTGAAAACCGCCGCCGAAGAACCATACAAGCACCGGCTTGCGCTCGTCTGCGGACTTCGCATTCGTCCATACATTAAGGTAGAGACAGTCCTCGCTCATGGGTACCCCGGGATCCACGTTCCACTCACGGCAATATATATCGTCACCTATACCCGGTGTATCCTGAACGGATATCGGTGCGAACTCAAAGCAGTTGCGCACGCCCTGCCAATTTTCGGCAGGCTGCGGAGCACGCCAGCGGTTCCTTCCCACAGGCGGAGCAGCAAAGGGTATGCCCTTGAAAGATGTTATCCTCGGGTCTGCTGCGGGCAGCCCGCGCACCTGTCCGTTCTCGGTATTTGCTGTCCTTAACATTATATCAACTCCTTCATCATGGAATGTTTCATATCATACTGAGAATATTTTAACATCAAATCCTACAGATTGCAATGCAGAACATGCAAATATCTTACCGTTTATTGCTATATTTGTATACATCTTCATTGTTTTTTCAAATTTGCCGCCTAACCATTGTCATTTTCCGCCCTGCGGAAATCAAGCGCCGAAACCTTTATAATTACAGACCACTAATAATACAACCACTTCATACCTGATTCAAAAAGTGCAGAAGCCCCGCTCCTTTACGGCTTCCGGCAATTATTAACAAACTGTAAACTTTTTGTTATCATATTTTCTCGTTCTGTGCAAAGTGATATAATATTACCATACGCTGTATTTAGGCAAATATAGACTATCAGTATTTAAAAAGGAGGACTAATCAATGAAGGATACGTGTAAGAAAATCGCTGCAGTTACACTCTCACTTGCTATCATCGCAGGAAATGCAGGATTTTCTCCAAAAAACAGCCATGTACTGACATCAAAAGCGGCAGAACCCTCTCATGAGTGGATGGTAAATGATGACGACGAGACCTACTATGACGCAAAGACGAAGACAGTTCATCTTAAAGGCTCCGTAAGCACAAGCTATTTCGGCACGGGACTTTTACTTCCCGATGAATTCGTCAACTATGAAGAAATAGAGACTGTAGTTGCCGAAAAGGGGACAATACTTCCTCAAGACTGCAGCTATCTTTTCTATTGCCTTCCAAATCTCAAGCTTGTAGACCTGAGAAATGCAGATGCTTCTCACGTTACGGATATGTCATACATGTTTTTCTGCCCGTTCAGAGAAACTGACTGGACCTTTGACTACATCTACTTCGGCAGCCCTGACACCTCAAATGTTACGAACATGGAAGGCATGTTCAAGAACTGCATCGCACCTTATTATGATATCAGCAGCTTCAATACGTCAAAGGTAACAAACATGTCGGAAATGTTTGCGGAAAGCGGCTGGACATACAAATTTTCAGATTCTTACAGCCGCAAGAACAGACTTACATGCACAAGTGAGATAGACCTCAGCAGCTTTGACACAAGCAGCGTGACCGATATGTCTGGCATGTTTAGGAATTCATATTTCCCGAGACTTGATCTCAGAGGCTTTGATACCTCACAGGTAACGGACATGTCGGCAATGTTCAAGGGCTGTATATATCTGGACTATATTTTGGCAGATACATGGGATACCTCAAATGTTACAGATATGTCTGAAATGTTCAGAGACACATACAACTCCAGCAAAACATCGGAATTCCGGGAGATCGACCTTAGCAGCTTCAACACAGGCAAGGTTACGGATATGTCGTACATGTTCGGCAACACCCTTTTCAACGAGCTTGATCTGAGCAATTTTGATACAAGAAACGTTACAAGCATGAAGTCAATGTTCGACAGCAGCAAGTATCTCAGAAAGATAAATATGTCCGGCTTTGACACCCATAAGGTAACGGATATGTCATCCATGTTCGCAAACTCCGGCTGTCATGATCTTGATCTGAAAAATTTCTATATCACAGATGATACAAATATAGAAAACATGTTCACAAACTGCCGCGAGCTTTGCTACCTGACCCTTCCCTACGGCTGGACCAAAGAGAAACTGCTCAAAAAGGACAGTTACATTTTACAAAACTGTCCCGATGAACTTGCCATTTTAAATACAGGCTACGGTACATACTATGACGCAAGAACAGAAACGCTCCACCTCAAGGGGAATGTCATGACCAACAGCAGCGGCATAGGCCTTCTTATCCCCGACGGAGTAAAAAAGGAAGACATCAAAGTCGTGACCGCTGACGAGGGAACTGTTCTTCCCAATAACTGCAGTCATCTCTTTGAAGGATTGACCGAGCTCAGGGCGGTTTACCTCAAAAACGCCGATACCTCAAGCGTTACTGACATGTCATACATGTTCGATAATGCTGCCAGATATTATTCCAAACTGGAATACATTGACCTCACGAACTGTGACACATCAAACGTTACAACAATGGAAGGCATGTTCATGAACTGTCAGTATGCTATCTTTACCCTTGACGGCATTGACACCTCAAACGTAACGAATATGTCCAAAATGTTCGCAGAATGCGGCTGGTTAGAGTATATTGCAGAAAGATTCTACGGTCCGTCCGATGATCCTCATGAGTCGTACCCAAAGGTACTTGACCTCAGAAGCTTTGATACAAGCAGCGTGACAAACATGTCAGGCATGTTTGACGGAGCAGCTTACCGCTCTGTTAATTTAAGCAGCTTCAACACATCAAAGGTAACGGATATGTCTGACATGTTCAAGGGCTGTATAATGCTGGAGTCCCTCGACCTGCAAAACTTTGATACATCAAATGTTACCGATATGTCGGGAATGTTCCAGGACACATATTCTGATCTTGGATTCTTAGGTTATTATAATGATGATCTGCACGGACTTGAAGAAATTGATCTGAGCAATTTTGATACAAGCAATGTTACGAATATGTCAAACATGTTTGCAGCTTCAGGATTTAAAGATCTTGATCTGAGCAGCTTTGATACAGGCAATGTTACGGATATGAGCTGTATGTTCAGCAGCTGCTCGCGCCTGAACAAATTCAATATAAAAAGCTTTGATACCCGCAATGTCAAGAATATGACGGGAATGTTCAGTAATCTTTTCATGGATCTGATTGACATTCACCACTTTACTATCTCTGACGATACAGATTTCTCATACATGTTCTGTAATAGCTCCAAAGCTCGGTCTTACGGAACTGCGATCATTCCCAATGACTGGACAGCTGCGGAAATGGCAGCCAAGGATATAACTGTATTTTGGGCAAGCAATGCTGATAGCGTAACTGTCATAGAATCTAAGGACGAATCCTATTATGACACAAAAACAAAAACTCTTCACCTAAAGGGCTATGTCAGAAACAGTGACAACGACGGAATGATACTTCCCAAGGGCGTCAAAAGGGAAGAAATAAAGGCTCTGGTTGCCGAAAAAGGCACCGTTCTTCCTCAGGACTCAAAGGGATTATTCGCTTATATGGAGGCACTAGAATCTGCTGATCTTAAGAATGCTGATACTTCTTTTGTTCATGACATGTCACATATGTTCAACGAATGCCGTTTTCTGACATCACTTGATCTGAGCAGTTGGGATACATCAAATGTTAAGAACATGAGCGATATGTTTATGTGTGTTTCAAACTTAAAATCACTTGATCTGAGCAACTTCAACACCTCAAAGGTAACAAACTTTGCGGCTATGTTCTGGAATGAGTATTCTAACCTACAGTCACTTGATCTGAGCAGCTTTGATACGTCAAAGGCAACCGATATGCATCTTATGTTCTTCGGCTGTAAATCGTTAAAATCGCTTGATTTAAGCAGCTTCAACACCTCAAACGTTACCGATATGGTTTCAATGTTCTGCGGCTGCGAATCGCTGACCTCGCTTGACATAAGCAATTTCGACACATCCAGGGTTGTCAGTATGCGGGACATGTTCCGCGGCTGCAGCTCATTAAAGACACTTGATCTCAGCAGCTTCAACACTCCGAAACTTGGCAATATAAGCTATATGTTCGCAAATTGCTCATCACTAAAAACGATCTGTGTCAGCGAAAAGTGGGATCCCTCAAATATCAGCTATTTCCGTGAAAAGGATTATCCTCCCCATATCCACAGAGTAGGTCTTGATGACGTCACTGAAACCTTCGATGACTGCAAAGCTCTTGTAGGCGGTGCGGGAACTGCTTACAAAAGCGGGAATACAAGCGGCAGCTATGCAATTATCGACGGCGGAAAGTCCGATCCCGGATACTTTACATTAAAATACGACAAAAACGACTACTTCAAGACGCAGAACCTCGTTCTCAGCGGAAAGATAGGCGTAAGTTTCAACCTTGATCTTTCTTCGCTCTCTGATAAGGAAAAGGCCGCAAGCTATATGGAGTTCACCGTTAACTGCAAGACATCAACAGTTAAATTCAACAAGGATTCCGTGAGCCCCAGCGGAAAGTACTACAGCTTTACCTGCTATGTAACGTCAGTTGAAATGGCTGATGACATAACGGCTGTATTCCACTTCGGAAGCGGAAAATCCGTATCAAAGACATATTCCGTACTTGAATACATCAGCAAGATAGACGAGAACGCAAAGAAATACGATAAGTACACTCTCGATCTTGTTCATGCAATAGCTGACTACGGCCACTATTCACAGCCGTTCCTTGCAGCCAGCAACAACTGGACAGTAGGCAGGGAGCACAAGGCTATGGACAAGTACTATACAAGCTCCTATTCGTATGACGCTGTAAAGAAAACAGCTTCAAAGTACGAGCGTGTACTTGCTCTCGGCAAATCCGATATCGAAAAGATAACATATTCGCTTTCACTGAACACCGATACCACAGTCAACGTGTTCATCAAGCCCAGGAGCAGCTACAGCGGCAGCATAAAGGTAACGACCCAAAAGGGAAAGACTGCTACCTCATACACAGCAGTAAAGCAGTCTGACGGACGCTACAAGGTAACTATCCCGAACATTTCGGCACATCAGCTGGGTGATAAGTACACTATCACCGCAGTTACTTCAAGCGGAACCGCTTCATGCAGCTTATCAGCACTTTCATACGTTTATGCGATACTTGACGGCAGCAGCGACAAAACTGCAAAGAATGCAGTATCCGCACTCTGCAGGTACTATGAAGCTACCATTAATTACCGTAACAACGCATAATAAGCAGTAATCATGAATATGGTCTCCGCGGACATTATCTGCGGAGACCTTTTCTGTTAAGGATACCGTTATTCATGCGGACCGGAAACACGGACCTTATCCGGAATGTTGTCTGAAGTATTGCAGCTAAAAAACGTTTCCGGATATAAAGCCGCAAATATCCTTGAAATGAGCACCGGGTTATGGTATAATCATTTCATAAGAAACTTTTTTCCGGGGTGAGCAAAGTGTATACAGTTGAGACAGCAGATACTACTATAATACCAAAATATTCCTACACCTACCGTGAGGAGCCGAAATTTGACGGCTTTCTTGTGTTTTTCGGGATAGCGATAATGCTGATGTCCCTCTATTTTCTTAACAGGTGGCGAAAAATACATTTATTGAAGAAAAAATGCACTGAAAAGGTCACCGCTGTAGTAACCGGTATAAGCAGCGCAAATAATGACGGCGGGTTACGTTTCAGATACAAGCATTACAATGCAAGCTACAGATACGAATTCAACGGAACGGAATACAGCGGGAACAACAGGATATACGGCAGACAGAGCTCCTTTAAGCGGCTCCGCGAAGGAGATAGCGTTACGATACATATAGACCCGGAGGCTCCCGCCACATTATTCGACGATCTTGCAGACTCAGCCATGAGATCGTTCCTGCTTACGGGGGGAATGCTTGTTTTCACAGGGCTGTTCCTGATATTCGGAAAGTTTATAATACACTGAACACATCACATATAGGGAAGAGGACGATACACAATGAATATCATATTAAAAAAGCTGATAAAATTTTCCATGCGGGATTTCACGGAGATCAGCAGGCTCGACAATCCCGAGTTTGCAGAGGGACTTGCAGAACTGAAAAAAAAGAAGCTCCCGAAGAGCTCAGAGCCGTCGAAAAGAATAAAGAGCAAAATGGACGTAAAGACCCACAGATCTGACGGCAGTATATACTATACGGCTCGTGACAAGCATAACAGGAGCAATAAAAAACTGCTTTTCATACACGGAGGCGGCTTCTTCCTTGAGGCCCTGCCCCTGCACTGGAGGCTCTGTCAGCGTCTCGCAAGGGATACAGGCTGCGAGGTGATATTTCCCCAGTATCCAATGGTACCCGAAAGCGACGCAAAGGGCGCACATATCATGCTCATGGAGGTCTACAGAGAACTCATGAAGCACAGCCGCCCCGAGGATATAACCATTATGGGAGACTCCGCAGGCGGAACTCTCTCCCTGTCCGTATCCATGCTTGCAAGAGACAGGGGACTCCCGCTGGCAAATGAGATAATACTCATTTCACCCGGCTTCATAATAGGGGAAATGACAGAAAAGGAGCGCAAGAGAGCCGATCATATCAAAGCCGAGGACAGTATTCTGGGACAGTTCCCCGTGGAAAAGATAAGCGAGCTCTGGCGGGGCGACCTTGACGTGAACGAATACAGGACAAGCGTGTCAAAGGGCGATCTCACAGGGCTTCCTCATATAACAATGTTTTCGGGAACACATGATATAATGAATATCCCTGCAAGGCGTTTTGCCGCAAAAATGAAAAAAGACGGCCACCCGTTCTCCTATTACGAGAAAAAGGGCGGACCGCACGACTATGCTCTGCTGAAAAAGAGCCGCAGGGAATATGAGATAATGGTGTCAAGAATTATGGGATAAAGCGCAGCGGTATCCGCTGATGCCAAAGGAAAAAGAAGAAATAATAATATATGAATCGCCTTACGGCGACAAAACAAAAATATGTCCGCTTCCGCGGACATATTTTTTATTATTTCTTCTTTATTATTTATTATCTGATTAAGTAGCGGCCGGTCACAGTTCATTATAATCCACGCCGATATAGATATCGATTATGGAATCAACAGACGAGCTGCCGCTTTCCCTTATTACTCTGTAGTACGGCTTTGTCAGCGGCTGGCAGTTATTGCTGGCGATATATTCCTCAAGACATTTCTCAGTGGTGTCTATAGAGTCTATACTGCCCTCATGGCGGACAGTTACAGCGTTTACCAGCTTGAAGACCTTTTTGTACTCAAAGCCCTCGCTTTTGCTCACCTTTCCCCTGACAGGGATAAGGACCTCGACGTTGTGCTTGCCGCTGTTTTTGTTGTAAGACTTGATGGTATATATTATCTTGTTTCCTATCCGCAGATCAAGAGCTTTTATGTTCTGTGAAACATATCTTATTAAATTGATTATCTCTGTCTTTTTTATGTCTGCGGTATAGCTGATAATATCCCTCATGTATATATTCTGATTCTGTATTATCTGCACTTTTTCGGCTCCTTTTTTTGTTTGCGATTGATTAGCATTATACTCTTTTTTTCCGTTTTTTTAAACCCTTTCGGAGTAAACGGTGCCTTTTCCGGAGTGAACGGGATAGCCAACGGCCGGTGCCCTGCTCCGGAAAAGCCGTATTATGCAAAAAAGTCCCTGAATTATCGGGACTTTCAGCTATATATGATACCTGGCATAAAAAGAAAGACCCTTGTTTTTGCTATTGATGCGTCATATACCGTCATAAGAATTGCCATATTATATATTTTTGCGATTATATTGCATATTACTTGACTTTTTTTGGCTCATACGCTATAATTATATGTATAAATTAAATTCAAAAACTGGTCCTGCAAATACCTGAAAGCATTCAGCTGCTTCCTTTTATTATGCCAAATGATCTTATATGTTTTTGATAATTATTTGAACCACCATTCCCACATGTCTCTTACCTCCTCTTTCTATAGATTTCGTTTTCACTGTTGTGTTTCATTGATGTTATTATATTACTGACACAGCATTTTATCCATAAAAAGAGAGTGAACAAGTCAAAAAACGGAGTAAACGGAATAAATAATAATAAACCGCTCCATTAACTGCTTTTTTACCGAAGGGAGAATTATATGAGAATCGCAATATGTGACGACAAACCCGCACTGCACGACGACCTGAAAAGGGACCTTGAAGCATATGCTCTTAAAAGGCATCTTGTACTGCTTTACGATGACTACACCAACGGATTTGACCTTCTTGCAAGCAATTACGAATACGATATCATATTCATGGATTATCAGATGGACGGAATTGACGGCCTTGAGACTGCAAGAAGGATAAGAAAGAAGAATATACAGACCGCTATCATCTTCCTGACGAGCTTTCCGGACATAGTTTTCGATACCTTTGAGGTCAATACCTACAGATTTCTTGTAAAGCCAATAAATATCGAAAAGCTCACATCCGCCATGGACGATTACCTGCGCAGCACTGACAGCAGCAATTTCCTCGTCATAAAGACAGATGACGAACACAAGCGTATAAACATCGACGATATAATATATATCGAGGCCGCCGACAAGTACTGCTATATACGTACCGTCAGCGAGAATATCCTGTATAAAAAGACCCTTTCCGACATAGAGTCAAGTCTTCCTGAGGATAAATTCTTCCGGAGCCACAGGACCTATTCCGTGGGATTCAGGCATATCGTTTCACATACCTCAACGGATATACTGTTCGACAACAAGGAACGCGCCCTTATAAGCAAGCTAAAGCTCACATCATTCAAAAAAGCCTTCACAGATTACGTAAGAAGATACAATTTTGCAAAGGACTGACTATTATGCATATTTTCCTTCCGATTATCCTGCTCATCGTATGCTTTACCGAACAGGCCTTAACACTGCAGCTCGTAAAGGTGCTTTGCGGATATACCATACATAACTGCAAAATAATAAATATGATCTTGCTTCTGATCTGCGCCTCACCATCATTTATTATTTTAGATCCCAAAATCCAGCCTGAATCCGGAGTAATGTTCATGCTTTTCATGCTGTACTATCTGGGGCGGCTGCTCGTTTTCTCCTTTGTCTACAGAAAAATGAGCTACAAGCTTTTGTATTTCTTCCTTATATCGATAAATATACCACAGATATATCAGAACCTTTTAACGCCGTGTATCAGCAATTCTGTAATATCAAATATAATCGCCTTTACCATAAGTCTGATAATTCTTTCGGTGCTGCTTATATACATAAAAAGAAAGAATAAAGAGCTTTTTATAAGTCAGCTCATAGATTCTCTGCCCAAAAAACTCTATGTGATATCTCTTATGCTTATATTCATAGCTTCGTTTTTCACTATGCTGCAAAACAAACAAGGCTATGGCCAATTAAAGAGTTTAATGATGCTGCTCTCTATGATAGGCGTTATAGCGGCGGCGATCTCATTTGTATTGATCGGAATATCCGAGTCCGAAAAGAGAGCAAAGGTAACTATCCTCACTAATCAGATAGAGAATCAGGTTGAATACTACGAAAAGATAGAGCGCATCTACGGGGAATTCCGCAGCTTCCGCCACGATTTCAAGAACCATATACTCTGTCTGCGCAGCCTTATAGCTTCAAACAATATAGACCGCGCCGTTGATTACCTGAACGATATCGAAAAGATGTCATCTGTTGAGAAAAAGCAGTTCAACACAGGAAATATCATCATAGACGCCCTTATGAACGACAAGAGCGAAAAGGCTAAGAAAGCCAACACCGCTATCACGTTCAGGGGCTATGTCCCCACTATCGGAATAAGCAATGCCGACCTCTGCGTTATCATCGCAAACGCAGTTGACAACGCCATAGAAGCCTGCGCAAAGGATACAGGGGACAGTCAGAAGACTATCAGCATAGAATCCGATTTCAAACAGGGATACTTCTTCTTTAAGATATCGAATCCCATATTCGACGAGGTAAATATCAAGGGAAAAAACAAGCTTGTCACCTCCAAGAAGGACAAGCAGAACCACGGCTTCGGCGTTGCAAATATAATGAATACCGTTGAAAAATACGACGGCAGCGCCGATATATCCACAGAAAATGATACATTTGTACTGGATATACAGCTCCTGCTGAAAATGGAGGAGGCTTACGCACAGAGCGCCGAGCCTGCCGAGGCACACTAAAAAACTCCCCGGACCGCTTTTGCAGCCCGGGGAGTTTTCATTATTGCTGTTTAATTATTAATTGAAGTTGCTCCTATATACATAGAATTTGTCAGATGTTACTTTAGTGCCTGTTGCGTCTGTTATCTCACATCTGTATACATCACCGTTATCTACAGTATAGTAATAAATGTTACCGTTGGATCCGCTGTAACTTTTTTTGTATTCTCCAGATGTTGTCAGGCTCTTATATACAGTATAGTTTATTGTTGATATGCTGCTTACAGAGTATGATGAAACCAGTGTTCCTGTTGAGTTTTCATATTCTTTTGTTGTCTTATACCATTTTACTGTATATGGTCCGAAGCCCTCAGAGCCCTTTACTGTAAGAGTACCTGTCGAGCTGCCATATGATGAACTTTTTGTAAGCTTCATGGGATCGGCAATATAAACTACAGGTCCCCAGAGGTATGCATATCCGGGTTCATATGAACGCTCACAGGTAATACAGCATCTGTACCGGTCGCCCTTAGAGGTTCCTGCATACACATAGAGCTCTGGGTCATGGCAGTCTGTATACTCCCATGTGGTTGAGCCTGCCGCAAGCTTCTGCCAGTAGTAATAATAATAATTACCTGAGCCGCCTGCTGCCTTAGCGCTGAGGTGGTAATAGTTGCCCTCTCTCTTGGCGTATGTTGGGAATGAATTTGTGAATCTGAGATAATACTTTGTAAGTGTTACTGTATCGCTTGTGAGCGTCTTGCCGTCTGCGTCAACGATAGTGCAGTAGTACTTACCAGGCTCATATGCTGTGAGATTGGCTGTATTGCCTACATATCCGCCGTCCTTTCTCCATGTGTACTTATACGGAGCCTTGCCGCCTGTTACTCCTACTGAGAGCTTGTAGCCCATGTCGGAAGCGATAACGCCGCTCTTTGGCTGTGATGTGATACGGTATGTGATAACTGTAACAGTCTTGTTCGACGAATATACAGTCTGATTTGAACCGTCTGTTATCTTACAGTAGTATGTTCCTGCCACGCCTGTTGTATATGTCCTTGATGCAGCGCCGCTGATAGCTGTACCGTCCTTGTACCACTGATATTTAAGCGTACCGTAGCCGCCTGTCATGCTTACTGAAAGTGTAGTGCTATTGCCGCTGTTGATGGTAACATTGCCCGACTGTGAAGAGATACTGAGCTTGTTTACTACGATGATATTGCTTGAATACTTATACTGTCCCAGTTCGTCCGTAATCTTGCAGTAATATGTACCTGCGGCTGTTGCTGAATATGTTCTTGAAGTAGCGCCGCTGATAGCTGTACCGTTGCCCTTGTACCACTGATAACTGAGAGTTCCGTAGCCGCCTGATGCAGTCACGCTGAGCGAAGCTGTTCCGCTTGTTGAAAGTACAGGATAATTCTGAGTCTGTGATGAGATAGTTATAGCATTTGCAACTGTTACAACTACTGTATTTGTAGTAATGCTCTGTCCCGAAGAATCCTTGATAAGGCAGTAGTAATTGCCCGAAGAAGCAGCATTGTATGTACTTGAATTTGCTCCGCTTACAAACAAACCGTTCCTGTACCACTGATATGTATAGGGTGTTTTGCCGCCGCTTACGCTGACTGAGAGGGCAGCTGTCTTTCCGTTTGCTACTGTCTTGGACTGCGGCTGTGAAGTGACGGCAAGCTTTGCAATTACCTGGCAGGTACGGCTCTTTACCGACTGTCCCGAATTATCTTTAACGATACAGTAATAGCTGCCTGCCGCTGTAATGCCGCAGCTCTGATTTGTTGCTCCGCTTACAGCAGCACCGTCCTTGTACCACTGATAGGAGTATGTTCCGTGTCCGCCCTTTGCAGCGACCCTGAGCACTACTCCGCTTGCAGGCATGATCTCTTTATCGCTGAGATCGGTGGTGAGAACCAGATCTTCAGCAATATAGACCGTTCCGTATCTTCCCGTTATCTCCTGACCGAGAGAGTCTGTTACCTTGCAGTTGTACTTTCCTGCCGATGTGACTGTATATGTCGCAGAATTTGAATTCCCGACAGCTGCACCGTCCTTGTACCACTGGTAGGTATAGGGAGCAAGTCCGCCCGATATCTCTACCGACATTTCTCCGCTTCCGCCCTCTGCGATATATACATCATCGGGAAGCTTTGTGAATGACAGTGTAGATACCACATTTACAGCCTTTGATGTACCCTTTGTGCCTAACTTATCGGTCGCTCTGCAGGTGTATTTTCCAACCTCCGCTGCGGTATAGGTCGGAGAAGTCGCGCCATTTATCGCTGTTCCGTTCCTGAACCACTGGTATGCATAGCCGCCTGCTCCGCCGCTTGCTGAGACGCCGAGCTCAACAGACTCGCCGTACTTGATAATGTAGGCATCCTTGTCGTTGGTAACGGCAACGTTAACAGTATTCTTGTATGTACTGGCATTGATCACAACAGTTTCATACTGTGTATTTACAAGATAGTCTAACACCTCCGCATTTTCCTTGGTAAGATCCTTACAGAAAAGAACGGGACCTTTCTTGAGAGCTTCTTCGATCTTAGCGAACCATATGTTCATCAATTCGTGAGGCGTACTTGAGCTTCCGTCATCAAGAGGCTCTGTATTAAGTTTAATTCTGAGATCATCTCTCAGGTCTCCCCTCTTAAGCTTCTTTTTTACGACTACTATTGCGTAGGGACCTTTTTCGACATCATCCGGCAGGTAGTAGAGAGGCTCGGTCATCAGGATATTTGCAGGTCTTATACCTGCGATCTCACCTTTTTTGAGCGTTATCTGACCGAAGGGTTCAAGCTTGGAAAGAATTACATCCGAATCCTCAAAATAGCTTATTTCTGATTCTGTCTCACTTGTAAAGCTCTCGGCTGCACTTGCCGAAACAGCTGCGATACTGCTGTGCAGAGTTAATGCTCCGATAAATAATGCCAGCATTTTCTTTGAATTCTTTTTCATAATAGACAACCTCCATTTTAATATGATTTTTATTTTGTTACGTGATCTGATCCGAATAACATTTCCCCCTGCGTTCATGCCTCCTTTCGTTTTGATTTTTGTTATCCGTGTTCTTCACTGTCATTATGATATCACATATTTTTTCCTTTGGGAACGTGTCATTTGTCACTTTCTGAGTGACATATGTCACCTATCAAGTGAGTATTGTCACTATCATGGAAAGCTGTTTTTATGAAATAAATAAGCATCCCCCGGCAAAGCCGGGGGTTTTCCCTTAAACGCCCCATAGGGGCTCAGAATACAAGCCACGCCTGAAAAGGCGTAACAACACGGACGCACGCGGCTACGTTCTTCTGCGTATTTCTTACTTCTTACTCGCTATACGGGTTTGTATTGTCCAGTGTTAATTGACCTGCTATTCTGTCATCTTCTAATTGTTTTCGGATATAATCTGCTATTGCTACTGTGTTCTTTCCTGCTGTATCAACATAATATCCTCGACACCAAAATGATCTGTTTCGATACTTATACTTCATATTCCCCCATTTGTTGTATATCATTATACTGCTTTTTCCTTTGAGATATCCCATAAATGATGATACTGCATTTTTAGGTGGTATCTCAACCAACATATGTATGAGATCCGGACACGCTTCCGCTTCTAGCAGATTTGCTCCATACCAGTTACATAACTGCCTTAATATCTGCCCTATTTCATATCGCTTTTCTCCATAAAATACTTTCCTTCGATATTTCGGCGCAAATACTATATGATACTTGCAATTCCATTTTGTATGTGATAAACTATATTTGTCATTCACTTTGTAATGACCTCCTTTTGATTATCTTTGCAGTTGGTAGCCGCAAATCTATTATAATCAAAAGGAGTTTTTCCTTCAAGACTTATAGCTCTAAGCTCTTTTGAACCCCCGGCCTAGCCGGGGGTTTTCAGATTACAACAAAAAAAGACAAGGCCGGGAATATATCCCGGCCTTGTCCTGGTAATAGGGTAAATTATGTCTTAAAAGCTTTTTATAAGTCCGAGCAGGAACTCCTGAATCTTAAGAGCGTCATTCGAGGTAAGTCCCTTTGAGCTCTGATCAACGTCAGCGTTGACCTTGCCCTGCTCTGTAAGTGCACGCTCGTCTGTACCGCCTACGCCGTATTTGTTGGGGTTGGCGAGAGACTGCATGATGAGAACTGCGTCTGCCATATCCACGCCGCCGTCGCAGTTAACATCGCCGGCCTTGGTAACTGTCAGCTCAGGAGGAGCTGTAGTTGTTGTGGTAGTGGTAGTCTCAGGCTGTGTTGTGGTAGTTGTCGTGGTCGTAGTTGTAGTAGTTGTTGTAGTGGTGGTGGTAGTTGTAGTAGTTGTTGTGGTAGTGGTTGTAGTAACTACAGGTGCGGAAGCCTTCTCATATTCGTCGATAACTCCTGCGAAGAAGTTTCCTATCTTCTTATAGCCGCCGCCGTTGGGGTGGAGCTGGTCGCTGCCGATATCGTTCATGCCGTCAAGACAACCGTGAACGTCTGCAAACTTGACATTCTTGCCCTTGCCTGCATACTCCTCAGCAACCTGCTTTACAGTATTGTTATAGTTGCCTATCTTCTGAGTATTTCCGCCGTAGGCTGTATGCTCGGGTACCGAGCAGAGGAAGATCATACCGTCAGACGGCATATCTGCCAGCATATAGTCCAGCATAGCGCGGAGATCGGAAGCACAAGCGTCCATTGAGCGGTTAGCTGTCAGGTCGTTTGTACCGATCATAAGAAGAATGATATCGGGCTGTGCGCTCTTAACGGCATTGTTGTTCTTGAGCTCGTTGTACAAGCTGCCCTTGCCGCCCTGCTGCTGTCCCCAGCCGGGTATCTCCTTGATCTGATAGCCGCTGAAGCCTGCGTGATTGTCATCATAGGTTATACCGTTGGCAGAAGCGCTGTTTCTGCCGTTGGGACCTACCATGTCTATCTTATAGCCCATCTTTGTGAGAGCGTCATAGAGGTACTTTCTGTAGCCGCCCTGCTCTCCGTCACCGTTGGTGATAGAGTCGCCTGCGGGCATGATCTTTATTACCTTATCGGTAACAGCGGTACCGCCGCCGTTGCCGTCCTGCTGCTGACCGCCGCCTTGCTGCTGGCCGCCGAAATCGAAGCCGCCGCCCTGCTGCTGGCCGCCACCGAAGTCAAAGCCGCCACCCTGGCCGCCGCCCTGGAACTGGCTCCAGTCAAAGTTGCCCATATCGAAGCCGCCGCCCTGCTGGCCGCCGCCCCACTGCTGACCGCCGCCAAAGTCGAAGCCGCCACCCTGGCCGCCGCCCTGGAACTGGCTCCAGTCAAAGTTGCCCATATCGAAGCCGCCGCCTTGCTGGCCGCCGCCCCACTGCTGGCCACCACCGAAGTCAAAACCGCCGCCTACGTTACCACCGCCAGCGTCTCCGCCGCCCTGTGACTCCTGACCCATCTGGTCATCGGAAGCACCTGTAGTAACTGTTACGCTCTTAACGTTAGCAGAACCGTTTGATCTGTAACCCTCGATATTAAGGGATACCTCATAAAGTGTACCTGACATGTCGAGGCCCTTCTGGCTCCATGCGTCAAAGTGCTTGGATACGTCGATAGTGCCCTTCATGTAGTTTGTCTGATTGTTTGCGGAACCGCTTGTTGTTCTGATGCTCCAGTACTGAGGGAATGTAGCTGTACCATCAAGAGAGGGCTGATTGTAACGCATAGTCTTTGCAATTTCATATGTATTGCCGTTGAGGGTAATGTTGCCCTTTCTCTCACCGTCGTTTCCGGGTGGTCTCCAGTCGCCCCAGCCTTCAACTATATAATATTCCATAAGAGGGTTTCTTGTCCAGCCGTACACGCACATATAAGAGTTTCCTCTCGGTGTGTACTCAACGTCGTAGGTAAGAACTATATTTCCGAAAGCCTTGTAGTTCTTCTTCTGGCTGTCGAAGTTCTTGCCCATACGTGCAAGGAAGTTCTCGATGTTGCTCCATGAGCAGGTAAACGAACCTGCACTGGGGTTCATCTGAGCGTTGCCCTGTCCGTTCTGGTTCCACATCTCGTAATCGAAACCGCCTATGTTTCCTCTTGTCTGTTGGTCAGCCGCGTTTACAGCCTGTGCCGCCGGCATGCTTGATGCGATCATAAGTGCAGAAACTGTACAGCTGACTGCTTGTTTGAACTTCTTGAAATTCAAAATAATCACTCCTCATTATACATTTTTTCCTGTTTTCCTTTTGTGTCTGTGTTTTTTCTGTCCTCCTTTTTAGTTGAAGTGGAATAAAAAATCATCCTTTTCCCATTCTATATTATTCGTTTTCAACTACAATATACACCATCTGTACATATTTGTAAAGATTATACAGTAAAAAAAGCAATATCTGTTCAAAAAAAAGCAATAAATGACAAGCCATATATATTTATTATTTTTTCATATATTACTTTTTTCTCACTACGTAAAAATATTGATTTTTAACGTTTTGAAAAGGCTTCCGCCCTTGACAAGAAAATTATATTGACTTATAATATATTTATATACCGACGCGGATCGTCATTATTTTTATGAAAGGACTTTTTAGCAATGGAAAAATGCAACGAGATCAAAAAACTTGAAAACAACAAAGCTCCCGACGGCCTCACCTGCGCGGAAATAATGGATTCCTGCTGTGAGTTGGGCGGTATTGCTCCCGAACAGATACTGGACTTCGACATTGTTGTTGTGGGCGCAGGCGCAGCGGGAGTCCCTGCGGCGTGCTGGGCAGCCGAGCTCGGTGCAAGAGTGGCTCTGCTTCAAAAGGAACCAAACGTCGTATCACAGGGAAACTGCGGCTCAGCTATAATAAAGTCGCGCTCCACCGAGGCAGGCATTGCTAAATGGATACATCATACAAACAGTCTCTGCGACTGGAGAGCTGATACAAAGCAGCTCCGCGCATATGCCGAACACTCCGAGGAGGCTATGATGTGGTTCCTCAACCGCGCCGGCCTCACAAAGGAGACCGAATACGGAGACGGCAGCAGGGTAGACAACAACAAGGAAAGCGCCAGGCTCCTCAACGACGGCGGCAGGCTCTGCGCTTTCAGGAGCACAAGCGGCGATTTTACAGGTCTGTGGCAGGACCGCGGTGTCAGCTACGACTACGGCAGCGACCACTGCTACTTCTTTGCGCCGTGGATAGGTCCCAAACCACTCAACGTGGGCAATGCCCTGCAGAACGTCCTCAATAACGTACAGGCTGCTCACCCTGAGCTGAAGGCCTATTACTCGACTCCCGCCGTAAAGCTGGTAATGGACGGCAAAAAGGTCACAGGCGTCATAGGAAAGGACCACAGCGGCAAATACATACGGTTCAACGCCGCAAAAGCCGTTATACTGGCAACAGGCGACTACACAAACAATCCGTCGATGGTCAAGCGCTGGTGTCCCGATATTGACGAATTCGACAAAAAGCAGTTCGGCAAGACAGGAGACGGACATATCCTCGCTATCAGCGCAGGCGCTAAAATGGAAAATCTGGGACATACCAAAATGATGCACGATTTCGACTCCGCTCTCATGTTTGAGGAGCCCTTCCTCTATCTCAACATGGACGGTGAACGCTTTACCAACGAATACACGGGCTTTGTATATATGGGCAATCTGCTGAAATATCAGCCGAAATACAAGGGCTCGATGCTTGACAGCGACCACAGGAACGGCTCCAAGGGCTGGTACTGTGCTATATACGACAATAATTACGTAAACTGGAGCAGCGATGAATTCGTCGCTGGAATGGTGCCGCCCACAGTTATGGAGAAGTTCATACCGGGAGCTGTTGAGGAGCCGCAGGGCGTTTTCAGGAACCTCATAGACCTCCACAGATGTGATACGCTTGAGGAGCTCGCACATGAACTTGATATACCATACGATAAGATGAAAGCCTCTGTTGACAGATACAACGATCTCTGCGAAAAGGGCTGCGATACTGATTTCGGCAAGCCCGCAAAATATATGCACAAAATAGAAAAAGCTCCTTTCTGGGGAGCAAGGAAACATATACGTGTTTCCGCCGAGGTCACGGGAGTTACCTCAAACGAAAACGGACAGGTGCTTGACGGCAGCGGCAAGCCAATCGAGGGGCTCTACTGCGCCGGAAATGTAGGCGGTCAGTTCTACGGCGGCGCGGATTACCCCTTCCACCAGACAGGTCTGTCACTTGGCAGATGCTATACCTTCGGAATGATAGCAGCAAAGCACGCTCTCGGCAGGCTATAATGAAAAAAGGCGCGAATACGCGCCTTTTTCATTCATTTATGTATTTTTTCATGCTTTCGGGTACCTTGGGCTGATTGAACCAGAACCAGCAAGCTCTGGAGGCTGCATACTTTCCTGTCGTAAATGCAGCAGCTGCGATTATTGTTCCGTATCTCGACATAAATGATCTCAACAAGCTCATAATAATATCCGTCCTTCCCAAAATTAATCATTATTTACCAGTAACATTCTTATTTTTTCAGCTATCATGGAGACAGCCGAAAGCGAAACTCCCGATGCTATATAGAAAGCAAAATCGGGACGTAAAAAAAATAATAATACACAGAGTGAAAGCCATATAAGCTGTATGATAATGGCTCTTTTCCTGAGTTTTAATCGTGATTTGTTGGAAAGAGGGTTATTCTGATGCTCAACGGGTGCAAACATGAAAGTAGTAAAAGTGGATATGATCAGGAATACCACCGCTGAAATGTTTTTTGCCGTGCCGGGGAGCAGCTTGAAGGCTGCCGCATACACGAACAGCGCAGCAATAAGAATCACAACACAGCCCTTATGTGTCTTTGCGTGAAATCCTCCTGCGTTGAGCCTAAGGGATATGAATGCGGCTGTAAAAAAAGTAAACGCAGGTATTTCGCCCGTAAGTGCTGCTATGATTATAACTACTGCAAAATTAATGAGCGTGGAGAACATTATCTCCAGTCCGAAGGCATAAGCCTCGATGTCATCCGAATCGATGATATCATTATCTGAAAAGAAAACCGCAGTTTTCATTGCTAATTTTTCTATCACGGATACTCCTTCTTTGTCAGCAGGTTGGTGGGGGGATACCCGATGACTGTCAAGAAGCTCCGCGATCAATAAGCGGAGTGTCCACATAAAAAGTGGACAGAGGTCTGTAATTAGACGGTACAGACTACTTCTTATAATAAGTTATCGGGGCGTTCAAATCAAGACCTATGCGTGAAATGTATTTTTTAGACGTGAAATGCGGTATTTTGTTCATTGTTTGTTAACAACTTGTAAAGGAATGTGCAATTATTATATCATATATATGCTATCATGATATCGGCAGTAAATATACCCTTTTCCCACTTGAAGGAAAGGATACCGTCAAGCTGTTTTACGGCTTCCCTGACGCTGCTTACTCCGATACCGTGACCATAGCCTCTTTTTTTTGTCTTAAGGTGATCCGCGTCCACCTCGTCGGAGGAATTCATAACGCAGATACGCAGTTTTTTGTTATTCTGAATGAGTGAAATATACACGAACTTATCCTGAGACGTGCAGTTCTCTGCCCCCTCAATGGCGTTATCGAGAAGATTTGCGATTATACGGCAGAGCGGCAGCTCGTCTATTTCCATTTTATCGGGAAACACCACCTTGCAGGAAAAGGGGAGCCCCAGCATTACCGAGCGGTCCCATTTCATATTTACAATAGCGTCAATTGAAGATATTCCCGTATAGCACACTCCGCCTGCTGCTTTTACCGATGATGACAGCTTGTCGAGATGAGCGATAGCCTTTGATTCCGCACCCTGCCGGAACATTATGGTCGCTGCCGAGAGCTGATTTCCGATATCATGCTTTAGGCGGCGTATCTCGGTATATTTCTCCTCGATAAGCTTATAGTTCTCTTCCTCTGATTTCAGACGCTGTTCCATGAGCTGGAGCTTGATAGTGTTGGAATAGGTGTCGAAGAAGTCGAAAACCACTAAATTCAGCAGCAGTATTCCCGTTACGGAAAGCAGATATACCACCGTATTGCGCGGTGACAGCGACTTTGAAACAAATATGCCGTTGAGAGTTATAAGGCTCAGCAGCGGTACGAATATGATAAGCAGCCAGTTCTTGAAGGGTATCTCCCTCTGCTTCGGCTTGAGGTACTCGGCAATGTACATTGCGAACCAAAAGCAGAAAAGCTTTGAGCAGGCCATGCCTATATACCGTCCCAGTCCCATATCGAGATTTGCCTGCGGAGTGCCCAGGTTCAGCAGCATGAGCGCTCCCATGGGAAGTATCTCCGATGCCAGTATGACCACAATGAACATAAGGCAGTAGAAAATGATATTCCGCAGCTTGGTCTCGAACATAATAAAAGCCACCACAGCCATGGACGAAAAGGTTATGCCCAGCTTTATCCAAGGATTCATCTCCATAAGAGTCATGGTGTCTATGATGACAAACATGGCAGCGGCAGGTATCATCATGAACGCAGGGGAGTACCTGCATTCACTCTTCATGATATGGTACAGGTAGAATATAAGTATGCCCACCTCAATAAGCGAATTAACAGACTCGATCAATACTTCGGAATATATCATCAGCTCCACCTGCTTCTGCTGTATTCCATAAAACACTGTTTTATGTTCTTGATATGGTTCCGGCTTGCGAACAGGGTCGTACCGTTTGTAAGTATCACCTCGTTTTTTCGGATATAGTCGATATTCGCTATATTTACGAGTGTACTTTTATCGAGTCTTACAAACATAAGGTCCGCAAGCTGCTTTTCGCATTCCGAAAGCGTACCTTTTGTGAAATAGTCTCCGTTTTTTGCATGAATGAGCAGCTTGTGCGAAAAGACCTCTATAAAGAATACGTCGTCCGTGGAGAGCTTTTCCTCCTTATCGCCGTCGGAGGCGATGATATACCGCGTATTCCGGTAGCATTCACGTACAGCGTCCTCAAGCTGCTTCATATATACCGATCCGGGCTGATTTTTCAGTATATACCTGAACGCTCGGACAGCGTAGCCCTGACACGCAAACTTTTCATATCCCGTTAAAAAAATTATTATTACCTTGTCGTCGATATCTCTCAGATACTCGGCAGCCTCAAGGCCTGTCATGCCATTCATCTCGATATCGAGAACTATGATGTCATATTTGCCCTTATGGAAATCCTCGAGCAGCTCCTTGCCGCTGCTGAATTCTTCAAAAGCGAACTCATTTTCATACGACTGGAGCGAGCAAAGCTCCTCTCTTACCTTGGCTATGTACCGCGGTTCGTCATCGCATATGGCAATGTTCACAGGCCGTCCCCCCTGACTGTAATATAGATTTACGTGGCTGTGTTAGTTGTTGCGCGACGGATTATTGCGGTTAGTTTCAAAAATAATTACTACTTGATTATACTATATTATTCACAATTTGTCAATCGCTTTTGGACGATTTCTAATAATAAAATGAATAAACCATGAACAAAAATATGCATTTCGCGCGAATTTTTTACACTTTACGCATTTTTTCTTGCAATTATCCGACCAGTATATTATAATAATAACAGAAGCGCAGGGTATGCACCTCCTCATTGAGCAGGTGCGCCATGTCGCGCGGAATGGGATATTATACAAAGGAGACGGGGAAGTACATGAAGTGCAGCGTAATTATTCCCTATGCATTTTCTACAGAAAGAGCAGTCAGATTATTTCATTCACTCGAAAATCAGGACTTCAGCAAGAGCGAGTACGAGCTTATCTTTGTAAATTACGGTAAGCAGGACAGCTTCGGCGAATGTCTCACAAAATGCTCACCGAGACTCAGGGTACGCTATGTGCCATTCTTCGGCGGCAGCATCGGACAGGCAAAGAACCTCGGCATAAGAAAAGCCTCGGGAGAGCTTGTCATATTCATCAACGGCGACGAGATCGCCACAAGAACTTTCATATCGGGTCACTACAACGCCTACAAGGAATACGGCAGACCTGTTATGCAGTTCGGTCTTACAAAGCAGGTATTTGAGGATAACAATGAAAACAACGAGTTTTTCAGGAACGGTATCCGCTACTGGCTTACAGAACCCGAAAACTACGGCCTTGAAAAAAACAAGAGCTATTTCTATATAAAGGATATACGTCTTAAAATGCTGGAATCCTACAGATATGACTTCGATAAGGTGCATTATAAGATGATATTCACTCAGACCTCCAATCTATCGGTGCCTATGGAGTGCATCAAGCGCTACGGCGGTCTTGACGAGGAATTCCAGGGTCAGGAGATAGAGGACTGGGAATTCGGCTACCGAATGATGAAAAACGGCGTTGAAATGGTATACAATCCTCAGGTAGCCGTGCTTCACCTTTATGAAAAGGAAAAATACGACAGCAAACGCTACAGCCAGTGGAAAGACAATCTTGACACTATGCTGAACAAGTACAACGACACGTTTCTCGACGAGCTTACCCGCTTCAACAGCTTTTTCGACCCCGTCCGCAGAGAACGACTCAAAAAAGCAGAGCCCGGCAGGAACATATGGCTCGAAATATACAAGCATCTTGAATCATCTGCAGGGAAAAATTCCTTTGCGGAGGCTAATTAACGCTTTCCCCCCAATACAACCTCCTGTCCCTTCCCTGTGTTCATGGGGTTAGTATTCTTCATTGAGTAAAAGTCTGAGGGAGCGATCTCTCAGACTTTTACCTCTCTAACATTGCTCCGTCCGGAAGTCTTAAAGACCCCCGCCGCGGGGCTTTTTTATTTGCTTTTTAATTGTTTTGTACTTTTATGATTATTTTTGTGCACATTCCGCAATAAAAGACTTGCTTTTTCTTCCGTTGCCATATACAATAAAAGTGTCTACCATAGTCTGAACAATGAAATGTTGAATAAGAGGAGGAATTGGGTATGAATAAAATAATAAAACACATCTTTTCTGCATTTACAGCCTGTGCTGTGACAGCTGCTGTATTTACCGCTGTCCCTGTTCAGGCTGTGGGAGATAAAGACGTAGTTACCCCCGAGGTGGGCATCGATGACGAACCCGTGATCCCGAAAAATACATTTACAGAAATGTGCATCGGCACCAAAGACGGCTACAGCTACTCTATGTGGAAGGACCCCGATGACAACGGCAAGGCTTCAATTACCATCAATGAGGACGGCTGCTTCGACTGCTCATGGAGCGGTGCCGACGAGCCCGAATTTGCCGTAGGCAAAAACATAAAGAGCTGTATCGTGGATTCAGGCTTTAAAAACTCTGAAGATTACTACTTTAGCGATAATGAGTTTTCCCTCTATTCAGAGGACGGAATAAAGACCTTTACCGTTGATTACGAAGCCGGTATCGACTGCGAAGGCAGCTACTTTTTCGGAACCAGATGCAGACTTGTTCCGCCTACAAATTTCAGATCCGACGCCTATCTGTATATCGGAGAAGCCTATTCGGACTTTAACCTTATCGCAAACAGCACTAAATTAGGAAATATAACCGTAAACGATACCGAATACGCTGTATTCGGCGATGCGATCACGGTAAGAGACATCGAAAACTATGACAAGGATGTCTTCCCGAAGAGCTCTTACGCTATATGGATGCTGCGAATGGAAGACAAAAGCACTGACGGAACTGTCAAGGGCACAATTGACCTTGACAGCATGCTCAAAGCACTGAACTCCCTTGATATTGAGATGTACAGCGATTACTGCATCATAGAGGATCCTCAGCTGTATGTACAGGGCATAGGCGCAAACGGCTCGGTAAGCATAAAAAAGAATGAGATCAGCCTTGAAAATTACCCCGAGGAGGAGATCAAAAGCGGCGAAACGATCCAGCGCGGCGATATGACCTGCTCATTCGTCCAGAACGATAAGGCAAACGGTATCGCAAAGGTGTATTCAAACGGTTATATGTCCTATAACTGGGACAATACCGACGATGATGCCTGTTCGTTACTGAAAGCAGGACTTGATGTAAACAGTAAATATACTTTAAGCCCATATACATTGGTCCACGGCAACACAGGCTATCTTGTCAACTTCGAGGGCGATGAGCTCAACGGCTACGCTTTCGGTCTGTGCGGTACCATAGGCAAGCCAAATGTGGAATTCTACATAATAGACTCATGCAGTGAGCCTGCCATACTCAAAAACGCCGAGCTTGTAAACATCGTATCCTTTTCGCCGCTTCATCAGTTCCGTATCTACAAGGAAACGACCGATATAGATACAGAATACGGAAAGACAGTGAGATTTTTCAGTGTACTGACAGAAACTGACGAAAAGAATAAGTACAACAGCGCATTCCAGACCTGCCTGGAGGATCATATCGCCGTATGGCAGATGTACGGTCTCAGCGACAGTACTGTCTGCGAGGTCAGTTCTTTTGCAGAGATAAGCGGCAGCAGCAAGGGCATTCTCAAATTAAAGCTCCCGTATATAGACCTTCAGCTTTCAGACAAGCCATATGTGAGCAATTACAGTACAGAATACGACGTATTTGAAGAGAACGATGTCGAGGTGCTCCAGAAGTACCTCCTCGGCAAAACGCTGTCTCTCCCTGCAAACAAGAACTATGACATAAACAATGACAGCGCAATCGACGTTTACGACCTCATAAAGCTCAGAAAGCTCATGGTACGCAAGATCAGCACGCTGCCCTACGTTATCGACCCCGATATTGACAAGGAAGATTTCGTTTCACATGAAACGGGCGAATTAAAAGACTTTTTATGGGGACAGAACTTTGATGACGACGGAATCACAGAAACCGTCATAAAGGCTGACAACAGTCTCATAGGCCAGTGGACAGATTCGGACTCCGCTTATTTCTACAAAAAATTGTTCAGCTATAATTACTTCAGTTATGAACCCAAAGACTCCCTAAGAAGTATTGATTACAACTACCATATTGAAGGAACGGGCTCATTTGCAGCCGGAACTGTCATATATGCCACTGAAAGAATAAAGCAGCCGTTATTCCACGATACCATCTATATAGCGGACTGCTATAACGAACTCGGCTTCCTCGACGAGGCTGTAAGCCGGAACGAAGCCGATTATCTCGGCACTATCAACAACACCGACGGCACAGAATATGAGGTATTCAAACGCAAAGGCACCTTCGGATTGGAGATATTCCTGCTCCGCACAGAGCCTCTCGGGCTTGGCGAGGATCTGGAGGGAACGATTTACTATGATGCTCTCATCGACCAGCTTCCCGGGCTTATTCCCGACATGAACCACGGATTCATAAGCACATATTTCGGCGTGACCTGCTTTGGCGGCTCCACAGGCGCATATTTCTGCAATAAAGCTAATGACAGGTACGAAGAGATAGATCCTGTATACCGCGATTGATTCAATTGTATAGCAAACAAGCACCGCATCTGCGGTGCTTGTTTGCTATTTCAGGCGGAATTATAAAATATCATACCATCGCCGTGACGCTCAGACGCCCCTTTAAGCACAGGCTTAAAGGGGCGTTGCATTACTTCTTGGTTATAAGGGAAAGTGCGTAAAGTGTTATTATGTGATGAAGCATAATGTTTTACGGTCTGCGACGGGCAAGCTTATTCAAAAACTACGCCCCAGCCTGCACTAACCTTGCGGTACAGGCGCATTTTTTCCTTTTTCTTCTGAACCTTAAGCAGATAAACAACTCCTAAAAGTACAAGAAGTGTAAGGACAGCGCCGATGATGATTCCAATAATGAGATTCTTCTTGAACATCACCAGAGCCAATACTACCCAGATTATAATAGCTGCTATCAGAATGATAGGAAGGCAGAACGAAGTAAAATTCCTGTTCTTTACCTTTATGTAGTGCTGGATATCTCTTATACTGAAGCATTCATAATTACGAGCGATGAAGTTGTCAGGCTGACACCACTTACAGAACGCAGAAAGATTTTCAAACTTTGCTGTATAGTCCTGATAATCGTGGAACTTCTCATTATACCTTGTAACACGGTAATAAACTATAACAGCCTGTCCCTGCTGTTCGGCGTCCATAACATGGATTATAGTGCCGACTTCAGCCTGACCGCGCATAGCCTTGGTTACAAGAAACTTTCGGTCAACCGCTTCATCAATATTGAGCAAATAATTCATATAGCTATCCCTTTCCTTAACGCTAAATGTATTCCGCTGCATAAATGATATGCAGAGTTCGTTCAAAGTAATGGTTTAAAGTATTGCCGCAGTGATACAAAACTATTATAACACATAAAGACATAAAATGCAATACCCAAAACTTTGTTAATAATTGACAAGCATAAAGAACTTTTTGTCAGAATAATGACCAGGCCATATCAAATCTTATTTCTTCAGGTTGAGATTTGCCTTTGCGATCTTCTTCCTGTCCTTTGCCTGCTTCAGCATATCTTCTTTAGACATACCTGCGTCACCGGAAAGTTCTGAACCTGATGAATCGTCATCATCACCAAGGAAGTTGTTGAGTCTCTTCTTGAAAGCGCTCTCGCCGCCCGGCTTGGAGGTAAGAGTAACGCTCACGCTCTGAGACTGCTGGTACATTCCGTTTCTAACAACAGAAGAACCGTGTACTGACGGACCTGCATAGCCCTGTCTGTAAGGAGCGGCGTTCATACCCTGCGGGAATCCGCCCTGCTGGGGATAACCCTGCTGTGGATAGCCCTGCTGGGGATAACCCTGCTGTGGATAGCCCTGCTGGGGGTAACCCTGAGGATAGCCCTGCTGAGGATAACCCTGCTGCGGGAATCCCTGCTGAGGATAACCCTGCTGCGGGAATCCGCCCTGCTGAGGATAACCCTGCTGCGGGAATCCCTGCTGAGGATAACCCTGCTGCGGGAATCCGCCCTGCTGGGGATAACCCTGAGGATAACCCTGCTGCTGTGTGGGATTTATATTCGGGAATCCGCTCGCACCCTGCTGCTGAGCCTCCTCAGGATGCTCATAAAGAGAGTTGGGAGCGCCGTCCTGACTGCCTGTCTCGTTATTGAACGGATTGGCAGAATCTACGTCTATACTGTTTGCATATTCAGCAGGTGCGCCAAGCTCAGCCTCATCGTAGCCGCTGAGGAAATCGGGCGCCTCCGAAGCAGGCACAAGGCTTGCGGCGGAAACCACCTCGTCAGGAGAAAGCACCACCTGACAGCTGCTGTTGTCTACACTTGAATTTACGAGAATACCGAGAGCTTCGTCATCGGGTGTGAAATAGCTGTAATCGTCAAGAGAGATGACGATAAGCTGCTTTGCGATAACGTGCTTTGCAGTAACTACAGACATTACTGCTATCTTTGCAGCCGAAACATCTTCAACTGCGCCCTCGTTTATGGATACAGTCGATACGCCTGAAAAGATATCTCCCGTATCTGCGATAATAAGGCAGAGACAAGCGTCATACTGTGTCAGCTCCGGCCTTTTCTGCTTTAATGTTTCTGCAAAATTTTTGGCTGTATTGTATAATGAGCCTATTTCCATAAAAAACACCACTTTTCTTTATTTATTGTACGCAGTTCATGCGTTTGTGTCTGTAAAGGTCTTTTATTCGACCTCGACCTGCTTGCTGAGAGCTGCTGATCTTCTGTCGGCAGCCGACTGCTTGTTCTCAGCTACGCGCTGATTGATGAGGTCAAGCTTTTCTTTCAGAAATTCCTCGTCATAGATACATGAGAGCGATATATCGTCCTCTGTACCAAAGTGTGATCTCTTGCTGAGATTGTTTTTTATGACTGTCTTAAACGTCTCGAGATTTATAAGCTGACTCGTGATTATCGTATGGTAATCAAGGAAGTCATACTCGCTTCCGAAAGAGGTATAAAGTCCGTCGGTGGAACCATAGAGAGCAATGAGCTTTTTATTCGGCACATAGAAGCTACTGAACATTCCCGCTGCATTTGAATTGCACACGGAAGCTGTTACGTTTGCAGGTGCAGCCTCGTTATACTCCATAGGCATTACAGCCTTGCCGTCCTCAAAGATAGCAACGAGGCTTCCGTCACCTATCTGTACACCGAAGGTATAGCCCTCTCCCGCAACAGCGACAACAAGAGTTGAGCCGTAGTATGATTCGGGGAGTATAGCCTCGAACTCCTCTTGCGTGAACATGCTCTTTTCCTTTTCTGTCACAGGATTTTCCGCAAGGTTCTTTTCGATCTTACCGTTCCAGTTTGAGATGATCTGTTTTTCTATATTCTTAAGAATGAATTTGTGGTTTTCGGGAAGGTTAGCTTCCAGTGCCTCGCGGTCCTCGTAGAATCTGTCGATAGCCTCTATAGCTGCTTCGACGGCGAATTTGGAGCCAAGGTGACTTCTGAAGTGCTTTTTGCTTCCGTGTCCGTCGGCAACGACAGCGATTGCATAGTGATCGCTTACTTTAAAGGCAGAGCTGTCCTGACAAACAAGGTTTGTTTTTTCATGACTTGCGCCCATTACCGAATGGCTGAAGCCGTTGAACATATTATTTCAGTCCTCCTCAGGATTAATTTCTGATAGCTTATTACCAGCCTGTATCGAATGGTACATCGTCTCCGTCGTTGTTTGTGTTTACAAGTTCCTGGATCTGCTGACCGAGGAGCTTCTGCTTTGCAGCAAAAACATTTTCCTCACCGAGCTCCTGACCTGTGTCATCAGAAAGTGTCATACTCTTACTGCCGATCTGAGCTGATGTTACAGCGATGATCTTGATCATCTGAGCCAGCTGACCGCCCGAGTATGCATGAACGACTGTATCCTTTGAGCCTGTGAACTCGGCAAGGATATTATCGTTTGCCTCCTGACCGATACCGAGTGCAGCCTTGAGGCCGAACTTGTACCAGCTGTTCGTCTGGAGCTCTCTGAGTCCCTCCTTATAATCATCGGAAGGATATCCGTCTGTCATAAGGAATATTACGGGAGCGAATGAGAGTGAAGGCGAATTAAGGAAACTGTTTCTTGACATTCTGTGGTTGAGCTCCTTGAAAGCTGCGCCCATGCTGGTAACGCCGCTTGCGCGGAGTCTTGCCCACTCAAAGTCTTCTATCGGGATAGGATTAGCGTACATCCATCTTACTTCCGTAGAGAAGGTAAGTACAGCGACCTTTACATCTGTATCAGCCTCGCCGACTCTGCGTATCTCGGGGATAAGCTCTTCCATAACTGTATTGAGCTCGCCCATCTTCTTACCTTTCATACTTCCCGAGGTATCTATCAGGAAGAATACTACAAGGCTCTTCTTTGAAACGCTTGTAGCGCTAAGGGGATCATCGTCAAAATCGAGAATGCTGTCGTCTGTTTCAGGAGCTGAAGATACAGATACATTGTTATTCAATTCATCCGAAGGAGTAACATTCATGTTCTCATTTGCTTCGGGTTCTGTAAAACGTTCATTGCTCATAATTTACATACATCCTTTCAGTATTACTGCTTTGGCTTAGCAGATTAGATCTGTGCTTTTACTTCACCGAAATCGATCTCGAGCCCCTGCCATACAGGGAAGCCCTTTCCGGGAGCGATATCGTAGAATACTCCGTCAGGCATTTTTGCTTTCCACTGTCTGTCGGAGCAGTTCTTGATTCCGAGGACGCCCTGCTTGACCTTGTTCTCCACAAGCTCGCCTGCAACAGACGTAAAGTCATCGGATTCGGGAACTATCTCGCAGGTATAGAACTTGCATCCGAGATAGAGAGGGGTGCGGTAATCGCGGTTGCTGAAACCGATGGTGACGAATTCCATTCCGCATTTCGGACACTTGAAGGTCTTTTCGTTATGCTGGATGAACATTGAGCTGAAATTCGTTCTTCCGCAGCCGCACTGTATTATTTCCGATCTGAGGCGTATGAACAGCTTTTGCCATTCGTTCTCGATGATACGCTTTGTAGGATCCGAAACGCCAGTAGTAAATGAACGTATGAAAGCGTCCTTTATATAATCGGGGTAGATCCTCCAGAATTTGATGATGTTGTCATGGATTCCTCTTACCGGGCGGTTTGAATCATCGTTGGGGTCATAAACGAATACTGCGTTCTGACCGTAATGCTTGAGCTCAGATGACTCTGTAAGACAAACGTCCTTTACGACCTTTTCGCCCTCCATCGGGTCTCCTCTGAAGAGGAGCTTGAAGAGGACTACCGCAAGAGAATACTTATCTGTCTGAACGTTCGGCTTGGCGATGCCTCTTACGACCTCGGGGGCCATATATCCGGGCTTACCGCCGATACCGAAGTTGCTTCCGTCAGGGGCGATGTTATCACAGTCGCAGACGAGGACGGCTCCTGTATTGACATTTATGAAGAAGCCTCCGTCGTTAAGGTCCTGATAGCTCTTACCTGCACGGTGGAGCTGTCTGAAAGCATTTACTATATTGATGACGCATGTCACCATTGCACTAAGCGTGTTGAATTTGACGGGACGTTTCACACCGCGTCCCGTAAGCGGGTCGATCTCCAGCTTGTAGGTATTCAGGATATCCACGAATGAGTCAAAGCCCTCGGGCTTGAGCTCCATGATATATCCGAAGGTACCGTCCTCCGCTTCCTTGGTAAGGTATTTCGGCCAGAGGAACTTATTGCTGGGGGGGCCGTCGTTTATGTTATTCTGGAGATTCTTGCGGAATGCGGCAGGCTTGCTCATCTTATTGATGTCGTACCATTTGAGCGCCCATTTCTGACCGTTGAAGCGGACCAGGTAAACAATACCCTGACCGCCGCTGCCGATGACGCTCAGCACCTTAGCTTTGCCGCCGAATTCCATCTCGACCTCCTGACCTATTTCAAGCTCTATCATATGATCTCATCCTTTCCTACTTAGTCAAGCTCATATTCTTCAGCCGAGGTCACGAGGACGAACCTTATTCCAGTGGCTAAACAGTATTTATGAACGTATGAATTTTCTATACAGTATATCACTAAGTTGGGGCAGTATGAAAAAGCATTCGCGTCGATGAACTTTATGCTTTCGGGGAGGAAGAGCTTTCTCAGCTTATCACAGCCTGAAAACGCCTCTGCACCTATACTGCTGACACTTGGCGGTATCTCTATAACTTCAAGGCTTGTACAGAAAGAGAACGTGCTGTCCTCGATCTCAAGGACACCGTCGGGGATCTTTACTACCACGAGGTTTGAGCACTGGCTGAAAGCGCCCTGCTTGATTATCCTGAGTCCTTCGGGGAGCTCAAGGCCTCTCAGTCGTTTACACGAGGAGAAAGCGTATTCTCCGATAGCGAGCAGCGTTGAAGGCAGCTTGATAGTCCTGAGTGAACCGAACTTATCGAAGCAGAATGCTTCAAGCTTCGTATAGCCGTCGGGAATGACGATATTTCCGCTGAGCCTGTATCTCAGAGCGTTACGCGGCATGAATACCATCTCGTTGATATCGACTGATCTCTTCTTGGTGTTTTCTTCCTTTTTGCTCTCGCCGTCCTCACCCTCGGGGAGCACCTTGAGGTGTGATTCATAGGGCCAGCCGAGAAGGTAGGTATAGCAGGCCACAACGAATTCGGAAGCGCTTTCTGAGAGGAAGAGATCACCGAGCATGAAGCTCTTGGCTTTCATTATCGATATCTCGTGGTTCTTGTCCTCAAGAAGTATCTTGAGGATACCCATTTTGTACATATTAATAAGAAGACGGCGCTCCTTGTCATAATCAGGGATATGGTCGCTCAGAAGACCTATGAATCTGTCTTGATTGGCAACAGCGCGTGTACCGTCGTTTACTACGATTGCACGAAGCTCATGCTGGAATTCCATGGTATTCTCGAATCCCTCGATATTCTGCGGGACCGGGGCACCGCATTGAGGGCAGGCAGCCAGCTTCGGGTCAAGTGGTGCGTTGCATTTTTCGCATTGCATGATTTCTCCTCCTGACATAAAAATATAGCAGCGCAATTAAAACATTTGCGTATTTATATTGTTATCACGATTAGTATAACACTTTTCTATATTCATGTCAAGGGAAAAAAGGGGTCTTATACAAAATTGAATTATCTTTTACAAAAAACATCGGCTGTATTTGTGCAAATTTTTTAAGTTCATTACAGAGCGTAATATCGGCAAAAATTATCAGCGGCAGCATTGGTAGAACCATTTTTTGTATACTTAATTTTATATTAAACCACAGGTATAAAATTGATTAAAATGCATAGATTTTTTTGATTAATTTTGTTTATCACGCAGACTACTGATTTACAAAAAGTTGTTGAAATTCTTAAAGAAATGTGTTAAAATGAGTTATGGATATCAATAGTGGACTTGAAAAGGGGTAATGCCGCAGGCTTACGGTCAGCGAGACAGGAAAAAAGCTAACGTTTGCAGATATCCGGCGGTTGTAAATCAGGTCTAATTGATCAAAGGAGGTTCGTATAATGAACAGAAACAAGAAAAATGGCGTTTTCAGAACCGTCGCTGCTTGTACGCTGGCTGCTGCAATGCTTCTGAGCGGCGGTTGTGGACCACAGGGAGGACCGCCGGCAGGCGTGGTGCGCGGCGGCAAGATCGCAGTTATCGCAAAGCAGCCTATCTCATTCTGGGATGACGTAAGAATGGGTGCCGAGGATGCAGGAAGAGAGCTCGGATTCGAGATAATCTACAGCGTTGCCGAGGGCGATAACGACTACGCTTCACAGGTAGAAAGTATAAAAAACGCAATCAGAGACAATGTCAATGCGATCGTAATCGCACCTAACAGCACAACAGATCTTAATTCCGCTCTTCAGGAGGCAGTTGATAAGGGTATCAAGGTCATCGCTATCAACTCTGATGTCCAGTCACCCGATCCCAGCAATCCTCTCACTCTGTCCCTTGTAAACTCGTCTGACTTCGACGGCGGTGTTTCCGCTGCAAGAAATGCAGTAAAGGGCTGGGTATCAAAGGGCAAGAAGGTCGCAGATATCAACAAGATCGGTATCATCGGAAGCACAGCTTCGACCTCGGATATGCGAGTACTCGGCTTTACGGATACTCTCAAGAGATCTCTCGGCAGAGAAATGGATGTTGAATTCCCTGAGCTCAACATGATGGCTATCCTCATGGGCGGCGCTGCTGCAATGGGCGGCGATGGCGCAGGTGGCGAATGGGGCGGTGCTCCCGACGGCTCAGGCGCTGACGGCGCAGGTTTCGGTGCTCCCGAAGACGCTGCAAACGGCGAGCAGGGCGAGGCTCCGGAGCTCACAGAGGAAGAGCTCGAGGCTATCGAAAAGCAGAAGGAAAAGGATTCAGCCGACGATCGTATCCGTCAGAGCATCATGAAGAGCTTTATTCAGGGCGAGCCCTGCTCAAAGCGTAAGGAAGCCAAGGAACAGGCTATAAAGATGCTTCAGGCAAACAGCGATATGTCTATTATATTCGGCACAAACACAAATATGACCCTCGGCATATGCGACGCTATCAACGAGCTCGGTCTCTCGGGCAAGGTATTCGCTGTAGGCTTCAACTCAGACGACGAGATCATCAGTAATATCAAGAACGGCGTCCTCTACGGCACTGTTGTACAGAACCCGTACGTTATGGGATACGTTGGCGTTAAGTTTGCAACAAGCGCTATCCCCGGCGATGAGATAGTTCACCACCTTAACCTTGGTGTATCGTTCGTAAAGGCTGACAATATGAACGACGAATTCATCAAGCTCGTTCTTGACCCGGCTTCAGGAAGTATCTTCCAGGGCAAAGAGTCGGGCGCAGATAACTAATTAGTGGAGGTGCGGATTTATGGCAAAAAATAAGAAAAAAGGCGCCTCGAGCGGATTCGTATTCGCAGCGATCCTTGTTGCGCTCATGTACGTTCTGAACTCTATCCTCGTATGGAACATCTATACGAACAATTCCGAGCTCAGCAGTAAGACTTCAACAGCTAACAGAGCTATCAACAGCATCAACGGCGAGCTTGCCCGTGTTAGTACGAATGCTATCGGTCTTGCCGCCAACCTGTATGATAATCCTCTTGAGGTCGTTTCCGATACGGAGCGTATCTACGGAAATATCATAGCATCCGAAAAGATGTTTGAAAGCCTTGGCCTTTCCGAAACGGTAATGAACAGATACAACTACGCTAAGTCCATTATCGACACATTCAGAGTAAGACTTGAGTCTCTCGGTACCAATCAGCTCGAGGAAGGCAACGCCTCCACAATGACCGAGACTCTGAAGCAGGAGCTCTATCCTCTTCAGGTAACTGCCGAGCAGATGCTCACAGCTACTATCAGCATCGTTAACTCAGAGGTCGGAAAGCTCTCAAGACAAAACTCTATCAGAGCTTATGTCCTCATGGGACTCATGTTCCTCATCGCTGTTCTCTCAGAGTTCGCTATCTGGCTCTTTGCCCGCAGAGCAAAGAAGGCTAACGCAGAACTCGAAGAGCGTGAGATGCGTCTTGCAGAGGTTGACGCTAAGCTCAAGAATACACGTCAGAAGGCCAGCGACCTCGCTGTAACAAACGTTCTTACAGGTATGAAGAACCGTTACGCTCTCGATAACGATATCAGCGAAAGACTTGAATCAGGCAGATTCCAGATCGCAGTATTCGATATGGATAACTTCAGAAGCATCAACGATACCTACGGCTACGACTTCGGCGACGAGTACCTCGCTGCTGTTGCTGAAAAGCTCAAGGAAGAGTTCGGCGACGTTGCCGAGATCTACAACATCACAGGTAATGAGTTCTGCTTCGTATTCAATAAGAATATCTCAGAAAGCCAGGCTTCGGGTATCGCTCAGAATATCCAGCGTGTAATGAGCAGTCCTTACGAGGTACTGAACCTCAACGTTCAGCTTCCTTGCTCGGGTGCTGTTTACCATTACCTCCCCGGTGATTGTATCAACGTAAACTCGCTGCTCGTTAAGCTCGATACAGCTATGAGAAACGCTAAGATGAACGGCGGTAATATGATAAATAATGTCATGAATATGTAATATAATGTGATATTATAGAAAATGTGGCGGCTGTCAGCACTGACAGCCGCCTGTTTTTATGGCAAATTGCAGAAATATCAAGTTTATAATTGACATTGCGTAGAAACTATGATAAAATATACATACATGAGTAAAAAGGTAGGTGAACGGAGTGAAAAAGAAAAAGACAAAGATAAAGAAAAAGAAGTACGCTGTGTACAAATCCGCAACAGGCTCCTACTGCTATCTCTATGTCGACAGCCTTGCCGCTCTTGAGGGCACAGGCTATGAAGATATCATCTCCGAGGAACAGCTGCCCGTAGTCTTCGACGGCAGAGGCGGCTACTACCATTTCAGGGAAAACGATTACGGCTTTCTCAGGATAATAGAATCCGACAAGGAACAGCCCCTCTCTCTCGAGGAAATGTTCGACAAGAATTCGCCTGATTTCAAGCTCGGCTGGATATCTCCCGACGGCGATACCTACTCATGCGCATTCACAAACCACAGCAAATGTGCTAAAATGATAGTGGAGAAGTTCTACCCCGATTCAAAATACCCCGAAACAGAGCTTGACAGACAGGGATGGTTACAGGTCATAGACTCATGGAACGGCACCGAACAGCACCACGGACAGTTCGTGTTCACGGATCAGGGAAAGATCACCAGCAAACAGGCAGACCGCCTGTTCGATCTCGGACTTTATGACAACGAGGAAGTAAAAAAACTGATCGCTGACAACGAAAATGATTGGTAAAAGCGAAATATGACATGGCTGCATAAACAGATTGGGCGCTTTACATAAAACCGCCCTGTTTTTTGTGCAGTTTTTTTATTGACTATATGCCATTTATGGTGTATAATAATTATGTATCAATACTCGGTAAAAAAGATTACTTCTATTTTATTGGGGGGACCGTTCACACGGTTAGGTTGTTATAAGGAGGATATAAAGATGGCTGAACCAAGATTTATCAAAACAGTGACCTTTGGCGGCTATGAAAAGGAAGCCGTTGTAAGAAGGATCGAGTTTCTTAATGAACAGGTACACGACCTGAGGAACGAACTGAGAGAAACCAAGCTTCAGCTGGAGGCTTACAGAAAGGGCACTGATCCTGAGAAGGCGCTTGAATCAGTCCTTTCGGAGGAGCGTGCAAAGCTCACACAGGTTCAGGTCCAGAACAATACCCTTAACCTTAAACTTAAAGCTACAGACGACGAAAACAACAGCTTACAGGAAGAAATCAAGAAGCTTAAGAACGAAATGTCCGAGCTTCAGGACAAACTGAAGGCTACAGAGTCAAAGTGTGCCGCTCTTATGGCACAGGACGAGGCAATGGCTCTCAGCAACGTCTTCATCGAAGCGCAGAAATCTTCATCAATGCTGGAGGGTACTGCAAAATCAAAGGCAGCTGAGATAGAATTCAAGACCAAAAAGCTTGCAGAAAATATAGTTGCAGAGGCTAACGTAGAAGCTGAGCAGATAATATTCGAGGCCGAGAGAACTGCTGCCGAAAAAATAGCAGAAGCCAGGAATCAGGCTGAGCAGATGAACGTCGCCTCAAACAACCTCAGAGCCTCTATCCTGGAAAACGTAAATACCCTGAAAAGACATATGAGTCTCGTAAGAGATTCTCTCGAGGGCTTCCGCAAGGATGGCATCAGCAGACTTATCGAAGCCGACGAGTGCCTCAACAAGACCGAGATGTCTCTTAAGGAAGGCGGAGTTCCCGTATTCAAGATACCCGAGAATATCGAACCCGAGATACCCGAAAGACCTATGTCCCTTTCGGAAAAGATCAAAAACGAGGACGATAAGCGCAAACAGCAGGAGGAGCTCGACAAGCTCAAGCAAATGGCTGAATCAATAGGCGGCAAAAAAGACGACGCCGATAAGGACGAACAACATAACACAGAAGAAACGGAACAAAAGAATAATTCCGATAAGCCTGAGGGCGGCGAAAAGAAGGGCGGCAAGATAGACCTTGCAGCTCTTGCGGCAAAGGCTAATTCGATCGGAAAAAAATAAAGAAAAATAAGTTTCTTGAATGTCATAAGGAGTTTTTATAATCATGAGTGAATTGATCATTGTAAAACCAGAAAAATGTGTAGGATGCAACGCTTGCGTAAGAGAATGTCCCGCACCCGAAGCTAATATGACCAAACAGCTTGAGGACGGACGCTTCATAACCATGGTAAACCCTGCCAAGTGTATCGGCTGCGGCGAGTGCGTTAAGAAGTGCAATCACGGCGCAAGAGATTACGTTGACGATACCGATGAATGTATCACGGATCTTCTAAAGGAAAAGATAATAATCATGGCTTCTCCCGCTATCAAGACCATTCTCCCGACAAAGTGGAAAGGGGTTCTCGACTGGTTCAAGAAGCAGGGATGTACCATATTCGACGTATCCCTCGGTGCTGATATCTGCACATGGGCTCACGTAAGAACTCTCGGTCAGGATAAGATAGGCAACATCATCACACAGCAGTGTCCCGCTATAGTAAAGTATATCGAGACCTACCAGCCTAAGCTTCTCCAGAACCTTTCACCTATACACAGCCCTATCGCATGCAGCGCTATATACATACAGAAGTATCTCCGCAGAAATAACCCTATCGCTGTTATTTCTCCCTGTATTGCCGAAGCCTATGAAGCCAAGGACACAGGTCTCGTAAAGTACAACGTTACAATAAAGAAGCTTCTTGAATATTTCGAGAGAAACGATATTATCATTCCTATAGACACCTCAGAGAACTTTGAATACAAGTTCGACGATACACAGGGTCAGATGGGCTCTATCTTCTCACGTCCTGGCGGCCTCAGAGACAATATCTGGATGAATGACCCCGAAATAAATATCACAAATTCAGAGGGCGTACACAAGGTATTTGCCGAAATCGACATGTACGGAAAAATGCCCGAATCCAAGCATCCTAAGGTATTCGACGTGCTCTCATGTGAGTTCGGCTGCAATATCGGACCCGCTTCAGGCACAAAGCAGACCGTTTTCGACGCTATGGCTACAACAAGAGCTATCGAGATCGAAGCCAAGAGCCGCCGTAAGTCTACAGGTATCATGGGACGAGGCGATGACA
>DBXO01000046.1:27766-27900 GCA_002309635.1 Ruminococcus flavefaciens | reverse complement strand
GACTTCCTCAGAAACTACAAGCCCTCGATGCCCACACCAGTTCCGAATGTAGCTCAGCTTGCTCCTATATTTGAGAAAATGGGCATGCATACCGAGGAGGACCGCAGCTATGACTGCCACGCCTGCGGCTACAA
>DBXO01000046.1:0-27756 GCA_002309635.1 Ruminococcus flavefaciens | reverse complement strand
GATATGGCTACAGCTATATACAGAGGTCTCAATACTCCCGATAACTGTATCGTACACGCCAAGTCGGTGCTTATCGCAAGACACTCTGCCCTCAACAGACAGAACGAGCAGCTTGCCGAAATAACCGAGGAGGTTCTCGCACTCTCCGAAAAGCTCAAGGAAAATGTTTCCAACATCACGGAGAATATGCAGAACATCGGCGAATCAACATCTGCAACCAGCGAGAGAGCAGCAGTCGTTAAGGATCTGCTTGAAAATGTAGTTTCATTCTGTAATGACAACTCAACAATGGACGCAGACAGCGTATCGCAGCTCACATCTATCCTCGAGACTACTATCAGCGCATTCAGCGCTCTCGACGATAACGTTACCATCACAAACGAGAGCTCCGAGACCATCAACAAGTCCATAAACGATATCATCAGTCTTGTTGGCGATATCAATAACGTGCTTGTCAAGGCAGAACAGACCGAAAAAGTGGATATTTCCGATGTTACAGGCGTTAAGAAGCCTGCTGAGGAAAAGTAATAAGTAAAAACAGGGCGTGATGAAAATCACGCCCTTTAAAATGCCCCCTGCGTCCGCACTGAGTACACAGGGGGTGTTCTTATTCTGTCTTGCTGTCAAGTATCACCGAAGAAATATTATAGCTTTCAGCACAGCCTGTAAAGCTGTGGCGGTATATCCTTTCCTTGCTCCTGTTAATCTCTCCGACGGAAATTGCTCCCTCATTGAATGCGGCAAGAAGTCCGTCGTCGGACATTCTGAGAATAGCGTCCTTGTCAAGCTCCTCAAGCTGTCCGGACCTGTACATCTCTATATTGTACCTTGCAATCAGAGCTTCAGGGCGCGAGAAGCAGAGCAGTCCGAGCATTACGGTGAAAACTGCTGCGAAATACGATGAAAACTTCATATCAAAGCGGAACTGCTTTATTATAATAAGAACGAATACTATTGCAAGAAGCACCATGAACCAGCTCGTGTACAGTCTCAGCTCTGTGAGACCGTAGTTATTGATGTACATAACCATCTTGCTCATTGCAGTGGCTATGAGTATTATAGTGAACACGCTGAGGACTATGCTGTAGAGTTTGAGTGCAAAAGGCTTTTCCTTGCCTGCCTTCTTTGAGAAAAGACTAATCATGCAAAGTACGATAAGGTTTATCACAGCAACTGCACAAAGCTCAAAGAACCCCTGTCTTGCATAGTCTGCATAGGTAAAGCCCTCGGGGAGATCATTGCCGAATGCAGACAGGAAGTAGCCTGCCTGAGAAAAGAAGAACATCACGTAGAGTATGCATATAGGAGTAACAGCGGTATACATTATAAGGTTGCTGACAAAACGCATGCCGAAAAGCTTTTTCAGGCAGTCCTGCTCGTCAAGGGGATTTATTTTTCCGCGGTGAGTGTTTGCATACATCATGCCGAAGAAATACATGGAAACGGGTACAGCTATTGCAAGCTGGAATATGACATTCCATATGCCCTCATCGAATATTCTGTAAAACACATCGCTGAGCATATCGAAAAAGCCGTCGTCCGCCGACATAAGCAGACCTGCGACCACAGCTGTAAGAGGTACGGTAAGAAGCAGTCCTATGATGATGAGCTTTGCATTCGAGCCCGCCTTTGATTTGGAAATGTGATCCTGAGTTATGGCAGCCTGCTTTCCGAAGTGTGAGAATGGATACTCAAATATGGCCTTGCACATCGCAAATGGCAGATAGCGTTCAACGCCCCTGCTGCCTGCTGAGACCGAGTATATCATGTACGCTCCCGCACCGAATATGAACAGGGCTGCAAGCTCCTTTATAAAGTCGTTTGCGGTGATTGAAAAAACAAAGCAGAAAACATACAGTACAGCCGCCGTAAGCTTATTGAAAGCCGTAAAGGTGCAGCCTCTGACCTTCATATAAATTATTGCCGCGGTAATTATCCCGATGAAAACTCCCGTGGTGATGAAGCCCATTGCATTGTACATGGCATATCTGACGATACAGAAGGCCGCCAAAAACGATACTGCCGACATTATCACCTCTGCCCTTGAGTATTCGGGCTTTTCCTTCACCTTTGCCGCCTTTTGCATATATACGGCATTCTGCATGCCGTCACAGATGTTATTATCCATTTTCTTGTCCTCCAAAATCATTAATTGCCGTTCAAAGCCGTAAGTTTATTCATGCCCGTCAGTTTCGTTCATATCAGGCACCTGCTATGAGAAAATAATCGATACCGTACAGAATAAGCACAGTCTGCACAGCTCTTAACACTGCCATTACTGCTTCGACGCTCCTCGGATTGACTTCGTCCTTGTAATAGAGCCTCTTGAAGCCTATCGGTATCATCGCCGCAAGCAGCGCGATAACTCCTGCGATATTCAGCCATTCGCTGCCTCCCGCGCAAAGCACGGAGCATATAAGGAAATTTAACACGCACAGTGCCATGTCGATGCTGTATGTATACCTGAGCTCATGTACCTTACCTGCTGCTGTTTTTTTCATACTGATCCCTCCTCAAAGACCTATTATAAATATCTGTATACTATGTTTACAGCTTGCCACGATGTGCAGAAATACTTTACCCCGTATTTATTTCAGCCCTATTCTATTGTAAGCTGTATCTCACGCTCAATGCCTTCGTATTCACCCTGCGCACGTATCTTCACAGTAAGAAGCCCTGTTCTTCTGCCTACGATGACCGAGCTCCCGTCGCTCAGTATTGCAAGGTCTGTATAGTCGCCGCTGCCCCATGAAGCAGATATTATCTCCGATGAAGTACAGTTCTCAAACTCTGCAATATCACTGCATTTTATTTCGGAATCTGCCGAAAAGACCTGCTCTTTCACAGTTATAACAGGCTCATTCTTTTCATAATGCACCGCCTTTATTAATGCATAACCCACGATGAATATCCCGTATAAAAATATCACAGCCACGATGAGCTTTAAAACCTTGCATACAGCCTTCATGCTTCACATCTCACTCTCTCTGATACTCCAGAATATCTCCCGGCTGACAGTCCAGCTCATCGCATATCTTTTCAAGGGTAGAGAAGCGTACTGCCTTTGCCTTGCCTGTTTTAAGTATTGAAAGATTTGCGGTGGTAATGCCCACTCTTTCTGCAAGCTCCTGCGAGGACATCTTCCGCTTTGCCATCATAACGTCAAGATTTACTATAATCGGCATGGAAAACACCTCCGTTATATGGTAAAGTCGTTTTCCGACTTTATTTCTACTGCCTTTTCAAACACATTTTTCAGCACGCGCATGATAAGTCCGAACATCAGTCCGCACATACCGAAAAATACGAATATCGAGCTCCACAGTCCGAATATCATCATAGCAGCTCCCACACCCATGCATATCCATGATATCCTGCGCAGGCAATTGGTATTCTTCTGTATGAACACCTGATCCCTGCTGATATTTCTGAGGAGCACATGAAGGTTCCACAGTGCCGCAAGTGCAAGGACATCGCATATGTACAGGGTAATGCACATAGGCACGAACATGCTGCTCCTGTCAAAAATACTGTTCGCCTCCACCGACATCTCGAATTCATACCACTCTGCTATGGCAGGTATGAAAAAAGCGATTATTACTGCCGCCATAGCCGCAGCAAGCGTAAGAATACGCGAAAGAATAAGTGATTTATCCTTGTTCCACATAGTCCGCTCTCCCTTTCGTTGTTTTACTGTAACTACAGTATAGCACACAAAATATCATTTGTCAATAGAAAATTATCGTTTTTCAATAATTTTTTTCTGTTTATCAAAGAGGTTGCGATTTTACGAAAAAAATGTTAGAATAATATGTCTGAAATCCTTGATCTGTTTCGACTATACTTACGAATGCATTCAATAAGGAGGAATTTCTCATGACAGAAACCGAACTGCGTCTGCTTATGGCAGAATCAGTACAAAAATGTCACAGAGCGATCTTTGATAATTACTGTAATTATGTTTATGCCATTGTTATAAACGTTCTCAGAAGCTGCGGTTCACGCGAAGATATAGAGGACTGCGTCAGCGATGTTTTTATGAAGATATATAAGCGGCTCGATCAAAACACTGCCTTTTCAGGGGATATTAAGGGCTTTATCGGCGCGATATCACGAAATACTGCAATAGACGCTTACCGCAGACTCACACTTAAAAACTTCCGGAGCGTTTCCATAGACGATGACAACGAAACGGAATACGGCTCTGATGAGAGACTTGTGGAAAATGCAGAGAAAAAAGAACAGTCCCGTATCATATTAAAAAAGATCAAGGAGCTTGGCGAACCCGATTCGACCATAATAATACAGCAATACTATTACAACCGGACTGCTAAGGAAATATCAAAAAGCATTTCAATGACAGCTGCAGCCGTCCAGAAGCGCAGCAGCCGCGCAAAGCAGAAGCTCAAGGTGCTGCTCGCCGAAGCAGGCATAGGCAGGGAGGGATTGATATGAAGAAAAATGATCTTTTCAAGGAGCTGGCGGATATGGATATAGACAAGATCGCTCAGGAATTCCCCGTACTCACAGATGAAGAGAAGGAGAGAATATTTGCTATGAGCGAAAGAAAGTATAGTACAGAAAACAGCACTGACACAGATTTTATCAACAGCGACGAAACAGTTGTAAGCGGAGTTGAACAGTACAAGCGCCCCGCATGGTACAAGTATGCAAGCATTGCTGCCGCAGCAGTTCTTACCGTAGGCGGTATCTCAGGAAGCGTTATGCTTATGAGCAGAAACAGGGCAGCAGGTCCCGCAGACGAAGTTCCCGCAGAGACTACTATCATCACAGAAGAGACCACCGCTGTGGAGGAAACCACAGAAACCACCACAGAAGCGGCTGCAGAAGAATCAACAGAAGCTGTCGTATTCGAGGAGGACAGCCATGAGGCTATTGCTCTTGACCTTACGGACAGATTTGCAGACCTTGCAAACAAGCTCAACGGTAATATTGCATACGACCCTGACGATACCCTCACTTTTAATATTTATACCTTTAGTGATCCGGAGCAATACGGCCCGGGCTGGTCGCACTTTGCAAGGGTCACAGAACCGGGATTACGGACCAAAGAGGACTTTCTCAACGCTTTCAGAGAAATATGCACCGAGGATTACTTCAATGCTCTTGAAGAAAAAGGCGGCAACGACTATTCCCCTAACTCCAAATACGGAGTTAATCTTCCTCCCTCAGAGGGATACCTGTCTCTTGATTTCAGTCAGTACAAGGACGGCGACGATATAGATATGGAAAGCTTTGACTGGCATACAGAAAATTTTATCACCTATAACGGAAGCCTGTACATCCGCACTGATTATCCAATTTTTGACGAACCTAACTACAGCGATGCGCCCGTGATCACCGAAGACGGAGACAACAGCTTTACAGCAATGAGATGCGCACTGTTCAATCCTGTATGCAACGCCTCTCCTTCAAAGGTAGGCAATCCGCTTATAATCAATTTTGAGATTGAAGACGGCAGCTGGAAGATAAGCGATATCCTGGACAACGGAAATGTTGAGCTGAACGCTGAAGCGGCAGTACAATACTACTTTGAGAATATTGCTCCCGAATACGGCGTCAATACCCAAATAATAACATTCAGTGATATGGACATTATCAAGCACAATTACAATTACAGCTTCACTGTACACGGTATCATTTATTCTGATGACGCAGACCATCATCCTATACTGAGCTTTACAGCAGATGTAACACCAAAGCCTGATCCCGAACATTTAAACGGCGGGCTCCCCAACTATCATTCCCCCGTAGGCTACGAATTCGCCAATGTGATAATAGACAAAATAAACTGATAATACATAAAAAAGGGCGTGATATAAAATATCACGCCCTTGCTGTCAGCCTGTGTATCTGTCTATATATGCGCTCCTGCCCGACATGGGGTCCTTGTTCTTGACGCCGCAGACTATAGCCTCGATAAGCTCGGGCTGCGTCTGTGTCAGCTTGCGGCGGTCGAAAAGTCCGAAGCCGTTGGGTCCGTTGTAGCCGTTGTCCCAGTAAACGGGAGTTATTCCGTTCTGAGCCGCCGTACCCGCTAAAAATCCGTCGTAATAAGCACGGTTCTCGGCTATCCTGTCTGGAAGCACGGAATGTTCAAAGGTCTTGTCTATACATCCGAACTCGCCTATAACAACAGGTATGCCCTTGTCCACATAACGCTCCCTGAGCATTGAGAGCTGAGCCTTGATGTGCTCCTCCTCGCCCCAGTTTGCGTCATAGATCGGGTCTATATTGGTCATTTTTATTATTTCCTGACCCTTTTCGCCCCAAAGGAATATCTTTTTCATATCATCGCCGCAGTACTCCCACGGATCATAGCAGTGAACCGAGAGCATTAGCCTGCCTTCGTCGGCGGTATTTCCCTTGTCCTCGGGAAATCTGAAACCGTAATTGCCGCAGGTATACTTGATATCCGTGTTCCAGCCCGCAACGAGCAGCCAACGGTGCGTATTGCAGCCTCCGGCACTTCTTACCGTATCAACGAATATCTGATCATAGTCGTTTATATTCTCATAGTACTCAGGAACGGGATCGTGGTATACACCGTCAAAGACCTCGTTCATGCACTCAAATATAAGGTGCTCGTCGTGATCCGCAAAGCGAAGAGCCACCTGACGCCATACAGCTGCAAATTTAGTCTTTACGTAGCCCTGATCCTCGCTGTCGCAGAGGAGCCAGCCTCCCTTTATGGTGTGATAACCGTCGCCGTGCATATTTATAATAACGAACATTCCGCGGTTGTAGCAGTAATCCACTACCTCCGCAATGCGTTCGAGCCATTCCTCGTTAATCTTGAAACCGTTGCTGTCATCTATCATATCGAGGTAGGATATGGGTATCCTAACCGTTTCAAAGCCTGCGTCAGCAACTGCGTCCACCATTTCCTGTGAAGCTTTAGGATTGCCCCACACCGTTTCATCGGGCCTGCCGCCGAAATTTGCTTCGAGTGTGTTTCCGTAGTTCCAGCCTGCTCCCATTTTTTCTGCTATTTCTGCCGAAGATATCCTGAATTTTCCAATTGTTCTGTTCATCAGCCGCCCCCCTTTGTCTGACCAAAATCAAGCATCAGACCTTAAAATGTTACACATATTATATCACATAACTGCCCATATTTCAACCATATATACCGCATAAAAGACTATTTGCAACAAAAAAGCTGTTTTTGTACCCATAGCTTGACAATTCACGTCAAAACTGATATAGTAATTAAAAGACATGAAATAACAAAATGATATGATGCACAGCCATATCTCAGGGGGAAACATATGAACTGGCTCTTACTTTTTCTGATACTTCTGCTAATGTCTATTGCAGGAACCGTCTACCTTGTGACGCGTTTCCACCGATTCAGCTTCATAGAAAAGCTTGGAAAAAAGCACAAGCTTCTGTCATGGCTGGTAAGCCTTCTGCCTCTGGGCGGCATAGCCTGTCTCGGCTTTATAAACTTCTACAGCGTCATTGTGACATTGCTTCACCTCATTATATTCTGGCTCATAGCCGACCTTATCGCGTTCACCATGCGAAAGGTGCTGAAAAAGGAACGCCGTTTCAATATCGAGGGCGTATGCGTACTGGTATTCACAGCCGTGTACCTGTTCATAGGCTGGCATAACGCCCATAATGTCATAGTTACACCCTATACGCTAAATACAGATAAAGCCATAGACGGCGGAAGTATAAGGGTGGTCGGCTTTGCGGACTCTCATATAGGCATTACTCTCGACGGCGACGGTATGTCACGGCAAATAGAAAGAATACAGGCTGAGAATCCTGATATAGTCGTTATCGCAGGAGATTTCGTGGACGATGACTCCAACCGCAGCGATATGGTCAAAGCCTGCGAGGCGCTCGGAAAGCTGCATACCACCTACGGTGTATACTTCGTAAGCGGCAATCACGACAATGGTTATATGCCAGACAGCCGCGATTTCACTATAGAGGAGCTGTATTCTGAGCTTGAAAACAACAACGTTACAGTCCTTGAGGACGAAACCGTTATGGTCACGAATAACTTCGCAATAGTCGGAAGAAAGGACAAGCATGACGAGACCCGCAAGAATATAAGCGAGCTCACAAAGAATATACCATCATCTGCGTATACTCTTGTACTTGACCACCAGCCCAACGACTACGACAACGAAGCAGCTGCAAATGTTGACCTTGTCTACTCGGGACATACTCACGGCGGCCATATATGGCCCTCAGGATATGTTGGTCTGTGGATAGGCGCCAATGACTTCGTATACGGATATACAAAGCGCAGCAATACCGATTTTATCGTTACCTCCGGAATTTCAGGCTGGGCTATCCCTTTCAAGACGGGAACTGTATCCGAATACAACGTTATTGATATCAGGAGCAAGGAGTGAAAATATGAATAATATCGCAGTTGCAAACGAGACTATAAAAATAACCGCCGACGGCTTCTACGAAAAAGACGGAAAGCGCGTGGAGCTTCCAAAAAGCGATTTCACGGCAGTTATTGCCTATTCTCCCGAAAAGGGCGCGGAGCTGCTCAAAAATACAGCTATCCCCGACAGTGATATGTGCGTGATAACCGTTACCACAGAGGATTCTTTTGCCGCTACGAGCCGATTTGAAAAGCCATTCGTCATGAATTTCGCCAACGCCCACAAGGCAGGCGGCGGCTTCCGACTTGGAGCAAACGCACAGGAGGAGGCTCTTTGCAGATGCAGCACTCTGTATGCTTCAATAACCTCCGAAAACGCAAAGGAAATGTACCGGTATAACAACACGCACCTAAGCTCTACCGAGTCGGACTATATGCTGTATTCACCTGATGTATGCGTTTTCCGCGATCATCACTGTGAACTGCTGGACGAGCCGTTTTCAGCGGCAGTGATAACCGTTCCCGCGCCAAACAGACGCGGAGCAGCCCTGCTTGCTTCGGGTAAAAAGATAGCGGAAACAATGGTAAGGCGCATACGCATAATGTTTGCCATAGCTGCGGAACACGGCCATAAAAACCTGATACTCGGCGCATGGGGCTGCGGAGCTTTCGGTAACAAGCCCGATGATGTGTCGGAATATTTCAGAAAAGTCCTTATTGACGAGGGCTACGGAAAGCTCTTTGATAATGTCTGCTTTGCAGTTTACGGCAAGGAGGACGGACGGAATTATCTCAGCTTCAAAAAACTTTTACAGCATAAAATATAGGGACGTCCAATGGGCGTCCCTATATTTCGGGCTATTCAACGGTAAGCATCACAGGACAGTGGTCGCTGCCCATAACGTCTGTAAGTATCTCGGAGTCCTTCACGCGCTCCATAAGGCGGTCTGACACCACGAAATAGTCTATGCGCCAGCCTGCGTTCTTTTCGCGGGCTTTGAAGCGGTACGACCACCACGAATAGGTAACTGTATCGGGATAGAGCCTGCGGAATGTATCTGCAAAGCCTGCACCGAGAAGCTCCGTGAACTTGCCGCGCTCCTCGTCGGAAAAGCCTGCATTGCCGCGGTTTGTCCTGGGATTTTTCAGGTCTATCTCCTCGTGAGCAACATTGAGGTCGCCGCAGTAGATAACAGGCTTCTTCTTGTCCAGCTCCGAGAGATACGCCCTCATATCGTCCTCGAACTCCATGCGGTAGTCGATACGCTTGAGACCGTCCTGTGCATTGGGAACATAGCAGCACACGAAGTAAAAGTCCTCATACTCGCAGGTAATGACACGTCCCTCGTCAAGATGAGTGCCGTTTATTCCGTAATTTACCGAGATCGGCTCTGCTTTGCTGAATACAGCCGTTCCGGAATAGCCCTTTTTTACAGCGCTGTGAAAGTATATGTGGTAGCCCTCGGGCGTAAAGTCAGCCTGATCGGGCTGCATTTTTGTCTCCTGCAGGCAGAATATATCAGCGTCTGCAGCCTTGAAGAAGTCCTCAAAGCCCTTTTGCAGACAGGCACGAAAACCGTTGACGTTCCATGATATGAGCTTCATTGTTATACCTCCGAAAAATTTCTCCGCAGCCATACCGACTGCGGAGACTTTATAACATTATATCATAGAAAATCTAAAAATGCAACTTTCATTAATGGTTTCCGTTTAAACTGCTGTCGAGCTCTTCGCGCTCTGTGCCTATTCTTTCATAAACAGTACCAACATCTTCCATGGTGAAGTCGGGCGAATCAAATACATAATCATCCAGTATGAATGATGAACTATAGTTTTCCGAGGATTTCTCATATGATATCAGCTGTCCTCTCTCTGTCAGGACAATACGTATATATTCTCCGTCATTTTCTCCCTCGGAGTAAAGCGTTACAAGACCGTCGGCTTCAATAATTTCAAAATTGAAATCGGAATCGTAATCACTGTCATAATACCTGACTGCCTCTCTCGGAGCAAAACTTTTCTCAAGCGATTCACAGAAATAGATATAATGAAAGAAAGGCGGCGGGGTTAAATAGCCGTTGTTGTAGCTGTATATACCGCTGTAAAATACCTCTCCAGTATCATTTAATACCATTCTGAATGCAGAATCGTCATGTCCGTTCATCACTATCTCGCCGGATACGTTTTTTCTGTCCGCAAAAATGTCTGTAAAATTGCTTATTCCGTCAAATGTCATGTACATCTTTTCATTTTTGGCGTCAACGCTGAGATAACCGCTCACTGACTCGCTTACTTCTGACCCATCGCTTAGTTCGTATGTATAATGCGCTTTTAAATTGTTGTAATCGGTTATTCCATTGCGTATCTTCTCTGCTGTCTTTGAGCCCTCGTCCATAATTAAATAGTTATCTATCAGCTGACTCAGCTTTTCGATGTCGCTTTCATTTTCAAGCTTGAAGCCGCCGACATTGCTTATTCTAATGTAGCCGTCCGGATAAAGCCTCATATAATTGAATTCATACACTCCTTTTGAAACAATCAATCCTCTTTCGTTCCTATACTCCGATTTGTCCGTTATTTCATCGTCGCTGCAGCTTACCCATGCAAGTGAAGCCAGCTCGTCTATAAAGCCTTTAGTGTCGGACAGAGTATAATAACGGGCTATACAATCATAATCTTCTGTACTGCCTTGTCCGATATAGGTTGGTCCCTCAAGCCACTGAACGCTCTTTTCACCGCTTATCTGCTGCAATGCTTCTCTGATATCCTTAGGATCAGATATATTGAATGCAGTATACATAGGTTTCAGATAATCGTTCCATATAGTTCTGAGCTTATCAAGGTATATGTCGTCCTTCAGCTTGTAGACCACATAGTAGCCCTTATAGTTTCCTGACAGATATCCGTCCTCACTAAGGTTGAACCCGTTTATGCTGTAATAGCCATTAATATAATCAAAATCCCTTGCTCTTTCCCATTCGCAGCTGAGTATTACGCTGCTTATATCATTTCTGTCTGCGAATTCATACATTTTTATATTGCTGCTGGCCTTTTGATGAAAACTCGCAGCATTCATAAGACTGCTGGTATAGTCTATGCTGTTTTCATAGGACTTTTCAATAAAGTCCTCAATTTCTTCCTCATTAACATTGTTCCAGTTAAGCATATCAGAACATATCGTATCAAGCTGATACATTTTCATAAGGTCATTAAATACCATGTCGCCGTCTGCAAGGCTGTGATATGTTGTTCTTTCCACACCGTTATCAGACTCTGTCCATGTGCAGTCGCCGCTCTCATAGAAATCAAGAACGATCTTGTTTTCTTCATTGTTCTTTTTAAAAAACACGAATCTTATATGTCTTGCTGTAATTGAAATATCTTTCTTTTCGACCTCGTTTTTCATATTGAATTTATCCATATAATCGAAGAACCTCTGCTGTTCTTCGCTGTCAAAACCGGGGAATCCGCCGTCTGCACCGTCAAATACGCACAGTGCCGTATTCATTTCGTATTTATCCCTGTTTGCCTTGAGCCTGTCGTATATGGAATCATATTCCGTTTTATCCTCATTGGAAGAGGTATCGGTGATATTCTTCACATGGGAAAAACGATAGTATGCTCCTCCGCCAACAGCTCCGCATACAAGAACGAAAGCTGCCGCCATCGCCGCTATCCTGCCCCAGCTGTGCTTTGCCGTTATAACGTCCGTACCGCTTACGCTTTCCTCATACTCATGCACCTCTGCAGCGGGAGAGCTGAGCTTTTCCTCCATACGGCCGCGGAACTCGTCACTGCACTTTATTTTGCTGAGAAGGTCGTCATATTCATTAGGTCTCATATATGTACCCCTCCATTTCCAGTTCTGTCTTTAGTTTCTTTCTTCCGCGCTGCAAAAGCGAGCTGACCGTATTCTCATTCTTTCCGATGAGGGAAGCTATCTCCTTTATGGTGTACTCCTCATAATAATAAAGGAATATCACCGATGAATACTTCTCGGGCAGCCTTGATATCCTCTCTCTTATTTCGTTGTCTCTCGGAGAAAACTCGCAGCTCAGGGTATTTGCGAGGGTCTCGTCAAGCGGTGAATTTCTTAGTATACGTGCGCTTTTTCTGTAGTTTTTGCAGCGGTTTATGGCTGAACGCAGCAGCCACGCTTTCATATGCTCGTCGCTGTCGAAGCTCTGCGGTTTTGCATGGAGATTCAGAAATATCTCTTGTGTAATGTCCTCTGCCTCGGAATAGCTTCCCGTCATGGCAAAGGCAGCGCGGAGCACCGTATCGCCGAACTTATTGAATGCATACAGCGCTGAACTGTCATTCATGGTAATTCCTCCTTTCTGTCTGAAGCGTCGCTTCATAAATATAAACAATCATGGGGAGCGTTTTCGTGCATTTCACAAATACTTTTTTTAAAAAAGCTCACTGAAAAAAATCAGTGAGCTTTTCGGAACGTAATATATTACTGTTGCCGCATTATTTCAATCCGAGCATTTCAAGTATTTCTTTCTTCGGGCGAAGTCCCACAGACGTCTTTACAGGAAGTCCGTCCTTTACTACTGCAAGCATGGGGATACTCTCAACTCTGAAAGCCGAAGCAAGTTCTGGCTGTTCGTCAACATTTACCTTGCCTACCTTTATTTTACCTGCGTATTCGTCTGCTATCTGCTCGATAACAGGTCCGAGCGCCATGCAGGGGCCGCACCACATAGCCCAGAAATCAAGAAGGACCGGCGTGTCCTTATAGTTCAGCACTTCTCTCTGAAAATTTTCCTTTGTGATAACTACTTCGTTCATAATAGACCTCCTGTAAGTGTTATTTAAGCTCTTTGAAGTAAAGGCGGTCAGTTTCGCCGCCGTAATTGACGATACCGCGCAGATACCGGTATCCGTAATGCTCATAAAGTCCCGTATACTCTGTGGGAATATAGGTTTTCGTGAAGCCCAGCTCCTTTGCGTATCTATTGGCATGGTCTATGAGCTGTCCGCTGATACGTCTGCCTCTTGCTCTCTCAGTGACAAAGATACACGTTACCCAAGGGTATATATCGTCCAGAGGATAGTAGTCCGTCTTCATAAGCGAAGCCATGCCAACTATCTCGCCGTCCTGCACAGCGGCAAACATGCACTCCCAGCCGTCGAATCTCCACGATCTCAGCATATCAGCTATGTGCTCCTTTACCTCATGCCACGAACAGTCCTCAACGAATTGCAGAAGCTTCTGCGCAAGCGGAGTGTCTCTGCTGACCCTGACTATATCCACAAAGCCGAAATGCTTTTCCGCAAGTGCAACCGTTTCTTCTTTTGTTTTCCCGCTTTTACGGTCAATATAGAAGTAACCGCTGTTCTTTATACTGTTTATGCGCTCTTTGCTCAGTGAACAAAGAACTTCATTGCAGACCGACTTTGCTTTCCCAACATCAGAGGCACTGTTAATGAAGTCTCTGAAATCCGTATGGTCTTTGCGGTCACAGTAAGCGTTTACAATATCTGATGTATCATTTATTAGAAATATCACCCTTGACGGCTCTGTTATCTTCACAGCTTCCTCCGGAGTCAGGTGACAGTCGCATATCACCTTTTTATCCTGCGAAAGTCTTATAAGGTCAAGCAGTACAAAATCAAGCTGTTCCCTTGTGTTGTTTATCAGCCATTTTTTATACTCATCTGCAGTACGTCCGAAGAACTCGTCTGCGTTTCTGAAACGTCTGCTCATATCAGGCTGATGTTCACTGTCGCAGATATTCTGATGAGCAGCAAAGGCTTCATCGATATCATATACGTGGATACCGAACCTTCTGCCAAGCTCCCGTGAAACAGTGGTCTTGCCGCCGCAGGGCGTTCCCGAGATAAAATATACGTTTTTAAGATACTCTTTTAAAACATTATCCTGAAATATCATAACAGTTTTCTCCTGTATAAAATAGTTTTGCTGTGAGAAGCATGAAACTATTTACAAGGTCTCATGCTGTTATGAATTTCTTAATCTGAATAACCCGTTCATGGTCATTTCTCCTTAATCTTCCAGTGATTTATAATACAGCATGCAATGACAGAATCCCTCAAAATCCGGGTCTGCTATCTGGTCGCGGAACTCCTTGCACATGCACTTGTTTTCGGGAGTTTTTGCCAGTCTGCACGGACAATAGCCGTCCTTCATCTTAAGTCCTTCTTTTATCCTGTCAACTACTTCTTTGTCGGGATTGAGCGTTACTTTCATAATCAGTCCCTCCTTGGATTTTTATTTCATAAGCTCATCTGCAAGAGCCTCTATCTGCTCGATATTTGCAGGCTTCAACGCCGACTTTATTGATACGGTTGTATCTGTCCATGTGATATTCTTTGATTTCTCAAACATGGCCTTTACGGTCTTTGCTGCGAGAGGAGCCCAGCTGCCGTTCTCAATGATACCGATAGTACGGTTCTGATAGTTTCTCTCGGTAAGGTCGAGAATGAAGTGCTTCATAAACGGGAAGATATCGGCATTGTAGGTTGTTGTGGCGATAACAAGCTTTCCGTAGCGGAATGCGTCCTCAACAGATTCAGCCATATCCTCTCTTGCAAGGTCGGCAATTGCTACCTTTGGGCAGCCCTTTGCCTCAAGCTTTTCCCTGAGGAGCTCGGCAGCCTTCTTTGTATTGCCGTAAACGGAAGTATAAGCGATGAATATTCCCTCAGACTCAACACCGTAACTTGACCATGTATTGTAAAGTCCGAGATAGTATCCGAGATTTTCCTTGAGTACAGGGCCGTGGAGAGGGCAGATAGTCTGTATGTCAAGAGCAGATGCCTTTTTCAGTACAGCCTGTACCTGCACGCCGTACTTTCCTACGATACCGAAGTAATAGCGGCGAGCCTCGCATGCCCAGTCCTCCTCGACGTCAAGAGCGCCGAACTTTCCGAAAGCGTCAGCTGAGAAGAGCACCTTGTCTGTGCTGTCGTAAGTGAACATTACCTCAGGCCAGTGGACCATAGGTGCGAATACGAATGAAAGCTCGTGCTTTCCAAGTGAAAGCTTCTCACCCTCCTTGACTTCAAGCTTGTTTGCAATAGTCAGACCGTCGAAGAAACTGTCTATCATGCCGAAGGTCTTTGCATTGCCCACAACTGTTGCATTCGGGTATTTTCTGAGGAAATTTGCAAGATTTGCTGAGTGATCGGGCTCCATATGCTGAACTATGATATAATCGGGAGCCTTGTCACCAAGTACTTCCGAGATATTGCCGAGCCATTCGTCAGTGAAATTACCGTCAACAGTGTCAAAAACAGCTGTTTTTTCATCAACTATAATATATGAATTATATGCCATGCCGTTTGGAACATCATACTGTCCCTCAAAGAGGTCGACCTGATGATCGTTGACTCCGATATAGTAAATGTCGTTTGTTATTTTATTCATTGGTAATTACCTCTTTTCTTTATTTACGCTGTCGCGTTTATGGGATAATTATACCATAAATACAAAGCCGTGAAAAGTGGCATTTGCAACAAATTTAAAGATATTTCTTTTATTATGTCTGTTTTCAACGGAAATATCCATGCATTTCAATGATTATACTCAGATAAAAGACTCATAATATAATAAAAAGCAAAATGAAAGTGAGTGATATAATTATGTTAAGCTTCATATTAGGAACAATGTTCGGTGGAACTATCGGCGTAATAACAATTTGCCTCTGTACAGCAGCAAAGTGGGGCGACGAGCATATAGATTAGCCGTTATCCCTTCTATCATAAAAAATCGGTCCGCCTTATTGCGGACCGATTTTTGAATACATCATCATTAAAAATAGAAGTGCAATGCCTGCCAGAACCAGCAAGCCAAGTATTGAAAACAGGACTATAAGTCCGATCTTATCAGGTGTATGGCTTAACATTGCTTTATCAGGTCTGTCAGGGTCAATATAGATATCTGTTTTCTGACCGACTGCAAATACATACTGAAACGAGCCGCCCTGCTGAAATTTATACGTATACTGCTGTCCTTCGTAATAATATTCACAGGTGTAATAATACGTTTTTCTTAATTCCGTTGGTTCACCATAAGACGAAACTTTTTTTACTCGTACATCACACTGTGTTATTACAGCCTGTACGCAAAGACAATACTTTTTTTTATTGTAATTGTAAAGCAGTATGCCAATAACAGCAATTGCAGCAAGTACTCCAAAATATATTACGAAGCCCATTACTTCTTCTCGGGTACCTTTATTATATCCTTGCGCATATAGGGCTGGAGTGCCTTTGGTATGCGGATAGAACCGTCCTCGTTGAGGTTGTTCTCAAGGAATGCGATAAGCATTCTCGGAGGAGCAACAACTGTATTGTTAAGTGTATGTGCAAAGTATTTGCTGCCGTCCTCAGCCTTTACTCTGATACCGAGACGTCTTGCCTGTGCATCGCCCAGGTTTGAACAGCTTCCTACCTCGAAGTACTTCTTCTGACGGGGCGACCATGCTTCAACATCGATAGACTTTACCTTAAGGTCTGCAAGGTCTCCCGAGCAGCATTCAAGAGTACGTACAGGTATATCAAGTGTACGGAAGAACTCAACTGTATAGCTGTAGAGCTTATGGAACCAGTCCATAGATTCCTCGGGCTTACATACAACAACCATTTCCTGCTTTTCAAACTGGTGGATACGGTAAACGCCGCGCTCCTCGATTCCGTGAGCTCCTACCTCCTTGCGGAAGCATGGAGAATAGCTTGTAAGAGTCTTGGGAAGCTCCTCCTCGGGAACGATGGTATCAATGAACTTGCCTATCATAGAGTGCTCGGAAGTACCGATAAGGTAAAGATCCTCGCCCTCTATCTTATACATCATGCCTTCCATTTCTGCGAAGCTCATAACGCCTGTAACAACATTGCTTCTTATCATGAATGGAGGAATGTAATAAGTGAAGCCCTTGTCTATCATGAAGTCTCTTGCATAAGAGAGTATACAGCTCTGGAGCTGTGCGATATCTCCGCAGAGATAATAGAAGCCGTTTCCGCTTGTCTTACGTGCGCTGTCGATGTCGATACCGTTTAACTTTTCCATGATATCAACGTGGTAAGGAACTTCAAATGCAGGAACAGCAGGCTCGCCGAAACGCTCTACCTCTACGTTCTCTGTATCGTCCTTTCCTATCGGAACGGTCTCGTCGATGATATTTGGTATTACCAGCATTATTTCGCGGATATCAGCTTCGAGCTTAACCTCGAGCTGCTCCTTTTCCTCGAGCTCCTTGCCCATTGCTGAGACCTCAGCCTTTATCTTTTCAGCCTCGTCCTTCTGACCGTTCTTCATAAGTCCGCCGATCTCTTTGCTCTTCACGTTACGTGTATTTCTGAGGTTATCACAGGCAAGTTTGGTCTCTCTGTACTGCTTGTCAAGCTCAATTACCTTGTCAACGAGTTCGAGCTTGTCGTCCTGAAACTTCTTCCTGATGTTTTCCTTAACCATTTCGGGATTGGTTCTTATAAGCTTAATGTCTATCATATTTATTCTCCTTAGTCCTCTTTTGCCAGCTTTTCAGCCAGTGCTGCGAGGTCGTTTTTATCATAAAATTCAAGGATAAGAGCGCCCTTGTTCTTACCGTAGTCTACCCTGACCTTTCTGCCAAGGCGCTCGTTAAGAGACAGCTCCATTTCCTTAAAATAATTATCAATTTTCCTGTTTGACTTCTCTGCGGCTGCTTCCTCAGCATGCTCTGCCGATTTCTGTGCAGCCTTCTCTACCTGACGAACGGTCAGTCCGCCGTCTGCTGCTCTCAAAGCTGTAGCTACGAGCATTTCCTCGTCCTCAAAGCCCAGCAGTGCTCTTGCATGACCTGCGGATATCTCTCCGTTTTCGACCATTTTTATAACTCTGTCGGGCAATGAGAGTATTCTAACAGCATTTGCAACTGCCGAACGGGAGCGGCCAACCATTTTTGCGACCTTTTCCTGCGTCATGCCGAAATTCTCAATAAGATCGTTGTAGCCTGCCGCTTCTTCAATCGGATTAAGATTCTCACGCTGTAAGTTTTCAATAATTGCTATCTGTGCAGTCTGAAGATCACTTAGTTCACGGATGACAACAGGAACTTCATCAAGTCCTGCCATTCTTGCAGCCCGCCATCTTCTTTCACCCGCAACGATCTGATATCCGCCCGAAGCTATCGGACGAACGATTATAGGCTGGAGCATGCCATGCTCACGGATAGAGTCCGCAAGAGCTGTTATAGCCTCGTCACTGAACGCCTTACGGGGTTGATCTCTGTTAGGTTCCAATTCAGCAGTACGAAGGGTCTTTTTTACCTGTACCTCATTGGCGTTGTCGCTGAATAGAGTATCGAGCCCTGCGCCTAAACCACCTTTTGCCATAGTTCAAACCTCATTCGTTAAGACGAACGTTTCCCTTTCCTGTTTTTTTTGAAAGAAAATATCTTTTTTTTCTTTGGAAGCTCTAAAGGCTCACCCAGTATCTCGTGGCATACAAGCTCATAGGACTCTGCACCCTTTGACGCTTTATCATAATACATTACAGGCTTGCCGTGACTGGGAGCCTCAGAGATACGGACGTTTCTCGGTATCTTTGTCCTAAATATCTTATCAGGGAAATACTTCTCCACTTCTGTAACTACATCGTTTGCAACATTTAGTCTGCCGTCGAACATAGTGAAAAGGATTCCCTCTATCTCAAGAGCAGGATTATAATTATTTTTAACTATTTTTATAGTATTTACAAGCTGAGAAAGTCCCTCAAGAGCATAGAACTCCGCAAGCATAGGCACGATGATACTGTCGCAGGCAACAAGACCGTTGATGGTAATGGTTCCCAGTGCAGGCGGACAGTCTATGAATATGTAATCATAATCATCCTTACAGGTAAGCAGCTGCATTTTAAGTCTGTTTACTCTGTTCTCAAACTCCACAAGCTCGATCTCGCAGCCTGCAAGAGCTTCTGTAGCAGGAACGATAGACACGTTCTCAAACTCAGTGGGAACGATGGCTTCCTGGATCCTTGCCTTGCCTGTGATAACATCATAAGCAGAAACGCTCACGGACTTTTTCTTGATACCGAAGCCCGTAGTGGTATTGCCCTGCGGATCGACGTCAACACAGAGTATTTTAAGCTCGCGTGAACCGAGATATGCTGCAATATTTATTACGGTAGTTGTTTTTCCTACGCCACCCTTCTGGTTGGCAACAGCGATTATCTTGCCCATAATATCTTCCTTTCAAGATTTACTTATAATATTATACCACTTTTAAAGTATAATGTAAACAGGAAACGGAGTTTTTTTTAAAATTGTTTCACGTGAAACACTATTTCATAAAAAAAACACATGAAACATAAATGTTTCATGTGAAACAATTGTGTTATGACTTCTTCTGAATAGGTATCCTGACCCGATATTCTATGTAATTTTCATTCTGTATTTTTCTGGAATCAGCAGAGATCCCTGCAGCCTGCATAGTTTCGATAGCTTTATTTATCGTATTGACAAAGAGCTTTACATTCTGAAACACAACTGAACGCTTCTTGTAGCTCTGCTTATTATGTTCACTGCCAATAAATTCATCAATTAGCCGCTCAGAACGTTCAACGTTAAGGTTATTCTTAATTATCTTGTCAAGTATAAACAGACGGTCTTCAGCACTTCCCAGTCTTAAAAGGGCTCTTGCATGACGCTCAGTAAGACCGTACTGTATAATTAATGATTGCTCTTTATCTGTAAGTCTAAGAAGACGAAGTTTATTTGCGATCGTACTCTGCGCACGTCCGAGTTTTGAGGCAGCATCCTCCTGAGTCATACCATAATGTGTGATAAGCTTCTCAATAGCAGAAGCTTCATCAAAAAAAGAAAGGTCCTGACGCTGAATATTCTCCACAAGAGCAAGCACGGCAGAGTGTCTGTCACTGACATCGTGAACTATACATGGAACAACAGGAAAACCGCACATTTTGGCTGCACGAAGTCTTCTTTCACCTGCGATAAGCTCATATTTGGAGCCCTTCCGACGAACGGAAACAGGCTGCAAGATACCATTCTGAGCAATAGACTCAGCAAGGGAAGTTATATCCTCAGAAAAATCAGTACGTGGCTGATTGGGATTAGAAATAATATCATCGACTTCAATTTCAACGACCTTATTCACAAGTCTTTCCTTAGTAAAATTTAAAAATCCTGCCATATTATGACCTCCGATCAAGTTTATATAATTATAATAACATCAGTCGGAAATATTTGCTATAGAAAAAATCCGCCGTTTACTGCTAAAACGACGGATTTTATGACATTTTATCAAGCTATCAGAGCTGCTTCTTCTTGATCTGACTGCTGTTTCTGGGATATTTTGGCGGAGTTTGCGAAATCTTTTTTATCAGGATTATTCTGCGTTTTTCTTTAAAAAGCTCATATTCAGACACATTTTCTATTTTACCTCCAAGAATCTTTACAGCGTTCTCACCCTCAGAAATATTCTCAGCAGGACCTTTCATTGAAATAAAACAGCCTCCAACCTTAACAAATGGGATACAGAACTCACTAAGAAGTGAAAGATTGGCAACAGCACGAGCGCATGAGAAGTCGAACATTTCACGATACTTAGCTTTTTTTGAGATATCCTCGGCACGTCCGTGAATAAACTGCGCATCAATATCAAGTTTTTCGCAAAGGAGACGTAGAAAGTCGATACGCTTGTTTAGACTGTCAAGCAGCGTCAGTTTAATATCAGGACGAAAGAGTTTCAGTGGAACAGAAGGAAAACCGGCTCCTGTACCAACATCTATGACCGAAGAATTTTCCTTAATATCTACGTATTCAGAAAGAATTATGCTGTCTATAAAGTGCTTGCGAAGTATCTCCAATGGTTCGGAAATAGCTGTAAGATTGACCTTTTTATTGTACTCCACAAGAAATCCGGCATAAATATCCAGCTTCTCATAAAGTTCATGCGATAATTCAATACCTGCCTTTTCAAAATCAGCACGACAATAATCAAACTCAGGAAGCATTATTTTCCCCCTTTTCATGCATCAGCCATACTGCAAGCATTGAGATATCAGCTGGTGAAACTCCCGAAATGCGTGAAGCCTGACCGATTGACAGAGGCTTTATCTTATTGAGTTTTTCAGCTGCTTCAAGTCTGAGACCGTAAATCATGTTGTAATCAAGGTCCTTAGGAAGCTTTTTTGACTCCATTTTTCTCATTTGCTCGATCTGCTGAAGCTGTTTCTGGATATATCCCTCATATTTTATCTGCAATTCAACCTGTTCCGCAACTTCAAATGGCAGATCAGGTCTGTCCTCGTCAAATCTTTCAAGATCAGAGTAAAAAATCTGCGGTCGTCTGATAAGATCTGACATCTTGCAGCCTGTGGTAAGAGGGGAAGTTCCTTTCTCCTCAAGAAATGAATTAAGCTCATCTGACGGCGAAATATTAAGCTTTGAAACCCTTTCAATCTCTGTTGCAGTAAGCTTTTCCTTTACCATAAGAGCGTCAAAACGCTCCTGAGAGATCAGTCCTATCCTATAACCGATTGGTGTAAGCCTCTGGTCAGCGTTATCCTGCCTTAAAATAAGCCTGTACTCGCTTCGTGAAGTCATCATTCTGTACGGGTCAGAGCACCCTTTAGTAACAAGATCATCTACCAAAGTACCGATATATGAGCTCGCACGGTCAAGAATCATAGGCTCTCTTCCTTTAATTTTAAGCGCAGCATTTATACCTGCAACTATACCCTGCGCGGCAGCTTCCTCATATCCTGAGCTGCCGTTAAACTGGCCGGCACCGTATAATCCCTCAATATTCTTGAATTCAAGAGTGGGGAGAAGCTGATTCGGATTGCAGCAATCATACTCTATAGCGTAAGCAGGACGCATTATCTCCACGTCCTCAAGTCCGTCTATAGTTCTGAGGAATGCAAGCTGCACATCTTCCGGAAGCGATGATGACATTCCCTGTAAATAGTACTCTTCAGTGCTCATTCCCATAGGCTCTACAAACAGCTGATGACGTGGTTTATCTGAAAACCTGACAATCTTGTCCTCAATGGACGGACAATATCTCGGACCTACTCCTTCTATTCTTCCGGAGTAAAGAGGTGATCTGTCAAGGTTTGCAAGTATTACTTCATGTGTCTTACTATTTGTATATGTCACGTAACAGCTTACTTTATTATCAAGCTTTTCAGGATCAGTCTCAAACGAAAATGGAACTATTCTTTCATCGCCGTCCTGTCTTTCCATAATATCAAAATTAATACTTCTTTTGTTTACACGGCAAGGAGTACCTGTCTTGAATCTGCAGAGCTCAACTCCGTTTTCAATGAGACTTTTTGAGAGAAATGTACTTGGTAAGGCAGAATCCGGACCGCTTTCATATGAAACCTCGCCTATATGAATCTTACCTTTAAGATATGTTCCTGTAGCGATTACCACAGCCTTTACCTTATATTCTGCCCCGAGTTTTGTGCGGACACCGGTAATTTTACCGTTTTCAATTATTACATCGGATATTTCAGCCTGCTTTACAAAAAGATTCTTCTGCTTTTCACAGACATTTTTCATATATTTATGATACTCGACGCGGTCTGCCTGAACCCTCAGACTATGAACTGCGGGGCCCTTGCCGCGATTCAGCATTCTGCTCTGAATGAAGCATTTGTCTGCAGCTTTGCCCATTTCACCGCCCAAAGCATCAATTTCACGAACGAGGTGTCCCTTTGCAGTACCTCCTATTGAAGGGTTACACGGCATATTAGCAATCTGATCAAGCGATATTGTAAACATAATAGTTTTGCAACCCAGCCTAGCAGCTGCAAGAGCTGCTTCAACGCCTGCATGACCGGCACCGACTATGGCAACATCATATTCTCCCATTTCGTAGTTCAAAAATATCCCTCCTTTATTGTTTCACATGAAACATTATTTTCCGACACAGAAGCGTGAGAATACATCATCAACAACTGCGTCCGTAACTTTTTCACCTGTAAGCATAAGAAGCGACTGCTCTGCTTCATCAATAAGAATATTTACTGCATCAAGCATTTCACCAATTTCAAGTGATGAAATGGCACTTTCAATACCTTCCAGTGCCTTATCTATACACAATTTCTGTCGCTCATTTGCAGCTGTTGCGGTATCAAAATCAGCTTCATCAAGTTTGAAAATCGTCTGAATCCTGTTGTAAAGCTCCTCAACTCCTGTGTTTTCCTTGGCTGATAAATATACAATATGTTGAAGTTTATCTTCAAGAAGAGAAGTATCGAGCAGCTGTTCAACGTCGTTTTTATTGATTACAGCAACAGTTTTATCTTTGTTTATTTTATTAATTAAATACAGATCGTCCTCCGTGAGCGGACAACTTCCATCAAAAACAGCAATAACAAGTTCTGACTTTGATATCATTTTTTCTGCCATCTCCACTCCGATACCCTCGATGATATCGTCAGTCTCATGGATACCTGCTGTGTCCGAGAGCCTCAACGTTATATCTCCGATACGCACTGACTCTTCGATGATATCACGAGTTGTACCTGCTATCTCTGTAACGATACTTCTCTCGCAGCCGCTCAGACAATTGAAAAGAGTTGACTTGCCAACATTAGGACGCCCGATAATAGCAGTAGCAACGCCCTCACGCAGAATACGGCCACTGTCATAATTTCTTATAAGTGACCTGAGTTCGTCACGAACTTCGTTCAGCTCCGCGGAGAGCACCTCCGGACGTACCTCGGGGATATCCTCCTCAGGGTAGTCAGCCCACGCCGCAAGGTCACCGAGGATCTTCATAAGCTTATCCGAGCACTTCCTTGCCTTTTTAAAAGCAGAGCCCTCGCGCAGACTTTCAGCCATTTTCAGTTCACGTTCACCCTTGGCGGAAATTATATCCATTACTGCCTCAGCCTGAGTTAAGTCAAGCTTTCCGTTCAGGTAAGCCCTCTTTGTGAACTCTCCGGCCTCAGCGTTCACAGCACCGTTTTTTAAAGCTGCACGAAGCACTTTTTTAGTAACATAAAGTCCGCCGTGACAAGAGAGCTCCGCAATATCCTCGCCCGTATAGCTGTGGGGCGCTCTGAATACGGTAAGGATACAGTCGTCCAGCCTCTCCTCACCGTCATGAGCAACTCCGTAGGCACATGTATAGCCGTCCATATCAGCAACTTTTTTATTACCGAAAGGGGAGAATATCCTTTCAGCTACGTTTAAAGCGTCCTCGCCCGAAATACGAATGACGGCTATTCCTCCCATAGCATTCGGAGTTGATATAGCAGCAATTGTTGACATCAAACCACTCCTAAAAAAACAACGGCATAAAGCCGTTGTTTCACATATTCGATTAAAGCTCGATCTTACCGTAAAGACCGCCCTGTATCTCGTCCTCTGGCTTTGGTCTCTTGTAGTCCTTTTCAAAGCTTGTTGAGAGGTCCACGCTTCTGCGCTCCATATTTACCTCTCTGTCGCGGTTATTTCTCTGACCGCCGTTTCTTCTGTTATCGTTTCTTCTGCCGCCGTCACGTCTGTTATCACGTCTTCCGCCGCCTCTTCTCGGATTGTTGGAAGAAATGATTATCTTTCTGTAAGGCTCCTCTCCCACAGAACGTGAGGAAACGCCTTCGATATTCGAGATAGCAGAGTGGATAACTCTTCTCTCATAAGGATTCATAGGCTCAAGGGGCTGTGAACGGCCTGTTCTGAGAACTGACTTGGCAACCTTTGCAGCAAGCTGCTCAAGAGTATCCTTTCTCTTGCTTCTGTAGCCGAGACAGTCAATTGTGATCCTGTAGTAGTCCTTGTCGCCCTTATTTGCAATGATAGAGCAAAGATACTGTATAGCGTCGAGAGTCTCGCCGCGTCTGCCTATTATAGTGCCGTTGTTATCGCTTTCGATATTGATGACAGCACCTGTTTCGTTCTGATATACCTTGAACTCAACGTCAACGTCCATAGCTCTGAGAATGCTTGTGATATAATCCATTGCAAGCTTCACCTTTGGATTTATAAGAGCCTCGTCCTCGATAAGTGTAAAGTTGTCGAGTGAATAAGCCTCCTCGTCGTCATTCTCCGGAACTGCGTCTGCTGCCTTTTCCTCAGCAGCTGTCTTTGTCTGAGCTTCGGATTTCTGAGCAGCCTTAGTCTCTGTAGTTGTTGTTACAACAGGCTTTTCTGCAACAGTCTTTGTTACAGGCTCTGTCTTTACATCGCTTGCGGGTGCAGTTGTTTTCGGAGCTTCCTGAACAGCCTTAGGAGCTGCTGTCTGAGTGCTTCCTTCGGGAATAGTTGCCTTTACCTTTGCTTCCTTTGAACCAATACCGAAAAGACCTTTCTTGCCTTCATCAAGGATCTCGAACCTGATCTCACCGATCTTTTTTCCGAACTTCCTGGCGGCCATTTCCTTAGCCTCTTCAACGGATCGTGCTGTGAAAATTTCTGTCATACTTTATACCTCCCTGAGGACTCAGTCCTCTTCATCATTATCATCTTCGTAAGAATCTCCGTACTTTTCAGCCATACGTCTTCTTGCTTCCTTGATCTTGTCACGGTTCTGCTTGCTCTGTTCCGAACGTGATATACCCTTAGCCTTGCCTGAAGAAGAAGAACCGCTGTTCTGCTGATCAAGAGCAGACTGCTGCTCCATCATTTTCTGCATAAACGTTTTCTTATTCGGATGTTTTTCTGCATAAATCCTTGCTTTTTCTTTTTCCTGTTCATTTATTACCTTGACGCGCTCGGGAGTAAAGTAGCAGTTAAGCGCAAAGGTTATAATGAATGAGAATATTGACTGCCAAATCCAGTAGAAGCCTACACCTGCGGGCAGCTGGAAAGCGAAAATAATTGAAACAAGCGGCATAACATAAGTAAGGAACATTATACAGCCGCCGCCGGGCTGTGAAGTAGGATTAGTCTTTTTCTGGTGGATCTGACCGTAAACCGATACAAGAAGCTGTGAAAGACCCGCAAGTATCGGGATAGCGAAAAGAATTATAGCTTCCTTGTTCCATATTTCGGGGTGCAACTCAGGTGTTTTGCCGAGATTTGCACCGAAAAGAGTGAATTTCTCATTGAATTCGGATACCTTTGAGAAAAAATTCTCTCCCAGTGAAGTATATCTGTCACCGTGATCTCTGAGGTGCTCCATAGTAAGTAGCTCGCATCTCATATTTCTTGTATCCAGCTTATCGATATCCTTTGCCGCGATAGCAACGGCGTCCTCGATAATATTCTTAGAAATATTAAGGATATGGGTTATGGGCTTGTAGATAACCTCCATAACGCCGAAAAGAATGAGCATCTGTACAAACATCGGCAGACATGAGCCCATGGGGTTCACGCCTTCCTGCTGGTAGAGCTTCTGCTGCTCCTCCTGCAGTCTCTGAGGATTGTTTGCGAAGCTTTTTCTCAGCTTTTCAAGCTTAGGGTTGAGAAGCTGCATTCTTGCGGAGCTCTTCTGCGTCTTGTAGCTGACGGGAAAGAGCAGAATTTTTGTAAATACCGTAAATATAATGATAGCTACGGCATAATTATTGCAAATGGAATAGATAAGTCGCATAAGGTAGCCCAGCGGCACACCTATCAAAGTATAAATATAGCTCAATATTCATCCCTCTTAGAATTATTTGTTCTCATGCTCATCGAAATCAGGATCGATGAAGTCATATTTCTTCACTCTGAAAGTGAATTTTTCGGGAACATAGTCTATGCCGCCCATTGACCATGGATTGCAGCGGAGTATCCTCCACACGGCAAGAGCCGAGCCCCTAACAGCGCCGAAGCGTTTGACAGCGCTTACAGCATAGCTGCTGCATGTAGGATAATATTTACATTTAGGCGGAAAAAGCGGAGAAATGAATTTCTGATAGAATTTTATTAATCCCAGAACAATATATTTCATACACGTTTATTCTTAACATCAAAGCTTCTGAACATCTTATTTATGTCATTCACTCCGTACTTGTCCATATAACCGCAGTATTCATCTGATTTTATGCTGCATATTGCAGCTCTCGCCACAATGACGATATCCATACCCACAGGCATATTGACCTCCGAGGTACGATAGGCAAGACGGATAAGCCTTTTTGCCCGGTTGCGGCACACGGCGTTGCCCACCTTTTTTCCTGCGGTAATGCCGAGACGGTTAAAGGGTCTGCCGTTTGGTCTGACATAAATCACCGAATATTTTGAGGCAGCGTACCTGCCCTTTTTGTAAAGGGCAAGAAAGTCCTTGTTATCGTTCAATATTTCCGTATAAAGCATATTTGCACCTGCATACAGTGTCCTAACAAAAAAGACCACAAAATTAAGATTTTGTGGTCAGCCTCGTCAGTGAGTTAATCTTGCTCTGCCCTTAGATCTTCTACGAGCTAAAACCTTTCTGCCATTCTTGGTAGCCATTCTCTTCATGAAGCC
>DBXO01000022.1:17411-95246 GCA_002309635.1 Ruminococcus flavefaciens | reverse complement strand
TCCGAATTTGTCCGCGACACTATGCTCCCTGCTATGGATAAGCTCCGCAGCGCCGCTGACAAGGCTGAAGTTGTGACATCTGAAACATACTGGCCGTTCCCGGCATATGACAAGCTTCTTTTCGGAGTGTGATAAAATGAGATTCACTAAAATGCATGGCTGCGGCAACGATTATGTATACATAAACTGCTTTGAGGAGAGCGTAAGCTCTCCTCAGCAGCTTGCATGCGCAGTCAGTGACCGCCACTTCGGCATAGGCTCTGACGGACTTGTGCTCATATGTCCAAGCAACATCGCCGACTGTAAAATGCGTATGTTCAATCCCGACGGCAGCGAATCGGAGATGTGCGGGAACGCCATACGCTGTGTGGCAAAATACGTCTATGACAGAGACATTATACACAAGGGGCAGATAGCCGTTGAGACCCTTGCAGGCACGAAGCTGATAACAGTTAATGCCGATGAAAACGACATTGCCCGTACTCTTACAGTTAATATGGGAGCCCCGATAACAAAAGCGGCTGAGATACCTGTGAAATCAGTTTCTTCCCCCGTTACAGACCTTTTACTTAAGGCAGCCGGCAGGGAGTTCACATTCACCTGCGTTTCAATGGGAAACCCACATGCGGTCACGTTCATCGACGATGACGTAAGCGTATTTGACGTGGAAAAATACGGCAGGATCTTCGAACAGGACATTCATTTTCCGCACAAGGCAAATATTGAGTTCGTGAACGTCCTCTCCCCTACACATCTGAAAATGAGAGTATGGGAGCGAGGAACAGGAGAAACACTTGCATGCGGTACAGGTACATGCGCAACTGTTGCAGCAGCCTGTCTTAACGGTATAAGTCCGCGGGAACCGGTAACTGTGGATCTGCTTGGCGGTCAGCTTATTATAGAATGGAACGCGGAGGACGGTCATATCTACATGACAGGACCCGCAGAATTTACATTTGACGGAGAGTATTACAATGGCTAAATTCAATGAAAATTTTTTAGAGTTAAAGGAAAGCTACCTCTTCAGCGAGGTAGCTAAACGTGTTTCAGCGTTTCAGCAGAAAGAGCCTGACAGATCTGTAATACGCCTTGGTATCGGCGATGTTACCCTCCCACTCGGAAAGACTGTTGTACAGGCTATGCATTCGGCAGCTGATGAAATGGGAAAAGCCGAAAGTTTCCGCGGATACGGCCCGGAACAGGGCTATGACTTCCTGCGTGAGGCAGTAGTAGGACATTACAGAAGCTTCGGCGTTGAGCTGGACACCGATGAGATATTTGTATCAGACGGAGCCAAATCCGACACGGGAAATATCACTGACCTTTTCTCAAAGGACAACACCGTGATGATACCCAACCCTGTCTATCCGGTTTACGTTGATACCAATACCATGAACGGAAGAAATATAGTATTTATAAACGGAACAGCAGAGAACGACTTTCTCCCCATGCCCGATAAAAGCATTCATGCAGATATAATCTATATCTGCTCCCCAAACAATCCCACAGGCGCCTGCTATAACAGGGAGCAGCTTCGCGAATGGGTGGACTATGCCCTTGAAAACGACGCCGTTATCCTATTTGATTCGGCTTACGAGTGCTTTATCTCTGACTCCGGACTTCCGCACAGCATCTACGAGATCGAGGGCGCGGAGAAATGCGCGGTCGAATTCTGCTCACTGTCAAAAACTGCCGGATTTACTGGTACACGCTGCGGATATACAGTTGTTCCGAAAGCGATAAAGTCCGTTTCAGGTGACGGCAGAGCAATGAGTCTCAACAAAATGTGGAACCGCCGCCAGTGCACAAAATTCAACGGCGTTCCTTACATCGTACAGCGTGCAGCCGCAGCTGTTTTCAGCGAAGCAGGCATGGCAGAAGCAAAAGCCATGATAGCTCATTACATGGAGAATGCAAAGATAATCGCCGATACCATGAACGACCTGGGTATACGGTATACAGGCGGCATAAATTCACCTTACATATGGTTCGAGTGCCCCTTCGGTATGGACAGCTGGCAGTTCTTCGATTTTCTCCTCGAAAAGGCAGGCGTTGTGGGAACTCCCGGTGCAGGCTTTGGTGAAAACGGAGACAAATGGTTCAGACTGACTGCATTCAACAACAAGGAGAACACAATAGAAGCTATGAAAAGATTCCGCTCCGTACTTCAATGATAAAGCAGCAGGAAATCAAATGACCTTTCGTCCTCTTTAATGTGAAAACCGCCTGATCTTCGGAAATATTCCCGATCAGGCGGTTCCCTTTTATTTAAGGAGTATGATACATAATCATCATATTGCAAAGTTTTTGCTGATAAACTCCCACTTTTTGTCACGTGAAACTGTTATTATCTGTATATCTTCAGCGGTCAGGTGTCTGAAGCGTCCCTGCTTTCTAAGGTATTCCTCAACGCCTGTGAACTCCTTCGGCCTGTGATTGAGCCTGAATCCACCATTTTCGTACTCTGCGAGATACCACAGTCCGCAGTCGACTACCTCCTTTGCGATATCAACAGTCTCGTCGGGAGCAATTCCCCAGCCTGTTGGACATGGGGCGATAACATGGATATATTTGGTACCCTGTATTTTTGAAGCCTTCTGAACCTTCTGTATGAAGTCGTAGATGTATCCGACACTCGCTGTTGCAGCATAAGGTATATCGTGGGCGGCAACTATCTCGAACATATTCTTCTTTGGACGGATATTTCCGTGTATGTTCGAGCCTGCGGGAGTAGTTGTGGTCCTGGCGCCGAATGGCGTAAGACCGCTTTTCTGTATGCCCGTATTCATATAGGCTTCATTGTCGTAGCAGATATAGATGATGTTGTCGTTGCGGTCGATAGCTCCCGAAAGAGCCTGTATACCAATGTCCGCAGTACCCCCGTCACCTGCAAAGCCAACTGCTGTGAAATCCTTTATCCCTCTGGCGCGGAGACCGGCTTCAACTCCGGTAAGCATTGAAGCTGTACCTGCAAAGGTGGAGATTATTGAGTTGTTGGAGAAGCAGAGCTGGGGGAAATTGAAGCCAACCGCTGACATACAGCCTGCGGGAAGAACAGATACAGCATTGGGTCCGAGGACCTTGAGTGCAGCTCTTACTGCAAGACTTCCGCCGCAGCCTGCACATGCCTTGTGACCATAGAAGAATTCCTCACGGGATATGCTTTCGGCAGCCTTATTTGCCATTGTCCTCGCCTCCTATGCCTATAAAATTCACGCTTTCCGTGCCTTTTTCAATGTCAGTGTATATTTTTTCAATATCGGCAGGCGAAATATTCCTTCCGCCAAGTCCGCCGATGAAATTATAGCCCTTAACGGTCACTCCCGCCTTTTTCAGTGCAGAATTCACGTTTGTGAAAACAGTTCCCTCATTTCCGAAGCTGATATCCTTTTCGAGAACGGCATAAGCCTTTGCATTACGCAGTGCCTCTGCTGTTTCCTCATTCGGGAACGGTCTCATGTAGCGTATACGGACAACTCCTGCCTTTACGCCCTTATTTCTCAGCTTATCCGCAGTTTCGCGGCAAAGTCCCGCTATACTTCCGAGGGTTACGATGATATATTCAGCATCATCGGTGAGGTAATCCTCGGTGAGACCTGTATACTTCCTTCCGAATATATCTGCGAATTCCTTTTCCGTCTCTGAAATGACCTTACGTGCGGCAAGAACGCCCTTGTGCTCCTTGTACTTGAAGATGTAATTCGTATCGGGTCCTGCCGAGAAAGCCATATTCCTGGGATTGTCAAAATCTATGCGGTTGTCGGTCTCATATGGCGGCAGGAACCTGTCAGCCTGCTCGCGTTCGGGTATATCCACCGTTTCATAGGTATGAGTCAGCACAAAGCCGTCAAGATTTGCCATGAACGGCGTAGAGACACGCTTGTCCTCAGCTATCCTGTAGCTCATGAGCGCAAGGTCGAGAGCTTCCTGTGCATTCTCCGCATATGCCTGTATCCAGCCGCTGTCCAGCTGGGAAAGGCTGTCACGCTGATCACCGTAGATATTCCACGGCAGAGCTGTGGAGCGGTCCGCATTCATCATAACAATCGGGAAACGTCCGCCCGAAGCATAGTAAAGGCACTCAGCCATGTAGAGAAGTCCCTGTGACGAGGTAGCCGTAAAAGCTCTCGCACCTGCGGCGCTTGCTCCTATAGCGCATGACATAGCGGAATGCTCGGATTCTACGTGTACGTATTCTGCACTGAGGCTGCCGTCCTCAACCATTTCCGAAAGACGCTCAACAACGATAGTCTGAGGAGTTATAGGGTATGCAGATATTACCTGGGGACGAGCAAGGCGAATGCCCTCGGCAAAAGCCTCGTTGCCTGACAAAAACTTTTTCATTTGCGCTCCGCCTCCGTTTCTATTGCCTTTATCCTGCATATTTTAGCACATATTCCACAGCCCTTGCAGAAATCATAGTCAATGACCGCTTTTCCGTTGTTTAATGAGATAACACCGTCCGGACAGTAAAGATAGCACTGTTCACAGCCGACACATTTTCCGGTGTCAACCACAGGCCTGATACTTCTCCAGCCGCTGTTTACCGTGGTGAGGTAGCCTGCTTCAAAGGACGTATTTTCGGGAACTTCGTCAAATGCGAAGCTCTTTTTCTCTCTTATATAAGGTCTCATTCCGCCACCTCCCGTACTGCCCTGAGAAGCGCGTTTAAATTTCGTTCCTGTATTTTCTGCGGCATATAGCCTTTTATTGCCTCAGCTGCATTTTCAGCCGTAACAACTCCCGAAACCCCGACGAGAACTCCCAGCATAACGGTATTGACCGTAGGGAGTCTGAACTCTTCGGCTATCTTCTCACCGTCACAGGTAAGCGCTTCGTCAATGTCCTTTCTGGAATTTATGATGATCTTTCCGCCGTCCCTGAGCAGCTCACGAAGCTGCGGGCTGTAAAGAGTATCGTCAAGTATAACTATATAATCAGCCTTTTCGGTCTGACTTCTGTCAACAACAGGTCTTGTATCGAGCTTGGTGAATGCTCTTACTGGAGCTCCACGGCGCTCAGGTCCGAATGAGGGAAATGCAAGAGCATAGCTGTCATCATTCAGGGTATAGGCTGCTCCGAGAAGCTTAGCAGCGGTAAACGCACCCTGTCCGCCCCGTCCGAGCCATATTATTTCGTACATAGCACTACTCCTATCATTTTGGTATGTTTTAATTATACACCTGCCTGCATGTTCTGTCCAATACGTGACATCTATGCAGGACCATAGCCTGAGCCTATATGCTGTGAAACGTCAGTACTCTGACGAAAGTTTCATGCAATATTCAGGTATGCTTTTATCTCGTCTATATATATTTCCGCCATTTCGCTGAGTATCACATTTTTCAGCGTGATATAGCCTATCTCCATTATCTCATCGGAATCGTCCTCAAAGGGGACTGCAATATAGTCTGAGCCGTTGAGCTCCTCGCAGATGATTCCCGAGCAGAGAGTATATCCGTTCAGTCCTATCATCAGGTTCAGCATTGTCGCTCTGTCGTTTGCCTTGATGGTACGCTGATAGTCGGCAGTGCTGAGAAGCTCCTCCGCAAGGTAGAAGGTGCTGTTGTCGCCCTGCTCAAATGAAAGGCAGGGATAGTCTGCAAGCTGCTCAAAGTTTATCTTCTTCTCCTTTGCAAGAGGATGCCCTTTCCATAGGTAAACGAAAGGACTGCACTTTGTCAGCGTATGGAACTCAAGTCCGTTGGAGTGGAGAAGCTTGGTTATGGACTTGCGGTTGAAGTCGTTCAGGTAGATTATGCCTATCTCGCTGCGCATGGTCGCCACGTCGCTTATGACCTCTGATGTCTTGGTCTCGCGGACTGCGAATTCGTATTCGGAGGTATCAAACTCCTTTACCATTTCCACGAAAGCCTTTACAGCAAAGGAGTAGTGCTGGGTGGAAACTCCGAACTTTTTCTTGACATTGCCCCTGCTGATGTATTTTTCCGCAAGGACATCGAACTGTCCCACCACCTGACGGGCATACTGTATGAACTCAGCACCATCGTTGGTAAGGGTAACTCCCCTGCCGCTGCGGTTGAATATCTTTATGCCTATCTCCTTTTCAAGCTCCTGCACAGATGACGTCAGGGAAGGCTGTGAAACGTAGAGCTGCTCCGCCGCCTTGTTCATTGAGCCTGTTGCTGATATTGCAAGTATGTATTTAAGCTGCTGTAAAGTCATAATGCTCCTCCATTCTTGTTTGCGGACCGATAATATCCGCCCAAACGGACTAATCGTAAAGTCCTGTACTGAAATAGCGGTCGCCGCGGTCGGGGAATACCGTTACTATATTGCCCTTTGCGCCGCTTTCTGTAAGCCTGAGGACTGCCGCCATGGCCGCTCCTGAGGAGGAGCCTGCGATTATCCCCTCTTTTTTTGCGAGAAGACGCGCTGTACCGAAAGCCTCTTCATCGTTTACCTTTATTACATCATCAACAAGGGACATATCCATAGTCTCTGCAATGAAATCGTTGCCTATGCCCTCGATGTTGTAGTCTGAATGCTCTCCGCCGCCCATAGTTGAGCCTACCGGGTCTGCAAGTATGCCCTTTGCTGCAGGTACCCGCTCCTTGATATATCGGAGTATGCCTGTATAGGTGCCCCCGCTGCCTGCACCTGCCACAACGTAGTCTATCCTTCCGTCAAGGGCTTCGTATATTTCTTTTCCAGTAGTCTCATAGTGTGCAAGTGGGTTGCTCTGATTTTTGAACTGCTCCAGCGATATCGAACCGGGTATCTGAGCCTTTATCTCCTCTGCCTTTGCTACTGCTCCGAGCATTCCCTTTTCACGGGGGGTGTTTATGACCTCTGCTCCCAGTGCGCGGAGGAGGGACTGCTTTTCGGCTGAGAACTTTGTTGGAACTACAAAGATTATCCTGTAGCCGCGGTTAAGCGCCGCAAACGCTATTCCGAGGCCTGTATTGCCTGCGGTGGCTTCAACGATCGTGCCGCCTTTTTTAAGAAGGCCTTTCTTCTCGGCGTCGTTTATCATGTACAGACCAGTACGGTCCTTGACGCTGCCCGAGGGATTGTATAGTTCAAGCTTCGCAAAAACGTTCACGCCCCCGCCGTTTACTATATTTCCAAGCCTTACCAGCGGAGTATTGCCGATAAGAGACTGCATCGAATCATAGTATCTCATATTATTATCTCACTTTCTCTCCGATTTTGCAATAGCTTTTTCAATATCAGCCAGTATATCCTCAATATTTTCTATTCCAACGGAAAGTCTGATAAGACCGTCGGTGATACCTACTTTCTTACGAATATCGGCGGGAATTGAGGCATGGGTCATAGTTGCGGGGTGGCATACAAGAGACTCTACGCCGCCGAGGCTCTCAGCAAGCGAGACAAGCTCCAGACTCTCGAAGAATGTATTTATATCATAGTTCCCGTTAAGCTCGAAGGATATCATTGCACCGCCGTTTTTAGCCTGTCTGCGGTTTATCTCATAGCCCTGACTGCTTTCAAGTCCTGGGTAGTATACGTTCTTCACAGCCTTGTGTGCTTCAAGGTACTTCGCAACCTTTTCTGCGTTCTCAACGTGCCTGTCCATGCGTACTGCAAGAGTCTTTATGCCGCGGATAAGCAGGAAGGAATCGAACGGTCCGAGGACTCCTCCTGTGGAGTTCTGAATGAATGCAATCTTCTCCGCAAGCTCCTTTGAGTTTACAACTGCAAGTCCCGAGACAACGTCGCTGTGGCCTCCAAGATACTTTGTTGCGCTGTGTACCACTATATCGGCTCCCAGTTCAATGGGCTTCTGAAGATAGGGAGTCATAAAGGTATTGTCAACGATAACGAGAAGTCCGTGTCTGTGGGATACCTCCGCAACAACCTTTATATCGGTGACTGTCATGAGGGGATTTGCAGGGCTCTCGATGATTACTGCCTTTACGTCGGAGCTTATCTGGCTCTCATAAACTGTAAGATCTGTAGTATCAGCGATAGTGTAGGTTATGCTGAAATGGTCGAACACCTTGCTAAGCAGACGGAAAGTACCGCCGTAAACATTGCTCGATATGAGCACTCTGTCGCCGCTGTGCAGGAGACTGAGGACTGCTGTGAGGGCTGCCATGCCGGAAGCAAATGCGAAGCCTGCAACTCCTCCCTCAAGTTCCGCGATAAGGGCTTCAAGAGCCTCACGGGTAGGATTTCCTGTGCGTGAATACTCATATCCCCGCATTTTTCCGAGACCATCCTGCTTGTAGGTGGAGGTCTGATAAATAGGTATGTTCACAGCGCCTGTACGCTCGTCAATGGAGATACCTCCGTGTATAAGTGCTGTTTCTGTATTTTTAAAATTACTCATATGAATTCTCCTTTTCAGTCATGCGGGGGCTGGCGCCCTGCACGGTTTATTCGTAATCATAGCCTGCGGTATAGGTCGCCGATATCAGGCTCACGTTCTCAAAGGCCCTGAGGCCGTCCTCTCTGCCGTCGAAGTACATTTTCTGCACCTTTTCGGGCGGCATATACGTATCAATCTGAAAGCCGAGGGAATAAAGCGCACGGGAGACCTCGTTGTAGTCGTAGCCGCCGCGCATTACCTCTCCAAGATCCTCCGTAATCTGTTCAAGCCTTGCAACTCTGCGAGGGAACTCCCCTGTTCTTATAGGGTAGTCGAATACAAGCATGCTGCCAAGAGCGGAGAGCTCCGACATCTGTTTCAGCGTATCCGTGAATACGTCAAGTGTAAGGTAGTACGTAACTCCAAGAATGCTGAAAAAGGTCTTTTTCTCCGGGTCAAAGCCCGCTGCAAGGAGCTTGTCGCACATTCGCTCCTTTTCAAAATCCACAGGTACAAAATGTACATTTGGACGTATATTCCATTCAAGCTCACGGAGCTTTTCAAGCTTGTAGCGCTGAGTATCGGGGTGGTCTATTTCAAAGACCTCTATATCGTCATTTTCGTTGCGGAAAGCAAAGGTATCAGAACCTGCTCCGCATATAACGTACTGTATCTTCCCGTTTTCACCTGCGAAATCCGCAAGCCTGCTCTCGTTGAAGTGTATCCTCGACAGCGGTATGGGTGCGAAGTACTCACTGATTATCTGCTCGGTGTCCTCCCGTGAGAACTGCTGAGAACTGCCGAGTCCGCTGCTGATGAGCCCGTAAATGCTGTCGTATTCCTCCTTGCCCAGCATATCATAGGCAAGGTAATCGTCGTATATCTTCTGACGCGCCCTGTTGGAGTGCCATGCCCTCACAAAGGCGCATATCTTAGCGGTAACGCTTTCTCTTTCATTGACCATATCAATCTCTCCATAACAAAAAATGCGCGGAATGATATTCGCATTCCACGCATGACGTTTTACTCGCTTAAAGTCAGGAGATGACACAACATCGCTGAGCATAAGTATGCAGAATACGTATATCGTCTGAATTTTTCATACAGCAACACTGCATACAGCACATCATATTAACTCTCATGTTCAGCACTCCTTTTCATCAATCTTCTGTATTCCTATCGGAACTATATGCATTATAGCATAGTTTGCATATCATGTCAATAGGTTTGAGCTATATTCAGCAATAGTTATAGAATTATCCTATTATTTACGTAGGATTTATAGATTTTGTTGCTTTAGTGCTAAGAGCAAAGAACTAAGAAACAATAAACGTTGGTTCCGTCAAATATGAAAAAGTTTCTTTCTTCCTTACACTCTTGAAAAGTTTAAATTGCTAAAGTTTATTGCTTTTTAGGTTGTCAGGATGTAAGATTTTAACATGGCAAGTTGACAACATGGCAAGAGATAAAGGAAGAAAGAAATAAACATGTAATCAACTCTTAACTCTAAACTAAAAAACTCCAAAGAACGAAAACGTTCTTTGGAGCTTATTTATCGTTTCCACCTTAAAAGCCGATTCTGGAGCATGTTGAACAGGAACGTCACGGCAATCACCACGAAACCTATTACGAGAAGTCCTGTGATAGTACGGGTATAGTCGCCGAAGTCGGAATAATACTTGACATAGTAGCCCATACCGTCCCTTGCGCCTATCATCTCCGCAGACGTAAGGAGTATGAATGACACGCTCAGTCCCTGATTGCAGCCCAGGAATATCTGCTGCAACGAAGCGGGAAGTATGACCCTGAACAGCATTTCGGGCTTACTTACGTTGAGCACTTTTGCCGAGTCGATTATCTTCTTGTCAACACCGAGAACTCCGCTCATGGTTCCTGCAAATACGGGCCAGAATGTGGCGAGGAAGATAACGAATACGGAAACCGACTTGAACGTGGGAAGAAGCGCTATTCCGTAGGGAATATAGACTATAGGAGGTATTGAGCTGAAAAACTTGGTGATGTATGTGGCGGCTCCGCCCACTCTTGCGCTCCAGCCAATGAAAAGTCCGAGAGGAATGGCTATTACAGCCGCAAGGAGAAAGCCCTTGACAGTAGTTCCCAGTGAGCTCACTATATTGGTGAGTATAGCCGACCTGTCCTCGGTAAACTGGTGTATCACCTTGCCGGGTGCAGGGAAAAGCAGGTCATTGAGCAGGTTGTACTTTGCTGTTGCAAGTGACCATACTCCGAGAAGAACGTATACAAATCCCGTGATATCGAGAAGAAGAGAAACTCCCTCTTCTTTTCTGATAAATGATGAAGCTGCAAGCACTATGACTTCAAGTCCCACAGCAAAGGCTATGAGCGAGCCTGTGAATACATCCTTTGTCGACCTGTCGGGCAGGAACTGTATGAGTATCAGCACTATGAACAGCAGGTGCGTTATGCGCAGATATCTTTTTTTCAGCGTCATAATACCACCTCGTCTCCGCCGATACGCTCGGCAATATCGCTGTAGAGAAGCGAGAGCAGTCTGTTGCGGAACTGTCCGTACTCGTCGGTCTTTACCAGATCCTCACGTCTGCGGGGACGCTCAAAGGGAACGTTCACCACTTCATTTACTGTGCCGGGGTGAGCTGTGAGGACTACTATCTTATCCGAAAGAAGTATAGCTTCGTCGATATCATGAGTCACGAAAACAACGGTCTTGCGCTCCTCGGTACCGTCTCCCTCCCATAATTTCAGGAGAAGCTCCTGCAATACAACGCGGTTCTTTGCGTCGATAGCGCTGAACGGTTCATCCATGAGAAGTATCTCAGTGTCCATTGCAAGGGCTCTTGCAATAGCCGCTCTCTGCTGCATGCCGCCCGAAAGCTGCGAGGGGAACTTGTTGCCGAAGCCTGTAAGTCCGACCTTTGTGAGGAACTCGTCAGCTATCCTGCCCCGTTCACTTCGCTTTATGTCGTGGCGCGACTGCTTTATGCCAAACTCAATGTTCTTTTTTGTGGTCATCCACGGGAACAGAGAGTAGTGCTGGAACACTACTCCGCGCTCTGTGCCTGTACCGTGAAGCTCCTTGCCGTCTATCTGCACCGAACCCCCTGCTGGTGTATAAAGTCCCTCAAGTACGCTGAGAAGCGTGGACTTTCCGCAGCCGCTGGCTCCGATAACGCTGACGAACTCTCCCCTGCCCACTCCGAATGAAACGTCGTGGAGTGCGTTGAAGCTCCGCTTGTTTTCTATGTAGTTGACTGTAAGATCCTTTATCTCTATCTTATTCGTAGTCATCAAAATGCTCCTTTAATGAATCGTAGATATCATCGCTGCCTTCTGCGATAATGCTGTCGAGAGCCGCCTTGTATATGCCGGTATTGTAGTGCGGTTCGATATCGAAGTCCTCCGTATATCCCAGCTCAACGATAGTATCCTTGAGCGTAAGGGTACCCTGCTTGTCTGGGTCGGGACTTGATACGCTGTAGCCGCCGTATACCTCTGTATCGATGAAATCCTCGTCAATGTCGATGTATTTCTTTACGTCCTTTACCGTCTTTCCGTGATCGGTCTGCGTGAAGTGATAAGCCTTTATAAATGCTCTTTCGAGAGCTGTGAATGTGTTGGGATTTGCGTTTACCTCAGATGTCTTTGCGACCTGACGGCAGCACGGCTGGTTCTCCAGCGCCTTTTCATGTGCGCAGTAGTAAACTACCTTGTAGCCCTGCGACTTAGCAAGTGATGTGTAGGGCGAGTAAGCCGAAGCAGCATCGATATTCTTGTTGAGAAGAGCTGCATAGGCGTCCTTCTGACTGTCGAAGTATACGATATTGACCTTATCCTTACCCTCGCCTGTTTCTATGCCTGCATTTTTAAGAAGTATCTGGAGCTCTGCGTCCTGTACGCTGTTCTTTACGGAAGCAACGTTCCTGCCCTTGAGTATTTCAACTCCCAGCTCGTCACTGTCTGCAAATTCTGACTTGATAACGTAGCCGTGACCGTTTGTCATGGCACCTCCGATGACTGATATCTCATGTCCCTGACTGAGGAAAGTGAGAGTGGGTACTGAGCCGATGAAAGCAACGTCAAGCTTGTCGGATTCAATACCGTTCACAAGCTCGGCAGCGCTGGAGAACTGAGTAAGTTTTACCTTTAGTCCCTCCTCACTGAAGTAGCCTTCCTCCTGTGCAACGAATGCAAGAAGATGAGCGGTAGAGTTGAGGTAACCGATGTTTATGTCTGTCTTTTCAGGCTTTCCGAGCACTGCTTCTGCGCTTTCTCCGCAGCAGTCGGCAGGTTCTTCCTTGCAGCAGTCCTTATCCTTGTCCTTGCAGCAGTCTTTTTCCTCAGCGGCTTTTTCGTCCGCCGCATTGTATGTGGCTTCATTAGTTGTTGTGTTATTGTCTGCAGAGCTGTTATTGAAAGCGCCGCAGCCTGTGAGCAGCGAAAGAGCCGCAACTATCGAAATATATTTAACCTTGTTATTCATATTTATCACCTTTCAAATCTAAAATTATTATTTACATTCCGGATTCATATGCAACATCGCATTCGCTCCGAATGAAGTATTTTTCTGTAAACCTTCATGTTTTCTCACTCCTGTTTTCTTTACTGAACTAATCATACCATACCTATAGGCTTTTGTCCAATACAAAAGGATTATCATCACATATAGGAAAGAGCTATACCTTTCCCCTGCGCGGAAGGCATAAAAGGAGAATACGGCCGGCGACTCTCAGTCAATACAGAAAAAGCTTCCCTGCTCCGATAAAATGACAAAGCCGCAGGATGGTCACCTGCGGTTTTAATATCAGTATTCAAGCTTTTCCTCTGTATAGTTTTCAAGCACTCTGAGCATATCCTCTGCGACAGCTTTTGCGCCCTCAAGGTCGTGTTCAAGATAATTTCCGCACTCCCTGCGCTCAGAGCCGGGTATCTTTCCGCTGAAATCAGCCACAAAGCGGAAGCTTTCCTGCACCAGCCCTATAGCTTTCCCGCAGGGAACGCTGTCCCTGAGTATGAGGTAAAATCCTGTGCGGCATCCCATCGGCCCTACATAGATAACACTGTCAGCATACTTGCTGTTGCGGGCATAGGTAGCAAACAGATGCTCGAATGTGTGGAGAGCTCCGTTGCTGAGATAGTCACCGCCGTTTGGCTTTTTCATGCGTATATCATAGGTCACTGCGTCCCCGTCGATACGGGAGACGTACATTCCCTTTTCAAGCTTGTCGTGGTCTACCGTAAAGCTCGCTATTGTTTTCATGTCATCACTCCTTCGGCATTTTCTTCCTGATGTCACTTAAGCGTTCAAGAGCTTTTTCAAGCGTTTCGTTTTTCTTGGCATAGTGGAATCTTATGTAGCGGTTCTCGGGCTCCCTGAAGAAGCTTGAACCGGGCACAGCTCCTACGCCTACATACTCTGCCAGTTTCTCGCAGAAAACAAGATCGCTCACGTATCCGAACTCAGAGATATCAAGGAGTATGTAATAAGCTCCCTGCGGAACAGTATGCTGTATGCCTATGTCATCAAGTCCTTTCAGGAACAGATCCCGCTTCTCCGTGTACTTGTCCTGAAGCCATTTATAATAATCGTCGCCGAACCGTAGCCCCGTTACGGCAGCCTCCTGCAATGGTGCGGCCGCTCCCACTGTAAGGAAGTCGTGCACCTTTTTCACGGTATCTATGATATGAGGCGGAGCTATAACATAGCCCAGTCTCCAGCCTGTTATGGAATAGGTCTTTGACAGCGAGGAGCATGAAATAGTCCTCTCCCACATATCGGGAAGACCTGCAAAATATACGTGCCTGTGGGGAGCATAAACAATATGCTCGTATACCTCGTCCGTGATGACGAAGGTATCGTATTTCTTTGCAAGATCAGCAATTATTTTCAGTTCTTCATAAGTGAACACCTTGCCGCAGGGATTGGACGGGTTACACAGTATAAGAGCCTTCGGGTGCTGCTTGAAAGCAGCTTCGAGCACGTCTGCGTCAAAGCTGAACGATGGAGGGACAAGGGGAACGTATATGGGCTCAGCTCCCGAAAGAATGGTGTCAGCGCCATAATTCTCATAGAAAGGCGAGAAAACGATGACCTTGTCACCCGGATTGGTCACCGACATCATAGCAGCCATCATAGCCTCGGTGCTTCCGCATGTGACAACTATCTCCCCGTTTGGGTCGATATCCCTCCCCATAAGACGGGACTGCTTCTCCGCAAGAGCCTCACGGAAATTCTGAGCTCCCCACGTTATGGAGTACTGGTGAAAGTCCTCCTTTGTGACCTCTGCAAGGCGGTCAAGTATCTCCTTGGGCGGTTCAAAGTCGGGAAAGCCCTGTGAAAGATTTACTGCGCCGTATTTATTTGAGATCCTCGTCATACGCCTTATGACGGAATCGGTAAAACCAGCTGTGCGGTTTGAAAGTTCTGGCATATATTTCCTCCTGAATCATATAAATGCAGGGACTGGCGTCCTCGACAGCCCACATAAACGAATCAATGGGACATCAGGGACGCCGTCCCCCTGCAATCATCTTTTATATTATAACATCATCAGATATTATAGTCAATATTTCTCTCGTCGATAACACGTTTTGACTTGTGCTCGGAACGTGTGTTCAGTCCGCCGTCAGGATGGATCACAACTCTTGCAGGCTTAACGCCTATACGTGCCTTAAGTGCTGCACTTACCTCTGCTGCAACTGTATCATCGTCCTTTGTAACGCCTGTTGCCTTCTCGACCTCAACAGCATATTTGCTTGTAAAGTCCTTCTCAAAGATACGGATGAGATACTCACCTGTCAGGTCGCTCTGCTCGCGGATAACAGCCTCGATATCGCTCGGGAACACATTAACGGCCGAAACAATGAACATATCGTCCTTTCTGCCGAGGATATGTATTCTTCCGTGAGTGCGTCCGCATTTGCAGGGTGTGGTGTCGATACGTCCGATATCGCCTGTCTTGAAGCGGATAAGGGGTCTTGCATGCTTGCGGAGCGTAGTGAATACCAGCTCGCCTGTCTGGCCGGGCTCAAGTATCTCGCCTGTATGGATATCAACCGTCTCAACAAGGATATGATTCTCTGCAATGTGAAGTCCGTCATGGTATTCGCACTGTGCGGCGCAGGCTCCGAAAATATCGGACAGGCCGTAGAAATCGAACACCTCAGCTCCCCATATATCCTCGATGGCCTTTCTTGTAGCATCGATAGAACCGCCAAGCTCACCTGCAACGATGATCTTCTTTATGTTGAAGTCCTTCTTCGGGTCGTAGCCTGCCTTAAGAGCCTTTTCACCCAGCTGCCATGCGTATGAGGGTGAAGTCCAGATAACTGTAGGCTGATATGTCTTCAGTATAAAGAGAAGTCTCTCGCTTGGAAGGGTACCGCCCCAGATACATAAAGCACCGAGGTTCTGAGCACCGATTACATCAGGACCGCCAACGTATAGTGAAAAATTAAGAGCGTGTACATAGCGGTCGTTGGGCCTCATTCCTATCTGCCAGAACCAGCGGCTCTCAGTTTCCTGGAACTCGTCGAAGTCCTTTTTCGTGAAAGGGCTCATTGTGGGTACGCCTGTGGAACCCGACGATGTGGAGATGAATACAACGTCCTCCTCGGGAACTGCTGCCAGCTCGCCAAGGAAAGAACCTACTCCCTGAGTGTCGCGCTGTGTCTTTTTGTTGATGAACGGGAACTTCTGAATATCCTTAAGGGTTCTGATGTCCTCTGGCTTTACGCCTGCCTCATCGAATGAACGCTTATAATAGGGAGCGTGGTCATATGCGAACTTTACGATCTCCTTAAGGTCTTCGAGCTGCTTCTTTTCCAGCTCCTCACGGGGAAGTGTTTCCAGCTCCTCGTCCCAGAATTTGTTATTGATATCTCTGCTCATAATATTTATCCTCCATATTCATATATTGCATATCTGTTTGGTATGCTTTGATTATATACCCTGATCCCGCTTTTGTCCAATACATGAGTTTTATGTATAACTATAGGTTCAGTCTATATGTAATATATAAGGAAAGGCATGGAGTTTTTCTCCATGCCCAGTGATCAGTCCTTCTGAGGAAACTCCTTTATCCTGCCGATAACATATGACTGCAAAAGGAGTACATCTCCGATATCAAACTCGTTATTGATATTTATGTCCGAATACTCAGAGCCCTCGAACTCTACGCCGTCAATCTGCTGAACAAGTGCAGCTCTTGCGGTAATAACGTCCATTGAATCCACACGTCCGTCGTTGTTGAAGTCGCCCTGTATGATATCTGCTGCATTCCTGTCACCGTATCTCAGCTCGAACCTTTTAAGCTCGAATCTGCCATCGGCTTCACATATATGCAGGTCAAGCTTTACCGTCCGGAGATCTCCCGTGATATCCTCAAAGCCTTCTACCCTGCTGTAATGATCGTAAATGTTTACCTTGTCTTCAAAGATTTCCTCGTCGGAGCAGTCCTTTCTTACGGCGAAATAGCGTATCTGCTCATAGGTCGAACCATAGAGGTAATTTTCATCGACACCGCCGTAGCCGTCGTAGTTGTAGCAGCATTTATAAAGGTCGTACCCGTGACCGTTTGAAATATAAGACGTTACAAGCTCAGCGGAATCAAGGACTATCGACTTGACATCATACTGTATCTGATAGCTCTCGAAGAACTCCTCCGCTTCAATATCGGAAAGCTTCTCAACAACATCGAGGTAACAGCGTTCCTTGTTTTTCTTTGATAGCTCAGGTATCTCCACATCGAAAACAATTCCGTAGCTGCCATTCAATCGGTCTGTTATGCTGTATCCGATGTTGGTGCCTTTCCTTACTTTCATTTTTTTCAATAAGGAATTTTTTACGTCAAAGCATGAACCGAAGTCAAACGCAGGATCTTCAGGCTCTTCCTGCGGGATAATAGAATCAAGTGTAAACAGACCGTTGTTATATGCAGTCATTTTACTGCCGCAGTCAAGATAATCATTCTGCGAAAAGAAACTGTATTTATCTATCTCAACGGCTGATAATGCTTTTCGGTTCAGATCAGCGTACAGCTTAACGCTGTCTTTCTTGTCGAGCAGAGAGAAGTCTTCTTCGTAAATATCATTCTTAAGCACATTTATCCAGCCTGTGCTCTTGATATTATCTGTCTTAACCGATATTTCATATAGCTTTCCTGCGTCAAGTCCAAGATCCTTTGAAGCTTTTATAAGGTCGCTCACCGGATATGTGAATTCCCTCACCTTGCTGTTCATAGCTTCATCGCTGCATATATGATAATATGTAATTGCAGATGAACCATTGTGTCTCTCTATTCCGACAATATACTTTTCACCGTCAAGAATGATAGTTCCGCCATAATATGAAAAATGCGCCGTTTCGTATACGCTTTCCGCCATATCATAGAATCTTATGCGCACATCGGGATCATGAAGCTCCACCCATGCAGCAACTCTTACATTATTTCCAAAGCTTGTGCCGACGCCTTCTATTGTATTGTCTTCATCATCTTTTTCGTATTTATAGCTTATCCAGTAATTATGGTCAAGAAAGTCCTCAGCGTCACCGTATCTTTTTCCCGCTGTAGCCCCTGCACTATATTCAAAGGCAAGATCGGCATAAAAGGTTCCGTCCTTTTTGGGTATCATATATGGCTCATGCTCGACGGGAATCGTTGCCCACGGATCCTTACCGGCCTGCAGTTCATAGAAATATCCGTTTATCTCCTTTGTTATGATCTTATTGTCTTCATCGTACTCTATTCTTGCGTATTTGTCGTCATCAGCTTCTGGCAGTTCCTCAGCGGTTTCCTCCGCAGCGATCTCAGGTGTTACGGTATCCTCGGCACCGACCGGAACGGAAGCAATACAGCTCAATGTCATAAGCACTGCCATTAAAGCAGAGACTGCTCTTTTTGTTCTCATAGAAAGCCCTCCTAAAAATAAATGAAAAAAGGTCTTTTTTTTATAGTATAACAACAAAACAGGGGGGGTCAAGTCATTTATTGCGATATTTCGCTAAAAAAGGCTAAAAATGTCCGCAGACAGAACATCTGCGGACATAAGTTAAAAACATATTTATTTATTGTTATTGATTATTGCAGAATAAGTCAATATTATTCTTCAGGAACCTTTATCTCGCCAACGATCGGAACAGGGTCTATTCCCTGCTTTGTATAATAGTCAGAAAGAGCTGCTCTTACTGCCTGCTCGGCAAGTACGGAACAATGTATCTTAACTGCGGGAAGTCCGTCAAGTGCTTCGACTACAGCCTGATTCGTCAGCTTGAGAGCGTCATCTATGGACTTGCCCTTGATAAGCTCAGTAGCCATTGAAGACGTTGCTACAGCAGCTCCGCAGCCGAATGTCTTGAACTTTACGTCGGTAATGGTATTATCGTCTATCTTAAGATACATTTTCATGATATCGCCGCACTTTGCGTTACCTATCTCACCCACACCGTCGGCATTCTCTATCTCGCCCACATTTCTCGGATTTGAAAAATGATCCAGCACCTTTTCACTGTATAACATATTTTTACTCCTTTATTCGTACTTTTCGCCCTTGACTATCTTTTCCCACACGGGAGACATCTTGCGGAGATGGTCCACAACTCTCGGAATTACCTCGAGTATGTAGTCGATATCCTCGTCGGTGATGTCATCTTCAATGGATAGTCTCATTGAACCGTGTGCTACCTCATGCTTAAGACCTATTGAAAGCAGAACATGTGACGGATCCAGTGAACCCGATGTGCATGCCGAACCCGATGAGGCGCAGATACCGTTCATATCCAGCATAAGGAGGAGGGATTCGCCCTCTATGCCCTCTATTGATATGTTGAGGTTTCCCGGGAGGCGCTTGTCCCTGTCGCCGTTGAGCCTTGTATACGGCAGCTTCAATATACCGTCGATGAGCCTGTTTCTTCTTGGAGTTATAACTGCATTCTTTTCGGCGATATTGCACGTTGCAGCTTCAATAGCTGTACCAAGTCCTACGATTGCGGGAACATTCTCTGTGCCTGCACGTTTGCCGCGCTCCTGACCGCCGCCGTGTATAAGATTTGGGAGAATTATGCCCTTGCGAACATAAAGAGCTCCTATGCCCTTCTGTGCATGTATCTTATGACCTGAAAGGGAAAGCATGTCTATTCCCTGCCTGTGAACGTCAATATCCACATGGCCGACTGCCTGAACGGCGTCTGTATGAAAAAGCACACCCTTTTCATGGCATATGGCGGCAATTTCATCAACAGGCTGGATAGTGCCTATCTCGTTGTTTGCATACATTATCGTGACCAGAGCCGTGTCATCTCGGATAGCCTTTCTTACGTCCTCTGGGTCTATGAGGCCCTTGTCGCTTACAGGCACATATGTTACCTCAAAGCCGTGCTTTTCAAGGTATTCTGTGGTATGAAGCACCGCATGGTGCTCGAAGACTGAAGTAATTATATGTTTTCTTCCCTTTGCCGACATGAGCTCCGCTGTACCCTTTATAGCCCAGTTGTCAGACTCGCTTCCGCAGCTTGTGAAGTATATTTCCCGCGGCTCGGCACCAATAGCCTTTGCTACCTTTTCTCGTGCAGTCTCCACTGCCTTCTGTGCGTCCCTGCCAAGCTTGTAAATACTGGAGGCATTGCCGAAATTCTCGCGGAAATATGGCAGCATAGCCGCAAGGACCTCCTCTGAAACTGCCGTGGTGGCAGCATTGTCAGCATATATCGTTCTTTTCTCCATTAAGTATTCTCCTTATTTGTATAAAACCTATCGATTAACTATATTATATCACAGCCTTTTTTATATTTCAAGCCCTGTTAACCTTGCGAAACCAAATATGATAAGAATCGCATTTTTAAATGAAATTTTTCATATCTGCCGCAGTTTTTCTGTTGACATTACAGATCAGAAATGCTATAATTCAATCAGTGAGAGTAGAAATTCTTTCACTGTATTTCTTATTTTTATAAAAGGAGATAGTTGTTTGAAAAACAATAACAGAACGGAGATAGCAGCGTAAACGGGCGGTTTGCGAATACTATCCCACACAAACCTCCCGTGTCCGGTCAGCAATTTCAGGAGGAAAAAAATAATGAATAACAATGACTATATCATACGTCCGGAAACCCCAAACGACTACCGCGAAGTAGAAAATCTTGCCCGCGAGGCTTTCTGGAATCTCAGCAAGCCTGGCTGCTTTGAGCATTACTTCATTCATATAATGAGAGAACATGAGGATTTTATCCCCCAGCTTGATTATGTTATCGAAGTCGGAGGAAAGATCATCGGCTCAGTTATGTACTGCAAGTCAATGCTCAGGGACGAGCATGGCAATGTAAAGGATATCGTAACTATGGGGCCGCTCTGTGTGCTCCCCGAATATCAGCGAAAGGGCTATGGAAAGGCTCTGCTGGAGCATACATTTAAAATCGCAGCCGAAATGGGTTACGATACTGTTATCAACTTCGGCAATCCCGATAATTACGTTGCAAGAGGATATAAGAGCTGCCGCAGGTACAATGTGTGCTTTGAAGGTGACTTATACCCTGCTGCACTTCTCGTAAAGGTGCTCAGGGAAGACGCTCTTGACGGCAGAAAGTGGTTCTATTGTCCCAGCGACGTTGACGCTCCCTGTGATGACGAGGAGGCCGTTGAAAAGTTCGATGCTCTGTTCCCGCCAAAGGTAAAGGGCTGGCAGCCAAGTCAGGAAGAATTCTACATCCACAGTCATTCAGTCATAAACCGCGAATGATAATATCAGACGCCTCCGAGCTTTTAGCATGGAGGCGTTTTTACTTGACTATTCTGCATAATTATAATATAATTATCTTAGAATTCAAGCTAAGGGGGGCAACATTATGGAACTTGAAGAAGAATATACACGGAACAGAACGGCAATAAAAAAGATAAAGAATCAGGACACTCAATGCTTTATTGCATACGCTGCAAATCTTATGGTTATATTATTCATGGTCTATACTTTCATAATGACAGGCAAACCCTTGTATCTGATAATAAGTCTGATAACAATATGTGCTTCTGTTACAGGTTTTTTCAGCGTATATAAGAAAAGCACTCCTCTTGCGATAATTTCGGCTTCACTGATGGCAGCCGAGATCGTACTGTTATTCATGGACTGGGGTTTTTCATTGATACCTCTTTTCGGCTTCGGAGTACTTATCTATTACGCTGTTGTAAATGTTATCAACTGCAAAAAATACGAATGGCTGAGTCAGCAGGACGGATTCCCGAATTTTGAAATAAAACAGAAGCTGTATGAAATGGAAAAGGCACAGTGGGACATAAAGGATCCCTACACACAGAAAAAAGAAGACATCGAAAAAAGAAACTCAGGCTCTGACGGAATGCAGGGTCTATAACAACACAGTAAAAGGAAAAGGCTCCGCATTTGCGAAGCCTTTTCCCATAGTTGGAGAGAAAATCATATCAGTAATGGAATAATTCTTAATTATTTAGCCTGACCGTAGTAAGCATTTGCTCCGTGTTTGCGGAAGAAATGCTTGTCAAGCAGTCTCTGCGGCATATCAGGAGTGTCAGAGCGCAGAGTTTTGGTTATCCACGCCATTGCCGACAGCTCTTCAAGGACCACCGAGTTGTGAACAGCCTCCATGCAGTCCTTTCCCCATACAAATGGGCCGTGATTTGCCACAAGTACAGCAGGGATATTCTGATATTCCCCGCAGCATTCAACGATCACCCTGCCTGTTTCCAGTTCATACTCGCCCTTTACTTCCGCATCGGTCATTTCCCTTGTACAGGGTATCTCGCCGTAGAAGTAATCTCCGTGAGTTGTACCGAGGGGCGGTATGCCCATACATGCCTGTGCAAAAGAAGTCGCATAGCGGCTGTGAGTATGGACTACTCCGCATACTCCTTCAAAATTTCTGTATATCTCAAGATGAGTGGGAGTATCGCTGGATGGAGAGAGCTTTCCGTCCACCTTTTTTCCGTCGAGAGTAAGTACCACTATATCGTCGGCAGTCATGGAATCATACTCAACTCCGCTGGGCTTTATCGCTACAAAACCTGTCTCGCGGTCATATTCGCTGACGTTGCCCCACGTGAACGTGACGAGCCCGTACTTCGGGAGCAGCAGATTCGCCTTTAATACACGCTCCTTAAGCTCTTTAACGTCCATATATAACATCTCCTATCATGATATCGCGCTCAAGCTTTTCCTTTGTGGTATCCTTGTTGATTACCACAAGCTCGATGCCCATGATACGAGCGAAATCTCTTACAGTCTCGTCCGTTATATCGTAGGAGAGCACTGTATGATGTGCGCCGCCTGCGATAATCCAGCATTCAAGTCCCTCAAGAAACGAGGGTGCTGGTCTCCACATTGTTCTTGCAACGGGAAGATTCGGCATTGACTGGAAAGGCTTCTCGCATTCGATATCCTGCTGTATAAGCCTGAATCTGCCGCCGATATCAATGAGAGACAATACCTTCGCGGAGCCTGCCCTGCCCTCGAATACTATTCTTGCAGGAGCGTCCTTGCCGCCGATTCCAAGCTTGTGTACCTCGATACGCGGTCTGTCAGCTGCTATGGACGGGCATACCTCAAGCATATGCGAGCCGAGTATGAGCTGACGCTCATAATCATAGGTGTAATCCTCCATGAATGATGTGTTTCCGTCGGGATACATTGCCTTTACTATAGCCGTCATGCCCGCTGTCTTCCAGTCGCCCTCAGCACCGAAGCCGTAGCCCTTGTGCATAAGATGCTGTGTTGCAAGACCGGGTAGCTGCTTCATACCGTGAAGATCCTCAAACGTATTCGAGAAAGCCTTTGCTCCTTCACGGACGAGTATCTTCTCGATAGCTATCTCCTCACGTGCCTGATATCTGATAGTGTCCGTATCAGCCTCGCTGAACTCGTAAAGCTCTGCATATTCCTTCATAAGAGCATCTATCTCAGCATCGGTAACTGCATCCATATACTCAACAAGGTCGCCTACTGCGAAAGTATTCACCTGCCAGCCGAGCCTGAGCTGAGCCTCTATCTTATCGCCCTCCGTAACAGCCACCTCGCGCATATTATCACCGAAGCGAACTATCTTAAGGCTTCTGCTGAACATAACGCCGACAGCAGCACGCTGCCATTCACCGATCTTCGCCTGAACCGCCGGATCCTTCCAGTAGCCTGCGACTACTGCTCTCGGTACACGCAGACGAGCCCCAATGAAACCATGCTCCCTGTCGCCGTGCGCCGACTGGTGGAGATTCATGTAATCCATGTCGATAGCTTCATTGGGTATAGTCTCGTTAAACTGCGTATGAAAGTGAAGCCAAGGCTTTTGTAGGAGTGCAAGACCATTTATCCACATCTTTGATGGTGAAAAGGTGTGGCAGAATGTGATTATACCTGCGCATTCGTCATCATAGTTTGCTTCCTTGACAATGCGCTCTATCTCAGACTCGGTTTTTACCGTGAGCTTGTACTCAACAGGGAAAGGAAGCCTGAGTCCGTCAACAATCTTCTTTGAGTCCTCCTCGACCTGACGGAGAGTTTCCTCACCGTACAGGAACTGTGAACCCGTTACAAACCAGAATTTCATACTATATCGATCCTTTCTTTTATTCGGCGGCTGCTGCCTTAACGGCAGATATCCCCGAAAGGTATTTCTGCATATATTTGTTTATGCCTTCAGTATCCTCCTTATCCGGAGCAACTGTGCTTTCCTTCATATCGGCAAAAACTCTGCCGCTGAGATACTGTTCGAGACTCTCACCGGTGTTTTTTCTGACCATGTATGCTGCAAGAATAGCTATTCCCCATGCCCCGCCCTCGCCTGCGGTCTGCATGAGAGTAACATCTGCTCCGAGAGCAGCCGCAAGAAAATTCTGACTGGGACGTGGAGTCTTGAAGAAACCGCCGTGAGCGTATATACGGTCCAGCTTTACATGCTCCTGCTCCGTAAGGATATCCATTCCCGCTTTCAGAGAAGCCACGCAGGAGTACACAAGGCTCCTTGCAAGGTTCCTTATGTTGAATGCGGAATCAGGACTTCTCATAAGCATCGGCCTGCCGTCCTTTATTCCTGTTACGGGTTCTCCTGCGTAGTAATTGTAGGAGATTATGCCGTCACAGTCGGGGCTGCCCTCTGCTGCCAGTGAGTAAAGAGTATCGTAAAGCCTGCCCTTCGGAATATCTACGCCGAACTCACTGAGAAGCCCGCCGAACATACCGAACCATGCGTCAAGGTCAGATGTACAGCTGTTGCAGTGCACCATTGCTACGGGAGCACCGCAGGGAGTGGTGACTATGTCTATCTCTCGGTGAACCGCCGAGAGATTTTCTTCAAGGACTATCATCGAGAATATAGAAGTGCCTGCTGAAACGTTGCCTGTTCTGGGTGTTATGCTGTTAGTCGCAGCCATTCCCGTCTGAGCATCTCCCTCGGGCGGACAGAAGGGCACTCCCGGACTGAACGTACCTGTGGGGTCAAGAAGCCTTGCACCCTCTTCAGTGAGATTACCCGCACATTCTCCCACAGGAATTATTGCAGGAAGCAGGTCTGTGAGCTTTTTACGCAGTTCAGTTCCTGCTGCAAGCTCATCAAATTTCGCAAGCATACTGACATCGTAATTGCATGTACCCGGGTCTATTGGGAATATACCCGAAGCGTCTCCTGCACCGATGACTTTCCTGCCTGTGAGAAGATAGTGCACATAGCCCGCAAGTGTAGTCATAAAGGCAAGTCTGCCTATATGGGGCTCGTCATTGAGTACAGCCTGATACAGATGGGCTATGCTCCAGCGCTGAGGAATATTGAACGAAAAGGCTTCCGTAAGCCTGTCAGCAGCCTCCTCTGTCATGGTATTGCGCCATGTTCTGAATGGTACAAGCTGCTGATCGTTCTCATCAAATGCAAGGTAGCCGTGCATCATTGCGGATATGCCTATACCCGCAGCTGTTTCCAGCTTTACGCCGTATTTTTCTTCAACATTTTTCATAAGGCCGGCAAAGCATTCCTGAAGACCTATCTTTACCTTTTCAAGGGGATATGTCCAAACGCCGTCAAGCAGCTCGTTCTGCCAGTCGTAAATGCCGGCTGCAAGAGGAGCATGATCCTCGCCTATAAGGACCGCTTTTATACGTGTCGAACCGAATTCTATACCTATGACTGCTTTGCCGTTTTTTATCTGTTCTGCACTGCTCATGTTTTTACTCCTTTTGATTCCGCAGGCTTTTCCGCTGAAAGATTTACCTTTTTTCGCCTTGCGATGATGATACTCTGTACCACAAGGAAAATACAAAGCATTGAAGCGTTTGTGATACCTGTCCACCATGCCTGATCAAGTCCTGCTGATGATACTATGTTCTGAATGAGAGCAAGTGAAAGTACGCCGAAAAATGTGCCTATGATATTTCCGACGCCGCCCGTAAGCATTGTACCTCCGATGATCGACGATGCTATAGCATTCATCTCAGCTCCCGTTGCATGAGACGCCGATCCCGAGCCTGCGTGCATAAAATAAACGAATCCGCCAATTCCACCTAAGATACCGCACATAAGATATGCAAGGAACGTAGTTCTCTTTACATTTATTCCGAGCATAAGTGCGCTTTGTCTGTTGCCGCCGACAGCATAGAAGCTGCGGCCTGTCTTTGTCCATCTGAGGAAAAGGAAAAGAGCAACAACTGTTATAAGAGCCACAATGACGCCTATTTCTATGTATGCGTCTATATATGTGCCTCTTTTGTTCACCGAGCCCATACCGGGAACGATGATCCTTGTTTCCTTGAGCTTTACAAAGGCTTCGTTCTGTACATTGAACGGCTTGGTATTGACAATGGTAGTCATTCCCCTTGCAAAGAACATGCCGGCAAGGGTAACAATAAACGGCTGTATGTCAAGATAAGCTACAAGGAAGCCCTGAACAAGACCGAATGCAATACCGATACCGAGTGATATCATTATCGCACCGAACACGGACCCGCCGTGTTTGTCAAGGTATACAGCGGAGCACATGCTCACAAGAGCAGTCATTCCGCCGACTGATATATCAATACCGCCTGCTATCATAACTATGGTCATTCCGCAGGCAAGTATTATCAGCGAAGCATTTGCATTGAGAATATTAAAAAATGTCTGTGCTTTGAGAAAACCCTCACCAAGTCCGAATATCGCAAAACCATACATAAGTATAAATACGATTATAGTTATGGACATCAGCAGGTTTGTGTCCGATATTCCTCCAAGCAGATGCCGGTGTTTTTTCCCGGGATTCAAATCTGTTTGCGGCATAAATCATTCCTCCGTTCCGTTTTTATCAGCCTTTGCTCTCTGCTTTCAGGGGTGAACGCAGCCTTTTGAACAAAGCGGCTGTCTTTTCCCTTACTATCGGTGCGCTGAGCACAACAAGCAGGATAACAACCACCGCTTTGTATGCCGGAAGAGCCTCCGAATTTACATTAAGCTTGTAGAGAGTTGTGGTAAGGAACTGAATAACATATGCTCCGAGTACTGAAGCTGTTATGCTGAATTTACCGCCGCTCAGGGAGTTTCCGCCCAGAGCTACGGCAAGAATTGCGTCCATTTCTATATCCTTTGCGATTACGGAATAATTAATTGTGCCTATTCTCGCTACCTTGATAAAGCCCGCAACTGAAACGCAGAGTCCCAGTATTACATATGTGATGAACTTTATAAGTGCAGGGTTGAGACCGTTCAGACGAGAGGTCTTTTCATTGATTCCCACCGACTGCGCATATAGTCCGAGTGTAGTGTATTTCATCACAAGGGCTATTATTATAAAGCATATCACTGCAATGAATACAGGTGTAGGTATCGGTACTCCCGAAATAAAGTTTCCGAATGCCCAGAAGGACTTGTCATGGGCTACCGGCAGTTCATTGTTGTTTATCCATGCAGCTATGGAACGTCCGGCTGTAAAGAGTATAAGAGTGGCGACCATAGGCTGTATCTTGAATATAGAAACAAGGACACCGTTGAAAGCGCCGAATGCCATAGCCACAAGACAGCTTATAAGAAATGCCACTATTATTGGAGTCTGAAGCGATTCGGGATGTTCGCCCGTACCGCACAGGAGCCTCAATATAACGCTGCCGCTTATAGCCATTGCAGCACCCACACTTATGTCCTGTCCCCTTGAAGCTGCCGTTACCAGAGTCATGCCAATAGCAAGAATAGCAAGCTCCGAGCCGCTGTCAAGGATAGATATGAGGTTCCCCGAAAATACCTTGTAGCCATCGCTGCTTGGCTTCAGCGTTATATCAAAGAATGATGGATCAACTATAAAATTGAATATTGCAAGTATGAGCAGAGCTGCTATCGGGATAAAAATCTGCTTTCTTACAATTGCCGTAAGAAACGAAGTCTTTTCAGATTTTTTCGCCTGTGCCGTCATTCCCGGTCACCTCCTGCTATGGTATTCATAATCGTATTCTGAGTGAGCTCATCTCCGGTGAGCTCACCGACAAGCTTTCTGTCCCGCATTACGAGAAGTCTCGAACAGGTGCGCAGCATCTCGTCGGTCTCGGAGGAGATGAATGTTATGCTCATGCCCTCAGAGGCAAGCTTGAGAACAAGCTTCTGAATATCGATCTTGGTACCTACATCGATTCCGCGGGTAGGTTCGTCGAGAATGAGGTATTCGGGATTTGTAAGCAGCCAGCGTCCAAGGATAACCTTCTGCTGATTGCCGCCCGAAAGCGACTTTATAGGTGTATTGACCGAAGCGGTCTTTATGTCGAGGAGCTTTATGTAATCCTCCGCGAATTTATTAGCCTCCGATTTTGAGAACGGCTTGAAGAAGCCCTTTTTGACCTGCAGTGCAAGTATGATATTGTCCTTTACGGACAGGTCGCCGACGATACCGTCCCTCTTTCTGTCCTCGGGAAGATAAGCTATACCGTTTTTCATAGCGTCTATCGGCTTTTTGATACTTACCGTCCTGCCGTTGACCTTTACGACGCCGCCCGTTACCTTGTCAGCACCGAAAATAGCTCTTACACACTCGCTTCTGCCCGAGCCGAGAAGGCCCGTAAAGCCGTTGACTTCTCCCTTGCGGATATTGAAGCTGAAAGGCTTGATGCCCTCCGTACTGCAAAGCCCGTCAGCTTCGTAAACGAACTGCTTGTTTTTGTCAACGAAAGCGGGCATATCGTTTTTGATGTCCGCCATATCATCAAGCTCCTTACCCAGCATTTTCGATACGAGCTGAACCCTTGGCAGATTCTCTATCTCGTATTCTCCTACGAGCTGACCGTCACGAAGAACGGTGATACGGTCACAGACCTCGTACACCTGATCGAGGAAGTGGGTAACGAATATGATACCTACTCCCCTCTCCTTGAGCTGTTTCATAAGCTTGAAGAGCTTGGCTACCTCAGATTCATCGAGGGAAGAGGTAGGCTCGTCAAGAATCAGGACACTGCACTCCATATCAACTGCCCTTGCTATAGCGACCATCTGCTGAACAGCAATGGAACAGCTTGCAAGCTGTTGCGTCGGCTTAACTGCTATCCCCAGCGAATCGAGAAGCTCACCCGCCTTACGGTTCATGTTCCTCCAGCTGACCAGTCTGCTTTTGCCTCTGCCGAGGAAGATATTCTCGGCAACGGAAAGATTCGGGCAAAGGGATATCTCCTGATATACCGTACTGATTCCGAGATTCTGAGCTTCCTGCGGTGAGCGTATCTGTACCGCACCGCTGTGTCCCTTAACAAATATGTCTCCGCCGTCCTTTACATATACACCTGTGAGGACCTTGATAAGAGTGGACTTACCCGCGCCGTTTTCGCCCATGAGCGCATGTATCTCACCCTTGCGGAGAGTAAAGTCAACATTCCTCAGAGCCTTTACTCCGGGAAAGGACTTATATATCCCTCGCATTTCAAGCAATGATTTCTCCTGCATTGCTATGCCTCCTAAATGAGTTTTACGGCTTATCCGTACATATCCGATACGGAGAAGTCTTTAAAATTAGTGCGGTGACTACAGCATTCACGAATTCGCCACCGCACTATTAATATTATTCAGTGCCCTGTAAACACTTCAGACTCAGATACCGTACTGATTTACGTCGTCGTCGGTAATAGTCTTTGCATCAAAGCCCTTTTCTTCCATTACAATGGTTTTCTGAGAGAGGGTCTCACCATTTTCGAGCTTTTCTATTATATCCTTAATGTAAGAGGACTGGAAAGGATTGCACTGTCCGTCGTAGTTCCAGTTGCCCTTCTTGAGTTCTTCAAGCGCCCACTTGTTGCAGTCGAAGCCTATAACGACCACATCCTTGTCAACGCCGTGTGAGATGTTTGCTCTGTCGAGAGCAGCAACTGCTCCCTGTGCCATATCATCGTTCTCCGCATAGATTACATTGAATTCCTTCTTTGCGTCAATAGCTGCCTGAACGATCTGCTGTGCCTTTTCAGCATTCCATTCAGCTGTCTGCTGAGTAACGATGTTCCAGCCAAGCTCCTTGGCAGCCTTGTCGAGAGCGCCCGAGCGGCCTCTCTGGGCATCTGAGCCCATTACCCCCTGAAGGTGAATGATATCGTAGGCCTTAAGGTCCTGAGATTTGAGCCAGTCAACAGCCTGCTCGCCTTCCTTGGCCATATCGGAAACGATAGAAGCGTCATAGAGACTCTCATCTGCGTCGATGGTACGGTCGAAGAGAATAACTCTTACTCCGGCAACCTTTGCGTCCTTGAGAACTGAATCCCAGCCGGCTGTATCGGCAGCTGAAAGGAGAAGATAATCGACCTCGTCCTGAATGAATTTCTGAGCATAGTTGATCTGCTCCTCATTCTTGAGGCTGTACTTGAAAGAAGCGTCGAAGCCGTTTTCCTCAGTAAATGTTGCCTTAAGATCATTTACGTTGGCTGTACGGTAACCAGACTCATTCGGATCGTTATTGATAATGCCTACTTTTATCAGTTTATCCGACTTCTTGTCTTCTGTCTTTTCGGTATCTGCGGCTGTAGTCTTGGGTTTGTCTGCTGTGTTGTCATTGTTGGACGAACTGCCCGAGTTGTCTGTCTTTCCGCAGCCCGCAAACATTGCTCCGCAGAGTAACATACTTGCTGCCATTGCAAAAATCTTCTTCATTTTCATAATTAAAATTCCTCCATCCGAATTTATTATGCAATCAACGTACTTAACGTTAACTTGTACTTACATTATAATCAAATTGTACTTACATTGATACCGAAAATGTTACACTAAATGTTTATTATTTTTTGGATATACATTCAGTTTTAATTTCACGGGCAAACGTTTGCGCTGTTCTGGAACTGGCGGGGAGTCTGTCCCGTATATTTTTTGAAGATCTGGCTGAAATAGCGGTAATCGCGGAAGCCCACGTCATATGCCACCTCATATATCATCTTTGATGTACAGCATAAAAGCTCCCTTGCGTGACCTATTCTCGCAACAGCGATATATTCGGACAAATTTTGTCCGTACTCCTTTTTGAACTGCGCGCTGAGGTAGGATGGGCTCAGCCCGACTGCATCAGCCACAACAAGCAGTGACAGCTCGTCGTTCATGTAATTATTGTCAATATAATCCCTTGCCTTGGCAACTATGCTCCTGCCGCTTTCTTTAGCAGATTCTATACGCCACATGATACAGTCGTGAACGATCTTGTGAAGGAATCTGAGGGTGTCGTCCACGGTCATGAGATCACGCCCGATATCGTCGGCAGTTCCGAAATGTCCGAAGAACTTCTCGTTGCTTATACCTATTTTTCTTGCAAATGTGTGCGATGATACATAAATGTCCATACACACATACAATCTTATCATTAGCGACTTTATCCGTGTATACTCCACTTCACTGAGTATTGAATCAAGCATTTCATCACAGTTTTCAAGACTCCCGCTTTGCAGCAGGTCCTCTATCTTTTTGATATCAAGACGTTTGACGTCCTGAACCGTTTCTTTTTTTTCATTCATGCCTAATATCCCTCACATTTAGCTCTATTCATCACAATTGTACAGACAATGCTCAGATCTTCCTGACTGAATCGCGTATTTTCAGCTCCGGAGCGAAGATGATATTTCCGTCATCGGAGGAAAAAGAGCTTATTCTGTCGATAAGCTTTTCAGCCACGGCTTCCCCAAGCTTTCTCTGCGGATGAATGACCGTTGTAAGCGGAACATCACATATCGAAGCATATTTTGAGTCATCAATTCCGATAATCGAAAGATCGTCGGGAACGCTTATGTCATGCTCCTTGCAGAATTGAAGCAGCTTGATGGCAATGTTATCATTATAGCACACAACTGCGGTAGTTTCGCTGAGAAGCTCCAGAAGCCTGTTGCCGCCCGACGTAAAGAGAAAATTCTTATCCGATGTGGCGAACCAGAGTACATTTTCCTCTGCATTTTTCAGTCCGTGAGCTATGCAGCTCTTTGTAAAGCCGCTGTAGCGCTTATGTCCCTGTATATCGTCAAGTGCGAACAGACCGGCTATTTTTGAATGCCCGCAGCTGAACACATGGTCAGCCGCAAGCTTTCCTGCCGCTTCGTCATCCAGCGCAACGCACGGATAATCCGACCAGGGATACTTCGCGTTAAAGAAGACAACAGGTATATTCTTCTGTCTGAGCTCGTCATATAACTCCATATTCGGGTTTGGAAGGGCGCTCTTTGAAGGCTCTACGATAAGACCCTGAACGCCGCCGGAAATCATGCTCTGAAGCGCCTGCTGCTCCTCAGCCACTTTATTATGGGTGATAGCGAGCTGCATCGAATACCCCGAATCGTTGAGAACACTTTCAATACCAGTAACTATCTGAGGGAAAATATAGTCGGTAAAATAAGTGGATATAACGCCTATATTCCTTGACTGCACCTGTGACGGCAAGGTATTCTGCGTATAGCCTGCCGAAACGAACGCTCCGCTGCCTCTCACACGGCAGATGACGTTGTCGTTTTCCAGACACATAAGAGCCTGTCTGACGGTCTGTCGGCTGACGCCGTGGATCTCGCAGAGCTCCTTTTCCGTAAGGAAACGATCTCTCGGACGAAGTCCCTTAGAGGCGATATAGTTTTTCGCCCACTCAACGATCGTTAAGTATTTATAATCTTCCATAGTATCCTCCCAAGACCGAAAATGATATCGTCTTTTTCTTAATAATAACATAAAAAAAACAACTTGTAAATACAACTTTGATAATATGCTTACAAAATTGTATGCACACACAAAAAGAGTTTTCCCTGATTGTGCATTACGACAGTTTTTCTGATATAATATGTGCCGTACAAATTTTATTAAGCAAGAAATTTGTATTGTTATTCCTAAAAAATTAACAAATTATATGTTGAATTACGCAAAATACTATGATATAATACTATAAAGGCCAAATCCTTAATACATCGGATTGTGAGGTAAATAATATGGATTTTCGTGAATATCTTGATTCTTGCGCATCCCTTACATGTATTATTTCCGTTGAGAGAAAGCCTGACGGAAGCTATGGTGACATAAGGATAGTTGACGGAAACAAGGCATATATCGACTCGATAGAACGCAACAGCGACAGCAATACAGATATCGCAAAGGAAAAAAAGTTCGTTCCCAATTCACTGTACACAAAATACTTCCCTTTCGACCTCAATTTTGAAGATTTCTGCTACCGTGCAGCTTTGAAAAAGGAAGTTCTGCATACATATGTCCACCCCGACCGTTACGACATATGGTTCAATCTCTTCTTTCTGCCACTGAACAGTGACGACGAAAATATAGGCTACTGCGCATACACATACACTATTACCGTAAACGCCGATTCGGGACTTATGTCTGACATACCTCTCGAAACAGCTTCCAATGTACTGCAAGCCTGTATCAAACTCTACAGCGGCTCGGATTTCCAGACCTCGATCAATGACGTCACAGCGCATATCAGAAAACTTTGCAACGCGAACCGCTGCTGCATACTCCTTACCGATTTCAACGCAGGAATGTGCAGGCTTCTCAGTGACGACCATATAATCGAGGGACCGCAGGGTCCCATAACAGGAATAATCACCCCGGAGTTCTTTGATATCGTCTCAACATGGCCTGCAACAATAGACGGAAGCGACTACCTGATGATCAAGAACGAGCAGGACATGAATGTGCTGAAAAGCCGCAACCGGACATGGTACGAGTCGCTTAAACAGTACGATACAACTACGCTCGTTCTCTTCCCTCTCAACTACGGCGGCGAGACAAAGGGCTACATATGGGTAACGGATTTCAAAATTGACGATGCTTTGAAAATACGCGAGACCCTTGAGCTTACCACATATTTCATCTCCTATGCCATAGCAAACTATCAGCTTCTTAACCGTCTTGAGATCATGAGCACAATTGACCTTCTCACAGGCGTTAAGAACAGGAATGCAATGAACAACCGCGTTAATGCCCTTGTTGACGGAAAGGAAAGCTATCCCGACGATCTCCGTGTAGTTTTCGCAGATCTGAACGGCCTTAAGCAGGTCAACGACAATCAGGGACATATCGCCGGAGACCTCCTGCTGAAAAATGCAGCTCTCATTCTTCAGGACACATTCATTGGTCAGGAAATATACCGTGCAGGCGGCGACGAGTTCACAGTCTTCGCTTGCGGACTGAGCGAAGAGGAGTTCGGGGAGAAGCTAACAAGGCTGCGCAGCTATGCCGACAGTCCGGAGGGCGTCAGCTTTGCCATCGGAGCCTGCTCCGATAATGGCAGAAAAGATATCAGATATGCCATGGCAAATGCCGACGAAAGAATGTACGCCGACAAAGAGGAATACTATAAGCGCTACCCCGAGCGCAGACATAAGTAAATCTTTCTCCGAAGCATATGTAATGTTCATGTGCTTCGGGGATTTTTAATTCAAACACTTAATTTTTCCCGATTTTTTGCGGTTCATGTTTGACATATCTGTGATTTGGTGATATAATAATAGTGTTCCGACATTAATTACGGAGGTGACATTTATTAATATCCCCAAAAAAATATCTCTGCTCCTCACATCCGCAATTGCAGCTGTTATGATGCAATCAGTCGACGCATACGTATACGGAGCAGCAGAAGACTTCACAACAACTATCCCACATACTTCCGAAAACGGTATCATAACACTTGACAGCGGTCAGCAGTGGTTCAAAGCAACAGAGCTTGAAAACGGCAGGAACTACCTTATAGGCATAAAGCGCAGCGACGGCAGCAGTATACTCCTTACAGCTGACGACCACACCACTGCCGAGTACATATGGCACTATGCCGAGGATAAAATGGTCTCCAGCACGTCGTACCACTACAACGAGCTCTATACCGACACTCACCGCCTCTGCTGTCATAATAACGACCTCTATCTCACCAAGGACTGGTGGTCTGAGGGAGACGAGACATGGAACTTTGACGGAAATAGACTTTTCCACAACAGCGGCGGTACCATGACCTACCTCACTTATACCGAGGGCAGCAGCGTTCCTTTCGGCTGCACCGGCGATCCCGCAAAGGCTGCCGATGTGGAAATATTCACAAACGGTCCGGAACTTGCAAGATGTATAAAAACCCAGCCGTGCGCCGAAAGCTTTGTCATTGAAGGCAGCGGTTATGCCCCTCCTGTATTTTCCGTGGAACTTCTCAATGATTCAATAACGGCAGACAGCGTCAGGTGGTTCACAGATGGTGAGGAAAAATCAGGCGGCGGACTTGCTTTTACCGCTGAGGAACTCGCCGGTCTTCCTGCGGGCGTTCACCATGTGAGCTGTATCGTCGAAGCCCATGACGCCGACAACCATTACTACCGCGAAAAGTCTCAGGAAGCTGTTTTTGTTGTCACAAAAGGCATAGTCCCCGATTCCGTTATTACCTTCTCCGACATACACGAGCAGTACGACCTCATAGGAAAAGCCATAGAGGGAGTTCTCGAACGAACGGGCGGATATATCCCCTCACTTATTGTGTGTACAGGCGATATGATAAACGGTCCCACAATGGACTACGATACTATGATAAACACCTATGCCCCCAGATTAAAACCATACCTCGGCGGTCTTGACACTGTATTCGTTGCAGGTAATCATGACTCCTCCAAGGCTGTTTCTGAGCTTTCACAAGCTGCCGGCCTCGGAGCTGACAGTGATTTTTCAGACGGCTGCGGAATTATCTACCGAAGCAGCCCGAAAAAAGGAAAAAACAGTACAGCCGCAAAGAATATCATAGTTTACGGTATAAACTATGCTTCATTGGAGGCAGAAAAGAACGGGATAACAGTTCAGGATTACAACAACATCAAAGAACAGATAGAGAGCTTTCTTGCTGAGACGGCAAAGGATTACAACGGAGAGCTTATCATCTTTTCAGCGCATGCAGGACTTCACGTTATCGGAGTTCAGCCTCAGAGCGGCTATTACGTGGGACAGTGGGCCGGCTCTTCAGCCTATAATATCGCGAATTCATATGATATGGCGAAGCTCTTGAACACTTATGCACAAAAGTACAACATGAACATACTTTACCTTTTCGGTCACGATCATTCCCGCGGTGAAAAGGAATTCATTCTTTCCGACGGCGAACAGATCATCTGTGCCACCGATCCTGAAGTAAGAGCCACCAATACAGTTACACTGGCTTTCACATATGCTCATTCTGGATATCTTTCATCTGTCATCGGTTCTGCGGACGCGGGCTACAGCTTTATATACATTAACGGCGATACGCTGACCTATGAACTGTTCAGGGCAGGCTCGCCTGAGTATGTGACACATAAAGAGATAGCTCTGAAGCCAAATAGCAAGGCAAAAGCTTCACCGCAAACCGGGACCGCGGCTTCTTCCGGCAGCAAAAAGAACAGCAGCCCGAAGACCTCGGCAAGATCAAGGATAGCACCTCTTATGATAATATCACTGAGCTTGTTCTTTATAAGCCGCAGATCCAGAAAATAACCGTACAGTATAACAACAGCCCCGACTGGTCTTGACCGACCGTCAGGGCTGTTTTTTCATCTTATATTGACTGTTTCTGTAGCGACCTTTACGCGGAAGCGTGTATCATGCTCCACAAAAAGCATTGTCGGCTTGTATTCAAGAATGAGCTTTTCTATCTGCATGCGCGAAAAAACGTCGATATAATTCAATGGCTCGTCCCATATATATACATGTGCGGGAGTAAGCAGACTTGCGGCTATGAGCACTTTTTTCTTCTGCCCTTCCGACAGCTCCGATAAGTTCTTTGCAAGCTGACTGCGCCCAAAGTCCAGCTGCCTGAGGATAGTGCAGAACATACTGAGATCAATGTCACGTTCAATGCAGAAATCACTGATACTACCCTTAAGCATAGACGTGTCCTGATCCACATACGATACAACAAGACCCGAAGCCGTGCAGCAGATACCCTTTTCCTCTAAATTTGCAGCTTTTCCTTCTCCCCCAGCCTTTGAAAGTATATTCTTTATAAGCGTTGACTTTCCGCAGCCGTTTCCGCCGTTCAAAGCGATGCGGTCACCCCGTTTCAGCTCAAAGGTAAGGTCTGTGAAAACGTCTTTATCCGCACTGCTGTAACGGAGGCTGAGCTCCCTGATATTCACCAGTGTATTACTGTGATGAACGAGCTGAGTAAGCTTAAGATCTGGAGTACGCTCGATATCGCTGAGCAGACCCTCCTTTTCCTCTATCTCCCTGCCGATCCGTTTCTCGATATTTTTAACTCTGCTCTGCATTTTCTTGGTCTTGGCACCAATAAATGAACGTGTGCTTATACACCTGTCATTTTCCTTGACTGGATCGAAACCTATCTTTGTGCGCTCATTTCTATCAGCCCAGTCCGAAGTTCTCTTTGCAGCCTGTCTGAGTTTCTTTATCTCCTTTCTGTGCTTCTCGTTCTCGGCAAATGCAAACTGATCCTTGCGCTGCTTATTCTCCCACCAGCTTGAAAAATTTCCGCTCTGCACCTCTATGGATTTCCGGTTCAGCACAAGCACATGATCTATACATGCGTCAAGGAGGTCACGGTCATGTGAAACAAGAATGAAGCCTTTTTTTGATGCAAGATATTCCTTAACATTCTCCCTTGCATTCTGATCGAGATGATTCGTGGGCTCATCAATGAGCAGGAATTCATTCTCTCCCGAAAACAGTATAGCAAGCAGCACTTTTGTACGTTCACCGTGACTGAGAGTACCGAATGTCCTGTAGAGCAGTTCAGCCGTTTCCCCAAGCAGACCGAGCTCACATATAACGCGCCATTCCTCGGCGCCGCTTTTTATATCCTCCATAAACTCCGACGCCGTCATACCCATTTGCACGCTGCTTATCTGATATGGAAAATACTCAAAGGTTGCGGAACTGTCAATAGAGCCGCTGTAATGATATTTTCCCAGCAGAAGATTAAGAAAGGTCGTCTTACCCTTTCCGTTCCTGCCGATAAAACCGAGTTTCCATGCAGTATCTATTGAAAAAGAGACATTCTCAAAAACATTTTCAAAGCTGCCTTCGTAGCCGAATGTAAGCGTATTCACACTTATCTGTGACATATATATTCCTCCTTCCCGGGTCCGAAAAAAGGGACCCTTTGCTGCCAAAAGGTCCCATTACGCACTTATAACCTCACGAAAAGAGAGATGACACAGCTACAGAGCCGTCATCTGTAAATATATAAAAGCAAAAAGAGGTTATGAGAACATAATCCACTTTTGGCAACATGACAAGACAGTATGCCTGTAAAAATCACACTGTCACCTTGATATTCATGTGTTCAAAAGTGAATTATCTTTTCATCCTCACACCTCTTTCGTGAAATTCTATTGGTATTATAACACAGCTTTTTCCATTTGTCAAGCAAAAATGCTTCGGACAAACCGCTGCATTCAATTGCTGCCGAGCCGTATCAGCCGCAGGAATTACGGGAGCTGCTCTTTTTACGCTCTTAAAGCTCAGGGGAAAATTCAAAAGGAAAAACCTCTGAAACCAATTCAGAGGCTTTTTCCGGTTATTTTTTTATATTACTTGAACAGCGCTTCATAAAACTCGGGAGTTTTATCTTTGCTTATCCCGTCTATCTCAATTATGCACATAAGCTTGTCATCGATCTTTCTAACATAGTAGTAGCCATACTGCTCATCATCATGCTCATCATCGTCATTCTCATCTTCGTCGTATTTTGTCTTAAAAGACTCTCTTATGAATTCTTTATCGCCAAGCTTGACTTTTACTCTTTCGTTATAAGTCATCTCGCCGCCTTCTCCCTCAACGAGCCCCCTGAAGAACTCCTTGAAATCGTCAAGGTACTTTTCTTCTGTATAGTCATTATCATCGGGAACGCCAAGTTCAGTATTGAGGAAGGATATAGCAATACCGTCATCATCGGTGACAAAGTAGCCGTCCCAGGTTCTTGCATTCTCACGAGCCTTTGCCTTATCGGTCTTGCACTGTGAAAGTGCAGCATATCTTATAGCAGTAAGCTGATCCTGTGAAAGCGTCTCATATTCCTCTGGTATCTCAGCTTTAAGACCTGCATACTCGTTTGTATATGTACCTTTGCTGAAAACGCCCTGTGTATAGTTCGTACCTGCTGTAGGATCATCGGCATCGTCTTCATCAGAAGAACTGTCTGCATTTACGGAAACAGGCTCCTTGCGAGGAACGAAGCCCTCGCCGTAGTCAAGACCGTAGCCTTTTTCAAACCAGCATTCGTCAGTGCCGATCTGCTTTACAGACTTGTACCAGGGTGACGGGAGCTTACCGTTGAAATCTGCGCATCCGCAGAGTACATCTGAAATGCCCTTGCCCTCAGAGCCGGGAAGATAGCACATCACAACGCTGTCCCAGTTATTGTAGTCACCCTCGTCGATGAGGACATGTCTGCCTGCAACGATACATGTTACTACAGGTTTGCCAAGCTCCTTTGCTTCGTTCATGGACTTGCGGTTCTTTTCGAGACCGAGCTCACCGCAGAGCTTAAGATCCTCTGTATCGCCGTTCCACTCAGAGTATACCTGCTCTCCCACAACATTGATAACAACGTCTGCATTCTGAGCTTCATCGGGATTTGTTATAACAGTGATACCGTAATCGTCGGCATAGTTCTTGAAGGCTTCAAGTATCGTGGTAACACCGGGGATATTCTTGGTGTAGCTCTCAGCCCAGTCGAGGGTCCAGCCGCCGCACTGTACGCTTGCGTCGTCGGAAGCGGGACCGATGATGTATACGGAAGTGCCCTCCTTAAGAGGAAGCACATTGTTTTCATTTTTGAGAAGGACAAGGCTCTCCTCCACCATTTTTTCAGCAATATCCCTGTACTCCTGTGAGCCCATCTTATCCTGTTTTGTCTCAAGTGTCTCAAACAGCGGATCTTCGAAGTAGCCGTTGTCCATTTTTACCTTTATGATACGTGTAACAGCGTCGTTTACACGCTCTTCCGAAATTTTACCGTCCTTAACGGCTTCAATGATGGCCTCTCTTGCGTCTTCAAAGGTTTCAGGCTCCATGAGCATATCGATACCAGCGTTTATAGCGGCAACGACCTGCTCGTCATATGTCTTGCCGGGAATATTCTGTATCGAGCCCCAGTCGCTGACAATAAAGCCCTTGAATCCCATTTCTTCCTTGAGCTTCATGATATACTGCTTGTTTTCATGCATTTTTGTGCCGTTGAGCATACAGTGGCTTATCATTATAGTCTGCGTGCCTGCGTCTATCATATCCTGATATACCTTGAGGAGCTTTTCTATCTCCTCCTCGGTAAGAGTAGCCTCGCCTCTGTCGATGAGAAAACTATTCTCGCCTGTGCCGTATTTTACACTGCCCTCACCGAAGAAATGCTTTGCACATGAGATACCGCCCCCTGCGATATATCCCTTGATAAAGGACGATCCCAGCTTTGAAACGATATCGAGATCAGAGCTGTAGCACTCGTATGTACGTCCCCAGCGAGGATCAACAGACTGAGTAACTACAGGGAAGAAGTTCCACGGAATATGGCAGATCCTTGCTTCATCCGCAACAGCCATGCCCATTTTATACGTTAGCTCCTCGTCGTTGGCAGCGCCGATTCCGATGTTATGAGGGAATATTACTGAGTTGAGACAGTAGCCAACACCGTGAGAATGGTCGCTTCCGTACATAAAAGGAATACCGGCCTCGGATTCAATAGCGCCCTTCTGGAGTTTGCCGATCATCTCGCGCCACTGAACATCGGTTCTTTCCATGCCTGTATCTTCTCCGAGAACGCTGCCGTAGTCATTCTCCTTCATGATATTCTCGGGGTCGGATTCAACCATATAAATAACAGCCTGAACCATCTGCGCAGCCTTCTCCTCGAGAGAAAGCTGTGCAACGATCTCCTCTGGAGTCATTGAAGCATATTTTTCATACTTCGGCTTTTCGGCGTCTTCTGTGTTATCCTGAACAGCCGCAGTTGTTTCGGGTTTTGATCTGGTGTCAGGATTGTTGTTGCATGATATTGACGATAACAGCATCGCTACCGGCAATAAAAGTGATAATGCCTTTTTCATATTATTTCTCCTTTTAATCATTAATTATAAAAATGCTTGAAACATTTAAAATATGGGGTTATTATAACACAGTACGGAAATTATGTCAATTAATAAAGAGTGCCAATCATTTACAAAATGTTTACAATTACGGCCGCACATTTCAATATTCACAAACGTTAATCTATACAGTAAACAGGCCTTATGCCTGCAACGAACTGTTATTTAAGGAGGTATACTTATGAAATCAGGGAGATTCATCGCAGCAGCCGCTGCACTTTGCATCGGTATCCCCGCTGCGGCAGAAGGAATGACAGCAATGGCAACACCGCCTATCGACAGAAAAAACATAATCGCAGGCGACGCTAATCTCGATCAGGTATTCAACCTTGCGGATATAGTTCTTTTCCAGCGCTGGCTGAAAGGCGACAAGGGGTTGTTCACCCCGTACAATGAGCCGTGTCCGGGAGCCGACGTAAACAATGACGGCAAATTTGACGTTTTCGATCTTGTCGGCATGAGAAAGCTCCTTGTAAACGCAATTGTATCAGCTCCGGAACCCGAAGTAAAAACTACAGCCAGCAATATGTGTACAGGCGTACAGAGATCGCCCGGACTTACAGGTATTGCTATGTCAGGAGGAGACTCCGACAAGGATTTCGTGGACAGTCAGACCGCCTTCGCATTGGATCTTTTCAAAGCCACTTACAGCGAGAACAAGGGCAAAAACGACCTTGTCTCACCTTATTCCGTATCCCAGGCCCTCGGAATGACAGCAAACGGCGCAGAAGGTCAGACTCTTGAGGAAATGGAAAAGGTCCTCGGCAGCGGTATGCCTATCGAGACCCTGAACCGCTATTTCCGAGGCCAGCGCGAAAGAACGATAAACACAAGCGACTGGGCAAAATGGTCATTCAGCACGGCAAACTCTATATGGGCAAGAGATGACAGGAACCGAATACAGGTACTCCCGACCTTCATTCAGAATTGCGTTGACTATTATGATTCCGAGTTCTACATTGCCCCGTTTGACGATACCACCATCGAAGACGTAAACAACTGGGTAAACAGCAAGACAAACGGGATGATACCTGAGATACTCAAACGTATAGATCCCAACGATGATATGTACCTCGTTAATGCAGTAGCATTCGAGGCGCAATGGTCTGAGTCGTATGAAAAAAATATGATCAGCAACGGCAGGTTCACCGCAGCGGACGGAACTATTCAGGAAGCGGAAATGCTGAGCAGCTCCGAGATATACATAAGCGACGAAAACACAGTGGGCTTTGCCAAGGACTATATCGGCAGAAAATACAGCTTTGCGGCACTTCTCCCCGACGAGGATACTCCCATAGACAAGTACATCGAGGAACTCACTCCCGTTAAGCTCAATGCTCTCCTTAAGAGCTATGGCAGCAGCTTTGAAATGGCAAGCGTAAAGCTCCCCAAGTTCAGTTATGAATACTCGAATAAGCTGAACAACGAGCTTTCTGCAATGGGAATGCCGACTGCTTTTTCAGACTATGCCGATTTTTCCGGCATGTCAGCTATAGCCTACAAAAATCCGCTGAAAATCGGCTATGTTATACACAAGACCTTTATAGACCTTGACGAAAACGGTACAAAGGCAGCCGCAGCAACACTTGTGGCAATGCAGGAAAAATCAATGCCTGTGAAGCCTGAAAAGGAAATCGTTCTCGACAGGCCCTTCGTTTACTGTATCTTCGATACAGAGACCGATATCCCCTTATTTATGGGCGTACTTAACTCATTAAGCTGATTTAAGACTTTTTTAAGTATTGTTTGCTATATTTTATGTGTAAAGCCGTATCTGCACATAAACGGCGCAAACGATTTCCTTTGTAAGGGGAAATACTCAGGTACCGTATCTTAAACGATACGGTTTTCCTGTATCTTAAGCTTTTTTCTGAAATAATCACCATAAAATCCCCCCAAAAATACTCCTTTTGCGGAACAGATGATAAAAAATAACTATATCGCCGCTTTTTTGTTGCTTTATTCATTATAATATGATATAATATAATTTATAAGACTTTCGGAGGAGGCGATCCTGTGTCATTCGATATCAACGAGCAGTACGATAAGATATTCCGCTACTGCTTTCTGCGTGTCAGGCACAAGGAAACAGCCGAGGACCTGACTCAGGAGACCTTTCTCCGTTACCTCGAACACCCACATTACAACAGCGTTGATAAGACCTTGCAGCTGCTGTATACTATCGCAGGCAATCTCTGTCTCGATGAATTCCGGAAGAAGAAAAATGCGGAGCTTTCCGATACGGAGGTCTCGGCCGACAACATCGAGGACGATGTTCTGTCCGGCTTTGACCTGAAGCAGGCTCTCGGCAGACTTTCGGAGGAGGACAGGGAGATAATACTTCTGCGCTATGTCAACGAAGTGCCCGTGAACGTTATCGCCAAGCTGTACAGCATCTCGCGGTTTGCTCTTAACCGAAGGATAAACCGTATCCTCGGAAAGCTGCATGAGTATATGGGAAGGGAGGAGCTTATATGACAGAGAGAGAAAAAAAGGCTCTGCATGAAGCTTTCGGCTTTGAGGAGCCGGACAGAAAAGAAGAATTCACCGCAGAGTTCATACGGCTTGCAGGTGAAAAGAACAGAAAGCCGCTGTTTCCCGTTATTATAAAATTTGCTGCAGCCGCAGCCATGATGACTGCCGTTGTGGGAACAGCTGTGATGATGCCAAAAAATTTAGGAGACCTCGGCAACCTCAGCTCCAACGAGGTAATAACAGATCCTTCCAGCGAAACGGAACCAGTTGAAACCACTGCCGCTATTGCCGTTACGTCGCAAATAACGACTGTGAAAACGGTCACGTCGGAAACTAATGCATCAAGGACAGCAAAGACTTCTTCAGACGAGGCTGTAAAAACAACAGTCACAGGCACGTCAAAAACTGCCTCTTATACGTCAGAAAACCGCATAAATAACACTATGGCGCAGACAACGGCTCCGCAGACCGTAAGTACCGCTGCCGCAAACGCTCCACAGAAGGACGAAGAGCCTGTCACAACGACAGCAAGCAGCGTTCCCGAAGAAAACGATATAACTGCTCCTGCTTCAGCCGACTCACCGTCAATCAGCGCTCCCGCAGGCAATGACAAAACAGTTCCCCTTACTGTCGTCTATACACTCCGCAGCAAAATTATAAGCGAAGAAACCGCCCTCGGAATGAAGGCTTCGGATGGAAGTCAGAACCCGGTCCAGAATCAGAATCAGGGTCAGAAAGAAGGCTCAGCTATAGATATATCAAAGCTGTATGAAAATTCCTCCGCCGTGGTACTTGCAAATCTTGATGAAATAGTGTATACTTCTATAGACGGAGAAGCATATACGGCAGAAAACATCACCGTAAGCAGAGTATTCAAAGGAGAACTTTCCCCCGAAGACAGGATAACAGTATTCTTCGGCGGCGGTTATGTGCCTGCCGAGGTATTTACCGAGAAATTATGGTTCAGCACCATAGATGAGCCTGAAAGATACACTGTCAGGGTAATCAGAGAATGCAAGGGCGAACAGTATGAGGGTCAAAGCTACCTGTTCTTCCTCGGAAACAACCCCTATCCCATTCCCGAGGGAGGCTTCGTACCAAGATTTGACGGAGACACTTCTGTATTCAGGATTAATAATGGAGTCTGCACCTCAGTCGGAGACAGAAAACTGGAATTTATGATTTCATCAGCCGAAAACGGTTTTCAGGACTATCACGGCTGATATTTATACAGCAGATAACCGCCGTATCAATGCCTTACAGATATTTCCCGGATATTTTTTATAATTTTATGTCACATTTATCTTCCCTGATTCGTATATTAGTATGGAACGTTAATACAATGAAAGGAAGTCTTTTTATGAAACATAACAAGCTCCTGAGCTTACTTCTTGCCGCAGCTCTCGCATCAGGAAACATTCTTCCCGCAGCAGCCGGCTCTGCAGCGGCAGCAGGCGATATAAACGCCGACGGAACAGTTTCCTCAGACGATCTCGAGCTCCTTCAGGGGTATGTACTCGGTAAAAATAAACTGACCGAGGCTCAGTCAAAGACCGCCGACGTTAACGGCGACGGCAAAACAGATGTATACGATGTGGTAAAGCTTCGCAAGCTTATCCTTTCATCGGACAGAACGCTTAAATTCACTGCAGTTACGGACAGGATCACTACAGGCTATACCGATGCACTCAAGAGTGCAAAGACTTCGGAAAGCGGCAGAGCAGTCGCTTCCGCAGCCGAGCTGAAAGCAGCTCTTTCACCTTATTTCAACGAAAAGATCGTAAACGATTACCTTACCAAGTACGATGAAAAGTTTTTCGCAGATTCTGTGCTCCTTATCAATCCCGTCTTTCTCACCTCATCAAACTATCAGTTGAAAAAAACCTACTCCTCAGCTGCCTGCGGATGCAGCACCAGCTATGCAGGAACATATACTACGAAAAACGTTACATCATACCTTAATATAAGAACAGATCATTCGGCAGCTACCGAATCCATCGGCAGGATACCGCCCAATGCCATAATCCCCGTTTCATACGGAAACGGAAAGTGGGCGCACGTTACATACAACGGAATTTCGGGTTACGCAAACATGGACTACATGCAGAAGATATCAGAGCCTGCTCCGTCCTACAGCTTCATTCCCGATATAAAGGTTGATTCCGTAAAATACTCAAACGGCAGGATAAATGTTGCGGCAAGCGAATACAAGTCCACAACAGAATCGGACTTTGCTCCCGTCCTGATAATTCAGGCAGTTATCCCCAGGAAAGACTACTACGCGGGCGGCTCGGTATGGGACGTAACCGTATCAAAGGCTCCTGAGCTCAAATACGACTATCCCCTTGCAAAGGCCCGTCTCGATCAGATAGGCTGGGACCCGCAGGCTGCTTTCAGGGACGCTTCGTCCATCACCTATTACGGACAGAAGCCTGATATGCCGCAGACTCCGGATTATACCCTCGAATGGTACGCCGAGTACGGCTTCAAAAACGGAAAGGGCAACTGCTATGTAATGGCAGCAATGTTCTGCGAAATGGCAAGGCTTCTCGGCTACGACGCACACCTCATCTCAGGAAAGGTACCGCTTAAGGACGGAACGTTGGGAGCCCACTCGTGGGTAGAGGTAGTAATCGGCGGGACCGTTTATGTCTGCGACCCGGATTTCACCAGCGAAACAAATAATAACGGATATATGATAACATATGGTCAGTCAGGCACATGGAGATACCAGAAGGAACTCGTCATGGACTGATCAAGGAGGATAAAATATGAAAAAAATAATATCAGCAATCACATTACTGGCAGTTCTTGCTCTTTCAGGCTGCGGAAAGGTAACCCCCTCCGCAAGCTTTGAATCCGCAACAGAGCCCGCAACTCTTCAGGCTGTTACCGAGCCTGCCACTACTCCCGATAAGATGAAGCTTATCGGCGACAAGGCGTCGGGAAGCAATGTGTTTGTCATCACAATCGACAACAGAACAGGCAGAGACATAGTAGGCTTCAGCGTCAGGTCAGGCTCAGAGGAACAGTTCCCCAAGAATATGCTCCGCTCCGACGATCCGTTCCTTAAGGACGAAAAGCGTATTCTTTACTACGTTCCCTTGAACAACGAGGGCTATGCCATAGGCGACAGCGACGCTATCGCAAGCGAGGAGTTCCTCATAAAGATTGATTTCAAGGACGGCTCACATGCCGTGCTTCATCAGTTCCCGTTCGGAGACCTTGACGAGTGCGTATTCCGCCTTGAGAACAATTTCGCTTACGTTGAGTATACCTCAAAGTCCACTGACCAGAAGGTAAGTACAAGAGATGCAGAGGAAATGATAAAGTCCAACGAGCCTGAGGAGGAGCCCACTACAAAGAAAACGGATGATGACGACGACTACTCCTATGAGCCCGTATATACTGCTCCCGCTTATGAGGAGCCTGTATACACACAGCCTGCAACTACACAGTATATCGCACCAACAACTCAGTACGTAGCTCCCACTACTCAGTATGTAGAGCCTGTTACACAGGCACCCGCACCTACAGAAGCTCCCACAGATGCCGCACAGGATCCCAACGGCGGATGTATTGCTAATCAGGGCGGCGGAGCACTTACATGGTAAAGGATCGTGTGCTCTATCTGAGCCGTATAAAAGCTCTTGCGTGTATAGCCGTAGTTGTACTGCACACGTTTTTCACAGCCGCTAATTTTGCGGCTGTTCCCGCTCAGCTCACTACAATGTCGGTATTCAGGAACTGCATGATGTGGGCTGTTCCCTGCTTTATAATGGCTTCGGGAGCACTTCTCCTCAACAGCAGAAGAGTTCTTACACCGAAAAAGCTGTTCGGAAAGTATCTGCTGAGAATGGTGTTCGCATTGATAGCTTTCTCTGTGATATTCTCAGTATTTGACGCTTTTACCACAGCTCATTATACTCCTGCACAGACCGTAAAGGATATCTTAAGCGATATCTTCCTCGGCACAGGCTGGCCCCATATGTGGTACATCTACCTTATGCTTGCCATATATCTCCTGCTGCCGTTCTACAAGCTCATAGCCGACCACGCTGGAGCTTCGCAGATAAAGTACCTTATACTTCTTTATGCGGTCTTTCTTTCCGTAATACCATTTATAGAGACAGCTTCGGGTAAAAAGCTCCCGTTTTATATATGCGTTTTCAGTATCTATCCATTTTATCTGTTCCTCGGTCATGCAATGCATACGGGAATAATAAAGCTTCCGAAAAACGCATGCGGGATAATGTTCCTGATATGCGCCGGCGTAACGGCTATGCTTACGGTCTATGCTTTCTCGGCGGATAAGAGCTCTGTAGGAGCAGCACGCACCATATCGCTCCTCAGCGTTTATTCATTCCCCGTGTATGCAGCCGCTTCAGTGGGCGCTTTCGGTTATATCCGCAAGACCAGGAACAAGCCTGTTCCTGTATTTGATACCATTGCGGCGGAGCTTGACAACTGTTCATTCGGTATATACCTTATCCATATGGCTGTGCTGAAATTCATCTTCGCAGTTATAAAGCTTGACCCATTCAAGCACGGCGGCACTATAACGGTAATACTGTTATGCATAGTTACACTTGTGATATCCTACGGCATAACAAAGCTGTTAAAGATTGTTCCCTGCGTGAAAAAGATAATATGACGCAAAGCTCCCTGACGGGAGCTTTTTATTACTCCGAGGTGCAATATGAAAACGATTGATACTAAAGACTACAAAAGATTTAACCACTGTGCGGAATGCATTGACATTTGCAGAGTATTCCCCCTTTCTGTTACGGAGGAATACCAAAGCGGCAGTATATACGAATCACAAAACTGCATACTTATAAGGCACAGGAACAACTTCACATTTATCTCGGGAACCCCCGATGAATCTGAGATAATCCGGATACATGACCTCATACTCGCTGAGAAACTCAAATTTCTCTGCAATGACAGCGTTCTATGCGGAGCTTTACAGGAACTTGGAGGAGTTGAGCTCATTCCCCGTGATATCTACAGCTATCCTTCAGATACAGCTCCCGGGTTTCATCTGCCTGACGGCTTTGAACTCGGGAACATCGACAGGAAGCTTTTTCAGCGCATAACAGGAAGGGTGGTCCCCTCAATGTACTGGGACAGCTATGAGCAGTTCAGCAGGAACGGCCTCGGAACAGTCATAATGTATGGCGGCGAACCGGCTTCATGGGCGTTTTCCTCAGCGGTGAGCAGTAAAGAAGCCGATATCGGGATCGAAACTGCAGGAGCTTATCAGCACCGAGGCCTTGCATATGCAGCAGCTGCCGCCCTGATAGGCGATATACTACCCTCCCGCCGTCCCACATGGACATGTCAGCGTTCAAACCTCGGTTCCGCACGGACAGCTGAGAAGCTGGGATTCGTCAGAACAGGCGAATGCGTTCTTATCCGCGGATCAGTATAACCGCCTGAGTAACAGCAGCACTCCTTAAAGCATATAATATGGCGAAAGGAGTGGTTTTATGGAAACTGCCGAGATAATTTCCGTTTCTGTGGCTGTACTTCTCATTGCCGCCGAAATAGTATGCCTTATGTTCTGCTCACGTCTCAAATGCAGGAGCTTTCCCCTGTGTATCCTCCTCCCCGTTCATAGGGATGACGGTAATTTCAGTCTGCGGCTAAGCTTTCTGAGCTCGCTTATCGAACAGGGAGAGCCTTTTATAGGAACTGTACTGCTCATGGACACAGACGCCGACGAAGGACAGACACAGCAATGCAGTGAGTTCTGTCAGCGCTATCATGCCGCGAAGCTGATACTCCCCGGTGATATAGAGGAAGAAATGAAAAAATATTTGCATTTTGATTGAATATATAGTATAATATAAGTTGAATGTTTATGAGCAGAGGTGAAAACGGTGGAGCATGAGGTCCTTCATATCGAGGGCACTGTGGAAAATGTCCTGTACAAAAACGAAAACAACGGCTATATCGTGCTGGACCTCGACGCAGGCGGCGAGCTCGTAACCGTTGTGGGAGAGCTTGGCGATATCGAGGAGGGCGAGGGTCTTATCCTTGAGGGCAGCTATATCACCCACCCCCGCTTCGGCACTCAGTTCAGTGCAGTGTACTGCGAAAGGAAGCTCCCCGATACTGTGGTCAACATCGAGAAATACCTTGCCTCGGGAGCCGTTAAGGGCATAGGTCCCGGTCTTGCTAAAAAGATAGTTGAGGTCTTCGGCGACCGCACTCTCGATATAATGGAAAATTCACCATTCAGACTTGCTGAGATAAAAGGTATTTCCCCTAAGAAATGCGACGAGATAGCCGCAGAGGCACAGAAGCTCTTATGCCTGCGCAACCTGATGTCGTTCCTGTCACAGTACGAGATAAAGTCCCGCTTTGCAATGAATACCTACAGAAAGTTCGGTTCCGACTCAATGACGCTTCTGAAACTGAACCCCTACCTGCTCTGCAATGAGGAGATAGACCTGGAATTTGCAAAGGCAGACACTATCGCTCATGACATGCATATTCCGTACAATGACAACAAGCGCATTATTGCGGGAGTACAGTACATTCTCCGCGCAAACGGCGGCATAGGCCACACCTGCCTGCCGCTGGAGGTCCTTGCAAAAAAGGCACAGGACACATTGGGAGTTTCGGAAAGCGACTTCTACAGCGCTTACAACGCCGCACTTGACGACGACGAACTCTTTGAATACGTAAAAAATGATATAGAGTTCGTTTATCTCCCCGACTATTTCTACGCTGAGAGCTTCATTGCGGACAGGATACATATACTCAGGGATTTCTCCTCTCCCGAGGACTTCAACTATGATACCCTCATAGACATCGAGGAGGAGGAGCATAACATAAAATACGAAAAGCTCCAGCGGCAGGCCATAACCACCGCTGTCTCGCGGGGCCTCATGGTGCTTACCGGCGGTCCAGGTACAGGTAAGACAACTACCCTTAACGCTATAATCTCAATATTCGAGAAGAGAGGCATGAAGGTGCTCCTTGCAGCTCCCACAGGCAGAGCCGCAAAGCGTATGTCCGACCTGGCAGGCTGCGAGGCAAAGACAATTCACCGTATGCTGGAAGTGGTATACGATTCGGGCGACAGGATCACATTTGCCCATAATGAAAACAATCCGCTTGACTGCGACGTGCTTATCATAGACGAGATGTCAATGGTGGACGTGGTCCTCTTCGAAAAGCTCCTCCGTGCAGTACGTCTCGGGTGCAGACTCATAATGGTGGGCGACAGCGACCAGCTCCCCTCTGTCGGAGCGGGTAACCTTCTCGGCGATATCATCGACAGCGGCATAGTTCCCGTAACGGAGCTGAAAGAGATATTCCGTCAGGCTCAGCAGAGCTGCATAGTCACCAACGCCCATAGGATAGTGGCGGGAGAATATCCCGACCTTACCCGAAAGGACAGCGACTTTTTCTTCTTCAGGCGCGACGACTATCAGAAAGCCCTGCAGCTGATAATAGACCTTGCAAAGACAAGGCTCCCGAAAGCCTATAACTACTCCCCTACAGAGGATATACAGGTGCTCACTCCTTCAAGGAAGGGCGTTACGGGCACTGTGGAGCTCAACAAGCTCCTGCAGGCTGAGCTCAATCCCCCTGCCAGGAACAAGCAGGAGAAAAAGGGCTACGTCTACACCTACCGCGAGGGCGACAAGGTCATGCAGACCAGAAACAACTACGACATAACATGGTCAAAGGACGGCGAACAGGGCGCAGGCATATTCAACGGCGATATCGGAAGCATAATCAGTATCGACAACAGGACCTCCCTTGCTGTCATAGACTACGACGGCAGAAAGGCAACCTATACCTTCGACCTGCTCTCTCAGGTAGACCTTGCATACGCAGTCACTGTACACAAAAGCCAGGGCTGCGAGTTTGAAGCGGTGATACTTCCAATAATGGGCGGATTCGACAAGCTCTGCTACAGGAACCTCCTGTATACGGCGGTAACAAGAGCCAAAAAGCTGCTTATTATCATAGGCAGAGAAGATGATATACATAAAATGGTAGACAACAACAAGCGCACGCGGCGTTACACCTGCCTGCGCCACATGCTGGCGGGACAGGCTGAGACAGGCTCCCCGTTCGGGCAGTAAGAAAGGAAGATAAAAAATGGCAAATACTGATATCGGTATCGACCTCGGTACATCAAATATAGTAATGACTATGGGAAACAAGGGCGTTGTCCTCAGCGAACCCTCTGTCATAGCCTACAACACAAGAACGGAGAGAGTTCTTGCAGTGGGCAGGGAGGCCTATGAGATGATAGGCAGGAATCCCGACTATATCGCTGTAAGACGTCCCATAAGCGAGGGCGTTATATCCGACGATGACCTTACTCACAGCATGATACGTGAATTCATCATAAAGGTAACGGGGAAGCAGCTTATGAAGCCCCGTATAGTTATATGTATCCCCTCTTTCATTACCGATATAGAGAGCCGCGCAGTGGTCGAAGCTGCAAAGAGCGCAGGCTCGCGGCAGGTATATCTCATTCAGGAACCCATTGCGGCTATGATAGGCGCGGGAGTGAACATAACCAAGGCAAAGGGACACATGATAGTCGATATAGGCGGCGGTACCACGGACGTTGCCATCGTTTCCATGAACGGCGTTGTGCGCTCGCATACGGTAAAGGTGGCAGGCAATGCCATTGACCGCTCAATAATCAAGTATATGCAGAACAAGTACAAGCTCCTTATCGGCGAGAGGACTGCGGAAAGAGTGAAGATAGAGCTCTGCAATCTCTACGACCCAAGTGATGAAGTGACTTACATCGTCAAGGGCAGAAGTCTCCTCAAGGGACTGCCCGCACAGGTGCTCCTGAGTGAAACAGAGCTGTTCGAGGCTATCGAGGACGATACCTTCGCTATCATGGAGGCTATCCGCAAGGTACTTGAAGAAGCTCCTCCCGAACTGGTGGGCGACATCTACGACAACGGACTTCTCCTCACAGGCGGAGGCGCCCTCCTCGGCGGACTTACACAGCTCATCAAGCGTACTCTTGGCATAAACTGCAACATCGCCAAGGACTCCATAAACTGCGTTGCAAAGGGCACTGGCATGGCTTTCGGAAGAATGACTACTCTCCTCGACGGCTTTGAAGCGGCAACAGTATACAAGTACAGATAAGAGCTGTCAGCTCACGTTTCATATAAAAACTACAGGGCGGAATTATCCGCCCTTTCTTAATCTGGTATGAAGTTTGAAAACAGAAAGATTCAATCCATCTATATCAGTTTAAATCATTTTTTTTCAGTAAGCAGAAATATATATAGATTATGTTGTTACTCAAACAAGAAAAAGGGCGCACACTGTGCGCCCTTACCAATCACTATACACTAATAATTAACATCTCAGAGTGCAGCTATCTTCTCGGCAGCCTCTGTGAGCCACTCGCCCTCGAAGAGCTCGATAGTTCCCTGGTCGCAGAGCTTTGCAAGCTGCGGGTCTATCGGGAGCTTTGCAAGTACAGGGATATCGTACTGTGCAGCTATCTCCTCTATATGGCTCTCGCCGTATATGCTGTGGCGCCTGCCGCAATCGGGACATTCAAAATAGCTCATATTCTCGATGATACCGAGTATGGGTATATTCATAAGCTTAGCCATTTTAACGGCTTTCTCAACTATCATTGAAACAAGCTCCTGCGGTGAGGTCACGATAACTATACCGTCAACAGGCAGCGACTGGAAAACAGTCAGCGGAACATCGCCTGTTCCCGGTGGCATATCAACTACAAGACAGTCTATATCCTTCCAGATAACGTCTGTCCAGAACTGCTTGACAACTCCCGCAATAACGGGGCCTCTCCATACAACAGGGTCGGACTCGTTCTCAAGAAGAAGATTTATAGACATTATATCCAGTCCCATTTTGGTCTTTGCAGGGATAATGCCGAATTCGCAGGCGTCAGCCTTCTGATGTATTCCGAAAGCCTTAGGTATGGACGGTCCTGTGATATCAGCGTCCATTATTCCCACGTTCTTGCCAAGTCTTTGCATGGAAACAGCAAGCAATGAAGATACAAGGGTCTTACCTACGCCGCCCTTGCCGCTGACAACTCCTATGACCTTTCCTATATTGCTCATAGCGTTAGGCTTTTCGAGCAGACTCTGCGGTTCCTTTCTGCTGCCGCAGTCGCTTCCGCAGCTTGAGCAGTCATGTGTACATTCGCTCATAAAAAACACTCCTTAAGATGTAATACAATTATTATACCCTAATTTATGTTTTTAGTCAATAGCATATTGACAAATCTGTAACACAGTGATATAATATCAGTTGAGAGTTGAGAACTAAGAATTAAGAACTAAGAATTAAGAACTAAGAATTAAGAGCTAAGAATTAAGAGCTAAGGAACATAGTTCTGGATAAGTCCCTTACATACTAATTCTCAGATCTTAGGTCTTAAATCTGATATATCTTCGGGGCAGGGTGTGATTCCCTACCGGCAGTATAGCCTGCGAGCCTTATGGGTTGATTCGGTGAGATTCCGAAGCCGACGGTAAAGTCCGGATGAAAGAAGATAAACCGCACACCAAGTGCAGTATATGACTTCGCGCCCCGATATACGGGGCTTTTTCTGTTTTTCAGGGGATATACACAGTGCAGAACAGTATATGACGCAAACGGGCATATGATATGTGCCTGTATTCAAATCAATTATCACTCAATACTCAGGAGGAACTATGACTCACGAAGAAACCATGCACGAAGCTCTCAGACTTGCAAGAAAGGGTACAGGCTTCACATCTCCCAATCCGCTGGTAGGAGCTGTCATCGTCAAAAAGGGCGAGATAATAGGCAGCGGCTACCACAAAAAATACGGTGACCTCCACGCAGAGCGCAACGCATTTGCAGACTGCGAATCCCGCGGTATCGACTGCAAGGGAGCTGATCTGTACGTCACACTTGAACCCTGCTGCCACCACGGCAAGCAGCCGCCCTGCACCGAAGCCATTATCGCAAACGGCATAAAACGCGTGTTTATAGGCTCGTCAGACCCCAACCCTCTCGTTGCGGGAAAGGGCACACAGATACTCAGGAATAATGGCATAGAAGTTACCGAGGGCATATTGAAGGACGAATGTGACGCCCTGAACGAGATATTCTTCCATTATATAACCACGGGGCTCCCATTTGTTACCATGAAGTACGCAATGACCATCGACGGCAAGATAGCATGCTTTACAGGCGAATCAAAGTGGATAACCGGTGAAGCCGCAAGAGCCCGCGTAATGGAGGAAAGGCTCAGACACAGCGCCATAATGGTGGGCGTGGGAACAGTCCTCACAGACGACCCTCTCCTCACATGCCGTCTTGAAAACGGACGCGACCCCATACGCATAATATGCGACAGCAGCCTGAGAACTCCCCTCGACTGCAATATAGTAAAGACTGCAAGAGACGTCCCGACTATCATTGCAACCGTCTCCGAAAACAGAGAAGCCGCCATGCGCTTCGAGGAGGCAGGCTGCCGCGTAATAAGGACTTCCTCTGACAACGGAAAAGTTGACCTTGCAGAGCTTATGAAGCTCCTCGGAAGTGAAAGGCTTGACAGTATACTCCTTGAAGGAGGCAGCGAAATCAACTGGTCTGCTCTTAAGGCAGGAATAGTCAGCAAGGTACAGGCATATATTGCTCCGAAGATTTTCGGTGGAAGCGGCAAGTCCCCTGTTGCAGGTCTCGGAGTTCATACACCTGCCGAGGCGTTCATGCTCGGCGACAGCAGGATAATAAATATCGACGGCGACTTCCTTATAGAAAGCAGGGTGAAGAATGTTCACGGGAATAATTGAAGAGACAGGCATAGTAAAGACGGTGAACCGCTCGGGAGCTTCCTCCTTTATTGAGATACAGGCAAAGAAAGTTCTTGAGGACGTCAGTATCGGCGACAGCATCGCCGTTAACGGAGTCTGTCTCACAGTGACTCATTCCGACGGCGGAGTATTCCGCGCAGACGTTATGAACGAGACTCTCAGCCGCTCGTCACTGGGAAGTCTCACTTCAGGAAGCCCGGTCAATCTTGAACGGGCAATGGTTGCAAACGGACGCTTCGGTGGCCATATAGTCTCGGGACACATCGATGGCACAGGAACTGTCTCAGATATAAGAAACGACGGCATAGCCATCTGGTACACCATAGCCGCTCCCCCCGGGTTGCTGCGCTATATCGTGGAAAAGGGTTCAATAGCCGTTGACGGTATAAGCCTTACAGTTGCAAGGGTGACGGATACCTCATTCAGCGTTTCCGTGATACCCCACACAGCGGCACAGACAATCCTTGGAACAAAGAAAAAAGGCGATATCGTAAACCTTGAAAACGATATCATAGGCAAATACGTTGAAAAGCTCATGAAGCCTGCGGATACCGCTCCACAGAGCGGCATAACTATGGACTTTCTTGCAAAAAACGGCTTTTAAAAGGAGAAAGGCTATGAAGATAGTAAAAGCACTTCTTACATCGTCACTTATAGCGGCAGCTCTGCTCACAGGCTGCTCCGACAGCAGGAAACAAAGCAGTGAAATAAATGTAGGCGACGTAACTATAGACCTTAACGAGGCAAGCAGGGAATACGCACAGAATAAGGAATTCCTGAAGAACTATTTATTTGAGACTCCAAAGCCAATAAATGCCATGTCAGTTGAAATTCCCACAGGGAACATCGTTGTTGAGCACTCAGGCGACGAAAAGTCAGGCTTAGCACTCAGGTATAAGGTATTCGCCGATTCTGAGGATACCCTGAAAAATGTAGACGAGCATATCGGTTCTGTCTCGGAGGTAAAGGACAACGTTCTTGTGATAAAGCTGGTAGAGGCTCAAACCAGTGAGGATCTGAACACATGGCTTGAAAAGAATATCCCCGACTGCCGCGTGGAATACGATGTCTATATCACTGTTCCCGAGTATGTCACCGATTACAGGGCTAAATGCGGTGTGGGCAATATAACGTTCTCAGATATGTCAGGAAGCTTTACAACAGATGTGAGCGTTGGAAATATCACATTATATGATAATGAGATAACAGGTCCATCTGCGATAAAATGCAATACGGGCAATATCTCCATGAACAGCAATACTTACAAGGCAGATACGGATATTTCTGCCGAAACAGGAAATATCACCTTCTGCCTGCCACTTAACGGCTCTGGCGAAGCTGATATCAGCGTAAAGACAGAGACGGGCAATATCAAAGTTACAGGAATAAAGAACTACGATGTAAGGGACGAGAAGAAGAAAGACACTTCCCACAGCCTCAGCATTTCAGTTGAAAACTGCAATATCGACTTTGCCGTTGACACAGGCGAGATCAAAATAGATAAGGAGTAATCTTAATGTTCCAGTACAACACTGTTGAGGAAGCCTGCGAGGCGCTCCGAAACGGCGAGATTATCCTCGTTACAGATGACGAGGACAGAGAAAATGAAGGCGACATGATATGCGCCGCTCAGTTTGCAACCACAGAAAACGTCAACTTCATGGCGGCTCACGCAAAGGGTCTGATATGCATGCCAATGAGCGCAAAGCTCTGCGACAGGCTGCACCTTCCCCAGATGGTGGACTTCAACACCGATAACCACTGCACTGCTTTCACCGTATCGGTAGACCACATTAATACAACCACGGGAATTTCCGCAGAGGAGCGTGGCTATACTGCCCGCATGTGCGTTTCGCCCGAATCCAGACCCGAGGACTTCCGCCGCCCCGGACACATGTTCCCTCTTACCGCAAAGAAGAATGGTGTCCTTGAACGTGAGGGGCATACCGAGGCTACCGTTGACCTCATGCGTATCGCAGGTCTTGAGGAATGCGGACTGTGCTGTGAGATAATGCGCGACGACGGCACCATGATGCGCACAGAGGAGCTTCAGCAGAAAGCGCAGGAGTGGAACATGAAGTTCATTACCATAAAGGCGCTGAAAGAGTACAGAAAGGTACACGACGTCCTTGTAGAGTGCGTGGCAAATACGAAACTCCCCACAAAATACGGCGAGTTCAGAGCCCTCGGCTACGTGAACAATCTAAACGGCGAGCACCATGTAGCTCTTGTAAAGGGCGATATCGGCGACGGAAAGGATATACTCTGCCGTGTTCATTCCGAATGCCTCACAGGCGATGCTTTCGGCTCACTCAAATGCGACTGCGGACAGCAGTTTGCGGCGGCAATGTCACAGATAGAAAAAGAGGGGCGCGGAATACTCCTCTATATGCGCCAGGAGGGAAGAGGCATAGGACTTATAAATAAGCTACGCGCCTACGAGCTTCAGGACAAGGGCATGGACACACTCGAAGCAAACCTTGCTCTCGGTTTCCCGGGAGACATGCGCGAATACTACATCGGAGCGCAGATACTCCGCGACCTGGGCTGCAAAACACTGAGGCTCCTGACCAACAACCCCGATAAGGTATACGGGCTCAGCGGCTTCGGACTGGAAATAAAGGAGCGTGTACCCATACAGGTGGACGCTACCGCATACGACCTGTTCTATCTTAAGACAAAACGCGACAAGATGGGACATATTCTTAATTACTGAGGTGTTTTATCATGAGTACATTTTTAACAGTTGTTCTTATCATTCTCTGCACAGTCGCTCTTGTATCTGATATATGCTTTTTCATTTCATGGTCAAGAGCAAAGGAAAAGTCGTTCATAAGCAATATCTGGTCGCTCGCTGTACTTCTTGTCATCGCTGTCTGCGGTATGCTTGATAAAAACACTGTGCATTCCGTCCTGCTGATATCGCTCGCGGTACTCCTTATCCCATTCGATATCACCTGCCTTTCGCCCGAGGGGATCAGGACTGCCATTTTTGCAAATAAGGGCATTTCTCCCGTGCAGAACCTGAGCTATGAATACGGCAAGGGACTGTTCGGAATGGAGAAGCTCGATCTTTTCATGAACAATAAGAAGTTCGCAAGGGGCTTCAATCTCGGCATAAAAAGACCGAAAACAGTAAAAATGCTTGCAGACTGGTACGGAAAGCACGGCTATGAGAATCCCCTGACAAAGTAAAGGAGCATTACGATGAAAACGCGATATATAGCCATAGGCGCTGTATGCCTGATGTGCGTACTGTTTGTATCCGGCATCGTGGGATACTTTATATTCATGCGCCGCGTAAAAACAAAAAAGACCGCAATCAGGCTCAAAAGGCAGCTGAAAAAGAACGCTGTTTGGTGGGCCTGCATATGGGCGGCATGGCTCGTTATAATCTTTCTCAGATGGGACGCCGCAAGAACCCTGCCTGACGCAAAGGATTATATGACAAATATGGGTCTGTTCCTCATTGCGGGACTTATCCTGACTGTACTGCTTATTCTGGACTTCTTTATAGGCAGATACGCATTCATAACATCACAGAGGGTGTACTTTCCCGACAACTTCGGACTTGCCCGCAGCAAGAAGAATGTAATGTACAAGCTCACAGGAGACAGACTCAGGCTCTGGTTCAACAACGGCGTTATGCCAAAGGAATTTGAAGTCGTGGAAAAGCAGGAGGAACTTGAAAAGCTCCTGCGCGACAACTATAAGCTCAATAAAATGGAAAGAAACTGAACGGAGGAATATATATTATGAAAACTTACGAAGGAAAACTTGTCTCAAAGGACACAAGAATAGGAATAGTAGTAGCCCGTTTCAACGAGTTCATCACTTCAAAGCTTCTCGGTGGAGCTGTTGATACCCTTAAGCGTCACGACGTCAGCGAGGGCGCTATAGATATCGCATGGGTACCGGGTGCATTCGAGATACCGCTGATTGCTTCAAAAATGGCTAATTCCGGCAAGTACGATGCCGTTATATGCCTCGGAGCCATTATCAGAGGCAGCACCTCCCACTATGATCTTGTCTGCAACGAAGCTGCAAAGGGTATCGCACAGGTGTCACTCCAGACAGGCATACCAGTTATGTTCGGAGTGATAACCACCGAGAACATCGAGCAGGCTATCGAACGCGCAGGCTCAAAGGCCGGCAACAAGGGCAGCGAATGCGCTGAGGGCGCTATCGAGATGATCAACCTCATCAGAGAGATAGAGGCATAATGGCGAATATCATATTCGACTACGACGGCACCATTCACAACTCCATGCTCACCTACGCTCCCGCCTTTCGTGATACCATGAAATGGCTCTCTGACAACGGCTATATTGCTCCCAAAGAGTACACCGACGCCGAGATAAGCTGCTGGCTGGGATTCAATTCCACTGATATGTGGAGCAGCTTTCACCCGGAGCTTGACCCGGAGATACGGGAAAAAGCCCGTATCATGCTGGGAAATGACATGGCGGAACGCATAGAACGCGGCGAGGGAGCTCTGTACGACGGAGCCGCGGAAATGCTCACATCCCTTAAGAAAAGCGGCTATACCCTGATATTTCTCAGCAACTGCCGCTTCCATTACCTTGAACGTCATAGGAGAGTATTCGCTCTTGACCGCTTTTTCGACTTCTTCTACTGCTGCGAGGCTTTCGGCTTTATCCCGAAGTACGAGATATTCCGAAAGATAGCTCCCCGCCACAGCGGCAGCTTCACAATTGTCGGAGACCGCTTTCACGACATAGAAACAGCTGTACGCAACGGGCTCCATTCCATTGGCTGTGCCTACGGCTTCGGCTCACGCGAGGAGCTTTCACAAGCGGACATCATCGTTGACAGTATAACCGATATCCCTGCCGCTGCTGAAAAGCTCAGCCGCTGAAAGGAATGTGATATATATGACTTTTCCGAGGATTCTTTCCGCCGCCGCAGCTGCTGCTGTATTCTTTTCCTGCATATCATGCACGGACAGGAACGAAAAAGTCCCCCGTATCTCACGCTACAGGGACAAAGAAAAGGAATACAGGATAGGACAGTCCTACAGTGAGGATACAGGTACTGAGAGTGAACATCACAGCGCCCCCCCTCATCTCGCCGAGGCTGACGAGGAAAAATTAAACGAGATCGAAGGGATCGTTCAGCAGCTTGTCATGGATCTTGAGCGTTCCGGCAGCGAAGATGAGATCAGGAACAGGATCAATACTCTCATTGACAGATACAACTCGCTGTATGATGAACGCACAATGGCTGAGGTAGCTTTCTACGGCAACTACACCGACGATAGCATAAGCGACATATATGACGGCTACTGCCGCAATATGGCTGTAGCGGAGGCTCTTATAACCTACGGTTTCCATATTGGTCAGCAAAGTGAATACAGCCGTCTTTTTCAGGGATTGCTCCCCGCAGACGCAGAGGAACAGTACAGCAGCGGGGATTACGATACCGAAGCTGTACGTATAGAGGCTGAAATGGCTTATCACGACGCTTCGGAGTACCTTTACGAATATTATGACATCATAGGCAGCGAGAAGCTTTCTGACGATGAAAAGGACCTTAAATGCGCGGAGATACTTCTCGAAATGCTCAGCGACTATACTCCCGAGACCCTGTATGAGCAGTACAACAGGGACTACACCGGCGAAGATATACTGGCACTAAGCGAAACTGTTGCCGAGGAGATGCTGCCCGCTTATGACGCTCTTATCGACGCATATGTCAACTCATATATAACATCTGAATTTGACATAACAGAGCCCGATATAGGCGACCCATTCTACGTTATCAGGAACTATGCCCAGAAGCTTTCTCCCGATATCAGCAAAAGCGCCGATCGCATTGTAAAGGAACAGCTGTACACCATAAAAAATGATGACAGCGCCTTTGAGGGAGCCTTTACTGACGAACTTCCATCTGAGAACAGCGCATATATATTCATAGGAAACGTATCCGACGATCATCTGCTCGGTACTGCGGTGCATGAATTCGGTCACTTTCATGCCTCATTCTACGATGATACACCCGCTCTGGCGATAACCGACAATATCGACCTTGCAGAGATCCAGTCGCAGGGCTTTGAACTTCTTTTCACCCAGTTCTACGACGATATATATGACCAAAGCGGAAACAACATGAGGCTTTATACCCTTGCCGATCTTTGTGACGCAGTAACAAGCGGCTTCATGGTCGGAAAATTCGAGTACGATCTCGTATCAGATACCGATAACCTTAGCCCTGAGGACGTAGTTGAACTTTTCGACGAAGCAGCAAGCTATTACGAAGGCAGTCTCCATCTCTACGAGATAGAGCACCTTTTCGAGAGCCCCGGATACTATATAAGCTATGCGACCTCAGCACTTGCAAGCCTTGAATTATTCGATGACGTTATGAACGATAAGGAAAAGGCTCTTGAGAAATACGAAAGCATTGCGAAAATATCCTGCAACTCAGACGAGTACACATTCCGCGAAGCCCTGAAAAAATGCGGCTTCAGAGACGTACTGTCGAAGGAAAGCATTACCCGAACAGCAGATATGCTGAAAAAGTATGCAGAAGAACTTAGTTAAAGACAAAACAGGTATAAAGAAGTTGTTTCTTCCTTATACCTGTTTTTATAATTTCGGACAGCCTGATAAAGCAAATATCAAGCCATTGCTTTTTTATTCTGTTCTCAAGGCAACAACAGGGTCTTTTCTCGCGGCAACTCCCGCAGGGATAAGTCCTGCAATGAGAGTCAGTATCATGCTTATGAGCACCAGTATTACCGCTCCGGAAAAAGGAACATGAGCCCTGAGGGTATCGAGCGAGGTAAGACTATGGATTATGGCATTTATGGGTATGGTGAGAAGCACCGAAACTCCTATGCCGATAAGTCCCGCCGCAAGTCCCACAAGCAGCGTCTCTGCATTGAAAACAGTGCGGACATTTCGCTTTGAAGCACCGATAGCTCTGAGTATACCGATCTCTCTTGTACGTTCAAGTACCGAAATATATGTAATAATACCTATCATAATAGACGAAACTACAAGTGATATGCCTACGAAAGCGATGAGAAGATAGGAAATACCGCTGATAATGCCTGTTACTGACGACATAAGGAGAGCAACAACATCGGTATAGTGAATAACGTCAGCCTCCTTTGCACCGTCGTTATAGCGCTTTATTGCATCTGCGATATCGTCCTTGTCCTCGAAACTCTTTGCAAAGATATGTATCGATGAAGGGTCTGATTCATCAGCCACACCGAGAAGCCTGAGATTGTCCTCGTATGTGGATTCTGATATCTCCTCGGGAGTATACTTGTCAAAGATCACTCCGTAATTGTCAAGGCTTATCTCAGCAGTATCAAGCATAGCCGCAAGCTCTGCATTGCCCAGTGCGCCAAGCTGCTCCTGTGAAAGCTTTGCATACTGCTCTGCTATCTGCTCGCGTATAGCCTGCTCAGCATAGCTTTTTATGTCCTCGTCGCTCATCTGAGCAACGAATGAAGTTATCTGTGCAGCGTCCACGCCAAGCTCTGAAGAATACATCTCAGTTATCTGACTGATGAATTTGCTGCGGTCAAAATCCTTCATTGCAGCCTCAACCTGAGCGTCCGCCTGCTTCGGGTCGGGCTGGGCAGCCACAAGGCGGAAGATATCAGCCTTTGTATCCGTATCGGCAGTCTTTATGAAAGCCTTTGCTGTCTCTGCCTTTTCCTGAGGAGTAGGCTCAGAGTAGTCATCTGTCATAAACTTTCTGCCTGTAATTATATCGGTCTCCTTGTCAGCGACCTGCTTCTTTACGATATCACTGTTATTTGTAGTCTCTATTACATAGTCCGTAAGCTTTGAGGTATATCCGATATATCCCTTGAGCATAGGAGCCTTTACGCCCTCCTTGGCATGAATGAAACCTACTATCTTGATATCGGTACCTACATTGTCTGCTCCGAAGATATAGTCAAGTCCTGTCTGGGTAGCTGTGAGATCGTTCATACCACCGCCTGCCAGGTCTTTCTGGTAATACTCGCAGGGCATTACCATCTTGAACTTCTTTTCCATGATCTCATCGAAACGCCATTCAACCTGACCGTAATCCTTTATCTCCTGATTGCTCATGACAGCCTTGAGCTTTTCGGCAAAGCCCTCCTGATCCTTAAGTCCCAATGCATAGACGATAATATCGGGGAGCTCGTTGTTCTGCCTCAGAATCACCACTACCTCGTCGTAATTCTCGGGCCATCTTCCCTCTATTACGTCATACTGCTCCTTAACAAGAGGGTTTACAGCTTCGCCGTTCTCACCGGGGAGGAGCTCCTCCATTACATTGAGGCCGAAAGCCTGCATTTCCATACCGGCCATAGGGTTGTTCATGGAAGCTGCCATGATATCTGAATCGCTCATTCCCATAGCCTTGCTGTACATATCCATGAAGTCCGCCTTGATTATCTCGCCTGAAGGAGACTTTGTATAAACAGGCATTTTGACGTCATATGAGTATCCGATGGCAGTTGACTTTTCAGCGATAACGCTGTCATGGTCGAGGAAAGTCTTGAAGTCCTTCATATTGTTTATCTGCTTGGCGGATGCATTGAAGGAATTGAACATGTCATAGACCTGAGTATTTGCATAGACGGTATCGTCCCTAAACTCGCGGCTCTCGTACTCCTTCTGATTCTGCATAAGAGCTTCTATCATACCCGAGGTATCCGTATTCTCACGCATTATCTCAAGCGGATATGAGGAGAGCGTCTCCTCCTGAACATTGTTTATATACTCATTTATACCTGTTGCAAGGGAAAGTATCAGAGCGATACCGATGATACCTATAGAGCCTGCAAAAGCTGTGAGTATAGTCCTTCCTTTTTTGGTAAGGAGGTTATTGAGAGAAAGCGAGACAGCAGTACCGAATGACATCGAAACACGCTTCTTCTTTGTCTTTTCCTTTGTTTTGGCGGATTTTTCCTTTTTCTTTTTACCTTTTCTGACATTTTCCGCATTGAACGGATCGCTGTCCCCTGTTATCCGTCCGTCCTTGATCCTGACGATACGTGTGGCATACTGCTCAGCCAGCTCAGGGTTATGGGTTACCATAACGACCAGTCGATCCTTCGCGATATCCTTGAGCAGCTCCATAACCTGCAATGAAGTTTCGGAATCGAGGGCGCCTGTAGGCTCGTCGGCAAGGAGGATATCGGGGTCATTTATAAGAGCACGTGCAATAGCCACACGCTGCATCTGTCCGCCCGACATTTGATTTGGCTTTTTATGGAGCTGATCTCCCAGTCCGACCTTTTCGAGAGCCTCCTTCGCACGCTTTCGCCGCTCAGCCTTTGATATACCCGATATAGTCAGCGCAAGCTCAACATTCGAGAGCACAGTCTGATGAGGTATAAGGTTATAGCTCTGAAAAATGAAGCCTATAGAGTGGTTTCTGTAGGCGTCCCAGTCTCTGTCCTTGTATTCCTTTGTGGAAACACCGTTAATGATAAGGTCACCCGAGGTATAGTGATCAAGACCTCCGATGATGTTAAGAAGCGTTGTCTTGCCGCAGCCCGAATGTCCGAGGACGGCAACAAATTCGCTTTCACGGAAGTTAAGGCTCACGCCCCTGAGGGCAGACACCACATTTTCTCCGCTTCCGTATTCCTTAACGATCTCCTTTAACTGAAGCATATTATCCCCTGCTTTCTTTTTGATTTTTTAACCTAATCATGACAGATGTGATTAAATATCACACAATTTATTATAGCACTTTGTAGAATAAATGTCAATCTACCTTGTAGTAAATTAACAAGGTCTTAACGTATTTTTCACAAATGAAAAGGGCGCTGTTTGTTAACAACGCCCAATTGAATTTATTACTTCATGCCGTACTTCTTAAGAAGAGTCTCGATCTTTGTATGAGGATCGATGATCTTGCTGATTGAAACATCGTGGTTGATTGCTTCGATGAAATAAGCGATATATTTTGATACGTCCACTTCGTGGAACCAGGGTCTGCTGAGAAGCTCGGGAGTTCTGTATGTGAGATTCGTACCGAATACACCGTCGATGATACCGTCCTCATAAGCCTTATCGAACTTTTCGAGACCGTTTGTGAATATAGCGTAAGTAGCATAGGCGAAGAATCTGCCTGCCTTCTTCTCCTTGAGAGCAGAAGCAACGTCCAGCATGGATTCTCCTGATGAGATGATATCGTCTGAAACGAACACGTCCTTTCCCTCAACGGGATTTCCGAGGTATTCGTGCGCAACGATGGGATTGCGGCCGTTTACGATAGTTGAGTAATCTCTTCTCTTATAGAACATGCCCATTTCAACACCGAGAACGGAAGCGTAGTACATATTTCTGTTAAGAGCTCCCTCGTCGGGGCTGACAACCATGAACTTGTCCTTGCTGAAGCTGATATCCTTTATATCCTTGAGCATAGCCTTTAGCACCTGATAGGTAGGCATAACGTTATCAAATCCCATAAGCGGGATAGCATTCTGAACTCTCGGGTCATGAGCGTCAAAGGTAACGATATTTGATACTCCCATAGCCTCAAGCTCCTGAAGAGCGCATGCACAGTCAAGAGATTCACGGTAGCTTCTTCTGTGCTGACGTCCGCCGTAAAGAGTAGGCATAATGACAGTTATACGGTGAGCTTTTCCGCTTGCCGCCTGAATGATTCTTTTAAGGTCCTGGAAATGATCGTCCGGAGACATAGCGTTCTGCATGCCGAAGTAGTCATACTTGATGCTGTAGTTTCCGACGTCGATTATGATGAAAAGATCCTTGCCGCGAATAGTAGACTTGATGTATCCCTTGCCGTCACCTGAAGAAAATCTCGGACATTCGCTCTCAACGAGGAAGGTATCCACGTTGATTCCGCCCTTTCCTGCCCAGTCAACGAGGTAATCGTCAATCTTCTTTCCAAGCTCAGTAACGCTGTTCATAGCTATTATGCCGATAGGTGCAACATTGGAATCACTGCCGAATAGAATTTCACTTGAAGCTGTCATAACACTTTTTTCGCACGTATAAACGCACGATACTCCTTTCGCTTTTTAGTCATTTTCGGTCAAAGCCCTGCTCACTTGCAGAAATACTCGATATAGCGGTCAATATCACCGCTTATGATCTCTTTTGCAATGTCTGCATGATCGACCTCGTTTACGGCTGTTGTTTTGTTTTCAAGTTCCTTGTATACCTTGAAGAAATGGGTCATTTCGTCAAAAATGTGTTTTGGAAGCTCCTCGATATCCTTATACATATTGTAGTTCGGATCATCAAACGGTATAGCAATGATCTTCTCGTCATGATGCCCGTTATCCAGCATTCTGATAACCCCGATAGGATAGCATCTTACCAGCGTGAGCGGCATGAGCTGCTCGGAACAGAGTACAAGTACATCAAGGGGGTCATTGTCGTCTGAGTATGTCCTCGGGATAAATCCGTAGTTTGCGGGATAATGAGTGGAAGTATAGAGGATTCGGTCCATTTTTATAAGACCTGTCTCCTTGTCAAGCTCATACTTGATCTTGCTTCCCTTGCCGATCTCGATAACCGCAATGAAATCATCGGGAGTTATTCTCTTTGGACTGATCTTGTGCCAGATATTCATAAGCTCCTCCAAAACGTGTCTGCCTGTGCAGCGGGCACAAATGCAGAAATATCGATAAAGCCACTTGCATGGCGTTATCCCCTACTAATTAGTATACCATTTTTTTGAGATTTGTCAATATAAGCGGTCATTTTCAGCATTTATTATAAATTATCCTGAAATCATGGAGTTTTTTCGTCTTTTCGTCTTTATACGTCAAAAAACGGCGTTTCCTTCAATATATTCAGATCGAGACCGCTTTGTTAATAAAAAATGAATATTGCTAATGAATATTATAATATTATTCTATTGCTTTTTCACTGAAAATATAGTAAAATATATTTGTATAATTTCATCAGGAATTCACAGAGGGGGTTGCAGTTCTTTATGATCGGTTCACGTATCGCAGTAATAATCGAAGAGATAGGGCAAAGCTATCAGAGCACTATTTTAAGCGGAATTAATCAGGGCGCAAAGGAATTCGGGCTCAATATGGCTGCATTCACATCCTTCAGCGGAGATATGAACAATCCCCGCCACGATATGGGCGAGTTCAATATATTCAGGCTATCCGATTTCAAGGACTTTGACGGTGCGATACTGCTCACCAACACACTTTCCTACAAACCTGTAGTCAGCGATATAATCGAAAGAATAAAGAGGGCGGGCATACCTGCCGTCAGCATTGACAACGATATAAGCGGATTTTATTATATCGGAAGCGACAATTTCAGCGCTATGCGGAGCATTACCGAGCATATGATAAAGGTTCACGGCTTCACGCGCTTTGCTTATATATCGGGTCCGGGAGGAAACCCGGAAAGCTCCGAGAGACTTGCAGCCTTCTGCACGGTCCTGGAAGAAAACGGATTGGAAATATCCGATGGCGCCATATACTACGGCGATTTCCGTTCGCCAACAGGCAAAATGGCTGTGGATCACTTCCTTGAAGCCCTACCCGAACTCCCGCAGGCTATCATCTGTGCCAACGACGTAATGGCAGCCTCTGCCATAACCACCCTCAGGTCACACGGCTACAGCGTACCCGATGATATAGCCGTTACGGGCTTCGACAACACTTACAACAACCACAATTACCTTGTTGAACTCACATCTGTTGACCGTCCCCTTGAGCTGTCTGGCCTTCTCGCCTGCCAGATGCTATACAATCACCTAAACAAGATACCGCAGGACAGAAAGCTGCTGCTGAATATGACCCCTCATTTTACCGAGAGCTGCGGCTGCTCCCACAACGCACTTTCAGACGTTAGCGAGCTGAAGGAGCTGAATTTCCGAAATTACTCCAACTTCGAGAACGTACAGCTTTACATGTCGGTGCTTAACCGAATGTCCACCCAGCTTCTCGCATGCAACAGCTTCGAGGACTATATAAACACGCTGAGAAGAACTGCGCTGGAGATTCACCCCGACGAGTTCTACTTCTGCCTGTGCGACAACTGGAACATCGAGTCATCCATTGACACCTCCATGACCCTTGACGGCGTTGACAATTCTGTTCCAATGGCTTATACCGACGAGGTCACCATACCCATAGCATACGTGAACGGCAGATTCATAAACTGCGACAAGATAAAATCAAAAAATGTCTTCCCTCCGCCTGCCGAGAACGGCAAATCAGGCAAACTCTATTACATAACCCCCCTGCACTTCGGCGAGCGCTGCCTTGGCTACATGATAATACGCAGTACACGCCATGAGCTTCAGAATATCATGTTCGAGACCTTTGTCATAAATATCTGCAACTCCCTCGAAAACATGAGAAAGCTCATGTGTCTCGAATACGCCGTAAATCGTCTCGGAAGCCTCTATGTTCAGGATACGTTTTCGGGAATATTCAACCGGAACGGCTTTGTTCACGCGACAAACGACATTTATCACGAATGTATCGAAAAGCAGCGCAGTATCATGCTCATGTTCATCGACCTTGACGGCTTGAAGGGAATAAACGACACCTACGGACACAGTACGGGCGACAAGGCTATATGCTGTATTGCCGATGTTCTCAGGGAGTCCTGCTGCAGCGGCGAGATATTCTGCCGTTTCGGCGGAGATGAGTTCATAGTTTTCGGAGCCGATTACAATGACGAAATGGCAGAGGATCTGACAGCCGTTATACAAAACAATATCAAGCATATCAACGACAGCGCAATGTACCCCTTCAATCTCAGCGCAAGTGCAGGATACTTTATTGCTACGCCTAAGATAGGAGAAGACATTTTCTACTTCGTGACCGAAGCAGACAAGAAAATGTACAACGAAAAGCGCAAGAAAAAGCATTCTAACTACCTCAAATCATAGATACAGGCCGCTGTACACCATACAGCGGCTTTGCTTTATCCGCAAATTATGAACAAATTGTAAACTTTCTTCTTTACAGATAGATTTGCTTTTCATCATATGATATAATAAACAGAGAATTACGGGCTCGTAGCTCAGTTGGGAGAGCGCTGCGTTCGCAACGCAGAGGCCGAGGGTTCGATCCCCTTCGGGTCCACTTCACGTCTCACATCATTTGGGACGTTTTTTTATTTGCAGCTGCTTTCTGTCACAGCACCGGACTTCCACGCCCTTTCTGCTGACAATTCCCGTAAATATATGTCACTATTGTGCTGATGAATATTGACAGGACATTTTTACTGTGCTATAATTTATCTATATCTTATATTCGGACGGTGAACAACTTGAAAATAGACGAAATAGGCTACAACCACAGACACAGCCTCGATTTTTGCATTAACAGACCATACGGTACCAACAGCTGGCTCATGCTTATCGTAAAATCTCCGGCACATTTCCGCATTGACGGCAAGGATATCCGCACCTCGGCTCACTCTATCATCATATACAAGCCCTATACTCCCCAGTATTACTATCCTGCCACAGACGAATACTACGACGACTGGCTCCACTTTTTCCCCGACGAAAAAGAACAGCAGCTCATGGAGGAGCTCTCCATACCGCTTGATACTCCCGTAAATATATCCGATATCACAGATATGTCTGCAATGATGAGAAGCATGTGCTTTGAGCATTACTCCTCCAACCCATATAAGGAACAGTCAATCGAACTGTATTTCAAGCTCCTGATACTCAAGATATCAGAAAAGCTCCGCAGAAAGGAACAGAGCCACGAAAAGCCAGAGGGAATATACTCTGATAAGCTCATATGGATAAGACAGTCCATATACCGCTGGCCCGACCGCGATTACTCCATAGACGACATGGCAAAGGAGCTTTCCCTGAGCCGTTCACGCTTCCAGCACCTTTACACCGAGACCTTCGGCGTAAGCGTAAACAAGGACGTTATCACCAGCCGTCTCACAAAAGCGGCTGAGCTGCTGAAAACCACCGATCTTTCCGTAAAGGACGTGGGAATAAACGTAGGCTATGGCAATACCTCATACTTCGTAAAGATATTCGGAAGCTTTTTCGGACAGACCCCGTTGCAGTACAAACAGTCGGAAATAAAGCAGTAAAACCAAAAGGCATAAAGAAGTTTCATCTTCTTTATGCCTTTTTTATTTCCCGAACCGTACTACGGAAGCTTTCTTTTTTTATGTCCCAGACCCGACATTACCACCAGGGTAAGTATCACAAGTATCACAATAAGCACAGCCGCTATCTTTGAGCTGAACTTAATCGCCAGTATAAACAGCACACCCACGATAACTCCGACATACGTAAGGAAACGGTTACGTATAAGAAGCCTTTTCCGTTCGGCAGCCAGCCTTTCCTGCTCCTGCCTTTCATGGCGTCGCCTCAGCTCCTCAAGCTCGTGTTTTTCCTCACCGTCTATCTTCTCTTGCTCACGGGCAAATACAGCGTCACGCACCGCACTGATAAATCTCTCGTAAACCGTGGATATCCTGAGCTTATCATCTCCCTCAGCATACTCAACAGCTTTTTGCATTGAACTGCCCAGCATATTGCTGAACTGCTCCCTGAAAATATCATCATCGGCAAAATCATACCCGAACCGTGCTATATAATCATCGGCAAAGCTGTTCACCACATCTTCAAGGAGGAGGTCATTTCCGCTGCGGCAGCCGTTGTATGACAGGAACTTTGCAAAATGCGCCTGCCAGCATTTGGGAGAGGCGTCAAGTATCATATCGCTGTATTCCTCAGCCGCTTCAAAGTCCTCGTCTGTAAGAAATATATTCATTCTCCGTATGAGCTTTTCGGGAGATGCGGAGCTGACTTCGCTGCTTTCATCCCCGCCGCCTTTAACATGCTGCTTGACCTTCCGGATAAGCTCGGCAAGAAAGCTCATTTCCGCAGCCTGCATGATATCATACTCCGAGAGCTCCGCCGGAACGTCACCCGTATCCGTATTCTTAATGCAGGTAACTATGAGCTTACCCTCATCTTTTATTGCAGCAGCCGCACATCTTCCCCATTCCCCCTTGAAGCGGGGAGCTGTAAAGCTTTCGGAAGCAGCGCTCACTATTATAAGAACCGACGCACAGCCGACAGCAGCATTTATATAGGATTCCGAGTCGTTTTCTGTCATTTCGCCAAGAGTTACGGGAGCATAGAATACTCTCAGTCCCTCTTTCACAAGCTGGCCGTATATCTCGTCAGCAATTATTCTGTCGTCGGATATGCTTCCGTTATCATCAATTATCCGGCAGCAGATGAACACATCATATTTCACACCTGTACCGACCCGCTCCAGCATCTCCCGCCGAAGCATTTCAATGGCAGAAACCTCGCGGCGGTAGACCGCACATTGCTCTGCGTCGGCAAGACTCAGAGCCGTACAGCAGTCCCTGTCATCAGTGAGACTGCTCCCGTAAGCCCTGTGACACACAGGCAGCTTCATGCCTGAAACAGGCTCGTCCTCATATAGGATACCGCAGCGGCAAAGCACTTTTCCCCAGTAGCCCTCGGGCTCATCGGGGAACTCACCGCACAGCTGTGCAAACAGCTTCTCAGCTCCCTCGAAATCGGTCTTTATGCGAAGTCCGCAGGCTCTGTTGTATATCTCGGCGTATTTGTCCCTGTAAAGCTTCGGAACCGTCTGCCGCGAACCGCAGTACTCGCACTCGCAGATGCTTTTCCCCTCGCTGAATGGCAGAAGTTTACCGCACATCTTGCAAACATATCCCACAGACCTCACCGCCTTTCAAATAAAAGTAAAAAAAATTTCTTCTATCAGATTATACCACATTTTTCGGTAAATATCAACTGTCACGGAACAAGTTTCCGCTGTTTTTACAGTCTGTACACATATTCCGCATTTCGACGCATGAAGAGTTCCCTTTGCCTGTCGGTTATATCAAGACTTTCCGCAAAGCATATATGTGCCTCCTGAGAACAGCTGCCGAAATCCGAGCCGAAAATGAACCTCTCAGGCATAAGTCGTATTGCTTTTTCAAGAGAAGCCTTTATCCCGGGACATTTTTCGGGATCGTCCGCAACCGACGATGTGTCGAACCACACGTTCCCGCATTCGCCGAGCGTTTCAAAGCATTCATCAGTATAAGGATAGAAGCAGTGGCAGTACACGAAAGTGTTGTCCCTGCGCTTCTGTGCGAGTCCCTTCATTTTCAGCGGAGCCGCATACTGCGCTTCATCCCAGCCGGTGTGGAAAAGCACAGGCACGCCGAACTCGGCGGCAAGGTCATACACAGGGAACAGTGATCTGTCCGTACAATAAAAATGCTCGTGACCGGTATAGATCTTCAGTCCGACTATATCGCCTTTAATAAGAAGCTCCCTGCAGAATTGCAGCTGCTCATCAAAGCTGATAAGGGGGCTTATACCTGCTACGACCTTAATAACGCTGTCTCCACTGAAAAGCTCCGCACAGTCCCTTACAGAACCGATAACGCTTTCAAGCTCGGAATCTGCAATAACTATTCCCCTGTCAATGCCGTTCCTGCGAAGTTCACTGAGCAGAGCCTGCTTTTTTGAAACAAGATCGGGGAAGTCAACGGGCAGATGTAAATGTGCATCAATTATCATAAAAAACTCCTTTCGTTTTTACAGAGCGTGAAATAGAAAAAACCGCAGATCACTCTGCGGCAGCTTACGATTATATGCAGAGCGATGGATCCCAGCACAAAAAGACCGCTCACGCAGCCTGTGCACATTAAGTTTCCGATCGTCCGCACTTTCCGACACATACGCTTACTACTTCAGCAGCAGCCGTAACTTCGGGAGTATCACTTCCCTTTCGCTTATTCGCTCTGTGAGTAAATAATATCACATTTCATGCCTAAAGTCAAGCTTTCACGTTCATTACACGAAAGAACACCCAAAGGTGACAGAATATCATATATTATTGAAGAAAAGTGAATATTTCATATGACCGGTAAGAAGCAGCTTTCTTCGCGTTTTTTTGATAACTTCAAACAAAAAAGCCGAAAAATGTCCCGTGACTGTTGCATTTTCAGTAATTGTATGTTATACTTATAAAAGTTTTTCGAGCATATTTGACATAAAAAATACAAAAACTGATTATAACGCCCATTTTTCAAATTGGACGACCAATTTTCCGAGAACGAAAGGTATAAAAATGAAGTTAAAATACATTTTCCCTGTTATAGCGTCAGTCTGCCTGCTTGCAGCCTGCGGAGGCAATAAAAAGGACTCTGATAATTACAAAAATGCAAACGACCCGGGCACTTCTTCAACTGCGTTGAATACAACTTCCTCTACCGCCAAAGCAACTACAACCTCCACATCTACCACAACAAAAAAGATCGATCCTCCGACCGATCTTGTGCTTACAGGCATGGAAACAGTTGAGGTATGCTCTGATATCACCCTTGATGAGTTCATTACCGACAGGAACGTTGAGCTCAAGGACGGCAGTATAATGCTGAATACCTCCGATACAGGCATTTATGAGGTGGATATCCCATATCTTTACAACGGCGGCGAGTTTGCACAGAAGCTGACCTATTCCGTAACGGATACCACAGAACCAACAATAATCAACGCAGGCTGGGACCTGAACCACAAGGCAGGCTCTCCCTTCGATATCAACGATTATGTAGGCTACGGCGACAATTTCGACAGACACCCAACACTGACATACTCCGGCATAGTAGATGCTGACACTGTTGGAGCATATCCTCTCATCGCAACAGTTACTGACAGTTCGGGGAATTCCTCAACCTGGGACCTTACCATAAACGTTGTGGAAGAGATACCCCGCGCTGTTGACGATAATCCCCGCATAAACTACAGTGACTTCATACAGCGCTATCAGGACAGTGACGTCCGCTTCGGAATAGACGTATCCGTATGGCAGAACGACGTTGATTTCAATGCAGTGCGCGATGCAGGGTGCAGCTTCGTAATGATACGTGCGGGATATTATTACAGCGAAGTAAAGCTTGATGACCGCTTCAGGGAAAACCTTGAAAAGGCAAAAGCCGCTGGGCTTGACGTGGGCGTTTACTTCTACACCACCGACAATACCATAAACGGAGTACGCGAACACGCCCGCTGGGTAGTCGAGCAGCTGGGCGGACAGAATCTTCAGATGCCTATAGCCTTTGACTGGGAGGAATTCGCAAACTTCCAGAAGTACGGCATGAGCATAAAGGACCTCAACGACATATACGAGGCCTTTGCCGACGAGGTAAGGAAGCAGGGCTATACCCCCATACTCTACAGCAGCAAGAACTTCCTGAATAATATATGGAGCGAGCGTTCAAAATCCATAGCTCCCGTATGGCTGGCACACTTTGTGGATTACACGGATTATACAGGCGAGTACGCAATATGGCAGGCAAGCTCCTGCGGACATATTCCAGGAATAAACGGCGATGTGGATATGGATATACAATACATGAACAAGCCTGTTTCCTGATTTGTCCTAAACTCCGATAATCTGCCGGACAAAAAACCAAAAGCCGCAGTATTTCAGTGAAATACTGCGGCTTAACTTTATCTGTAAGCTTCAATAATATCCATTATACCGTCTTTATAAACATTTCCGCCGAGAACTGTTCCGTCAGGGTCGAAGCAGAGCGCCCGTATATCATGAGGGGCGTCCTCATACGGATTCTTCGGCGCATCTTCACCGATGAAGTACTCTGCCAGATACTTTTTGGCATTTCCCTGCGGAAAAATAACATTTCCACGACCAATCAAGAAGCCTCTGCGTTCAAAACTTCCAAGAAGCTCCCTTGTTCTGGCGTTATATGGGTTGTCGCTTTCAGTACTGACGAGCCATGCAGGACTTAGCTCCATAGGAACGCCCGAATCCCTTATGCATTCCGCAAAATACTCCACAGGCTCAAGGGGTATCGTTTCCTGATGAAAAGCGTCAACTGAAAGCAGCAAGCGGTTCACGCCGCTTTCAGCTATCATAGCAGCGACCTCATTTATCCTCGCCCTGTCGCGGCTGAAAAAGCCGTTTGTGATGAGTTCACGCTCTCCAATGCCTGCAAGCACAGCTGCTCTGTGTATACAGCAGACAGTTTCAGGATAGAGAAGAGGCTCTCCGCCGAAGGTCATAAGCGACTTTATATCATAGTGCATGCACACCTCAGAAACTGCTTTTGCCGCAGTTTCTCCGTCAATGTGCTCGCCGCCGAAAGCATGGCCGCCCTCGCTGCAATGTATACAGCGTCCCGTACAGCCCATAGTAACGACAAATTCTATTCTTTCAAGATTTTTCAGATAAACATTCATAATAACTGCTCCTTTGTGATAATCTTATTTTTTCGACCTATCGGCGCAGTACGGGAACATTTCTTACTCGGTGTGCCGTTCCCTCTTACCGCACCGAGCAGTTAATTCGTTTTATCACCATAATTTTCCACCTCATACGGAAAGAACGATATCCTTGCCGCTCGGGATATACTCCACGGTCTCGATACCGCATTTATTGAAAAGAATGCACGAAGCCCTGACAGCCTCTGTGCCAGCATATTTGTTGTTATAGTATACAACACGCTTTATCCCTGACTGTATGATAGCCTTTGCGCACTCGTTGCAGGGAAAAAGTGTAACATAGAGAGTGCAGCCACTGAGACTGCCGAAGCTGCTGTTGAGTATGGCATTTAGCTCCGCGTGGCAGACAAAGGGGTACTTAGTGTCAAGGCTCGTATCCCCCTCCCTCTCCCAGGGCATATCATCATCATTGCAGCCTGTGGGCATACCGTTGTAGCCCACGGAAACTATCTTATGCCGGTCATTGACTATGCATGCTCCAACCTGCGTGGAATTATCCTTGCTTCTCTGCGCAGAGAGCATGGCGATACCCATGAAGTACTCGTCCCAGCTTATGTAATCGTTTCTTTTCATCGTATTCACCTCGAAAAATCACGTAATTGATAATTTATAATAGCATATATCGGTTGAAATGTCAATTAGTCGGGAGTTTTTAGTGATCAGTCTGCAGCAGACGCCGCGCCCCTCTGTCAGCTTTGCTGACATCTCTCTGTACTGCAAGGAATCACCCCGGCATACTGCAAATAACTAATCACTAAAAACTAAGCCCCTCGGCGATAGTCGAGGGGCGTTGTTGGTTGGGGCAGCGGGATTTGAACCCACGAATGCAGGAGTCAAAGTCCTGTGCCTTACCGCTTGGCTATACCCCAACACTTACCAAAATATTATAACAAAAATCCTGCAATAAATCAATACCGCAGGATTTTTATTTTTATTTTAACTTATTCTTTTCTCTTACTAAGAACGATTTTTCAGCAATACAACGCTGTATCAGTACCATTCAAGGTCTTTCATGTTCCTGAATTCAATCATAGCCATAACAATAGCCACAACAGCCGAAAGAGCGTCTGCAACAGGACCGGCATAGGTTATACCGTTGATACCCATGAGTATAGGAAGTACGATAAGCACAGGCAGGAAGAACATGATCTGTCTTGTAAGCGACAGGAATATTCCCTTTACAGACTTGCCTATTGACGTAAAGAATGTGGAAGTAATGGGCTGCAAGCAGTTGAGCCATGTAAAGAACAGGAATGTTCTGAAGAATTTCGAGCCGAATTCATAATAGCCCTCGCTTGCCTGATTATTTGCAAATACGCCAAGTATCTGTCTCGGGAACAGCTGGAAGGCCACAAAAGCAACTATTGAAATAGCAAGTCCCGCTTTAAGAGCCATCCAGTAAGCGCTTCTGACTCTGTCGTAGTTCCTGGCGCCGTAATTGAAGCTCTCGATAGGCTGAGTACCCTGCGCAAGACCGATAACGATAGAGAATACTATCATATTGACCTTCATAACGATACCCGCAACAGCTATCGGGTCATCAGCGCCGTACTCCGAAAGAGCACCGTAGTGCTTGAGTGAATTGTTGAGAACTATCTGAACTATGGCGATTGCAAGCTGATTGAAGCATGAAGCCATACCAATAGAGCATATCCTGCGCACTATACCGAATGACGGGAGAAGATGCCTGCCGAAGAGATACACCGACTTGAAGTTGAAGCAGTAGATGACAACTATCATAGCGGAAATAAACTGACCGATAACGGTAGCAATGGCAGCTCCCTTCATGCCCCAGCCGAGACCGAGAATAAATACAGCATCAAGAATAGTATTTATTACAGCGCCCGTGACATTGCATATCATTGTCATGGCAGGACTTCCGTCAGCTCTTACAAGATGGCCTCCGCCCGAAGTCAGTATAAGGAACGGAAAACCTATAGCCGTATATCTTACATATTCCTTTGCATAAGGCATAACAGCCTCCGTAGCGCCGAAACGTCTGAGAAGCGGTTCAAGGAATGCAAGCGTCACCACTGAAAGCATAATTCCGCCCAGTACAAGCAGCGAAAGGGCATTTCCCGCAAAATACGGAGCTTTCTTCTTGTCTCCCATACCCATTGTAAGGTTGAAGCACGAAGCTCCGCCGATACCGAGCAGCAGCGCCAGCGCCATACATGCGGTAGTAAACGGAAAAGCAATGGAAGTAGCCGTATTTCCGAGAGTACCGACAGCTCTTCCGATAAAGAGCTGATCGACCATATTGTAGAGTGCGCTCACAAGCATACCGACAATACTCGGTATAGCAAATTTCAGCATAAGTGATCTTACAGGAGCATTACCGAGTGGATTGCCCATTCCCTCCGGCGGTCCTCCCGCACCAATTGGCGGACGACCAATACCTTCCGGCGGTCCTCCTGCTCTCATTGGCGGACGACCCATACCTGCAGG
>DBXO01000022.1:0-17314 GCA_002309635.1 Ruminococcus flavefaciens | reverse complement strand
GTCCTCCTGCACCAATTGGCGGACGAGCCATGCCTACCGGTGGTCCTCCATAATATCTTTCATTCATATTTTACCCTTCTTTTCACTAAAAACATCAAATACCTATTAATTATACATCATTTAAAATAAAATTACAATAGCGGTATAAAGGAATGATATACCAAATCTATTTGATACTTCCCGTTAATTATAATGCAATTTCAACAATAAGGATATCTTTAGTCCTTGACACTAAGTTGCGTATGTGGTAAAATTATGTTTAGTGTTGAAATAAATAATACATACGGAGTGAAAAAATGAAGATTATACTTGCTTCCGCTTCGCCGAGACGGCGTGAGCTGATGAAATACATAACCGAGGACTTTGAAGCAGTCTCCACCGACTGCGATGAAACTCTCCCCGACGGTACAGAACCGCTGAAGGCTTCGGAGTATCTTGCAGTGCTGAAAGCAAAATCTGCTGCCGAGAAATATCCCGACTGCGCAGTCATAGGCTGTGATACCACCGTTATATGCGGCGGCGAGATACTGGGCAAGCCCAAGGACAAGTCACAGTGTATCGCAGATATTACAAAGCTTTCGGGGCGCACTCATCAGGTAGTCACAGGCTGCTGCATTATCATCGGAGGAAAACCAAGCTCATTTTCAGAGGTTACAGACGTGACCTTCCGCAGGCTCACTCCCGCTGAAATAGAAGCCTACGCCGACACCGACGAGCCATATGACAAGGCAGGCGGCTACGGCATACAGGGACTTGGCTCCGCACTGATATCCCACATTGACGGAGATTTCTTCAACGTAGTGGGGCTGCCCGTGGGACGGCTCTTTAATAAAATTAAAGAAGCTGTGAACTGTGATGCCGTCTCAGGCTGACTTATTAAGATAATGTGAGCAAAGCGAACATCTAAACTCTTAACTTCCGGGACACTGTCCCCTGCAACCAATCACTAAGTTAAAAAAACAATAACAATAAAGGAGTATTTACCATGAACTCAACCGCATTTCATTCTGCCAACATTCTTTTACCAAAGGACTGCGATATGCACAAATGGTCCGTTATCGCCTGCGACCAGTACACCAGTGAACCCGAATACTGGGAAGAAGTAAGCGCAACTGTAGGGAACGCACCCTCAACGCTGAACCTGATACTTCCCGAGCTGTATCTCGAGCAGGACGGCGTTGCAGAGCGTATCGGAAATATCCACAACTCTATGGAAAAATACCTCGCCGACGGCATATTCACCGAATACAGGGATGCTATGGTGTACGTTGAGCGTACTCAGAGCAACGGCATACTCCGCCAGGGTATCGTTGGCGCGATAGATCTTGAAAAGTACGATTTCTCCAAGGGCAGCAGCTCCGAGGTAAGAGCTACCGAGGCTACAGTCATCGAGCGTATACCTCCCCGTATCAAGGTAAGACAGGGCGCTCCTCTTGAGCTTCCCCATATAATGATACTCATTGACGACCCCAACTGTACTGTTATAGAGCCTCTTGCGAAAAAGACCAGTGACATCAGCAAGCTCTACGACTTTGAACTCATGCAGAACGGCGGCAGCATAAAGGGCTGGCTTGTGGACAAGTCCGCGCAGGAGACAGTTGACAAGGCTCTCTGCGCACTTGCAGACCCCGATACATTCTGCAAAAAGTACGGTCTCAGCGATACACCCGTTCTCCTCTATGCTATGGGCGACGGAAACCACTCTCTCGCTACAGCAAAGGAGTTCTACGAGCAGCTTAAAAAGGCAAATCCAGGCAAGGACCTTTCAAAACACCCTGCCCGCTACGCTCTTGCAGAGATAGTGAACCTCCACAGCGACGCTCTTAAATTCGAGGCTATCCACCGTCTTGTATACGATGTTGACTGCGATAAGCTTATAAGCGAGCTCACAGCTGCACTGGAGCTTTCAGAGACAAAGTCTTCAGACCAGTACGTTATCTGCTCGTGTAAGGGCACTGAAAAGAAGCTTTACATCAACAAGAAGTCCTCAAATCTCTCCGTTGGTTCGCTCCAGAACTTCCTTGACGGCTACATCAAGGCAAACGGCGGAAAAATAGACTATATTCACGGAGCCGATACAGTAAAGAGCCTTGCCGAGAAGCATAACGGCATTGCGTTCATACTGCCGGATATGGACAAGTCCCAGCTCTTCCCCACAGTTATCAAGGACGGTGCACTCCCGAGAAAGACTTTCTCAATGGGACACGCCGAGGACAAGAGATTCTACATCGAAGCGCGCAGGATAACCGAATAATGGAATTGTTAAGCAACCTCGCCGAGCTCCACACAACGGAGCTTGGCGTGATTCGTATAAAGAGGAATTTGTCACTTGACTGCGCCGATATCGTTGAATGGTGCAGGGAGCAGATAAGCTCTCCCGATGCTGACATAGAGCGCAAAGGGAAGAACTGGTACATAACCATAAACGGCTGTATCATCACTGTGAACGCTTACAGCTATACCATAATCACCGCTCATAAACTCAGAAAGGAGCGATAATATGAACATAAGAAGATTTAAAGAATCAGACGCAGCCGCAGTTTCGGCTGTTGTCATAAAAACTATAAGAATATCCAATGTTAAGGACTACCCTGCCGAGCTGATGGAAGAGCTCATAAAATCACAACAGCCGCAGAATATCCTTGAACGTGCAGGCTGGACGCACTTCTATGTAGTCGAGGATAACGATACTATCATCGGCTGCGGCTCTATAGGTCCGTTCTGGGGCAAAGAGGACGAGAGCGGCCTGTTCACTATATTTGTACTCCCCGAATATCAAGGAAAAGGCGTGGGCAGGCTTATTATTGAAACTCTCGAAAAGGACGAGTACTTCCTCCGTGCAAAGCGTATAGAGATACCCTCGTCAATTACAGGCTGCCAGTTTTACAGGAAGTTTGGCTACGACTACAAGGACGGCAAGGCTGAGCTTGACGAGGAGCGGCTCTATCGTCTGGAAAAATTCAGAACTCCTGCAATACTTGCAATAAAAGCTATAGCAAGAAATAATATTCCAGAATGTACGGAAGTCATAAGAACGAGCTTTATGACTGTTGCCAATGAGTTCGGCTTCACTGTGGAAAATGCTCCCAGATTTGTTGCCTTTGCAACTACTGATGATAAGCTGTACTCGCAGTTTGACAGCGAGCACCGTCCAATGTATGGCTATTTTTCCGAAAACGGAAGAATTATCGGATATTATTCCCTGCTTTTGCTCGAAAACAATGAATGCGAGCTGAATAATCTCTGCGTTCTTCCCGAATACAGGCATAAAAGCATTGGCAGCGCTCTATTCGCCGATGCCTGTACAAAAGCAAAGGATAAAGGCTGCGAGAAGCTTGTATTCAGCATAGTTGAAGAAAATGAGAAGCTCCGTAAATGGTACGAAAAGCATGGAGCTGTACATACAGACACGAAAAAGTTCGATTTCTTCCCTTTTACCTGCGGATACATGGAAAAGTCACTATAAGAAGGAGTAAACTATGTCCGACCGTTTTTCAAGAACCGAGCTTCTTTTCGGCGAAGAAGCCATGAAAATACTTGCAAACTCCCGTGTGGCAGTTTTCGGTGTGGGCGGCGTAGGCGGCTATGCCGTTGAAGCTCTCGCCCGCTCGGGAATCGGCGCACTTGACCTCATTGACGACGACAAGGTCTGCGTTACCAATATAAACCGTCAGATAATCGCCCTGAGCAGCACTATAGGCATGTACAAGGTGGACGCTGCTGCTCAGCGTATACATGAGATAAATCCCGACTGCAAGGTGACCTGCCACAGAATGTTCTATATGCCCGATACTGCGGACAAGTTAGATTTTTCTCAGTTTGACTATGCTGTTGACGCTATCGATACCGTAACGGGCAAGATAGAGATAATCATGCAGGCCAAAAGTGCAGGAGTTCCCGTTATAAGCTCAATGGGCGCAGGAAACAAGCTCGACCCAGCTGCATTTGAGGTCTCCGATATATACAAGACCTCGGTATGTCCACTTGCAAAGGTCATGCGCTATCAGCTGAAACGCCGCGGCGTAAAGAAGCTGAAAGTAGTATACTCCAGGGAGCAGCCTATAGTCCCCCAGGGGAATACAGTTAAGGACGGCTCGGGAGAAACGGATATGCGTACAGGCTCTGCAAGGCGTTCAACTCCGGGATCTACAGCATTTGTCCCCTCTGTCGCAGGACTTATAATTGCAAGCGAGGTCATAAAGGATCTTACCGGCACTAATAAAAAATAACTCATCGGTAAGGAGGTATCATCATTGGACGAACCTGTCAAAACACCCTCTCCGTCATGGAAAGGCTGTATAATTTTCGGAATAATCAATCTTCTTTTGGTTTTTCTCTGCACTAAGCTCAATATTCTCCTCATAAGCACAGCTCTTATACTTCTGATAATCACAGGGTTTGCAATAACCGCAAAATCCGTTAAAGAAGACTGGAGCGCCGGCTTTAGGCTCTCCGCACTTGGCTGCGCTATAGGCTTGCTATTGCAGTGTGCAGCATCCGTATTGTATGTTTTCAACATCCTGTCGGGAATTATCTCCATGTTTATAAAGTGAGGCGGAAAATGAACAGCTCCGAAAAAAATATATCTGCCGCAAAGACCAGCTTTGAGGCCGCCTTTTCGGAACAGAGCTTCTACAACAGGCAGACGCGGGACAGCTCCCATATTGAAGCTATACTCGGTATCCTCCCCTTACAAAACGGAATGAGGATACTTGACCCTGGAACGGGCAGCGGCTATCTCTCCTTTGCAATTGCAAAAAAGCACCCCGACATAACCATTATCGGTCTCGATATCGTAGAAAAAACTCTGAAGCAGAACAGACAAATGGCGGCTCAGGAGGGGCTGAACAATGTCAGCTTCGTAAACTATGACGGCAGCACTTTCCCTTTTGAAAGCAACAGCTTCGACATGGTCGTTACAAGGTATTCCCTCCACCATTTCCCCGATATAAACAGCAGCCTTTCAGAAGTGGACCGCATACTGTCAGGAAAAGGCTGCTTTTTCATTTCAGACCCAGCTCCCAATGAGGGGGATGAGGGCGGCTTTGTCGACGAGTTCATGCGTGTAAAGCCCGACGGTCATATAAGGTTCCGCACCTTTTCAGAATGGGTGCAGCTCTGCGGGAAATACGGCTTCGGGCTTGCTGGCTCATTCATAAGCAGTATCCGTTTTCCGCGGAAGTACGAGAAAGCCTACGGAACTATAATGAGCAGATATTCCGGGGACATCGTCAGCAGCTACGGAATAGAGATAAAAGATGATGAAATATTCATAACTGAGAGGGTAAACAATATGCTTTTCCGAAGAAAACAATAAGAATTGCCCGCTTTCCACTTGACCTTTACGGCTTTTTGTGCTATGATAGTTTGTATTGGAATATTGATGTAAGAGGTAACAAAATGCATTTTAATGAACTTAACCTGTCAAACGAGCTTCTCCGCGCTGTAGACGAGCTTGGATATACAGAGATGACCGAGATACAGCAGCAGAGCATTCCCCTCCTCCTCGAAGGACGTGATGTTGTGGGACGCTCCAACACAGGCACAGGCAAGACTGCCGCTTTCGGCATTCCCGCCGTTGAAAGCATAACTGAAGCCGACAGGAAGTCGGCAGTGGTGCTGATACTTTGCCCCACAAGAGAGCTTGCAATGCAGGCAAACGAGGAGATACGCAAATTCGCAAAATTCAAGGAGGGCGTAAAGTCCTCTGCGATATACGGCGGCGCCAGCATGGAAAAGCAGATACATGAGCTCAAGCGGGGCGCAAATATAGTCATCGGCACTCCGGGACGGGTAATGGACCATATCCGCAGAAAGACCCTGAAGCTTGACGCCATACGCACGGTGATACTTGACGAAGCCGACGAAATGCTGAACATGGGTTTCCGCGAGGACATAGAGTCAATACTTGCAGACGTTCCCGCGGACAGACAGACCGTCCTTTTCTCAGCCACCATGCCCAAGGAAATAATGGCTATAACAGAAAAGTATCAGACTGATCCCGTACATATTAAAATCAAATCGGCGCAGAAAACAGTAGACCTCATAGAGCAGTTCTACTTTGAGGTGGCAATGGGCCGAAAGACCGACGCATTAAAGCTGCTGCTCGCCGCATACAAGCCTGCATCCGCAATGGTATTCTGCAACACAAAGGCAATGGTTGACCAACTTACCGATGACCTCGTAAAGAGCGGATTCCGCGCTGCGGGGCTTCACGGCGATATGAAGCAGATACAGCGTACACAGGTGATGAACAGCTTCAAGAACAAGGCTGCCGGGATACTCGTAGCAACTGATGTAGCCGCGCGAGGAATCGACGTCAGCGGAGTTGACGCAGTTTTCAACTATGATCTCCCTCAGGACAACGAGTACTACATACACAGAATAGGCAGGACCGGCAGAGCAGGCAGAACAGGTACAGCCTACACTCTAATAAGCGGAAGGAAACAGCTTTTCGACCTCAGAGCCATCGAAAAGTATACTCACGCCGAGATACGTGAAATGCCACTTCCCGAAAAAGCCGATATAATCGCACTGAAAAAGGAAGCTCTTATAACCGAGATAACAGAGGCTCAGGCAGGTCACAACGCATATGATATTCTCGACAGGCTCGTTTCACAGGGCATAGACTACCGTGAAGCTGCCGCAAGGATAATCGAAAAGCAGCTGAAAGCAGAGACCGAGGCTCTCCCCGACCTTGAAAGCGCACGTCCTCTCAGAAAAGGCAGGAACAGCGGCGCAAAGACCGTGAAAATAGTCATCAACGTAGGCAGAAACCGCAGAATAGCGCCGAATTTCATACTCGGAGCCCTTGTAGACGCAACAGGCATGACAGGCAGAGATTTCGGCAAGATAGACATTTTCGACGAGCACACTACAGTTGAGGTCCCCGAGGCCGAATCGGAATACATTATCGACAGCACCGATTCAATGAAGATAAACGGCAATAAGGTGGAAGTAAAGCTGTATAAGGGTACAGACCCTGGAAAGCTGAGAAAGCGCCGTCCCGATGACAAGCCTTCAATCGACCGCAAAAAGGCTGCATACGGAAACAAAAAGAGGTCGGAGATATACTCCGATTACATACCGAACCGCAAAAAGCGCATGAAAAAAAGACATTAAGGAGTGATAAATGTGAGCGGGAACAAAAAAACATGGATAAGAGTACTTATGCTTGTGCTTGCTGGATTAATGGCACTCGCTGCAATACTGCTGCCATTTCTTGGCTGGTAAGGCCTGATCGTCAGCATTTGAGAACATTCCGCTGCCGCTTCTTCATGAAGCAGCAGCGGTTTTTTATTTCTCCGAGACATGTTCTGACATAATCTGCGGACCTGCTGCATTATAATAATACTACAGACAGCAGTTCGGGAGGTGTGCAGTGCAGACTATATATGTCGATGTGCTTATAGTATTGAATATCTATGTAAACTTTTTCCTGCTGCGGATAACCGCTGGATTCACCCATTCGCCCCTGCGCACAGGTCGGTGCATAGCGGCTTCGGTCATCGGCAGCCTTTTTTCCCTTACCATACTCCTGCCAAGCCTCGGCACCGTGCTATCAATTCTTATAAAACTGTTAGCTGCGGTGAGCATAGTAGCACTTGCATTCGGATTTAAAGGCAGAAAACGGCTGATGATCAACACTGCCGCATTCTTCGCTGCGAACTTTGTCCTTGCTGGAACGGTATACAGCGTATATACCATCCTCGCACCAAAGTTCATCCACTGCAACAACGCCTGTTTTTACATAGATTTTTCTCTACTCATACTTATCGTCACTACGGCTGTGTTATATCTCGCCGTAAGGCTCATACGCATACTGGCGGACCGCTCTCCCGATGACAGCTACAACGTACTCATACGTGCGGGGAAAAGGGTCATATCACTGAAAGGACTTGCAGATACCGGCAACTCTCTTGTGGACTATTTCACAGGCTCCCCCGTGATAATATGTTCGTCGGAGAGCTTTTCAGAGCTGACAGGCTCAGAGCTTGATATATCGCTGCTCCCAAAAGGATTTCGGCTCCTACCCTGCTCAGCCGTTTCCGGCAGCGGACTGATACCCGTATTCCGTCCCGACGAGGTGCTGATAAGGAGCTGCACAAGCGGCGATAGGAAGCCTGTCGATGCTGTCATAGGTTTCGGAGAATGCGGAGGGAAAGCCGTGTTCAACCCGAAGCTGCTAAAAATATAGGCATAAACAAAGGAGAAAAAAGTCATGAACATCATCAGAATTATCAAAGAGTACCTGAAAAAAAGATTCACCTGCAGAGTTTTCTACGTAAACGGCTCGGATACGCTGCCCCCTCCCCTCACACGTGAGGAAGAGACAGAAGTATTCTCCCGCCTCAGCAGCCACGATACCAAAGCACGCAACTGCCTTATCGAGCACAATCTGCGCCTCGTAGTCTACATAGCAAAAAAATTTGAATCCACGGGGATAGGTATAGAGGATCTTGTCTCAATAGGTACGATAGGACTTATCAAAGCCGTAAACACCTTCTGCCCCACAAAGAATATCAAACTGGCAACATACGCTTCCCGGTGTATAGAGAACGAGATACTCATGTTCCTGCGCAAGTCCTCACAGTACCGCAACGACCTGTCAATAGACGAGCCGCTCAACATCGACTACGACGGCAACGAGCTACTCTTATCAGACATACTCGGCACCGACGACGACATCGTCAACAAGGGCATAGAAAACGAAGCCGAGCGTGATATACTGCGGAATGCAGTTGCCGAGCTATGCGACCGCGAAAGAGAGATAATGGAAATGCGCTTCGGACTTATTGACGGCAAGGAAAAGACCCAGAAAGAGGTCGCCGACATTATCGGTATCTCACAGTCATATATCTCACGCCTCGAAAAGAAAATAATCAAAAAACTCCGTGTCAAGATAGAAAGCGTTTCCTGAAATGCCTTGTATGTGCGGGACGGCTTCAGCAGCCTTATATGTATCTATCAGGGAGAACCATTTTATCAAAAGGTTTTACTCAGCGGCTATACATGGAGCTGCCATAGCCATCTCACATATGCAGGGCATTTCAGATTACAATTTGGATTTTTTGGCTGTTCGGTATTGTAATAAATGCACATTTGTGATATAATAACTTTATATATCTTTCATATCAGGAGTCGAAACATGAAAAAATGGAATGTTGGGATACCCGACAGAAAAAACGTATCTGCGCTTATGCTGAACTGCGGACTGACCTCCCTTGCGGCGGCTGCACTTGCAGCAAAGGGGTATTCTTCGGCAGAATCGGTAATGGAAAGTCTCAATGCTGAGGAGCTCTCCGACCCGTTTCTCATAAAGGACATGCAGGAGGCGGCTGACGCCATAAACAGTGCGATCGAAAACGGTGAACGCATATGCATTTACGGTGATTACGACTGCGACGGAATTATGGCCACCGTAATACTGTATTCCTACCTCCTTGAAACAGGAGCGGACGTGACATATTATATCCCCGAACGTGCGGAAGGCTACGGACTTAACATGAAAGCAGCCGACGCAATGGCAGCTGACGGCGTGAGCCTTGTTGTTACAGTAGACAACGGTATAACAGCTATTTCCGAAGCCGAACACATATATTCGCTGGGCATGAAGCTGGTAGTGACCGACCACCACCGTCAGGGAGATGAGCTCCCGAAAGCCGAAGCTGTAGTTGACCCGCACAGACACGACTGCTTCTCACCGTTCAAAGAGATGTGCGGTGCTGGCATAGCGCTTAAGCTTGTGGCTGCCATTGACGGCGGCGACTGCACAATGGCACTCGAGCAGTTCGGTGACCTTGCAGCAATTGCCACAGTTGCCGATATAGTAAGCCTTAAGAGCGAAAACCGTTTTCTTGTTTCATACGGACTCGAACTGATAAACAACTCCGACCGTCCCGCACTCATGGCGCTAAAGGAGGTCTGCGGTCTGACGGACAAGCCTGTTGATACACGCTCCGTAGGCTTCGGATTAGCTCCGAGGATAAATGCGGCAGGAAGATTCGGCTCCCCAAAAGCAGCAGCAGAGCTTTTTCTCTGTGAGGACTATGACGAAGCTCTTTCAGCCGCCCGCGAGCTTGATAAGCTGAACAATATGCGCAAGGACACTGAAAACTCTATTATTTCCGAAATAATGTCCATGATAGACAAGTCTCCAGGAATTATCCGCAGCAGAGTGATATTCCTCTGCGGAAAAAACTGGCATCACGGGGTTATAGGCATAGTTGCCTCACGAATAATGGAGCAGTTCGGCAAGCCCTGCTTCATAGCCTCGGAAGCCGATGGCGAGCTGAGAGGCTCTGCACGTTCTTTCGGTGAATTTTCCGTTTTCGACGCACTAACCGCTGCCTCAGAGGCTCTTGATAAATTCGGCGGACACCCGGGTGCCGGAGGCTTTACCATTAAAGAAGGCATGGCGGACAAGTTCCGCATTCTGCTTGAAAAATATGCACTGGAAAACCATAAGACCATGCCTGCTGCCGAGCTTCACGCTGACAGTCCTGTTGCGCCGCAGGAGCTCACTGTTGAAAACATAAAGGGACTTGACGTTCTCGAGCCGTTCGGCACCGATAACGAACGCCCTCTTTTCTATATAGAAAACGCACAGATAGTTGATATAATACCTCTTTCTGACGGCGCCCACTCAAAGCTGCGCTTAAAAACCGGCTATACTCAGGCAGACGCCCTGATGTTCAGGAAGTCCCCCGATCAGCTTCCCGTATCAAAGGGTGATATCTGCGATATGATCGTATCACTGGGAGTAAACGAATTCCGCGGAATCGTTTCGCCAAGTATCGTTATAAGCGATATTCGTCCGCATATGTTCGAGCAGAGCAGGTATTTCGCCGCTCAGAACGCATTTGAAGCCTTTATGCGCGGAGAAGCTCTGCCGAAGAACTATTACCCGAGTATGAATCCCGCCCGCGATGACGTGGTTAAGATATACAAGGCTATCCCGCAAAACGGTATATGCACGGATACGCTCTATATCAGGCTCCATGACAGAAACATCAACTACTGTAAATTCTGCGTTGCCGTCGAAGCTCTCAGACAGCTTGGACTGATAAGCGCAGCAAGCACTGATTTTATGATAAAAAGGATCAGCGTCACTCAGAAAGCCGATCTGGATTCGGCTCCCGTGCTTGTTTCACTGAGAAGCAAGCTCGGCTGAGCCTTAGATAAGGAGAAAAGATATGACAGATGACATGAATGTATCAAATCTCATACATCCGGAAGTACAAGTTCCAATACCCGAATCGGCGCTTCCGAAGGATCCTACTGATTTTCTCAATGATATCCCCGATTTCAAGGACGATTACACCATTGAGAAGATAATACAGAAGATACTCACTGACGATAAGCAGTACGACCTCAGCAAGATCATTTCCGCTTACGAATTCGCCGCAAAGGCTCATGAAGGGCAGACACGTTCCTCGGGACAGCCATATATCACGCACCCCCTTGCTGTATCATATACGCTCCTGGAGCTCGGAATGGACACGGACACTATCTGCGCTGCCCTGCTCCATGATGTTGTCGAGGACACAGACGCTACTCTTGACGATATAAAGAAACGTTTCGGACAGGACGTTGCACTTCTCGTTGACGGAGTAACAAAACTGAGCAAGATACCCACTTCCAGCAAAGAGGAACAGCAGGCTGAGAATATCAGAAAGATACTCCTTGCAATGTCGCAGGATATCCGCGTAATGATAATCAAGCTCAGCGACCGTCTGCACAATATGCGCACCCTTAAGTACCGTCCTCTTGAAAAGCAGAGGAACACAGCTCTGGAAACAATGAATATATACGCTCCCATAGCTCACCGTCTCGGAATAAGAGCCATGAAGGAGGAGCTGCAGGATCTTGCCTTCCACTTCCTTGACCCATATGCCTATTCCGAGATAGAGAACATACTCGAAAACAAGAAGGAGGAGCGCGAAGCCTTCATAGAAATTATCAAAAGCCGTATCGCTCAGCGCTTCAAGTCAGAGGAATTTGCTCAGCCGCCGCAGATAGACGGAAGAGTAAAGAGCATATACAGCATTTACCGCAAGATATTCATAAATCACAAGGATATCGACGAAATATACGATAAATATGCAGTACGTATCATAGTTACCACTATAGCCGAATGCTACAACGTTCTCGGACTTATCCACGACATGTTCAAACCCCTGCCGAACCGCTTCAAGGACTATATCTCCACGCCGAAGAACAATATGTACCAGTCTCTCCACACTACTGTTCTCGGAAAAGAGGGTATCCCCTTTGAGGTGCAGATACGTACATGGGACATGCACGAGACTGCGGAATACGGTATCGCCGCCCACTGGAAATACAAGGAGGGCATACAGGGTAAGGACAAAATGGAGCACCGTCTTGCATGGGTCCGTCAGGTCATAGAAGCACAGCAGACTTCAGACGATGTAGAGGAGATAGTCCGCATAATCAAGACTGATCTCGACCCGGAGGACATCGTCGTAATGACTCCGAAGGGAATGTCAGTCAGTCTTCCGATAAACTCAACAGTCATCGACTTTGCATACCGTATCCACACGCAGATAGGTCACAAAACCGTAGGTGCAAAGGTAGACGGCAGGATAGTTCCTCTCGACTACAAGCTCCAGACGGGTCAGATATGCGAGATCATCACCAGTAAGGACCCCGAAAAAGGACCAAACCGCGCATGGCTCAGTATTGTGCAGACCAACGAAGCTCGTTCCAAGATACGCTCCTGGTTCAAAAAGGAGCGCCGCGAGGAGAATATCGTTGAGGGAAAAGCCCAGCTCGAGCGTGAATTCAAGCGCCACAGGATAAACCTTAAGGAAGAACAGTACACCGAATTCCTACAGGACGATTTCAAGCGTCACAACTGCGAAACGCTTGAGGATTTCTATGCTTCCATAGGCTACGGCGGTATCACCCTTTCAAAGATGATGCCACGCCTTAAGGACAAATACGAAAAGCTACACGAAAATGAGGACGAACCATCTGTAGTTCCGCTTATAAAGCCAAAGCCAAACGGCAGGAGCAGTATCATACTCGATCAGATCGACGATATGCTCATAAAGTTCGCACAGTGCTGCAATCCTCTCCCCGGAGACGATATCATAGGCTTTATTACCCGCGGCTACGGTATTTCCGTACACACCACGAGCTGTACGAACTACAAGGCCGCTCTTGCAAGGAACAATCCCGAGGAGCTTGACCGCTGGGTAGAGATACAGTGGACAGACAACAGCGACACTCAGCTCCAGACAAGCTTTGAAGTAACTGCCACTGACCGCGTTGGACTTGTATACGACATTTCAGCTGTACTCCTTGAAGCCCGCGTGCCTATCGTTCATTCCGCTTCGAGAGTGCTCAAAAACGGAAATGCTCTCTTTGAAGGAACTATCGTTATTTCCAGCACAGAACAGCTCAAAAACCTTTTTGAAAAGCTGAGAAAGATAAAAGGCGTGATCTCTGTTGAAAGAGCCGCTATCTAAGGAGAATACACATGAAGATACACCATTTGCAGCTCGGACCTCTCCGTTCAAACTGCTATATAGTCGAAACAGCTCCCGGGCGCTGCATTGCCGTTGATATAGGCGGCGACAGCAGGCTGCTGCTTGAATTTCTGAAAATGAAAAGGCTCAGACTTGGAAAGATACTCCTCACCCACGGACATTTTGACCATATCGGCGGCGTTGAGGAGGTCCGCAAGGCTACCGGAGCCGAGGTATACATACATGAGCTGGACGCCCATATGCTGGGCAGCGAGTCCGCTTCTCTCGCATCGAATATGTCATTCTTTGACTTTGAACCGGTTACAGACTGGACATGTATTTTCGGCGACTGCTACATAAATGACGGGGACTGTTCATTCAGGGTCATACATACCCCGGGCCACTCAAGAGGCAGCGTATGCTATCTCTGCGAAGACGTGATATTCTCGGGAGATACGCTGTTCTGCTGCTCTGTGGGAAGAACTGATTTCCCTGACAGCAGCTCGGCAGCTATGTCCTATTCACTGAACATCCTTTATAACCTTGAAGGAGACTACAGGGTGCTCCCCGGACATAACGAGAGCACTACCCTTGACTACGAACGTGAAGCAAATCCATATATGAAACAATTCAGAGGAAAAAATGACGGCTGATAATACAAAGATGCCGATAATTCTCATCGGTAATTCCTTCAAATATGAGATAGAGGCCACAATGAAGCTGTTTTTCAGTACAGCTCATTACGCTTTCGGAAGCTCCCGTGAGGATATCGCCGGAGACGAATACGTGACAGCGGAGGTCTCCGATGACGGGAGCACAGTGACCGCAGAGGTAAAGCTCAAAGGCGAAGCTCCTGTGGTACGCAGTATCCGTACAGCCTCTCCGGCTCAGAACGAACAGGAGCTTTGCAGGCTCATATTCCACATACTTTCCGAAAAGACAGGCATCAACCCGCCGTGGGGACTTATGACAGGGATCCGCCCGGTGAAAAAGGTCCTTGAGCTCATGGACAAGGGACTTTCCAAAGAAGAGATATTCAGGGTTCTATCCGACAAGTACGAGGTGACGGAGAAAAAGCTTCAGCTTGCTTACGATACGGCTGTTAATCAGCGCCCTATCACCGAAAGGATAGACAGCTCTGCGGTAAGCCTGTATGTTTCCATACCATTCTGCCCTACAAGGTGCAGTTACTGCTCATTTGTATCACATTCCATGGATTCTGCCGTAAAGCTCATGCCGGAGTACGTTTCCGCTCTTTGCAGAGAGCTTGAGATACTTGGAAATATCGTCAGGGAGACCGACACAAAAGTGGATACCATTTACTTCGGCGGCGGAACTCCCACTTCCCTTTCGGCTCAGGACTTAAAAACAATAATGGAAGCAGTGGAAAAGAACTTTGATATCACAAAGATACGCGAATACAGCGTAGAAGCAGGCCGTCCTGATACCATAACCGAGGAAAAGCTCCATGTAATAAAAGAGCTGGGAGCTGACAGGATATCGGTAAATCCTCAGACTCTCAATGACGAGGTGCTTAAGGTCATCGGCAGAAAGCATTCTGGCGAGGACGCAGTGAAAGCCTTTGAGCTTGCCAGAAAGACAGGCTTCAGAAATATAAATACCGACCTTATCGCAGGTCTTCCCACGGAATCTGCGGAGAGCTTCCGCAATACCCTTGACCGTATGATAGAGCTTAACCCCGAGAGCATAACAGTACACACACTTACTATCAAGCGCTCGGCTACTCTTTTCGCAGGCGGCAATGAGAACTGCTCAAATCCTGCGGCGGAAATGGTGGACTACAGCATACCGACTCTGATGTCACACGGCTATCTGCCATACTACATGTACCGTCAGAAGAATACCGTGGATAACCTCGAAAACGTAGGCTACGCCAAAAAGGGATTTGAAAGCTATTACAATATATTCATCATGGACGAAACCCAGACCATTCTCGGTGCAGGCTGTGCGGCTTCAACAAAGCTACTCTACGAGGGAAACAGGATAGAGCGCATACATAACTACAAGTTCCCATATGAGTACATACGCAGCTTCGACCAGCTCATGGAAAAGAAAAAGGAGGTAAAGGAATGCCTGAAAAAAATCAAATATTTAAAGCAGAAATAACAGGCATTACCTCCGAAGGAAACGGAGTGTGCCGTGCTGACGGCATGGCAGTCTTCGTGCCTCAGACCGCTGTGGGCGATGTTGCCGAGATAAGGATTGTCAAGGTGCTTAAAAGCTATGCCTTCGGTATTGTTGAAAAGATAACCGAGCTCTCACCAGACCGTATTGAAAACACTTGCCCCGTATATAACAAATGCGGCGGCTGTCTGCTGAGGCATATCTCCTACGAAGCCGAGTGCCGCACAAAAGAGAGCATAGTACGCGACGCTTTTACCCGAATAGGCAGTCTTTCACCGGAATTCGACAAATTTTTAAGCGCCGCAGAAACAGAGCACTACCGCAACAAGGCACAATATCCGCTCGCAAATTTTGACGGAAAAGCTCTCTGCGGTTTTTATGCGCCGAGAAGCCACAGACTGGTCCCCATAACGGACTGCGCTTTACAGCCCGTTATTTTCAGCAATATACTGGAAGCTGTGCTCAGTTACATCAACGAAAAAAAGCTACCTGTATATGACGAAACCAATAATACAGGAATAATGCGGCATATATATATACGCCGAGGCGCTCACTCAAAGGAGATAATGGTCTGTCTTGTGGTTCGCAAGGACGTTTCGCGGCAGCTTTCCGCACTTTGCAGGATATTATCCGAAAAATTCGGTGATATCAGAAGCATAGTCATGAACGTCAACCCCGACAAGACCAATGTTATACTCGGAGAAAGCTGCATTACTCTATGGGGCAGCGATACCATTTCAGATACGATGTGCGGGAATAAAATAAAGATATCTCCCCTTTCCTTCTATCAGGTAAATACATTGCAGGCAGAAAGACTTTATGCAAAAGCGCTGGAATATGCGGCTCCGAAAAGCAGCGATACCATTGCCGACCTTTACTGCGGCGCAGGCACTATCGGTCTTTCAATGGCTGATAAAGCATCGAAGATAATCGGAGTTGAGATAGTTCCGCAGGCTGTTGAGAACGCCAAGGAAAATGCTGCTCTCAACAATATCGGCAATGCCGAATTCTTCTGCGGTGACGCCGGAGAGGTTTTCGGCAGGCTCCGCAAAAAAGGTTGCAGTCCGCATATTATCGTTGTGGACCCGCCGAGAAAGGGATGCTCTGCCGAAACTATCGATGTTATAGCTGAGGCTGCTCCGCAGAAAATAGTAATGATATCCTGCAATCCCGCTACTGCCGCCCGTGATGCGAAGCTCCTTGCTGAAAGAGGCTACAGCGTGGATAAGGTCTGCGGTGTAGATCTTTTCCCGAAAACAGGACACGTTGAGTGCGTAGTATTGATGTCAAGGAATAAGGCGTAAAAGTGCCGATTTTACGGCAGTTTTCGGCTATACAGTCAATCTGCGAAGTCAACCTTAACCGACTTTTTACTGTATTTGGAAAAACATCTACGAACTAAAAACGCCTGACAACCAATCTGCTCAGTGAGGTTAGTGCGCAGATTGGATAACAGAGGGTTCGATACTTCGTAGATTGGTTGTCATTCGTCAAAATGTACAAACAAGCCCCTCGTCACTGGATTGCGTCCTGAGACGAGGGGCAGTTTATATTTGCTTTCAAAGTGTCACAAATGGTTTCTTTACTTTTTCGGAATAGTACGTTATACTATCCTCTATTGCAAAATATCCTAAAGTGTGATATAGTGTAATAAAATATATATGTATGTCCTTTGG
>DBXO01000049.1:42601-69111 GCA_002309635.1 Ruminococcus flavefaciens | reverse complement strand
AAGACCCGCCGCAGGGTAAACGCCCTTGAGCATATAATGATACCCGATTATGAGGAGACCATAAAGTTTATTACCATGAAGCTTTCGGAAAATGAGAGAAGCACGACAACTTCACTTATGAAAGTAAAGGATATGGTTCTCAAGCAGAGTCATCATTATCAGCAATAAATAAAAAAACGGTCTTCCGATATTCGGAGACCGTTTCCATTTGAGTATAAAAATCCGCCTTGCCGTCATATAGTGCATAAAACCCGCACTAAGCAGGTGGGTAAACGCCCTTATGCTTCTCGCTCCCTTCTTCCGCAGTACGGGAGGTCTGCAGTCCACATACGGAGACGAATTCCCTTGAATTATGTGTTGGATTATAAAAACTATAATTACTCGCACAAGGCAGAAATTTTGCTTTTGTTTTTCTATATATATTATAGCACAATCATTCGGAAAAATCAATAGCAAAACTATGTAAAATGGTAAAAAATTGGAAAAACTTATTCGTCATAGCCTTCTTCCAGGCGTTCAAGGAAAAACCTTGATACAATTTCAAATTCATCGTCGTCATCAATAGAGGCAAGTATCTCTTCGCCGTCTTCCTCAATGGATTTGAGTATAACAAGATCGCAGTCGGAATCAAGGAATTCCTCGTCCTCGATAGCGGGAAGCATAGCGTAGTACTGCTCACCGTCGATCTCGGCAGCGTCAAAGAGCTCAAACTGCTTCTTGTTTCCTTCTTCATCGATAAGCTCAAATAAGTCCGGGGTATATTCATTCATTTCAGACATATAACAATTCTCCATTCCGGCATAAGCCTTTTATAGCTTTATTATACACTAATACAGCTCAAAAATCAAGTGGAATATACATGAAGAATTTATTGTGATATTAAACAATTGATAGTTTTATTCTTTGTTATATATGCTGATTTGCATGAAAATAATGTGATAGACCATCTATTTCTATTGACTTTTCACACAAAGTATGGTAATATATAAACAAGGAAAAGGAAAACTCATGAGAGCAATCCGAGCTGCATTTACTTGGACTGAGGGCGACCTCAATGTAAATGAATATATGCGGAAGGGAGAGTGAGTCCAATGGAAGGAAAGTTCGCACAGCAGCGTGAAGCCGGCGGGCTTGCTGAGTAATTGGATTTCATTAAGAGGGAATATAGGCATTAAGCTTGTTCCATTGAAAAAAGCTCAAAAAGGCTGAACAATTCAATTACGAAGCTGACGTTTGCTGATCTAAACGGCTTCATGTGAAAGATTTGGATACAGAGTTATCTGAAATTTCGACAATAAGTCTTTAGATATATTGCGAAAAATTCTTTAGTAAAGGTTGAGTCCAATGAGAAAATAGGTTATTGCTTTATGAAACTGCATGATGTTCGGATGTACCGGACAAATACAATTTTATAGGTGATTCCGATGGAGTAAAACTTATTATCGCTTTATTACTATATAAAGGAATGATGTACAGTGAAAAAGAGGTACACATTTAAAATCTGATCCGAAAGGGTGAGTCCAAAGGGTAATTTAGCTAAGTGATGAAAGTCGCTTTAAAAATTAAATAAGAATAATAACAGCCCCGAGTGATTCGGGGCTTTGTTATTTACAGAATAAAAAAGAAAAATGTATTTTTCCCTGCTTTATCATATAATTATCACAAAAATGCTTATAATATAATATAGTGAATTATATCTGAAAGGATGAACGGAATGAAGGATAATTACAACAATGATGATAATTATCGCTCAGATGGAATCTTCAGCGACAACAGTGATGACAAGTCTGATGAGCTTTATAACGATCAGTACAGTTATGAAGATACTGCCGAGAACAATGGATATGATTCGAGATCCTATACCTTTGCTTCGGAGAATTCTTACAGGCCGAAAAAGAAAAGCAGGGTAAGCTTTGCGTTAAAATGTGCAGCAGCTGTAATAGTTGCCGTAGTATTGTGCGCAGGCATCGTTAAGGTATATAAGTTTCTGAACGCTTCAAAGAAAGAACTTGTAGAGTTTGCGAGCGATTCCGTTAAAAACGTTTCAAGGGACGTTAAAGCTGCCGACGATAAGCCTGCGGGAGAAGAAGAAAAACTTCCGAGCCTTATCGATATCGCAGCAAGAACAGACGCTAAGCCAATTCCCGATATTGTTGATTCAATTATGCCATCTGTTGTGGGGGTCGCTTCAACATTTGTTTATACTCCACGTCAGACATTCAATATATGGGGCTGGAGTTCAGAGCCTCAGACCGAGAGCTTCAGAAGCACCGGAACAGGTATTATTATCACAGATGACGGCTATATCGTTACAAATTCACATGTAGTTTATGATGAGGAATACAACGCCGGAGAGGCTTCAAATGTTACAGTGCTGTTCAGCGACGAGACCGAGCATGAGGCAAGTATAATCGCTGTTGATCCTGAGACTGATATAGCTGTATTGAAGGTGGACGAAACAAAGCTCAAGCCTGCTGTTCTGGGCGACAGTGACGACCTCAGAGTCGGAGAGCTTGTAATAGCGGTTGGCAATCCACTCGGATTTGACCTTTTCGGAACCGTTACCAGCGGTATCGTTTCAGCCCTTAACAGAAAGATAGATATCAACGAGAAGAAGATGAATCTCATACAGACCGACGCGGCAATTAATAACGGTAACTCGGGCGGACCGCTTCTCAACAGCAGCGGACAGGTAGTAGGCATCAATTCAGCGAAGATGTCCTCAAGCTACAGTACTTCCGCAAGCGTGGAGGGGCTGTGCTTTGCCATACCGATAAAGGAGGCAAAGGTCATTATCGACGATCTTATAAACTATCAGTACGTTACAGGCCGTCCCGATATCGGAATTATAAGTACAAGAGATATTACAGAGGCCGAGTCTCGCTACTGGAGCATTCCTGTTGGGGTGTTCGTAATGTCGCTTCAGGCGGACGGAGCTGCCGACCGTGCAGGAATAATGCCTGGAGATGTTATAATCGATATTGAAGGAAAGGCAGTGTCCACCGGACAGGAACTTCATGATATAAAGAACCAGTACAAAGCAGGAGATACTATCTCAATAACCGTTACCCGCGGCGGACAGGATATAAGAATGAAGCTTGTTCTTCAGGAGAAAAAGTCTGTTCTGGACAGCAGAAAGAATCCATTTGACAGCAGCATGAGGGTAAATGCAAACTGAAATATATCTGAAAAAAACTCCTATGGTATCACAGTATCCATAGGAGTTTTCTTATATCTTGTTGATCACTTAGCTGCTGTGAGGCTGCTGAATGCGTTGTCAACTATTTTTTTATCGGGAGCCTTTGTAAATGAGCTTACTACAGGTACGATGACAAGTGAGATCAGCATTGCAAATGCACCTGCATTTATGGGCGATAAGAGCTGAAGAGGGCAGTTGAGATCGATAACAGCCTGCTTGATGCCGCTGAATGCTTCGATGTTAAGGCTGAACAGGAGCATATGGATAACGCTTATGCCAACACCGGTGATGAAGCTTGTCCAGCATGCTGCCTTTGAGACCTTCTTCATGAAAAGGCCGTAAAGGAACGGGCCGAGGAATGCGCCCGAGAGAGCTCCCCATGAGTAAGACATGAGAGTCGAGATCGAAGCGTTCTTGTTACATGCGATGATTACTGATATAATAAGGAATACAGCAATGAAAATACGCATGAAGAGTACCTGGTGCTTGTCATCGAAATTTTTTATACGTGGCTTGATTAGATCGTTTGTAAGTGTTGAGCTTGAAGTAAGTACCAGTGATGAAAGAGTTGAAAGTGAAGCTGAGAGAACGAGTACTACAACAAGTCCGATAAGCAGATTAGGGAGAGCGGTATCAAGAAGTGCAGGAACCATTGTATCATAAACCGGCTTGCCGTTCAGGGTCTCAATATGAGTTTTGTCAAGGTCTCCGCCGAGTGTACAGTAAAGTCTTACGAAACCGCCCATGAAGTACGAGCCGCCTGCAACAACTACAGCGAAGAGAGTGGAGATGATAGCTCCCTTTTTGATTGCCTGCTCGTCCTTGATAGCATAGAACTTCTGTACCATCTGAGGAAGTCCCCATGTACCGAGAGATGTAAGGATAACAACTCCGAGGAGGTTAATAGGATCAGGTCCGAAGAGCGAACCGAGTGTGCCTGCGGGTGTCTTTGCGTCTGAAATACCGTTCAGAGCGTCAATTGCAGCAGAAAGACCGTTCTTCTTCTGAACTGTAAGAGCTACGACTGTTCCGATACCGATAAGCATGATGATTCCCTGAAAGAAATCGTTGAGAGCTGTTGCCTTGTAGCCGCCGAGTGTTACGTAAATAGCGGAAAGAACAGCCATTGCGATGATTATGTATGTTCCGCCGTTTTCACCGAGGTCAAATACCATACCGAAAAGACGTGAAAGTCCATTGTATACGGAAGCGGTATAGGGGATAAGGAAGATGAAAACAATAAGAGCGGATACTGTTTTGAGAGATTTTGAGTCAAATCTGTGCTCAAAGTATTCAGGCATTGTCTTTGCACCGAGGTGATTTGTCATAAGACGTGTACGCTTTCCTATGAGGAAGAAGGGGATAAGGCTTCCTATTATGGCGTTGCCTATGCCTATCCATGAAGCGGAAGCACCGTACAGCCAGCCGAACTGTCCTGCATAACCGATGAAAACAACAGCTGAGAAGTAGGTAGTACCATAGGAGAAAGCAGTCAGCCATGAACCTACGCTTCTGCCTCCGAGCATAAAGTCCTCTGATGATTTTGTTCGTCTGGACATATAGATTCCGATACTTACCATTATAGCGACATAGATGGCAAGTATGACGAATGTTGCGGTTTGTGAGCCCATTTATATCTCGACCTTTCTTTAGCTTTACAGTTTTTTAGTTATACACTTGTAAAGCTTTAAATTAATAAAGTGATTGCCGTGTTATATTATACTATATTATAAGGATAATGTCAAGAGTATTTTTGAATTAAATCCCGAAAAATAGAAGCTTATATAGTTATGAGATGCAAACAATAAAAAATGTTGACATAAGGCAGCAAATGTGCTATTATAAAAGTACCATAAGGAGTACGCGAGGGACAAGCCCGCTGACCGTACAGCAACCTGCAGATGCAAGGTGCTAAAGCTTGAACGATGGGATAAATAATGCTCTGCAGCGGTCCTGTCGTGACGATGGGGCCGCTTTCGTGTTCTTATGGAATATTTTATAAAGGAGAACATGGATATGCGAAGTATCAGGGAAATGCTGGGAAACGATGAAAAGGTGTGGGTCTACTTTGAGAGCGTGGAGTGGTGCAGGAGGTTCTTTGAACTTGCTGAGGGCTTCAGCTTCGGAGACCTGCCTGAAGATGAATGGAAAACGGGTTACGTTATCGCGGTAAACAAAAACGGACGTCTTGGACACGTCTCGCTGCTCATGTGGTGCATGAGCTTTGGAAACTGTGTGAATAACTGTCCGAGAAGAGTGGATTTCAGGAAATATATTGAGGGAGATTTGGAATATCTATGTCATAGCTCGCATTTTTCTGCAAAGCTGCTGCCTGTTTAAAAGAATTGCCTGAAAATAATGGCGCTTTCTTGACTTTTTTTAAAATATAGATTATAATATCCGTGAAGGGAGCTGTTTGCAATGCATAATGTAACCACCGAGAAAGCGCTGAAGAATCAGCTTGCGTCTGTTCGCATGGAGGGATATAGCTTTTCAAGCAAAGAGATAGCCAATGTAAAAAAATGTCTCAGCGGTGAGCTGACTTTCAAGCAGTTTACCGATAAGATAGTTAAAGACGTCAGAAGCAAATAATGGCACTTTATAAAATTGACGGCTGTCAGTGGAACTGCTATCCCGATACGACAGTCCTGATAAACAAGCTGGATATAAGGGATCAGAAAAAGCTGAACGATATCGAGAAGCAGATAACTCTGCTTCGTGCGATACAGGCTGAGCAGGAAACAAAGTTCGAGAATGTGGATTTCGCTTTTTACAGGTCTCTGCATAAGAAGCTGTTTGACGATCTGTATTATTGGGCAGGCAGACTTCGGGATATCAATATCTCCAAAAAGGGAACAGCGTTCTGCGATCACAGCGAGCTTGAAATGATCGGCAATGCTAAGTTCGGGCAGCTGAAAAGGAAGAACTATCTGTGCGGAATGAACGATGACAGGTTCATAGCAGAGATCACGGAGCTTTATCACGAGCTGAATATGCTTCACCCTTTCCGTGAAGGAAACGGAAGAACACTGAGGCTTTTCATCACGCTTCTGGTAAGGAATGCCGGAAGGGACATTGATTTTTCAGCTTGCGACATTGACCTGCTCACAATTGCCACCATAAAGGCAGCTCAGGGCGAAATGACCATGCTCGGAGAGGTATTCAGGGAAATAATAACATAAAAAAACACCGAACCTATGGCTCGGTGTCATTTTTTTATTTTCTTCTGCCTGGTTTAGAGAGTTTCTGCTCGTACATTCTTGAGTCGCTTATTTTGATATAGTCTTCAAGTTTGGCGTTTGAATCTGTATCTACAAGGAATGCACCGTAGCTAAGCTCGATATTATATGGTTTGTTTGAATGGCGGTTATGCCTTTCAAGAGCACTTTTCAGTCTCTCGATGAATCTGTCCAGCTGTTTCTGTGAATAGCGCGGTGCAAATATATAGAACTCGTCTCCGCCTGCTCGTCCAGCAATTTCGCCGGAATCGCAGCACTGATTGATTATTTCCGCAGCCGATTTGATAGCGCGGTCGCCCTCATAATGGCCGTAATCGTCGTTTATGTGCTTAAGTCCGTCCATATCAATTACCATAGTGCATACTGTACGCTTGGATGTGAACTGACGTATAGCCTCGCGTGAGTGGTCATCAAAGCCTCTGCGGTTGAGCATGCCGGTAAGACCGTCACGTATACTGAGATTTTCAAGCTTGCCGATAAGCTTGCTGATCTTGTCGTTCTTGTACAAAGTTTCTATGGTCATTGCCATATTAAGCAGCCATACGTTATAGAACTCGTTGAATATCTCCTTGCTGCTCATTTCGATAACAGCGTAGCCGAACATTCTCTCGACGCAATGAACGCTCATTATATAGAAATAATGAGGCTTATCGGAGGATGAATTGGGAATGAGCGAGGATACGCTGAAAGAATGATTGGATTCGGTATACTCGTTCTTTTTGTCTATCCATACGGCAGGTGTGAACTCGCCCGAGGGACAGAGAAAATCACTGTCGCTGGAGAGCTTGCCGCTCGTATCCTTATGAAGCATAAGGAAGAAGGAATTGTAATCACCGAAGTTTATTGATGTTTCAATGAAAACATTGCCCAGCATGAGAAGACTGTCTACCTTATTGAGTTTTAACAGCGCCGATTCCGCATCATAGAGATTATAGCAGAAATTACGGTTCGTCTCATAGACTCTGTTGACATTCTCGGCTTCAAACTTGTAATCAAGCTTTGAACAGCCGCATGACTGCGTATAAATAGGCTTTGCGGTAACATTGAGATCCATATCAAAGCTTTTTTTATTCCACAGCGCCTCAAACAAATCAAGTGATTTGCGTGCTATCTCAACTCTTTCACGTGTAGCCGAGGTCAGATGAGGCAGGAACTCCTGACCCTCAAAAGTACCGTCGAAGCCCGAAATTGCAATATCATCGGGAACACGTATGCCGCGTTTCTTGAAAGCGGTAATAAGAGATATAGCCATATAATCGTTTGCACAAACGATAGCTTCGGGAGTTTCCGGCTGAGAAAGGAAGTAATCCGCAGCCTCCTCGCCCTTATGGAACCAGAAATCGCCCTCAAACATGCCAACGCCGTTCTCGGGAAGTCCTCTTGAACGCATTATATCCTGAAACTGCTTTAATCTTATCTGAGCGTCGGGGTGTGTAAGATAGCCTGACATGAAGCCTATCTTTGTGAAGTGATGATGATCGAGGAAGTGCTCGATAAGTGTTCTGATACCGCCCGCATCATCAAATTCTATATTATAAAAACCGTCAACGTGAGTGCTTATAGATATAACAGGGCATGCAGCTTCTTTGAGCTTGCATATTACCTTATCAGCCATACCCTCAACGTTATAACCTTCGCCGTCAAAAATAATACCGTCAAACTGTCTGAGGTCGATCATATCTATCAGATCAAACTCATAATCGCCGTACTGAGCATTCTTGTTGCCTATCTTGCCCAGTGAATTGATATATACTATGTTGATCTTAAGCTCTTCTGCGGCGATGTTGAATGATCTGCAGAGATTCTGTCTGTATCTGCTTGTAAAACTGCATCCGAAAAATGCAATCGTTTTCAGTTTAGAGTTCATAGTATGTATCACCTCGGTCTGAACTTATTTCATTAATATAATAATATCACAATTATATTGATATGTCAACTCGCTATTTGAGCAAAAATGACGTTATATAGTTAAAAATTGCGATTTGCGAACAGCTTTAATAAAAAATTTACATGATGATAATATTTGATATGATAAATAGCTGGCATAATCCTGAAAAGGTGGCTTATTCATCGGGAAGATTGTCGCACAGAGTGATTGTCAGCAGGTCGTCAGAGGAGTCGCTTTTCAGGAAATATACAGTAGTTTCCACACGCCTGTATATTCCGTCGTCGCCAAGCTGACGTGTTACGAGACGTATTTCCTTTTTGCCGTTTGCATAGTCGCGGATAAGGTTGGAGCGGTCAAAGGTAGACGCAAATAACTCCTTATCCTCGGGAGCCATTGTTGCGGCACCGTGAACTATAAGCTCCTCGAATACACCCGCAGAAGGACAGCTTGTAGATGAAAAATCCTGATAAGCCATCATATAGAAGGAGTTAAGTGAGAGATTAGAGAATATAACAAGGGGGTAGCGGCGGAAGATAACGCTCATAAGAAGATTTATGGCGCTTGCAGGGCTTTGAAGCTGAAGTATATCAGCGGGCTCCTCTGCATTTTTGTCAAGCTTGCAAATTGCAATGTAGTCCTCCTCGGGCATAGGCTTTGCAAAGAGATAGCCCTGTATCCTGTTGCAGCCGCAGGTACGCAGGAAAGCAAGCTGTTCCTTTGTTTCAACGCCCTCTGCAATGGTTCTCATATGCAGGCGGTGGGCAAAATTGAAAATACTCTCAAGAACTATACGCTCCTTTTCGTTCTCGCAGTTCTGACTGAGCAGGGACTTGTCTATTTTCAGTACATCAGCAGGCACGTCCTTGACGAACTGCAAAGAAGAAAGCCCGCTTCCGAAGTCGTCGATAGCTATTCTGAAGCCTGCTTCTCTTGTGGAATTTATCCATTCAAGTATCTTTTGTGCGTCGTCGACCATTGCTGATTCGGTAATTTCTATTTCAATAAGCTTATGAGGAAGCTCATAGCTGTCAACTATCTTTGCAAGCTTTTCCGTAAAGTTTTCTTCGTAGATATGCCGTCTTGAAAAATTGATGGATATCCTGTGACGGGCATATCCTTCCTGCTTGCACAGTGTTTTGCATACGATATCGGTGATATGCCAGTCTATATCCATAATGAGGTCGGATTCCTCAGCAACGGGAATGAAAAAGAAAGGCGATATCAGCGAACCGTCAGGTTTTATCCAACGAGCCAGTGCTTCCGCACTTTTAATCTTGCTTGTAACGGTGTCATACTGTGGCTGGTAAAAGGCGCATATCTCACCGCTTTCAAGAGCAGCTCTGATTTCTTCCGGAGTAAATTTCATAAGATCACTCACTTTCTTCCCATAATAAAATGCAAGCTAAATGGATATAGTTTTGATGTGATTATTGTTTTGAATCGCTATTATAAAATGAGGTCGGTTATTTGCTCATAATAATATATAGCTTTAGTATATTATAGCATATTTTAACTGTATTTTCAATGATACAGTATGAAAATTTATAAATAATTAACATATAAAAGGGAAAGGCTCTCATTCGCTGAGAGCCTTTCCTGCAGGGGGCTTATTCAAATTTCTTTATAAGGAAGTGCATCGATAAGGTGGAGACAGTACTTCTGAATGGTAACTGCATCATTGTTGGTGACGCCGTCGCCTGTATTGAAGCAGTCTGCATTTTTCTTACCGAGATCTGTTATATGCTTTTCGTTGTCTCCGCTGATACCGTAGCGTGAGGGATTTGCAAGTGACTGCATTATGAGAACTGCGTCTGCAAGGTCTATCTGACCGTCACAGTTAGCGTCACCGTATTTGATGTTTTCGGGAGCTTCTGTAGTAACAATAGTAGTTGCAGAAGTCGATACAGATGTAACAGTCGTGGAAGTTGCTGTAGCGATAGTTGTAGTTGTCGTTGTTGCTTCGGAAGTTGTTGTCTGAGCTGCGCCGTTTGAAGAGATTATATAAGCGCTTATGCTCTCTGCGCCTGATTCAGCGGGATCTATCTGCTTGCCTGATTTGTCTGAAGCGTACCAGGCCTGTAATATAGCGGACTTCTGCTGTTTGATATCAGCGATGAGTTTTGCGATAGTATCCTCGTCGGTAACAGCCGCTGCTTCTTCGGCAGTAACGTCCATTATCTGCTTGGGAGCGTTGATATCGATACCGATAGTGTCTGATTTCTTTGTTTCCCATACATAAGCTACCCAGTAGTTCTTGCCGCCGATTGAGGGTGAGAAGCCGAGACAGCCGTTCATAAAGTTGGTATTGCTGCCGAACTTTACTTCAACGAAAGCACTTTCGCCGATAGGAGAGCCGAAATCTACCTTTCCGTCTGATGTCTTCTTGCCGTAGAGCTTATTGCTGTCCGGAACAGCTGTTGTCGTTGTAGTGGTAGTGACTACAGGAGGCTTTGAAACAGTTGTTACAATAGTTGACTGAACACTGCCTCTTGCATATTTGTTTATAGCCTGTACGATCTCGGGCTGCTTCCATGTGCAGTTTGATCTGTCAAGGAGCATGAAGCTGATATCGTCCCACCAGCAGCAGGTGATGCCTCTTGATGAAGCAAAGGCTGTGAAGTATGCAGCGCAGTCGATTCGGGGCTGAACGTTTCCGCCCTTGTCACGGGCGCCGTATTCACCTACATAAACGGGGATTCCCTTTGATACATACTTGTCGTAGACCTTGTCAAGCGCCTGCTGAATCTCACCTGTGTCGGTGTTGATGTTGAAGTTGCGGACACTCTGTGAATCGCTCTCCTCAGCAAGTGCAAAGCCGTAGGGAAGATAAGCGTGAACGGCAACGATGATCCTGTTCTGTACCTTATCTGCAGGGATCTTGAAATTTTCATTGGTTGCGCCGTCTACGGAGCAGTCATAACCGGGGACTGCAACGTATCTTGTGCCGTTGTTTCCGCCTGATGAACGGATAGTGTCGAGTATGTCCTGATTGAGCTTGTTTATAGTTTTTACAGCGTCGATACAGTCGCTGTTTGATGGATTTATCCACCACTCGTTCTGATGACCTACAAGACGAGGCTCGTTCATGGTCTCAAAAATAAGTTTATTGTCATAGTCCTTGAAGCGGGAAGCTATCTGTGACCATACGGTTGTCATGTACTTCTTTGACTGCTGATAGTGAGCGGAGTCAGGGTACATATACTTGAGGTCGTTGTCGTGGTGAACGTTCAGGATAACATACATGCCGTCGTCGATAGCGTAATCAACGACTTCCTGTACTCTGTCCATCCACTGCTTTGTGATGTTGTAGCTGCCGTCTACGTGATTGTGCCATGAAACAGGTATTCTTACGGTATTGAAGCCTGCGGCTTTAACAGTATCTATCATTTCCTTTGAGGTCTTGTAGCCGCCGTTCCAGCAGGTCTCTATGCCCATTTCGCTGCCTACCCAGCCTGTATCGTCGATAGCGTCGAGGGTGTTGCCGAGATTCCAGCCGAGACGCATATCCTTTACGAAGCTGATACTCTCTGTGTCGGGGATATTCTTCGAGGGGATATTGAGGTCCGGGATAGTGTAAGTTCCTGCGCCGACATTGCTGCTAAAGAGAGTGAGATCAGCGCCAGAGTAAGGTGTGCTTACGGCAGATGTTTTTGCAGCTGCGTCAGCATAGCGGTCACTGAAGGATGTTGCAGAGGTGAAGAGAGTCAATGCTGCAAGCAGGGCGGAACAGCCTTTTTTGATTGATATATTCATTATACTTCATCCTTTCGGTATTAATAGTTTTTATTCTACACTAATTATAAATGAAAGAGGTGTAAATTTCAATGCTGAATCCAATCAAAAAAATGTATTTTTCAGCTTTTTTGTGTTGATTTGCAGGTGAATATATAGTATAATGTAGGTAAGAAAGCTTACGGAGGTGCAGTATGAGAAAAAGGCTCGCTCTTATAACCGCAAATACAGATACTCTTTATCAGACCAGCATGATAAGGATCATATCCGAGCAGTCGGCGCTGCTGGGTTATGATCTCATAGTTCTGACTCATTTTGTCAACTATGATGACGGCGGGGACTATATGAAAGGCGACGAAAATATTTATTCTCTCATTTTTCAGCTGTCCTTTGACGGCGCTATAGTCGATCTCGGTTCATTTTACAGCCGTTCACTCTCTGAAAGGCTTGAAAAAATGCTTGATGAGAAAAATATTCCCGTTGTAGCTCTCGATTATCAAAGCAAATGCTTTGAGAGCTGCCTCCAGCATGACAGGGAGGGCTTCGCGAGACTTACAGAGCATTTTATCGCCGATCATGGATTTACGAGGATATACTGCCTCAGCGGACCGAAGGACGAGGTACACTCTGAGGAGAGGATAGGAGGCTATATGGACGCATTTGCAAAGTACGGTCTGCCTGTTGAGCGTAATTACATATTCTACGGAGATTTCTGGATAGGAAAGGCTGTGGAATTTGCGGAAAGGATAGCCTCGGGCGAGCTTGAAAAGCCGCAGGCAGTAGTCTGCGGAAGCGATTATATGGCTTTGCAGCTCTGCCTTTCTCTGCTTAAAAAGGGGATTCGTATACCGGAGGATATAGCTGTGGGCGGCTATGACGGAAATCCCGATGTAAACTATTATCAGCCGTCACTTACCTCATTCAGCGGTGCTTACCTTGAAAACGCAGTAAGAGCAGTTTGCAGGCTCCATGAGCTAATAAGCGGTGAAAAGTCCGTTCATGCAGTGAAGACCGCGCCATATCTCAGGATAGGAGCAAGCTGCGGCTGCAGGGAGAGGACTGAGCAGAATGCGGATATAAGCCAGAGTATGCTTGACAAGACCATGCGAGCAAATATCTTCATGCACAGCAACTATTCATCAATAATGAGCAATGTTAAGGATATGAACGGGTTTTCGCAGGCAATTCTCAGAAATATGTACCTACTGGACCCTTGCGGCGACTTCTTCATATGTCTTTGCGACGATATGCTTTTTGACAGTGATTCCGAAGCTTCCGGCCGAAAGATCGGTTATACCGGAAAAATGAGGTGCGTTGTTACTCATGTGGACTATAAAGGCGATCTTACTCCGAAGGATTTCAGGCTTGAAACTATTATACCCAAGGAAGATATCCTTTCGGAGCCGCGGACCTATTTCTGCACTCCGCTCCACTATCTTGACAACAGCTTCGGCTACTGCGTAAGAAGATACAGCAGCAGGGAGATAGTTTTTGAGCAGTTCTACGGCGAGTTCTGTCAGATAGCCGCCGACAGCATAGAGCGCGTGAGGATGCTTGCCTATGAAAAGCACCTTAATGACAAGATCCAGATGCTGTCAGAGCGCGATATCCTTACGGGACTGTTCAGCAGAAAGGGCATAACGAGCAGACTTGAAAAGCTGAGCGGGGAAAGCGATTATTACGGCGTGCTCTACACTATTGACGGGATAGAGCAGAAAAGACGCAGCCTCGGAGAGGAATATGTGAAAAGACTGTATGTCCTCTTTGCACAGGCTGTAAACCTTTCATGCGTCAGGGGAGAACTTGCGGCAAGGATAAGCAGGGACGAATTCCTCATCACAGGGGAGTGTGACGGTTCGGAATTCCCCGAGCAGCTTTTTGTGAATACGCTTAAATCCAACCTGAAAATGATTGAAAAGCAGCAGGATATCGTGCTTTCCTCAATGATATCACATTTTTCGGCTGTAACGAGCGGAATGAGGTCGTGTGAGGAGCTTATATCCGTCTTAGAGGATAAGCTTGAAGAGAGCCGGGATCCTCAGAGGATAGCCGGAAATGTTTACCTCTCGGTGATACGTGAGCTACACGATACCATTTATGAGGAGCCTCAGCTCAACTGGAGCGCTGCGGCCGAGGCGAAGAGATTGAGGCTCAGTCAATCCTATTTTCAGCATATCTACAGGAAATTCGTTGATGTCAGCTTCAATTCCGACGTTATCTCGGCAAGGATAGCCCTTGCGGAGAGACTTCTCGTCAGCACTAACCTGAACGTGTGCGAGATAGCCGAAAAATGCGGCTATTCCGAGCAATCATATTTTATGAAGCTGTTCAAGAACAAAACGGGCATGACAGCCCTTGAATACAAGCGTATGAAACTGAAAAAAAGCAATAATACAGCTTTGTAGGTATTGTTGTTATTGACATTATATCGGCGTTATGATATAATTAAAGTTGCTAATTATACATATTTGCCTTTTAACGCGGGGGTGACATTATAAAAAAAATACTTAAATACGCGTTGAATATCGGTCTTATTCTTGTAATAACGTTTTTTACGCTTCATCTGATATTCAAGGAGCAGGAATTTCACGAGATAATCCGCGACTTAAAAGGCGCAGATCCTCTGTGGATACTTTCCGGAGCCTGTGCAGCTGTGCTTTTTGTAGCAGGTGAAGCTTCAATAATACATTATATGCTGAGGGTCCTTGATCAGAAAACGAGCTTCCTCAAATGTCTTAAGTATTCTTTTGTGGGGTTCATTTTCAGCTACATCACGCCCTCGTCTACAGGCGGTCAGCCTATGCAGATGTATCATATGAAAAAAGACAAGATAAAGATAGGGTACTCTACGCTTATAATGCTGCTTATAACAATAGCGTATAAATCCGTGCTTGTGATCATGGCTCTCGGATTTCTTATATTCAATTTCGATGTGATCAGACTGCATGCGGGAGATATGAAGTGGCTGATAGTACTGGGATTTGGTATGAATCTGTCGTTTATTGCCGCGCTTCTTCTTATCTTTATCAAGCCTATATGGGCGAGAGCATTGGGTATCAAAGCGGTTTATCTTCTTACTAAAATGCGCATAATGAAAAAGAAGAACAAGGAAAAATACACGGAAAAGCTCATAAGAATATGCGATACCTACGCAATGGGCGCTGATTACATCAAGCGCAATCTTTCTGTGGTGTTCAATGTATTTCTTATAACGGCGGTGCAGAGGATATTCCTTTTCAGCATAACATGGATAGTTTACAGGGCTTACGGACTGAACAGCACAAGGTTTATAGATATCCTTACGATACAGATAATGATAGGAGTTGCAGTGGAAATGCTGCCCCTGCCGGGAGCTGCCGGTATCTCGGAGGGCTGCTTCCTGCTGGCGTTTACGGAGATATTCGGTACCGAGCTTGTAAAGCCTGCGCTTCTTATAAGCAGAGGACTTACGTACTATCTTATACTTATACTCGGTGCCGTTGTTACACTTACGGTACACATTATCAATATTAAAAAAGAAAAGAAACAAAACGAATAAGATGATCTTGCTCCGCTTTTGGCGGAGTTTTTTTATAGTTATTCGTAAAATATCTTGCAATTTGTCGGTTTATGCTGTATAATAGGGTAAGAGGTGATAATATGGGCTTTTGGTCGAAATTTGGTCATGTGATTTCTCCTTACTATAATCTTATTATTTTTGCCTTTGCTGTCATTACGATAATGATAGCTGTCAATCTTCATCAGAACAGACAGTCAGTGGATAATGAGATATATGACTGGGAAGCTTCAAGCGACGATCTGTACAATGTTGACAGAGTGGACAGGATATTTGACAGCTACCGAAAGATAAATACTCAGTATACTCTTTTCATAACACTCATTTCCATATTTCCTCTGCTTGGAATGCTTGGTACCGTTCTTGCACTTCTCGGACTTGATATGTCCAGCGCGGAGGCTATAAGCAGCGCGAAAAACAATTTTTTCTCTGCTCTGACCTCTACTGCGTGGGGGCTGATCTTTGCTGTAGCATTCAAGATAGTCAACGCAAAGTTTTTCGCCGATGTGGAGGATCTTATCCAGCGGCATCTTGCGCTGATAAAGAAGCTGAGAAAAAGCGGGATAGACGAGTCCCAGAAACAGTCGAGACAATAGGGTGGTGCTATGAAGGTTCGGGAGATTATTCTTGATTTCACATCGCTTCTTGATGTAACGATGATAATACTGTTTTTCTTTATACTTTACAGCTCCGCTGACGTAGAGACTGCCACTGAAAAGGCAACTGCCGCGGAGGCTTCATACAACGAACTCATTGAAGAAACAGAGAAAAAACAGCTTGAAAACGAAAAGGAACAGCAGGAATGGCGCGAAAAAGCTGCCGAGGAGTGGGACAGGATACTTGCGGCAGACGCTAATGCTGCAAATAACCAAATGGCTCTGAATGCATATAATAACGGCGAGGGTGTGTATTTCAACCTTCAGGGCGTCGAAAAAAGCGATGTATGGACGCTGAGCGTTCTTTCGGGCACTAAAAAGATAGGCGAGATAGGCTCTGATGAAGCACGTGATCTCAGGGAGAAGATAAAATCGTGCCTTAAGTCTTCCGGCTATAAAAATGACGACGTTATAATCAGCACTCTTACATATGACGGCTATGCATACGGCACGGAATCTGTCGTTCCGCTGATAGAAAGTGCTATAACTGATATCCAGCGCGAATACAAAGGACTTTATTTTACAACAATAAATATATCAAAGTGAGGTAATTAAAATGAAAAAGGTTTTTGGCATACTTCTTATCCTTATTATTGCTGCTCTTATTTTTGCTCTGATCTACTTCAAGGGGTTCGGCGGATTCGGCAAGGATTCGGGGGAGAACAAGAAAAAAGACGATACGTCCGTTTCTGAAACTACCGAAAAGAAGACCGAGGCTACCACAGAACCCACAACTGAGGAGAAAACAGAAGAAAAGACGGCATCTGTTACAGTTTCGGGCCGCGATTATCTCTTTGGCAACGAAAAGGTGAGCCTTGAAAAGCTTGCAGCTGAAATAGCAAAGCTTGATAAGGAAACAAAAATAAGCATTACATATGATGATACAGCTGCAAAGAATACAATGGACGACCTTACGGACAAGCTTGACGAGCTTGGCTATAAGAACTACGAAAAGATAGCAAAATAAAGCGTAAACAATAAGAAAAGGCTGATACGACAAGTATCAGCCTTAATTTTATGTTGTTTCTTTTCGTATAACGGTGCCTTTCGGGAAGACCATATCCGATTTGAACGAAAACTTCATCATTGCGTGATTGGCAGTCTCGATCTCTTCGCCGTTCTCGTCGTAAAGCTTATCCAGCACCAGCTCTGCTGGTTTTTGGGAAGGTGCAAGTATCTCCACCTTGTCTCCCGCAAAGAAGCGGTTTCGCTGAGTGCAGTAAACCGTGCCGTTTTCACAGCTCTCAACCACGGCTACAACGTCAAAGTTGCGTATATATCCGCTGTTTTCGTAGTACTGCGATTCCTCGGGAACTCCGAAGAAAAAGCCGTTGCAGTATTTCCGGTGGCTTACCTTGTAGACCTCGTCTCTTATCCAGTCGGGAAGAACGTAGTTGTCAGGATCCTTGTAATAATGATCCACAGCCATTCTGTAAGCGTTTGTCACAACAGCCACATAATAGGCAGATTTTGCTCTGCCCTCTATTTTCAGGCTTGTAACACCTGCTTTGGCGAGCTTGTCTATATGCTCTATCATGCACATATCCTTTGAATTGAGGATATATGTACCTTTTTCATCCTCATAGACAGGGAAGAACTCGTTGGGGCGCTTTTCCTCCATAAGATGATACCCCCATCTGCATGGCTGTGCGCACTCTCCGCGGTTGGCGTCCCTGTGCACAAGGTACTGCGAAAGGAGACATCTTCCAGAGAATGAAACGCACATAGCTCCGTGAACAAAGGTCTCTATATCAAGCTCTTTGCTTGTCTTTGCGCGTATTTCCGCTATCTCATCGAGTGAGAGCTCTCTTGCGAGTACAACTCTCTTGGCTCCCATATTGTAGAGCTCCTGTGCGGTAACATAGTTTACTATGCCCGTCTGAGTGGAAATATGTATCTCCATATCGGGAGCATACCTTTTTATCAGCATGAGAAGTCCTATGTCGGCAACTATGAGTGCGTCTACCTTTGCTTCAACAGCTTCCTTTACGAACTGCTCAAAATGGGGGATCTCATTGTTTCTCGGGAGAGTGTTACAGGTGAGATATACCTTTATATTGCGGGAGTGAGCAGTCTGTACAGCCCTGCACAGCTGCCCGAAATCAAAATTCATAGGTGATGAACGCATACCGAATTGTTTGCGTCCGAGATATACCGCATCGGCACCGTAATCTATTGCTGCGCCGAAGCGTTCTTCATCTCCTGCGGGAGCGAGTACCTCAAGATCATTCAGCCGCATTAGCTTCCTCCTGTGCCTTGAGCATTGCCTGTTCAGCCTCATATGCCGCTTCAGCTGCTTTGACCTCTGCATCCTTTGCATTGTGTTCCTCAAGAGTCTGCGAGAAGAATGTTTCTCTTGTATAAATATTGGCAACGAAATAGAAGTAGTCTGAAGGCATCTTTTCGAGAACGGCGTCTATAGCGTCAAGTCCGGGGCTGCATATAGCTCCGGGCGGCAGACCTGTTCCCTCGTATGTGTTATAGGCGTTTATCATTTCGGAGTTCGGGACAGCAAGTCTCGGTTTTATGATCTGCTTTGCGTAATCCTTTGTAGGGTCTGACTGGAGTTTCCCAAGGGTCTGTTCGGGTTTTTCGAGACGGTTCCAGAAAACGCTTGCTACCTTGTTCATATCTTCACGGAAAGGAGCCTCTTTCTGAACGATAGAAGCAAGGGTTATGAGCTTGTCAAGAGTCAGGTTGAGCTCTTTCATTCTCTGGAGACGGTTGTTTGCTGTTATCTTCTCGTTGAAGTTGTAGTATATCTTCTGACAAACCTGTTCGGGATCCATATCCTTTGTAAAGGTATAGGTATCGGGGAAGAGATAGCCCTCCATACGTCCGTCTGCAAATTTCAGAGGATTGTGATCGGTGGGGAGCTCCTTCTCAAACTCAAAGCCGAAACCGCCTGCGTTGAAGGCATAAAGGAATTCGGCAGCGTTGCATACTCCTGCGTCCTGAAGCTGTTCAGAGCAGGTGAAGATGTCGGTGCCCTCTATAAACGTAATAGTGACAGCTTCCTTCTGTTCCTCGTCCTCATAGGTGGTGAGGGTCTTAATTATTGTTTCATAAGCCATATTCGGGCTTACGAAATGCTCGCCCGCAAGATAGTTGTCCGAGTCGTTCCTCAGTTTTGAGAAAAGCCGGAAGCACTTAGGCGAACTTATGATGCCTTCGGTGTAAAGCAGCTGTGATACGTCCTCGGAGGTAGCGCCTTCTGGAATGATTATCATCTTGGTCGAGTCGTCCTTGCCTATACCGAGCACGTCCTTGCCGAATGCGATTATAACAAGTGATAGACATATTGATACGGCAAAGATGAAAACTGTAAGTATAAGTACTCCTGGGAGTCTGCTTCTTTTTCTCTTTTTCTTCTTTTTATGATGAGTGCTGTTTCTCTTTACAGCAGCTGAATTGCGGACAGTGTCCCTGTCTGCGGGCTGCATATGAGAAGACGTAGGGTGCATCGGCGGCGGGCTGTCCGGCTCCTCCTCGGAAAAGCTCCTGCGCAGCGGAGCTGCACCGTCACTGATACGTCTTCTTACGGGAGCAGGTCTTTCCTCATTCTTTTCAATATTGCTTTCTGATCTTTCATAGTCAGAAACGGTCCTGCCGCCGAGATCGCGTGTGTCAGAAAGCTTTGGTTCACTTTCGGCTGCGGGTTCGTCAGTAGGAGTGCTGTTTGTATTTTCAGACTCTGCTTTTTCCTTGTCGAGCTGATTGAGGATATCGTTAATCATATCGTTGTTGTTATCAGTCACTGCAAAGCACCGTCCTTTCTTCTGTTACTATAAGATCGACCTTTAGGTCGTGCTGCATGAGCGGCAGCTGCTGGACGATAAGCTCCTCATAAGCGAGAGCTATCGTATAAAGCTGGGGATTTGCGAGGATAAACTCGTCGTAGTAGCCTCCGCCGTAGCCCAGCCGTCCGCCGTCTTCGGTAAACGCGAGACCGGGGATTATACATACCGACTTTTCAGTCATTTCAGGCTGCGGCAATGCACTGTCGGGTTCGGGTATGCGGTACATGCCCTCGTGGAGATCGGCAACTGAGCCTATAAGATGAAATGTCATGGAGCGCTCGGGGCCGCATTTCGGGAGAGCCACTTTTTTCCCGATCTCGATAAGCTTATCGATAAGCAGGTATGTATCGACTTCCGAACCAAATGAGGCATAGAGCAGGATATTGTCGGCTTCGAGGATCCTTTCCTCCTGAAGCAGACGTTCCGTTATATCCATATCCTTTGACACTTTATCACGTATTTCTGCGCGAAGATGAGAATATTCCTTGCGTAATTCTTTTTTATTATCCATAATCAGTCACATAAGATAGCGTTTCGCTGTCTGAGGCTTTCTTCCTTTGAATGAATTTTTTCCACAAGCTTGAGACCGAAGTCTACTGCGACGCCTGCGCCTCTTGCGGTAATGAAAATACCGTCCTCGGCTACGCCGCCGCAGCCTATGTTTGCGCCTTCGAGCTGAGTTTCAAAGCCCTCGTAGCATACGGCAGTCTTTCCCCTGAGGAGACCCTTGTGCCCGAGTATCGAGGGAGCTGCACATATAGCTCCGATATATCTGCCGTTAGCAACGCAGTAATCGATGGCAGCCTGTACATAATCGGATTTTTCAAGATTGAGAGTGCCGGGCATGCCGCCGGGGAGAACAATCATTTCAAGCTCGTCTGTAAGAGGTGCCTCCTGGGCAATGGTATCGGGAACTACGGTAATACCGTGAGATCCTGCTATAACATTATCGCCGACGCCGACGATGACGACTTTCTTGCCTGCGCGTCTGAGAAGATCGATCGGTGCAATGGCTTCTGTTTCTTCAAAGCCGTTTGCGAGATAAACATAGATCATGTTATATATCCTTTCATTTAAAAGTAGCTTTATATTTTTTGAGAAGAAAAGCGGGATGATAGGACTGCTTTGCTTTTCGCAGACCTTCGATTCCGAGATCCTCTTCACGGTTGATATATCTGTATCCGCCTGCGGCAGACTTTGCAAAGCAGTTGTTTATGCCTGCGTATATGCCGTTGTAGCGGGTATCTGCTTTTTCAATGTGAACGCAGAAGGTTTCATCATTGAGCCTGTCGCCGATAGTAAAGGCTGCGACCGTTCCGTCTATGCGGATAACTCCGCCCTTGAGCCCGAGCTCGCGGAAGTAATTGAAATAGGTATTTATGGCATACTGTTCCGCGATAAAGGAATGATCCGATTCGGCAGATCTGCTGTTGTACTCCAGTGTGCTGAAAGTGATGCAGTCGTCAAAGTCATTTTCTGTCATTTCGGTGAATACCGCTCCGAGTTCGTTGAACCTTGCAAGGTGATTGCGCTTGCTGTGGTATTTTCTGCCTGCCAGTTCTATAAGATCTGAGGAATTATAGATATAATCCCAGTCGCCGTCATAAGTATCGTATGTAAAGCTGTCTGGATAAAGCTCATTGAGCATTTTCAGCGAGGGCTCTGTGATGCCTGCGATAACAAGCGGCTTTCCGAGAGCTGCGGCATGAGCTTTCATTTCGTTTATGACGTCTCTGTAGCTGCCGCTGGCGGATGGCAGGAAAAACCGTGGTATACCATCGTCTGAACGAAAGGAGCAGCATATGTAGAAATCCTTATAAAAGGCTATCTGCGAATCTCCGAGGCGCTTCCACGCCATATTGTTTGAAAAGCTGTATTCACAGCCCATGAACTGGGAATGACGCAGAGCAGTGCATATCCGCTCCTTGTCTGTTATTTCTATATCTCTGAATTCCAGCATCTTAATTATGATATGCCTTTTTTCATGGACGAGAAGTAGTTCCTTACTTCATTTATCTTTCCGCATGTCATCTTTCCCTCGGGACATTTTCCCTCAGCCACGCATGACGGACCTGCATTTGCGAATATATGGGGAGCGACTTCAAGACACTGTCTGAGCATTTCATTGGCGACTGCCCTTATCTCCCACTGTGCGCGGTTGCAGCAGCGGTGACGGAAGAAATTGAAAAGTGACCTTACGTTCATTGTAACGACTATCTTTGTCTCACAGGCGTTCGGAAGAACGAATCGTGCGTCTTCGTTTGCAAGCTTTGATGCTTTTGAACGTGCGGACTTTTCGTCCATGCCCTGCGCCATGAACTCGGAAGCATGCTTTTCTGTAAGCAGAGCGGCAAGCTTTTCATAGCTCTCCGTTATTTCGCTGATTATCCTGTCATATTCCGATTTTGCTTCCGGATGCTCCGCAACGGACGGGGGAGTTATGAACTCAAAGCCGTTCTCGCTGACGTAGCGCTGACTTTTCTGCGAGTATGAAGCGATACGGTGCCTTACGAGCTGGTGACTGCATGCTCTTGATATGCCTTCAACGCCGAAGGTAAAGCTGACATGCTCAACGACGCTCTCATGTCCTATGGAAACGAGCATATCGATGAAGCTTTCTACCTTTTCATCTGTAAGTCCGTCTCTCAGTGACTCGATGTCACTGCTTGAATAGCAAAGCTTTGCGGCAGTAGCAATAAGCTTTTCGGCATCGGGAGTGTGTGATAAGAGTTTGACTTTCAAATAAGACACCTACCTTACTTATATTAATACACATATAAATATTGTATCACTTATAAGCGGCTAAGTCAAGGAAAATACTTAAAAATTATTTTATATAAATATTTTAATAAGGTGATACGGTGATGAAACGGAAAAAATTTTCATTTTACTATGGACAAACACGAAAAAATGTAGTATAATAAAACAGTATTTGTAATCTACTATTATATCGGAGGAATATACAAATGAATAAGTTTAATAGGTTTGCATCTGCAGCCGCTGCATTTGCACTTGCAGCCGCTTCAGCTTCATGCAGCGCACCAGAAGCTATTACATTCGGAAAGAGTGCGCAGACTGCGCTTTCTGTTGACGGTTATGACGTGCCTGCCGGCGTTTTCATTTTTAATGAGATATCGGCATACAGATCGGCAATGTACGATATGTACTATAAGAACGGTAAAATGCCGACTCTTGAGGAAATAAAGAATTCCACAATCGAACAGCTTGACGCTACAGACTGGATACAGGACAACGCTACAGACGCCTGCAAGGAATATGTTGCAAACGAAAAGGAATTTGAAAAGATAGGAGAGAGCCTTACAGCTGATAAGCTCGCAGAGGTAAAGGATATAGCTTTATCCTATTCCGACGATAGCCTGTACAAGGATAACGGAGTAGGCGAGGAATCATTCAGGAAGATCATTGAGAACAGCTACAAGAAGGAAGCTGTCTTCAAGCATTATTATGGCCTTGATGCTGAAAAGGGCTGCTCAGAGGACGATCTTAAGAGCTATTATCAGGACAAGACCACAAGAATCAAGTATTTTGCAATAAGCATGCAGGATTCCAACGGCGAGCAGTACGGTGCAGATGAAAAGCGCCGCCTCAATAACATGATCGACGATTATGTAAAGGAAATAAACGCCGAGAAGACCAGCGACGCAAAGCTCAAGAAGATCGACGAGTGCGAGGATGACTACAATAAATACGTTGAGAAGCGCAAGGCTGAGGAAGAAGCCAAAGCAGCCAAGGAGGCAGGCGTTACCACAACAACCACTACTACCACGGCTTCAACGGGCACTACAACAACAACCACTACAGATCCTCACGCTAACGAAGTGACCGTAACAAAGTATACGACCACTACAGCTGATGAGAACGCTTCAAGCGAGACCACTACAACTACTGCTTCAGCAGAGCAGACGGCAGCCGAAAAGGCTTATAAGGACTATAACGATCATATCTTTGCTATGAGCTATAATAAGGCCGAGAAGTATCAGTACGATGAAAATACTGTATATATTGTCATCAGAGCCGATATCAAGGAACGTATGACTGCTGACGACCTCTGGACTCAGGACAAGATCGATTCACTTCTGATGGAGCGCTACTATGATGACTTCGAGAAAATGATGAAGTCTATCGTTAAAGGATATTCCGTTGAGAAAAACAATACGGCGTACAGAAAGTACACGCCTTTCAAGCTTAATCTCGAAGAAAGCAATAACTGAACAAAAAATCAGGCTGCCTGAAAAAGGCAGCCTTTTTATTCGTTGTTCGTTCTTTTTTGAAGTCTTACGTCCTTGCCCTTGAATTCGAGGCAGGCGTACATTGACACTATTCTTGACATGACGCGCTTGTCGTATCTGCGGGCGATACCGTCAAAGTCGAGGTTGGTGCTTATTATAGTAGGCTTTCCGCAGTTCAGTCTTGTGTTGATAATATTGTAGACGGTTGCATTGTAGAAGTTTGATTCATATTCGGTTCCGATATCGTCAAGAATTAGGAGATCGGTGTTCATTACAAGGTCTATCATCTCAGAGGAGTGCTCGTAGCTGAAATGCTCCTTTTCGATACTGCGCAGGATATTGATAGCAGAATCATATATAACGCTGTATCCCTTTTGAAGCACCGAATTGGCGATAGCAAGACTCAGATGGGTCTTTCCGAGACCTGTTTGTCCGAACATTAATATGCTTTTTGAATCAAGTGAAAATGTGGCGGCGTACTGCCTGGTATATTCGAGGATATTTTTCATGGCAGTATAGTTTTCGCCTGAGTAATACGTAAGAGAAAAGCTGTCAAAGCTCGAAAGCTTTAGCTGCGAGCTCTGATTGAGCTGTTCTGCGGCAAGCTTTCCGCACAGAGTTTTGAAACAGTCGCAGAATCTGCTGCCGTTATAGCCTGTATCGCTGCATTTAGTGCAGGTGTAGTGCATATCGAGGTAGTCCTCGGGATAGCCGCTTTCCGCAAGCATTTTTCTAGACATTGCCTGTGCGCCGAGATTGTATTGCTTCAGCTGCTCTATCTTTTCGGAAATATCCTGACCTCTGCCGTTGGATATGATAGAAATGAGCTCCTTTCCTGTATTGAAAAGTACCTCGTTTATTTCTCGTATCTGCGGTATCCTTTCGTTGACCTCGCGGATACGCGATTCATTTTCGCTGACAGCTTTCATGCGGCGGTTTGTGAGTATAGCCTGAGCTTTGTCAAATATTTCGCTGTCCATTTAATTGCTCCTTAATACAGAAATTTATTGATAACGGACTTGTATTCCTCGATATCTGGATCATTGCCGTTTTTTTGCGGATTCTGGTCTTTCTTTTTCTTTCGGAAACTGCTTTCGGCTTTTTTTACGTCATCCGCATTTTTGAAGCCGCTGTCGTTCCATGAAATGAGTATCTTGTTTATGTAATCAAAATTCAGCTTGTTGATCTGTTCAAGAGTTTTTTCGTATGCATAATGAATGATATCGAGACTGAATCCGGCTTTTTTCCATTGCTTAATGAACTCGTCCTGCTTTGTGGTGGGACGGCGGTTCATTTCGAACAGCTTCATGATACGTTCTGTGAAATCCTTTGAAGCACTCAGGCGCTGTATCTCGTCCTGAGCCGCCTCCATTGAATTGATATCGTTCTCGGCCCAGTCAGCCGCTATTTTTTCAACATAAGCGGTATTTGTCTTTTCAATTGAAGAACAGTAGGTCAGGAGAGTGATAATGACCTCCTTTTTGAGACCGAGATGGTCATACATCCAGATTATGGAATTCATCTGACTGTTTTTAAGTGTACCGAGGATTCCCTCTGCGATCTTGAAGAGCTCCCTGATATCCTGCGAATCCTTCATTATGTCGGCGATCTCGGAGCCGCTGTAGTTGACTTTGTGATTGGGGACCGGCTCCGTTTTAGTGGACTGATTTGTCTGCCTGACTTCATTTAAGGGTTGTGTTGACATTATTGACCTGACTGTAGTTATTTCGGGAGAATTCTGAGGAGTGAGGACATTTGCCTGCTGCCAGAACATGATAGCCTCCTCAACTTCTTCGGGGCCTACGCCTGTGTTCAGTGATATCTCGTCAAGTGAGCATATCTTGCCCGAATATCTCAGAAGATACAGAAGCACCTTTATTTGTCCGCCTGTAGCGAGTTTTAAGAAATTATCCGCAACGATACCGGGAACGCCGAACATAGTTCCCCATATGCCGCAGTTGACCTTGAATTCCAATAAAGACACCTCCGAAAAATACTGCATGTCCGTTCAGACCATTTGCATTAATTATAGCATATAAGCGGAGCGTTATGCTATAATTGCCCGATATGCAGGGAGCAAATCTCTGATTTGCGTATCTGCAAGGGCATTTGAATCAATTATAATGAAATGCTTTGCATTCATTATAGCATATAAGCGAAGCGATATGCTATAATTGCCCGATATGCAGG
>DBXO01000049.1:40876-42491 GCA_002309635.1 Ruminococcus flavefaciens | reverse complement strand
TCTTTGATTTGCGTATCTGCAAGGGCGTCTAAATCAATTATAATGAATGCTTTGCATTCATTATAGCATAAAAATGAAAAAAGAGCAATAAGCACTGAAAAAAACTGAGTTCAGCTTTTATTTGTAAGAATATCCAGAGCTTTCCTGTATTTTTCCACCCTTTTCAGGTTTTCGGGAGCGTTTTTCTGTTTTTCGTCAATATATCTGCTCATATCCGAATTGTGATTGAGATCAGCAATTTTAACAGCTTTTGCAATCGGATTTTTACTTATTTTTCCTACGTATTCAAAATAATCCGTATTTTTGTCATGAGTGAGGAGCTTCAGGGCTTCGGTAATCTCATTCGGAAAAATTTTTTCAAGCTCATTTATTGTAATGTCAGTATCTTCAGCGACATCATGGAGCAGGGCTGCACATACGGTATATTCATCTGTCATTTGTTCCGCAATATGGTATGGGTGGAAAATATATGGAACGCCGTTTTTGTCGGTCTGTCCGTGATGAGCGTCATATGCTGTTTTCATGGCTATACAGGTGAGTTTCGTGTATATCATTGCGGTTTCTCCTATTTTTTGAATGATTGCCCTGGCATTTATTATAGCACAAAGTCTTAAAAAGAGCAACAGTATCATGAGAAATTCTGCACATGCAGCATAATGCCATGAAAGTAGCAAGAAATCATAATATAGTTCTGTCAAACATTTCTTTTAGCTTGCCGACTGCTTTCTTTTCAAGCCTTGAAACATAGGAACGTGAAATTTTCAGCTTTTCAGCAGTCTCGTTCTGTGTGTGGGGAGACGAGCCGTATAGCCCGTATCTGTAGACTATTATCTCATATTCTCGTGTGTCGAGACACTTTTTCAGAAAATCATAAAGCTGACGGGAGCGGATAAGTATATCCACCTGCTCATGTATATCTATACCGTCGTCTATGAGGTCCATAAGAGTAAGGGCGTTGCCGTCCTTGTCTGTTTCGACCGGTTCGTTGATATAAATGTCGCCGGCGGACTTTTTGGCGGCGCGGAAATGCATGAGTATCTCATTTTCAATGCATCTGCTGGCATAAGTGGCAAATTTGGCACCTTTTTCGTAGTCGAAGGAGGAAACTGCCTTTATAAGTCCGATAGTTCCCACAGAGATGAGATCGTCCTGCTCGTCTGCGCCTGAGGCGTATTTTTTCACAATATGTGCGACAAGACGGAGATTGTGTTCTATAAGCCTGTTCCGCGCCTTACTGTCGCCCTCTGACATTTTTCGGAAACACTCAGCTTCGTCGCTTTTTGAAAGCGGCTTCGGAAATACGGAAGAATTATCAAGGTGAAGCGAAAAGAAGAAAAGATTTCTCAGCAATTCTAAAAACATGGAAAGACCTCCTGATATGTGGATAGGATATAATATGACAGTATGCATGGACTATATAAAAAATAAATACATTTTACTTTAAATGCTCTGATTATGTATTAATAAATTATATTGAAAAAATTAATACTGCGTATTGACGTTGCGCAATAAATATTATATAATAGTAATGTATGGATTTTTTAAGATCTGATATTGTCTGCTCATTGCGGGCAAAAGAAATCGGAAGAAGTGATAAATTGAAAAACTATGTTTC
>DBXO01000049.1:24774-40857 GCA_002309635.1 Ruminococcus flavefaciens | reverse complement strand
TGCTGCATTTCGATGTTATGGACGGCGTATTCGTAAATAATATAACTTTCGGGCTGCCCATACTGGAGCAGGTAAGAAAGACTTCGGATATAACCCTCGATGTTCATCTGATGATACAGGATCCTGCAAAATATATAAAACGCTTTGCCGAAGCAGGTGCCGATATGATATCGTTCCATGCAGAGAGTGACAGCAATGCAACCGAAACCCTCAGGCTCATAAGGGAATGCGGTGTAAGACCGGCCATAGCAATAAAGCCCGCTACTTCTGCTGAGGCTGTATTTGAGCTTCTGCCAAATCTTGATATGGTGCTTGTAATGACGGTTNNGGATTTGGCGGTCAGAGCTTTATCCCCGAAACGGTTGACAAGATCAGGACTATAAGGTCAAAGATAACAGAGCTCGGACTTGACGTCAATGTTGAGGTGGACGGCGGCATAAACGACAGGACCGCTGCCATTGTGAGAAATGCCGGTGCGAATGTTCTCGTTTCTGGCAGCTATCTTTTCCACGCCGCAGATATGGCGGGGTNNGCGGCAGCCAACGCTCTGAAGGAAGACAGAATATGCTGAAAAGAGCAATAAAAGAACGTCATATCTGGCTGGACGTAATGCTTACGCTCCTTACGCTGGAGCTTATGGCATATTTTTACTACGGTATTCGCTCGGTGGTTCTTGCGGCAGTATGCATTGCTGCGGCAGCAGCTGCGGAAATAGCTTCATTAAGACTAATGAAGCGCAGATTCTCTGCCGACGATCTTACCTGTACCTCTGATGCGCTTATCCTTGCGCTGATGTTCCCTGCGGTAATGGACTACAAGGTAGCTGCTGTTGCGGCTTTATTTGCCACCATAGCCGCAAAGAATATTTTCGGCGGGCGCATAAACATGATTTTTTCACCTGCAGCTGCGGCGTATGTTTTTGTGCTTACTTCATGGGGAAGAAAGCTTCTGCAATATCCCGAGCCGCATGTGAGATCGGGCGTTTTTGACGTGCCTGATGTGCTTGTTAATTCGGCTTCCCATACTTTCAATCATACGGGAACCTTCCGTTATTCCGATCTTGAGATCCTTCTCGGCAATTTCAGCGGACCTGCGGGAGCTGTAAGCATACTTCTGCTTGCAGTTGCTGCCGTGGTGCTCATGTTCAGAAGAAGCATATCTGCCGGAGCCTTTCTTGGTACCATTTTCGGTACGGGCTTTTTTGCGGTAGTGACTCCTGCGGTCTCGTCAAAGAGCGATTCGCTCAAGTATTCGCTTGTTACGAATATGGTTCTTTTTGCTGCCATATATATAGTTTCCGATGTGAGGATAGCTCCAAGACGTGATTATTATGCATTCTTCTACGGCCTTTTCATAGGAGTCTTCTCGTACGTTCTCGTACTCACGGGAGCAAAGGAAAACGCTATCGTTATCGTTTCTGTGCTTTTTACACCTGTGGCACTGGGCTTCAGGAACCTTGAAAAGAGGATAGAGGCAGCTGCACAGGAGCAGATGGAAACAGACGGAGGAGAGGGGGAGACATACGGTGGATGATCGCAGAAAAGCTCTTTTCGGAGGTGTACTCGGAGATAATATAGTCCTTTCCGGACTTATGGTGATTTCTCCTGTTATCGTCTGCGGAGATACGCTGAAAAATGCTGTGGCTCTGGTCTATGCATTTACTGCAATAACCTTTCTTTCAGTGCTTATCTCATCATTTGTACCGCAGAAGCTTCCATATACAGTCAAGGTCATACTCTACGCCCTGATAGCGGCGGTAGTATATATCCCCGTAAGGCTTGCCACATCAGCGCTTTATCCTCAGTCGATTCCGAGGATAGGCATATATTTCCCGCTGCTGGCGGTAAATTCGCTCATCGTTTTTCAGACAGAAGCAAAGTTTTTCCGAATGAAGAAGCCTGATATGATAGTTTCGCTTTTATTCTGCATACTCGGCTTCGATGCAGTAATGATACTGACAGGTTTTCTGCGTGAGCTTTTTGCCTACGGTACCATCAATAACCGTATTGTTGACATGAATACCCTTATTGACGGCCTTTCAAAGCCATTCGGAGGATTTATATTCCTCGGTCTCATGTGCGGGGCTTACCGATTTATCAGAAATGCTGTTTCAAAGAATAAAGAAGAGATAAGGAGTGATACGGATGTTTCTGATAAATGACCTTATTGCACTTCTTGCGGCAAATCTTATACTGTCCCGTGCCCTTGGTACGAGTACCATATTCATTGCGGCAGGCAGTAAAAAAAGCCTTATGGCTACAGCCTTTGTCATAACGTTTTTTACTTCTTTAGGCGCAATGGGGGCCTATTTTATCGACCTTGCACTTCCGTCGGCGCTGTCTGATCTCAGGCTTCTTCTGTATATTCTGGTCATAAGCGTTCTTTATGTACTTCTGCTGACGGCAGTATACTATCTTTACAGGCACAGATTTGAAGATCTGCGCAAATATGTCCATGTTTCGGCGTTCAACTGCGCTGTTGTGGGAACGCTTTTTACTATAAACGAAAGCTCTGCTGCTGACGGGATAAAGTACAGTTTCGGCAGATATGCCGCGGCGGGTCTTGAAGCAGGAGCAGGTTTCATAATAGCTGCGCTGATACTTACAGCCGCATACAGAAAGCTTAATTCCTCCAAGGTTCCTGCTTCGTTCAGAGGCTTCCCTGCAATGCTGGTGTACCTTGGTATCATATCAATGGCAGTATATTCGCTCAGATAAGTGCATTATACTGATTTAGGAGAGTTTATTAATGAAGTTCAAGAATAAAGGCAGGAAGATCTATAAGACCAAGGAAAAGAATTATTACGGAAAAAGCCCTGTCGGAAAGGCTTTCTCAGTTGGACTTACAGTTCTTCTTATCGGCGGTATCTTTTTTATAGGATTCAGTGTTGCGGGGCCGCTCATAAACTATGCGAAGCAGAAAGGCGACACACTTACCACAACTGCTCCGACGTTTGAGGAAGAGGTCGTTACGGACGCAAACGGTGAGACTGTAACTCAGGAGGATACCACAGCTGTTGTGCCGTTCAATCTGGAGCGGTTCAGGGCTTTTTCACTCACCGCTATGGATCTTGCAGATAAGGATACGCTGAAAAAGGCTCTTAAGAAGGTACCGGCCGATCAGAAGATAGAGTACGTCGAGGTACCCATGAAGGCAGAGGGCGGAACTATAAATTATATATCGAACAATTACTATGCCACCTCATCGGGAATAATTGAGGGCGGAATGAGGCCGAAGGATATAGCGGACGCTATAATTTCGGCAGGATATAAACCAGTTGCCCGTGTAAGCACATTCTATGACAATGTTGTTCCCATGTACTTTCAGGATATGAGCTATCTTACATATGCCAACGGCAGCCTGTGGATAGACAACAGCGCCGAGGCAGGCGGAAAGCCGTGGCTGAATCCGTTTTCGGAAAATGCAGTGAACTATAATACCGATATAGTTGACGAGGTTACCTCTGCGGGCTTTGAAAGGGTAGTATGCTCGGATTTCGTTTTCCCCGAATTCCGTCAGTCGGACATAGATATCCTCGGAGACAGGTTCGTGACATCGGACAGATACATGGCTCTTACATCTGCTGCGAACCTTATGTATGAAAAAGCCATGTCAAACGGCTCGAAAATGCTTCTTGAGGTCAATGCCTCGGATCTGCTCAAGGGCAAAAAGGATATCGTTCAGCCCATGCTGCTCAAGGTGAATACGGTCGTGCTGAATATAGATCTCGACAATATCGCTTACGGAGTATGGACTCCCGATACAGTATATGAATTCAGCGGCACACCTGCCGAAAACGTCAAGAAAATGCTTGACCTTGTTGGAGAGGAGCTTGACGATTTCAACGTAGCGGTACGAGTTTCGGGAGCTGCGGCAGGTATACAGGAACTGCTTGATGCAAAGGATGAGATAGTCGGCTGCGGATATGAATCATACGTAATCGGCTGAAAAATAATTCCCGGTCCATGATCGGAGAACGGAGTTTACTATGGCAGAGAATTTTAAGGTTTCACTTCAGCGCGTCATTGATGAATTCAAGCTCGAAACTATATACATACACAAGGACGCCAGTGAGGTAATGATCGATGAGAACGATGTTAACCGTCCGGGACTTCAGCTTATGGGGTTCTATGAGTATTTCAATCCCGAACGTATCCAGATCATCGGAAAAATGGAGTTCGCATATCTATCCACCATCGACGAGAAGACAAGGAAGGAGCGTCTGCAGCTTCTTTTTGCACAGAGGATACCCGCTCTCATAATAACGAGAGAGCTGCCTTATTTTGCGGAAATGCTTGAGCTTGCCAAGGAATATGAGGTACCGCTCCTGAGAAGCAAGGAGAGCACTTCCAATTTCATGTCGGGTCTTATAGCCTTTCTTAATCTTAATCTTGCTCCGAGAGTAACTCGTCACGGCGTGCTCATAGAGATATACGGCGAGGGCGTGTTCATAACAGGAGAAAGCGGCGTAGGTAAGAGCGAAACTGCCATAGAGCTTGTAAAAAGAGGACACAGGCTTGTTGCCGATGATGCTGTTGAGATCAGAAAGGTATCGAATATAAGTCTTGTGGGAAGTTCTCCCGACAATATCCGTCACTTCCTTGAACTCCGTGGTATCGGCATTATCAATGCAAGAAGACTTTTCGGTATCGGTGCTGTAAAGATGACGGAGAAGATAGACCTTGTGGTCGAGCTGGAGCAGTGGAATTCGGAAAAGGTCTATGACAGAATGGGCGTGGATACAGAATTCGTAAGCCTTCTCGGTGTAAAGATACCATCACTTACGATCCCTGTAAAGCCGGGCCGTAATCTTGCCGTAATACTTGAGGTAGCCGCTATGAACAACAGACAGAAGAAGATGGGCTATAATGCTGCCCGCGAGCTTCTTAACAGGCTCGGAATGGAATCGGAGCCAAAGGAAGTTGTCCGTGATTACGAGGCATTCTGAGAAACTTGATAAAATATTCAATAAATTCAGGGGGACACAATGATAGATATTAGTGAACTGACTTTATTATGTGACAAGCTAGGGTGCAGGATAACACCTGAGGCTCCGCTCAGCGAATATATAACCTTCCGTTTCGGCGGACCATGTACAGCACTTGTAAGTGTAAATTCCGCCGCTTCGGCAGCAGAGCTCATAAGGTATCTGAGGGGGAGCGGCATAAAATACGGCATTCTCGGCAGGGGAAGCAATGTGCTCGTTCCCGACGAGGGCTTTGAGGGTATAATCCTCCATTTCGGAAGTGATTTTTCTGATATCGAGGTCAGCGGCAGCAGTATCAGGTGCGACGCCGGAACCCTGCTTGCTTCTGCCTGCGTCCGTGCACAGCAGCTGGGACTTACGGGCATGGAAAACCTCTTCGGTATCCCCGGTACCATCGGCGGTGCGCTTTATATGAACGCAGGGGCATACGGCAGCGAAATGAAGGACGTTGTCGCTTCAGCAGAGTATATCGACGAAAACTGTGAGATAAAGACCATTTATAAAGAAGATATGGAGCTTGCATATCGCAGGAGCTTTTTCTCGGGCAGCAACAGGGTCATTACTTCGGTAACTCTTGAGCTGGCTTCGGGAAAGCCTGATGAGATAAAGTCGGCTATGTCCGAATGTATGGCAAAAAGAAGCTCAAAGCAGCCGCTTGAGTATCCAAGTGCGGGAAGCACCTTTAAACGTCCCGAGGGAAGCTACGCTTCGCTCCTCATTGACCAGTGCGGACTTAAGGGATTTTCCTGCGGCGGAGCCATGGTAAGCGAAAAGCACAGCGGATTTGTTATTAACAAGGGGTATGCAACATGTTCCGATGTTCTTGAGCTATGTGACAGAATAAAGAAGATAGTAGATGAAAAAACAGGCTATAAGCTGGAGCTTGAGCCCGTTATATTAAGCTGATAAGCGAAATCAGGGGAGATCTATGCAGATATTGATTGTTACAGGTATGTCGGGTTCGGGAAAATCGAGCGTCATGGATGTAATGGAGGATATCGGCTTTTATTGTATCGATAATATACCGCCAAAGCTGATAACCCAGTTCGTTGATCTATGCAGACAGTCCGAATCAAATATAAGCAAGATCGCAGTTGCGGTCGATATACGCACGGGCGATATGTTTGCTGAAATATTCCGCTCATGGCAGGAACTGAAGCGCCAGCCTGATGTGGATGTAAAGGTGCTCTTTATCGAGGCATCACACGATGTTATCCTCAAAAGATATAAGGAGACCCGTCGTAAACACCCTCTTTCCGAAAAATTCAACGGCAATATACAGGAGGCCATAAATTATGAGTGGTCTCAGCTTTCACAGCTGCGCGAGATAGCTGACTATTATGTTGAGACCTCCAATTTTACCTCATCTCAGCTAAAGGAGCAGGTCAAGACAATTTTCCTTGAAAAAAGCTCCGATTCGCTGATAATTAAGGTAATGTCCTTCGGCTTCAAGTATGGAGTTGCCACGGATGCAGACCTCATGTTTGACGTAAGGTGTCTTCCCAATCCCTTTTATATCGAGGAACTGCGCAACCATACGGGCTGTGACAGCTGTGTAAGGGATTATGTTATGGGCTTTGAGCAGTCCCAGACTCTTTTCAAAAAGCTGACCGATCTTATAGATTATCTTATTCCACTGTACGTACAGGAGGGCAAGAGCCAGCTCGTCATATCCTTCGGCTGCACAGGCGGCAAGCACCGCTCCATAACATTTGCCGAGCTAATGGCCAAGCACCTTGTCGAAAAGGATTACAAGGTACAGAAGTACCACCGTGATATAACAAAGGATAAAAAATTCTGAGCGGGGAGTGAGTTGAAATATCCTTCTCAAATGATGTAAGAAACGAGATAAGCACTTCGGTCTACGATAAAGAGCGGCGTTTTGCCTGCCTTTATGGCATGCTGCTGTTCTGCCGTACACTGACCGAAGAACACATATGCTTTCAGAGCGAGAGCAGGATCTCGGCTGAGCTTTTCAGCAGCCTTTTTGAAGCTGTTTTCAGGTTCAGACCTGAATCCGGGGAGCATATGAGAAAAAACGGTGCAGTTCTTTACAGCTGTGATGTTTATGCTGAAAAAGCAGCAGATGTTTTTAAGAAATACCGCCTTGCAGCAAATGCAAGGGAGATAGATTCCGAGATTATTTCAACAAATAGTCTCGGAGTTTTTACAGCAGGGGTATTTCTTGCCTGCGGAAGCGTGAACGACCCGTCCAAGGAGTATCACCTTGAATTTGCCTGCCCTGAAGAAAAGCTTGCGGTGCAGATCATGACGCTCCTGAACGATATCGGCGTTACCGCAAAGATAATGCTCCGCAGAGGGCAGCATATAGTATACATCAAGGGCAGCGAATCCATAGAGGACACGCTGACCTTTATCGGTGCGTCCAGTTGTACTCTTGAACTGATGAATATGAAGATATACAAGGATATCCGTAATAAAGCAAACAGGATAGCCAACTGCGATGCCGCCAATATCGACAAGGTCGTAAAGGCCGCTATGAAGCAGATAGATGACATAAAGCTGATAGACCGTGCAGTAGGTCTTGACAGCCTTTCCGACGAGCTCCGCGAGGTAGCTCAGCTTCGTCTTGACAATATCGATATGAGTCTGCAGGAGATAGGCGAGAACCTCAGCGTGCCAATAAGCCGCTCTGGAGTGAATCATCGTTTCAAGAAGCTTGCAAAAATGGCTGAGGAGCTCAGAAACGGGGGCGCAAAATGAGAGCGGATGAATTTGTAAATCTTCATGTCCATACGGAATACAGTCTGCTCGACGGTGCCTGCCGCATAAAGGAGCTCATTTCCCGTATAAAGGAGCTCGGGCAGACAGCTGTTGCCATTACCGACCACGGCAATATGTACGGAGCTGTGGAGTTCTGGAATGCCGCAAAGGCTCAGGGGATAAAGCCTGTGATCGGCTGCGAGGTATACGTTGCAAGGCGCACCCGCCATGACCGCGAACCAAAGCTTGATTCCTCCCCTTATCATCTTATTCTCCTCTGCGAGAACAACGAGGGCTACCGCAACCTTGTAAAGCTTGTTTCCTATGCAAGCATAGAGGGCTTTTACAACAAGCCGAGAGTGGATCTTGAGCTGCTGAAAAAGTATCACAGCGGTCTTATCTGCATGTCAGCCTGTCTTGCAGGCGAGGTGCAGAGAGCTTTGTCGGACGGCAGCTATGAAGAGGCAAAGTCTGTTGTTCTTAAGTACAGAGACATATTTGGCAGCAATAATTACTTCATAGAGATACAGAATCACGGCATAAAGGAGGAGGTCAGTAATCTTCCGCTGCTTTACAGGCTTTCTGCTGAAACGGGCATACCTCTTGCTGCTACAAACGACTGTCACTACGTAAATAAAAAGGATTCGGAAATGCAGCAGGTGCTTCTCTGCATACAGACGGGAAAAACTCTTGACGAGCCCAACGGTATGCGTTTTGAGACTGAGGAGTTTTACGTAAAGTCAGCCGGGGAAATGGCAGAGCTTTTCAAGGGCCACGAGGAGGCTGTTTCAAATACGGCTATGATAGCGAAGCGCTGCAACGTTGAATTTGAATTCGGCAATATAAAGCTCCCGAAGTTCACGATTGAAGGAGTCAGCGATAATAAGGAATACTTCCGTGAGCTCTGCCGAAAGGGCATGTTTGAAAAATACGGCCCCGAGCCGCCTGCAAATGTAACCGGAAGGCTTGAATACGAGCTTGATGTCATAATAAAAATGGGATATACCGACTATTATCTTATAGTATGGGATTTTATCCGTTACGCAAGAGAGAATAATGTCCCTGTAGGTCCGGGCAGAGGCTCGGGAGCAGGCAGTCTTTGTGCATACTGTATCGGCATAACGGGAATTGACCCCATAAAGTTCAATCTGCTTTTTGAGCGCTTCCTTAATCCCGAAAGAGTCAGCATGCCGGATTTCGATATTGATTTCTGTATCGAGGGCAGGCAGAGCGTCAAGGATTACGTTGTACAGCGCTATGGAGCTGACCGCGTTTCGGAAATTATAGCCTTTGATACACTGAAAGCACGTGCGGCAGTACGCGATGTGGGCAGAGTTCTCGGCGTATCCTATCAGTTATGTGATACGGCGGCAAAGGAGATAGACCCGAAATCAACTCTCAGTGAGGCGCTGAAGGAATCGGATGAGCTCAGCGGATTGTACCACTCCGACAGAACAATGCGAAAGCTTATTGATCTTGCTGTGCAGCTTGAGGGAATGCCTCGTCATGCTTCCACTCATGCGGCAGGAGTGGTTATTTCCGCTGTTCCGCTTAGCGATCTTGTACCGCTGCAGAGAAATGACGATACAATAGTTACCCAGTACACCATGGGCGTTCTTGAGTCACTGGGATTGCTGAAAATGGACTTTCTCGGACTTCGCAATCTTACAATAATAAGGGATACAGTAAACGAGATACAAAAAAAGGACCCCGATTTTGATATTTCAAGGATTCCCGTAGATGACGGGGGAGTATACAAAATGATGTCCGACGGCGATACAGTGGGGGTATTCCAGTTTGAGAGCGAGGGCATGACAGCCCGCGTTATGGAGCTGAGACCTGAGCGTCTCGAGGACCTTATCGTGATAATATCCCTTTACCGTCCGGGGCCGATGAAGTCTATACCTGTTTATATCGAAAACAAAAAGCACCCCGACAGCGTGACCTATAAGCACCCCCTCCTGAAAGAGATATTGTCGGACACCTACGGCTGTATGGTATATCAGGAGCAGGTAATGGAGATATGCCGAAAGCTTGCGGGATATTCCTATGGCCATGCGGATATTGTACGCAGGGCAATGGCTAAGAAAAAACACGACGTTATGCTTAAGGAGCGTGACAGCTTCGTAAAGGGAGCTGCCGGAAACGGCGTATCCGAGGATATTGCCAATTCCGTATTTGACGAGATGGTAAGCTTTGCTTCATATGCGTTCAACAAATCGCATGCGGCAGCATATGCGTATCTTGCCTATCAGACGGCGTATCTGAAATACCATTACCGCGGTGAATATATGGCTGCGCTTATGTCAAGCGTTATGAGCGTCAGCTCAAAGCTTTCGGAGTATATCGATTCCTGCCGGGAAAGCGGTATAGATATAATGCGTCCCGACATAAACAAAAGCAATAAGGGCTTTACCTTTGCCGACGGAAAAATGTATTTCGGACTTCTTGCCATTAAAAATGCAGGCAGCGGTCTTGCTGATAAAATAATAGCCGAAAGGAAAGAAAATGGTCCGTTTTTTAGTTTGCAGGATTTCTGCGAGCGTGTTGACGGGCGTGAGCTCAACAAAAAGGCGCTTGAAAACCTTATAAAAGCGGGAGCCTTTGACGGCCTCGGTCTTAACCGCCGGCAAATGCTCGAAAGCTACGAGGCGCTGTTTGATATGGCAGGCTCCAATTCAAGGGGCATTATCGAGGGACAGCTCAATTTCCTGGATGGTACAGATACCTCGGAAATGAATATACGTGTACCTTTTAAGCCCGAGTACGACCACAAGACCATACTTGCCCTCGAAAAGGACGCAACGGGAATGTATCTCAGCGGTCATCCACTCACTCCCTACGGCTGGATAGCTGAGCTCATGCATGCCAAGAAGATAAGGGAACTTATCGCGGAGGGCTCCGTTACCGACGGAATGAATGTGAAGCTTCTGTGCTCCATTGAAAGCATAAAGCTTCATGTTACCAAAAACGGTGACAAGATGTGCTTTGCCACCTTTGCGGACGAAACTGGTGAGATAGAAGCTGTCGTTTTCCCGGATCTTTATCTTATAAGCGGAAATAAGCTGAAAAACGACGCTATTGTTATCATAAACGGCAGGATATCCGTTAAGGACGAGCGTATTTCAGTGATATGCGGCGCTGTAACCGCCGAGACGGAATTTGAGAGAATGCTCTCCAATATGAAGCTTTGCTTCAAAATGACGTCGAAGGAGCCTCTCCTCACTCCTGAGCTAATGGATATATGCACCCGTTATGCAGGTGACACAGCTGTCTGCTGTTACCTTACGGATATCCGAAAGACAGTGGCACCGAGAGCAAAACTGAGTTTAAAACTGACAAAGAACTCATACGAGGAACTGAAAAAACACTTTTTACCTTCAAAAATAGGACTTATATAACGATTTTTCGGTCAAATCACACTTCGGAACGAAAAAAATCATTAATACTCTTGACATTTTTTACACAAAGTAGTAAAATATAAGAGTATGGGATTATTTCGCAGTTTTCCTGCGAGTTAAATAATATTTGCCAAGTGCAGAATGGAGAATATTTATGATCAAGAAAATCGGTGTTTTAACAAGCGGCGGCGACGCCCCGGGAATGAATGCCGCAGTAAGAGCAGTTGTTAGATCGGCTCTGAGCAAGGGGATGGAGGTCTATGGAATTCGCAGAGGATATGTAGGACTCATCAACGGCGACATCATCAAAATGGATGAAAGAAGCGTATCTGATATTATTCATAGAGGCGGAACCACTCTTTATACAGCAAGATGTCCTGAGTTCAGAACAGCAGAGGGCGTTGCAAAGGGCAAGGCCAAGTGCGACGAGCTCGGTATCGAAGGTCTTGTAGTTATCGGCGGCGACGGTTCATTCAGAGGTGCTGCTGATCTTTCTGCACAGGGCGTGCTCTGTATCGGACTTCCGGGTACTATCGACAACGATATTGCCTGTACGGATTATACTATAGGCTTTGATACAGCTATGAACACAGCTATGGATCTTGTGGACAAGCTTCGTGATACAGCTCAGTCACACGACAGGATCTCTGTTGTTGAGGTAATGGGCAGAGGTGCAGGTCATATTGCTGTAAATACTGGTATTGCCTGCGGTGCTACAGATATAATCACAAAGGAAGTTCCTTATGATATAAATGCTATTGCCAATACTATGCTGGCAAAGAAGGCAAAGGGCAAGCAGAACTTTGTTGTTATCGTTGCCGAGAGCGTTGGCCACTCTGAGGAGATCGCAAAGATGCTTCAGGAAAAGACAGGCATCGATGCAAGATTTACTATACTCGGTCACGTTCAGAGAGGCGGCTCGCCTACAGTAAGAGACAGAGTTGAAGCTACAAGAATGGGCTACTATGCTGTTGAGCTCCTTGAGCAGGGCATCGGTAACCGTGTTGTTGGTATCAAGGACAGCAAGCTTGTGGATTATGACATACAGGAAGCTCTTTCGATGCATAAGGAGTATGACGAGAAGCTTCATCACATTGCAGAAGAGATCGCATATTGATCTGATAAACGCACCTGACTTTCAGGTGCGTTTTTATATGTAAGGGAGCCAAAAAGTCCAGGGGAACTGACATTCCGGGGCTTTTTGGCATTTTTATTTGTTTTTCTCCATAAAATGTAGCATTAAATACTGGAGGAAACTATGATAATAAAAAGCAAAATTGTCCGTGATACTGCTCTGCTGACGCTGATGCAGCTTTTTCTTGATTCTGCGGCTTTGCTGCTGAACGTATTCATAACAAAACAGCTCGGTTCTTCGGCAATAGGTATACTGAGCCTTATGGGATCGTTCCTCGGACTTGCGGGAATACTTTCAAACGGAAATGCATTTTTGTGTACAAGTCGGCTAATATCCGAGGAGATAGGCAAGCTATGCGGCGATCCGAATAAAGTATTGTTTTACGGTATAAAACTTTGCCTGCTGCTCAGTATAGCTGTTTCAGCTTTTGTAATAATGCTTGCGGAGCCCATAAGTGTACGTTTTTTCAGCTGCACTCATATGATGACGGCCATACGTTTAATGCCGCTGGCACTTATAACAGGAGCAGTAGCAGCTTGTTTCAAGGGCTATTTCAACGCCTGCCGCAAGTCTGCCGTAACTGCGGCGGTGGATATGATCGAATTCGCATCAAGATGCAGTGTGATAGTCGGATTTTCCATATTTGCAGGAGCTTCGTCCGAGAGTACGGTCTGCTGTATAATGATAGGAGGCATCATAGCGGGAAACAGTATTTCCATGCTTCTGAGCTGTATTTTTTACCTGCGTATAAGAAAACGGAGTACAAAGCGCTGTTCACTGAGATTTCGTGAATATATCTCCGAATGCCTTCCAATAATGGGAGGGGGTATCCTTACAGCAGTGCTTAGCAGCACAAATGACGCATTGATACCAATATGCCTGCGGCAGTATGGCGATTCTGCAGGGGGCGCTCTCGGAAAGTTCGGTATATTTGAGGCTATCGTGATACCGACACTTTTCTTTCCGTCGGTCGTTCTTTGTTCAATGTCGGGAATAATAGTCAGCGAGACCGCAAGAGCGGCAGCTGCAAAGAACAGAGCAAGGATAAGACGATTTACGGAACGGCTGATTGCATTGACTCTTATGTTTTCAGTGTTTTCTGCGGCAGTTCTGGTCAGATTCGGCAAAGATATCGGCGTTATCCTCGGCGGCGGAGAGCTTGCCGGCAGAATGATAGCCATGATAGCGCCGGTTGTTCCGTTCATCTACATGGAGATAGTCCTTGAAGCCGTTATCAAAGGGCTTGGCATGCAGAGCTTTTCATCCTTCAACTATCTTACAGAGTATATTATCCGTATCGCGGCAGTTCTGATACTCATACCTAAAACAGGATTTTACGGTATAGTGATCTCCTACTATGCAAGCAATATTTACGGCAACATTATGCGTTACCTTAAAACAACAAAGGCGACAGGAACCGGAAGGGCACTTTGTGGAACATTGATCTTTCCCGTAATACTGGCATTTGTGACGATTCCGGTTCCCGAACTGTTTTTTAGATTAACGAAAGGAAAAACAGACGTACCTGCGGATATGCTGTTTTTCGGGATAATATGGGCGGCATTATATTTTGGTATTTTCTTCGCATTGGGAAAAGTAAAGCTTTTTGGTAAATGCGGAGAAGAATATTTTGGTGATACTGCACAACAAACTGTTAGCCGTGTAATATGAAATGTAGAAAATTTTATGTTAGTATTGCAATTTTTTTATTAATGAATTATAATATTTGTATGCCGTGAATATAAGACGGATAAACCAAATAAGAGGAGAAACTTTGTCATGAAAGAATATGATGTTAACAAGGTAAAAAACATAGCATTTGCAGGCCATAACGGCTCGGGAAAAACTTCTCTTGCTGAGGCAATACTTTACAAAGCAGGAGCTTCCGACCGTCTCGGCAAGACTGCTGACGGCACAACAGTATGTGATTATGATCCCGAGGAGATAAAGAGACAGATTTCTATCGGTACGTCTCTTGCTTCTTTTGAATATAACGATTTCAAGGTAAATATCCTTGATACTCCCGGATTGTTTGACTTTGCAGCCGAAATGATAGAAGGTATCAGGGCATCTGATACTGTAATGATCACCGTATCCGCTAAATCCGGCGTTAAGGTCGGTGCAAGGAAGGCTTACGAGGAGGCTGTAAAGCAGGGCAAGTCCAAAATGTTCGTTGTTACCAAGATAGACGATAAGGACGCTAATTTCTTCAACGTGCTCACAGAGCTCAAGACTGTTTTCGGACCTACGGTATGCCCGGTAGTTGTTCCTGTAATCAGCCATGGCGCTATCGTTGAGTATGTAAATCTCATCGAGATGAAGTGCTATAAATATGACGCAAAGGGCAACGCTATCGAGACCGAGATGCCTACTGCGGAGATATCCGAAAAGTTCGAGTACCGTGTGGACGGTCTTGTAGCAGCTGTTTCCGAGGCTGTTGCAGAGACCTCGGAAGAGCTTATGGAGAAGTTTTTCGAGGGTGAGGCGTTCACTCAGAAGGAGCTTATCGACGGTATCCATGACGGTATGAACAGAGGTATCATCACACCTGTTGTATGCACATCAGCTGCTGATCTTGCAGGTATAGATATGCTCCTCAAGGAGATAGAGCTGCTTCTCCCGTCGCCCAACGAGGTATATCCCGCTGAGGCTTATACTCCCACAAAGGATGTTGTTGAGGTAGAATGCGACGTTAACGGTCCGCTTTCAGCATTTGTATTCAAGACAGTTGCCGATCCTTTTGTAGGCAAGATGTCGTTCATCAGAGTAATGTCAGGCAAGCTTACTTCAAACTGTGAAGTTATGAATTCTTCATCGGGTTCAAGCGAGAAGATCGGCAAGCTTTATACTCTCTGCGGAAAGAAGCAGACAGAGGTATCTGTTGCCTATGCAGGCGATATAGTAGTAGCTTCAAAGATATCGGCAAATACCGGGGATTCACTTTCCGATCCTTCAAGAGTAGTTGAATTCGGCAGTATGGAATTCCCGAGGCCCTGCTATTCAATGGCAGTAAAGGCTAAGGCTCAGGGCGACGAAGCCAAGATATCCACAAGTATCCAGCGCCTTATCGAGGAGGATCCTACTCTGACATACGTTCAGGACGACACCACAAAGGAGCAGATACTCAGCGGCCTTGGTGAGCAGCATATCGAAGTTGCTGCTGCAAAGCTCAAGAGCAAGTTCGGTGTTGATGTTAACCTTACAGTTCCGAAGATAGCTTATAAGGAGACTATCCGCAAGAAGGTAAAGGTTCAGGGAAGACACAAGAAGCAGTCGGGCGGCCACGGTCAGTTCGGTGACGTTTGGATAGAGTTCGAGCCTTGCGTAAGCGATACGCTTGTATTCGAGGAGAAGATCTTCGGCGGAGCTGTTCCCAAGAACTACTTCCCCGCAGTACAGAAGGGACTTGAGGAAAGCGTAAGAAAGGGCGTTCTCGCAGGCTGTCCTGTTGTCGGACTTAAAGCGATACTCGTTGACGGTTCATATCACCCTGTTGATTCATCGGAAATGGCATTCAAGACTGCCGCTTCTATCGCTTACAAGGAAGGTCTCAGACAGGCCGACCCTGTAATGCTTGAGCCTATTGGTGAGCTTAAGGTAATTGCTCCCGATGACAATACCGGAGATATCATGGGCGAGCTCAACAAGCGCAGAGGCAGAGTTCTCGGTATGGAGCCTGCAGGCGGCGGAAATACAGTTATACAGGCTGAGGTGCCTATGCGTGAGATGCACGATTTCGCAATGTATCTCCGTCAGACCACAAGAGGTCTCGGAAGCTTTACCTTTGAGTTCGTAAGATATGAGCAGCTTCCTGCAAATCTGCTTGCAGAGGTTAT
>DBXO01000049.1:24567-24729 GCA_002309635.1 Ruminococcus flavefaciens | reverse complement strand
CGCCAGCCGTTTTTATGCCTTTTCGGGGCTTGATTTATTATTGTCAATGTGATATAATATTCTTTGAATTTAAAAATATGAAAGAAGTGTTGTTCACATGACAAAAATCACGATCTTCTCAGGCTTTCTCGGTGCGGGAAAGACCACTCTTATAAAGAAGCT